>CAZGKT010000029.1:0-42589 GCA_964525605.1 uncultured bacterium
ATGCCATGAGGGTATGGATCAAGAGTGCCAAGGTGGATTTGAAGGAAATGTCTGCTCTTTAAATCAATTCATGGTATTTCCTTGATTTTGACGGTTTTGACCGATTCGACTAATCGTCTAACGCTTCGTCCAATGCGTCCAACGTTTCGTCTAATCGTCTAATGATTCGACTCATTCGACTAAAGGCCGGTGTGAGTCGATTAGTCGATTCTGGTAGGACCCCTGGATTTGTTGGGTTTTTGGAATCTATTCGACTCACGAATTGACTAATTGAATCATTATTCGACTCATTTGACTAAAGGCCGGTGTGAGTCGATTAGTCGATTCTGGTAGAACCCCTGGATTTGTTGGGTTATTGGAATTTATTCGACTCACGAATTGACTAATCGACTCATTATTCGACTCATTCCACCAAAGGCCGGTGTGAATCGATTCTTTATCCGACCGAATCGATTCACTCATCGCTCCAATCGATTCACGACCGGTGTGAATCGATTAGTCAATTCAGGGAGAACCCATGAATTTATTGGGTTTTTGGGGTCTAATCGATTCATTCGACTCATTAATCGATTCACGGTCCGATGAATCGATTCACTACCCGACCGAATCGATTCATACCCGGTGTGAATCGATTCGGACGAAAAGGGAACAGCCGAATTTATGGGTTTTGGGGGCTATTCGACTAAATAAATGACAAATCATTTCATGAAAGGCAGGCGGCGTTTGGCGGAGTACGATGGTGAACGGGTGGGAAATTCCTATTAAGCCAGGAACCTTTTTAGGGTTCCAGGGTCTCATATAAGAAGCGAAACCAATCGGAGGTGGAATATGAAGTCCATGCCTTACAGAAGGTGGTTTTTAACTCTTTTAATCCTGGGGTTGGCGGTACCCCCTGTAAGGGCTGATGTGACGGCCGAAACCACACCTCGCCAGGTGACGGTGTTTCCCGACGGGGCCCGGGTGACGCGGGAGGGCAGCTTGAACCTTCCGGCGGGGGTGAACCGGGTGATCTTCCCCGACCTGCCGGCTTCCGTGATCGAATCATCCATAAGACTAAGCGTTGAGGGGCCGCAGGGCACCAAGCTTTACGGTGTCTCCTTTCGCAACGTCTATACGGCGGACGTGGTCGATAAACGTACCCGCCTTTTGAAGGAAAAGATAAAGGGCCTGGGAGAGCAAAGAACCGACCTGGGCGACCGGATGGATTCCCGGACGGCCGAAATCAACCTGCTCAAGGCCCTGGCCGATAAAGGCTCCAAAAGCGCCTCGGAACAGGCGATCAGCCGCCCTTCCGCCATTCTCGATTTCACTTCCTCCGCCAAGGCGGTGGGTATCCGTATCGGCCTTTTGACCGCCCTGAACCGCAAGGATGAGAGGGCTATGAACGCCATCGATGATCAAATTTCAGCCTTGAACAAGGAACTTTCCCAGGGAAATTCCCCCGGCAAAGAAAAACGCACGGCGGAAGCGGACCTGGAATTGCCGGATGCGGGGCTGACCCATTTCACCCTTACCTATCAAGTCACCCAAGCCTCCTGGAAGCCTCTTTACGATTTGCGGTTGAATACCGAAGGCGAGAAACCCAGCTTGAGCCTGGATTTCAACGCCGGTATCCGCCAGAACACGGGAGAGGATTGGGATGGGGTATTACTCACCCTTTCCACGGTTCGCCCGACGGAGGGAACCCAAGTGCCCGACCCCACCAACTGGTGGCTGGATTACGTTCAATATCGTAAGAGGGAAGGACGGTTAAAGGCATCTTTAGGGATGAATTTCCAAGCGGACATCGCCGAATCCGCTGTCGAACCCGCTCCCATGGCATCCAATATGGAAAAACCCATGTTGCCCCCTGCCCAAGTCGTGACAGCCCAAACCATTCAATCCGCCTTCGCGATGAATTTTTCGATTCCCGTAGGGCGGGACGTCCCCTCGGATGGGACGGAACACCGGGTCGCCATCGCCCAGAACTCACAGACCGTGGATTTGAACCTGGTGGCCGTACCCCGTTTGTCCCAGGCCGCCTACCTGGAAGCGCACGTGACCTATGGCGGGGAACAGGCTCTTCTTTCCGGGGATGCCCAGCTCTTTCGAAACGGGGATTTCGTGGGAACCACGAATTTGGAGCCCAAGTCGCCGGGTGAAACTTTCGATTTGGGGTTCGGCCAGGACGAGGAAGTGCGCGTGGAACGCAAGATGGCCAAAAACCAGGAAGGCGGGTCGGGTGACCTTTTTGATACCAACAAGGGCGAACGCCAGTACCGCTGGGTGACCACCGTTACCAACTACCATTCGGGGCCCCAAACCATCCAAGTGCGTGAACAGCTACCGCGTTCACGCCAAAAGGATATTACCGTCGAACAAACCCAGGTTCAGCCCAAGCCCCTGGATGAAGATGTGGATCAACCCGGGCTTGAGCGCTGGAATCTGGTCCTGGGTCCGAAAGAAAAGGGTAAAATTACCTTTGGCTACAAGGTGAAATACCCAGATGACGTACGAGTGACGGGCTTGGAATAATTGAAAGAGCGGCAGGCCACCTAAACACACTTTCAAAAGGTATAGGTGGCCTGCCTTTTTTTACGCCGGTCACAATTAATTACAGACGAGCAAAAAATAAAAATTGTTTAGACTTAGGCAATACAAGAAGTCTTTTCTCGAAACAAAACCACGAACCATTCGGCAATGGGTATAGATCTGAAAAAGTCGTTCGCGGTACTACCGCTTCCGGGTCAGTGAATTTCTTTTTCCCGAAAGGGCAAATAACCATCTCGAATCAAATCGTGATCAAGCAAGAAGCTGAAGAATAAGTGACCATCCGGGTTCAAATGGGCGTTATCGTAATTTTCTGATAATGGAAAAAAGGAAAGATTCAATGCGTTGATCTCCTCGTTCAGATCCAAATAAGAAACATTTACTCTTTTAGTCACTTCCGCCCAGATTTTTGGTTCTTCCGAATCAACCAGATCCTCCCGATAGGGGCCGGTATGGGCGGTGCAAAGCACGAGAGAAATAGGTTTCTTCGAGGAGGATTTTAAGGTGGAAAGTCTTTCGCTGAGGATCGCCAGCGGCTTTTCATACAGATCCACGACCATCGCGTGGAGGTCGGGATCGGCAAGCACTTTTTCATCAAAAACCATGTTGCGGGAATCTATGTGGACCAGATCTTTGGATTTGCATTTTTCAAAGAACTGTCGAGTTTCTCCATCCGGTATCCTCTCGATGGGCGGTTTTAATAGATATTCCGGATCGACACTCTCCGAGGGAATACCCTCTTTCGTTAACGGATATAAGTAATACCTCGTCAGCGGCAAAAATTCGGCCCCCCCTACTGTGGGGGTTTCCAGAATGACGACCAGATCGATATCGTTTTTCTTGACCGCCTCCGGCACCTCATAAGTCGGCCACAGGAAAAGGTGAGGATCGTTGCTGTTATGGAAAAGATTGAGTACTTCGAAGTTATACGGAAGATTGTCCAACGCGGCCAGGGTGTTAAGCTCCAGTTCCATGCGTTTGGACAGACTCACCTGGCGGGGAGGGGCAACGTCCCGATCCCTGACTCCGTCGTTCCAATTCTGGATGTTCCAGGTGTTCTTCAAGGGATAGTTGCTGACAACCGCCGAATGGGAATCCCCGCAAAGAAGGATGCGAAAAGTCCGGGAAGGTTTGGTGGTCGGATATTCGGGTTCATTCAGGCCGCTTGAATTACGAATACAATACCAATTGTCCCAATGGCCGAAAAGATCCCTGAACGAGGTGATAATGCCCCAGGAAGGGTTGGAAACATAGATCTTAGAAGGGTCTCTCGGGTCCAGGACGAACGAGCCTGTTTCGTCATCCGAGTTGAAGCTCGGCAGATTCTTTCCTGGATTGGGAACGACATCCCCGAAGGAAGTCACAAAGGTGACGGGTTCGGCGGCGGGAAGGACCCTCACAACGGGCGATAGATCATTTTTGTTCAAGGCGTAAAGATGGCTTTCATTTCCCGTCAATTCCATAATCGTGGTGGCCAGGGTGGCGATCAATTGGGGTTTGTATACCCCTCCCCCCTCCTCGATCAACTTGAAGACACGGTCATGGTCCGCTACGTAGATGTCTTTCCCGGTCGAACAAAGTGCGAATGGCTCGGGAATGACCTCGGAGGCATGGAGCACAAAACTCACGATCCCGGTATTAAGATCGAGGCGCTTCAAGGCTTGTTCCTGGGGTTGTGAGAAAAACAGGCAATGAGAAGTGGGCTGATACGCCATAGCCTGAACACCCGCCATGGAAACTTGACTGGCGGGTCCTTCCGCCAAATGGGCCTGAGGGGCGCCCCCCAAAACCGAGACCTTCCGCTCCTTGAGGTCCAGAAGACGAAGGAGTCCATTGCCAAGATCGTTGATAATCAATCGATCATCGGGAAGGCATACGATTCCTTGGGGTTGGTTGAAACGGGCCGTATCGAGGGATCCGTTCTGGTTCCCGGCTTGGTCCTGGCCCGCCAAGGTCGTCACTTGATCGGCTTGGTCCAGGTGTACGATCCTAATCCGATTATTTCCCGTATCCGACACATAAAGGGACGACCCGTCCGGGCTGATAGCCAAACCATAGGGTCGTTTGAACAGAGCGGTGGTAAAACTCCCGTCCCGGTAACCTTCCGACCTCCCGCCCGCAACCAATGCGATATTATTCGAGATAGGCCGGACCGCCCAAGAAACCCGAAAGCCACCCACCATCAGGATTAGAACAAAGAGGAATATTTTCGCCAATGAAACGGGAATCCTTCGCATTTCATATCTCCATTCTAATTAGGGTTCAAACCATCTTAGCCGGGATATCCTAGATGACTTCGCCCGGCAACTTCGTCTAGTAATATGTTCCACATTATAGTGCCCACCCCGCTTCTTCCATTTAAATACAGAATATTCAGGCCCAGGCCCATGTATGAAAACGCAGATCAGCCAGGTTCATTGCGCTGGAATCTGGTCCTGGGTCCGAAAGAAAAGGGTAAAATTACCTTTGGCTACAAGGTGAAATACCCATATGACGTACGAGTGACGGGCTTGGAATAATACAAAAAACGGCAGGCCACCAAAACCCACCTTCCAAAGAGTTCAGGGTGGCCTGCTCCTTTTTTTTACATTCCTGGATACCTTTGTTTGTTAGGAATTCAGTCGACGGTACCAATTTAGAAGGTGCTCTACGGAAAAAGAAATATCCATAGTCGGCCCCATAGAACACATCGATGGTCATCTCACCCTACGTATTCCTCTGCACATGGGTGGCCAGGAATTGGTGCCCATCGCCCCTCCGACTTCATCGGTCAAAGGCAATTTCTTATATATCGTCATCCCAGATTTGCTGGCCGAGAAGATATCGGTCAAAGATGGGTCATTGGTCGTCGTCAGCAACAACAATGGGGAATTCAGCATAACCCGTAGTGAGAAGAACGGTCCGATCTTTCCACCAACCGAAAGCTATCAGTGTGCCGTTTGCGGTCGGGTTTCGGAAGTGAAAGAGGTCTTCAAGCCCATTTCAAGGTCCCGTTTCATTTGTTTTGAATGCTCCAATAAATCAGCAATTAAATTCACCTATATCTATTTCGGCGTTTACCTCTTCTTTGGCGCTGTAGGGCTCTATAACATAATCGATCACCCTCTTGATTCGGTGGGTTGGCCGATGTTCTTGATGTTTTCGTTGATTCTGGCTCGGATCCTCTCCGTGATCCCGCATGAATTAGGGCACGCCTTGATGGCTCGACTTTTGGGCTGGGAAGTCTATTGGATCCAATGCGGGATTGGCGAATATCTTTTCCAATTCAAACTTTTTGGTCTTCCAGTACAAGTCCATCAATACCCTTTTGGTGGTGCCGCCATGATCGGTTCGACATCTCCCGTCCAATTTCGTGCCAAACAATTCTTGGTCAGCCTTGCGGGCCCCTTCACGAACTTGATCCTATGCTTGGTAGCTTGGTGGGCCTTAATGGCCTTTGGGCGACATACCGCATTGAATTTTGGAAACATTGGGCAAGAATCGATCCCATTAGATCTGGCCTCAGTCTTTCTGGGTTCTATCGCCATCATGAATGGCGTGATTTTTACCTACAACATCATCCCGCATCGGCTAGATTTTGTAACTCAGAACAAAGCGAATGACGGAATGAACGTTTTGACCGCCTTCTTCAAACCCCAGGACGAAGTAGACCAGAACCTCGCAAGTAGTTACAGCCTGAGCGCGGCCTATAGTGGCGAGACCCGTACTCGATATTCCGAAGTTGCGAAAGTTTTTTTCGAGGAGAAAGTTCCACAGTATCGAAAAAAAGGGAAATTTATGATGTCCTATGCCTATTGGTTATTAATGACAGGTGAGTTTTCTGAGGCCCGAAGGCTTTATACGGAATTACTAGAAAACAGTACCATGGCATCGGAAGCCAAGTTTCAAGCGATGGCAGATCTCGCGGAATGTTATCTCGGGATGAAGGACCAAGATCTCTTAAAAACCGCTGATGAATGTTCCGAAAAGGCCTTCCGGAATGGATTCTGGATACCGCACTATAAAGGAACGAGGGGTAAGGTCCTTGTTGCGATGGGGCGTTGCGAGGAAACCATGCCCCTATTGAAGGATGCCCTGAAAAGAGTTTTTTATCCCGCTTATCAAGCCGATTATGCTAGTTACATGGCTTTGGCAGAAATGAAGATGGGACATCCCGATCAAGCGGTTAACTATATCAAGCTTGCTCAGAAGATTGATCCACATTGTCAAAACTTGGAAATTCTGGGAACGATCGCGAAATCGAATTAGGGTGGTAGCTGAATTATGCAAAAAAAGAGTTAGGTCCCTTTTTAACGCTGTTCACAAACACAAATAATACGAGGAGGTCTATATGAGTTTGTTTGAGGATGCCAAACCGGTCAGAAACCAGCACCGAAAGGTGACGCCTTATTACCAAGTGATCGTCATAGGGGATGAGGACAATGCCTACAACCACGAACCGGGATGTACGGTTGAGGCGGTTCCGGTGGGAAGCGAAGCCCATTACGTCGTGAAGAAGGCCAACGGGACCATCGACGCCATGTATCCCTTCAGTTCGGTGTTATCCATTGAATTGATCGAGGAGGAAGACCAGGAAGACTGAATATTAAAGGCCCCTTTTCATCAATGACTAAGAACAAATTTAAAGAGCAATTTTTCACAACCCGGGATGGGTTGAAGGTGGCCGCTAATTATTTCCCCGGGAAAAAATCGGCTGGAAAGCTTCTGATCCTGGCCCCGGGTTTCGCGAAATTCAAAGATGCTTACCCCATGACCCAACTCTGTGACGACTTAACCCGCTATGGGGATGTGCTCTGCATCGACTTTCGGGGGGTGGGAAAAAGCCAAGGGCGTTATAGCTTTGGGGGTAACGAATATCTCGATCTGGAACCCCTTTTAAAATGGGGCCATTACCGCAAAAGGATCTTAGTGGGCCTTTCCCTTGGTTCTTACCATGCCTTAAGGGCCGCCCATGCCTGGCCTAAGCTGGTTACAAAAGCCCTTCTAATCTCTTGCCCTACCCGGTTGGAAGATATCCTTCTCACCCTGGACCCCTTCGCCAGGGTTTTGCCATAGCCACCCATTGGAAAGCCATCCAAAAGCGCCTCAAGATCGAATTCGGTCTCTTTTTCAGGTGGGGTAACCCCTTTTCCGCTAAGCCCGATGGGGCAAAACTGGCGCCCGAAATCAAAGTGTCCACCGCTTTTCTGGTGGGCGGTAGGGACCGGTTGGTCGTTAAAAGCCTGAGCCGTAAAATATTCGAGAATATTCCGGGTTCCACCAGTTGGACTGAGATCAGAGAAGGGAATCACGCCGAGTTTTTGTATTTGGAAAATAACGCGGAATTCATGAAGTGGCTGGATGAATATTTGAAATAGGGGGGGTATTCGAGTAATTAGGTATGTTTAAAGGCGAAAAGATATTAATTGTACGATGGTTCAGTTATCGGGGTAGTAAGTCATAAAGTGGAAAATGTTGGCAAGTTTAAAGCGTGATTTCAAAATTTTAGTATTACGGGTTCTAGATAATGGTTCCAAAAAAGAAAACAATATTCATCTTAGGCGCAGGTGCAAGTGCGCCTTATGGTTATCCAATAGGTAAGGATTTAAAAAATGAAATAGTCGGTTTAAGGGGAAGTGCGGATTTACAACTTACATATATAAATGCAATGAAATATATCGATGTTGAAATGGGAACTGGATCTGAAATTAATTCATTGTTAAACGATCAATTTTTGAATATAGATCCTTTTTCAAATTTGGCTGAAACATTAAGAAAATCTGGCCAATTTACTATTGATGAATTCTTAAATACTCATAAATCATTAATTCCGTTTGGGAAATTAATGATTACCTATATTTTGTTGAGAACTGAACGAGAGGAATTTTTATTAAAGGATGAATGGTGCCAATTGATTTGGAGCCGCTTGGCCAAAGGTAAATTAAGCCCAAAGGAAATCAATCCCGATATTGGATTTATAACTTTTAATTACGATACGTCTCTTGAATACATCTTCTCTGAAAATTTAATAAACACCTTCCCGGAAGCCACACACGAAGATGTGTGCGCCTTTTTTGAGAATGTGCCACTTTTACATATCCATGGAAAAATTAAAAACCTCTCATGGGAAAAAGAAAACGAGAAAACCAATATGAAAATATTGGGTCTTCCCCAATTTGATAGTGTTGAGGTTGCTCGTATGAGTAGAGGTATAAGGCTTTTTCATGAACCGGGGGAAAATGCGGTCATAAATCGAGCTAAGGAATTGATCGAGGTTGCTGAAAAAATTGTTTTTCTGGGGTTTGGGTTTGACCCTATAAATCTATCTAAGTTAAATACTATTTCTGCTCGTTGGATAAAAAATAGGATTAGCCCAACAAATATTGAATTTGTAACTGGCAGAAGGAAATTTCCCCCGAGAGAAACAGGTCGGATGGTAAATGAGAGTACGTTTGCTGGAAAAAGTTTGTTCGCAACTGGTATTGGATTAGGTGAGCAAAGGAAAATGGATATTAAAAAGAATGAGGGCTTAAGAGGCTTAAAATTTGTAGATTATGAGAGTATTTATGATTTCTTGGATGCGCATTTGGAAGAATTTTTATAAAGGCCTCTTCGTAACCAATGCCAAAAAAGTACATGGCCCCAATTTTCCACTTTGCGATCGAACGAAATTCCAAAACTGGGTAAAAAACGTACTTTGTTAACTTCCTTTTCAGTCCTCTGCTAAATTCCCTCTACTCACGACGGAAATACGTTTAAAACTCAACTAATGTTTAAATAAAAAAGCCCGCCCCAAGAGGGGGCGGACTTTTTTTGACCTGGCTCAAAAACGTCTTAGCTACAAATTAAAGTCAACACCAACTTCGAAGGGGATGTAGGAAAAGGTCCCGCCGCCGCCGACGTTTTCAGTTCCCGAAACGGTTTGTCCGCCGTTATTGCCGTTGATACTGGTCGAAGCGCCACTCAGGGATATCACCAGATCCAGCTTGGCCTGGGCGAAAACATCCATGTTCGGTCCGGCGGGCATCTTTAATCCCCCTCCGATCGATAAAACGGGATCGACGCCGGAGGAACTCGATTTGACCGTTTCGGTGACACCTTCCGAACCATTTCCCGCGCTCCCGCCCCCGCCGACTGAATAGGAGAAAATGGAGGCTCCCACCCCGCCGATCAGGTAGGGCTTGATCTTATCGCCCTCTAATAGATATTTACCCGAGACCAAAAACTCGATACTGCTCGCGCTGGAACTGCCGCCTGCCGTCACGGTCTCTCCTCCCGAGTTTTCACTGGCGGTGGCGTTATAGCTGAAAGTGTAATAGGCCGCGCTGCCGCCGATCATGATGTTCTTATCCATCGGCACATAACCGGCCGCTCCACCCCCAAAGCCCAGGCCATAACCCGCGCCCGTGCTGAAGGCCAGGGCGCCATCCAGATCCAATTCAAATTTATCCGAAGGGCCCATGGAAGCGTTGGGTCTGGGAACCGAAACATTCGAAGCGGCCGGGGCCGATCCGGCTTTGGCACGAACTGAAGGGAGAAATTGGGAAATGGCCGTATTGCCAGGGTTCAGATCCAGCGATTTTTGATAGTTGGCCAAAGCGTTGGCGTAATCGCCTTTTCCATAATAGCTGTTACCCAACCCCTGATAGGCCTGCCAGGAATTAGGATTGCCCTGCAGGGCCTGCAGATAATCTCCGATGGCCTGATCGTAGTTTCTTTCGGCATAGGCCGAGTTGGCCGCCTGAAGAAAAGCCGACGATTGGTCCTGCGCGAATGCCGAGACAGCCCCACCCAGCGAAAAGATCGCCAAAACGATTAGCTTCTTCCAATTCTTCACGAAAATTCTCCCTTTCATTCAAATTGAACCGCTCAATAAAGAGAGAAAGGACCCCGAGATGAGGGCCCGAAGAATCCATTCTCCCCATCAACATGAGCATTATATAAGCGGGGTCCAAGGGGGGGGGAGAAAGGCTTTTAATCTTTAGAAATCCCAATAAACGTGCGGCTTCGGTTACAGGCTGGTTTGAGTTTTTAATAATGAAAAGAAAATCCGATTAGGCCATCCGCACCCGTGTAATCAATCTTGGCCCATCGGATGCCGTTGGAACCGATGTTGGACGTCGAAGTAACACCGATATAACCCTGGGAGGTCGCGTCGAAGCCAATCTCCTCCGAGTTACCGTTGGGGTACGTGGCGCTGCCTTCGATGTTCGAGGTTGAGGCGTAACGGCACCGGAGGGTGGCGTTGAAGGTAAATTGATTCGAAATGACCGTTTCCCAGCCTAAATCCAATACGCCGCCAAATCCCCCACCCACCATGTTGCCGGAAATGACAGATGTATCATTCAGAACTTCACTCACGCTTAAATTGGTGACGTAAATCCCCGGCCCGATCCCCACGCGAAAACGGGAATTGCCCATCAAGAAGGAATGAAAGTACTTGAGCTCGACGGCAATCATGGTTGGTTGATACGAATCCGATCCCGTGTTGGGCCCATTGGTGGCGCTGTCCTTGTACCCCCCGAACAATCCAAAATCCACGCTGCAGCCGATCGCGTTCTCGGGATCAAAGGACCAACCGCTCTCGGCGCCTATCAGGAATCCCAATTGATCGATCGTGGCGCCATGGGTGACGGAGGAAGGAATCGAGCTGTTGAAAACGCTCGCCGCGTTCGGCATGTCCCCGAGGGTGGCGTAAATAGCGCCCAGGTGGAAGTTAAGCCATGAATTTTTCCTGAATTCATCCGGTATGGAAATGTAAACCAGCGATGAGGACCGGGCCGGTAAGGGTGGAAGCGCGGAAGGCGTTGTGACCGGAGGGGGGGCGGGGGCGGTGGACACGGAGGAGGTACCCAGCCCGGCTTTCGCCCGGACCAGATCGTCAAAGGATTTCAGTGAGGGATTGTTCGGGTTGACCTGGAGGCTTTTTTCGAATGCGGTTACCGCATTTGCGTAGTCTCCGCTCTTGTAATAGGCGTAGCCGAGAACCTGGTTCGCCTTCCAGTTATTAGCGTCTAATTGCGCGGCCCATTTCAGGTAGGCGATGGCCTTCGGGAAATCCTGTTGGGAATAATAAGTGATACCGGCCTTGTAATAGTCGTTGGAGGTATAGGCCTGGGCGAAAGAAGGGGAAAGTAGCATAAGAAAAAGGCAGGACAGGACTAAACGATAGGAAAGTGACATAAAGCCCCCTCAAATATTGGAACGTGACGGGAAATAAAATAATTACGTTTTATCTTAATATGACTCGCGGGGGATGGATGTAAATTCTGCTTCCAAGGGCGGATTAAGGGAGGTTTGTTTATAAAACGAATAGGGGAGAGTTATATGTCGTAATCTTTATGATGGGGGTGGGTGTATAATTCCCGTAATTCTCCCTTTCAACACCAGAAAGTTATAAAGAACAGATTATCGTTTGGAGGCTCTATGAAATTTTTTCATATCAGGCTTTATTTGCCCCTGTTGATCTTGTCAGGAGTTTTCTTGGAAGGTTGTCCCGGTTCAGTCCATTTCAATCCCGTTCCCCCCTACATTTTTTTAACCCCGACCGTCGTTCCCTCGACTTCAAACAGCCCTACCCCCACCCTTTCCCCAACGGTCACTCCCACGACGACCCCGACGTTTACCTTCACGAACGTTACCAGCCCCTTGCCGACGAAGACCTTTACGGCCACCCCTTCGAGTACCGCCACTCCGACGATTACCCTATCGCCTACCGTAACGCTCAGCCCAACAGTGTCTGATACACCCACCATCACGCCCTCCCCCACAGTCACCTCGACCATAACCCCGACCTCGACGCCCACGAATACGGCCACCATCACTTTATCGCCCACGGTGACGCTTAGTCCGACTGTTACCGCTACGCCGACCATTACGCCTTCTCCTACGTTCACCCCGACCCTTACCCTGACCTCGACGCCAACAAACACGGCTACCATTACCCCCACCGCCACTTTTTCGGCCACCCCCACGGCTTCCCCGACGACAACGCCCACGGCCACCGTTCCCCCCATGCTGATTAATTGTTCGACGGATTACATCACCAACCCTTCCGTGACGAGCGGGAAATACGGTATCCATTACGCGACGCACATCATCCCCCTGTGCAGCGGCTGGGTTTTGTACGCGGATACCCAGAACAACAAGATCCAGGCGGTCAACGCGATGTATCAGACCATCGGAAGCAGTTACGCCTTGAACGCGCCTCCCGGCGAAATGGCCTATGATTCGACCACGGGCCTTCTCTACGTGACGTTAAGCGGTTCTTCTTACCTGGCGGTGGTGAACCTGAACACCAGCGCGGTGAATTATGTTCTCATGCAGGCCCCGGCGATCCATGTGGCGGCGACCAGCAACGGCTATGTGTTTGCCTCATTGGATGTAACGGTTGTTAACTGGCCGACGGAATACATTTCCTACATCAACGGATCGACGGCTTCTGTGGTGGGGACGGTTTCGATGACTTCTTTCGGAAACAACGCTTATATGGCTTGTAGCTCAGCCGGGACGACGCTTTTTGTGGGCGCCGACGGTTGCGGCAACTGCACCACCTATGAATACCTGTTTAATACCAGCACCTATACCCTGACCCAGTTGTACACCGGTCCCGGGACCTATACGTCGAATGGGGAAGAGATGGATCTTTCGCCCGATGGAAATCACCTGGCTTGGGTCAACGGGGGAGGTAACGGGCTCACGTCCCCGAACAACTATTCCATCTTGGATCTCATGGCCTCGAACATTAACAATAATTATGGCTTTTGGGTCACGGGCGCATATCCCTACTCTGCCGGGTTTGACCCGTCCACAACCAATATCGCCACGACGAACGGCGTGAATCTCCAGGTTTGGGGCGTTTCGTCCCATTCCATCAGCAAAGCCACTTGGATCAACGCTTCGGCGGGAAATCTTGGCTCCGTAAACTACACGCTAACCCGAACCCGTTTTTCTGCAGGGGGCAATATTATCTATGGCTTGGATGTTCCCTCGGGCACGTCCTACCCGGCTACCCTCCTTTGGGAAACCTTCCCTTAACCTAGACCCCGCATAGGCCCGAACCCTTCGGGCCTTCTTTTGTTTTTCCGGAATCAGCCGTAACCCTTTTGTTCCCCAAAGAAAACCGAAGGGAACATTTCCCCCTGCACCTTCCGCCTACGCTTTTCCCCCTTGTCGAAGGAAATTTTTTGACCCGTAAACGGGTGGGTCAGGGCCAGGGAAAAAATCATAAGATCGGATAGTCTCAAAAAGGGGTGGGAAGAGTTAAACCTTAAAACCAAGGTATTTCAGTTTTAGGAAAACCTTATCTTTTTTATTCAATTAATATTGGAATCAATCTCTCTGTGGGGGAGCAAAATAGTAAGTGAATTGTATCTGTTCTATTTATGGAGGTTGCTCATATGAAACCATGGATCCGATTAGTCATCACTGTTTGGTTGGCGCTGGGAATGGGCCTACCTTGGGCTTGCCGTAAAAATCCTACCTTGCCCGGCGTACCCACACCTACGGATACCTCGACCCTCACCAGTACCTTCACCTCAACCGTTCCTTCGAACCCGACGGCCACTACCACCCGAACCAGCACCTTGACCTCGACCGTCACGGGTACATCCACACCCACCGCCACAAGCTCCCTGGTGTTGACCTCGACCTTCACAAGCCCCTTCACGGCGACCTCCACCGCGACCAATTCCAGCACCCCTACCTCTACCGTTCCCTTAAGCCCGACGGTGACATCCACGCCCGTAACCAGGGCCACCGCTACCGTTACGGTACCCCTCACGGTCACCTTTACCTTTACCGTTACGACTTGCCCCACCTGGACCCGAACCCCCACGATCACCGGAACGCCGACCTCCACGCCATCCGCGACGCCCACGCCGGCCAGTTGGAACTTTTCCTCTGGCGTGACCACTTTCAACAGCGGCGCCTATTATTTCGGCTGCGTAGATTTAGGGCCGGGCGCCGTGGTTTCCATCAATGGCGGGGTTACCTTCGTCACCCAATGTTTCAAACTGGAGGCGGGGGCGACCATCGGCGGGGTTGGTACCGGTTATCAGGGCGGGCAAGGCCCGGGCCCGGGCGGCGCGGCCGTGACATTCATGACTCCCGGACCGGATTTTTATGAATACGGCGCGGGCGGGGGTCACGGAGGCGCGGGGGCCACGGTTTGCGTCAACAGCGGCAACTGTGGCAATGGCGGCCCAGCCAACGACGACCCGGTGCATCCCGCCCTTTTGGGAAGTCCGGGGTTCTACACCCTTGGCGCCTCTCCCTGGCCCCAAAGCTTTGGGGGCGGGCTTTTGAAGGTGGTGGTATTTGACCCCGTCGCTAATACGGTGGCCCCCGCGACTATCAACGGGACCATCGACATGAGCGGGCTTTTCGGGAACCAGAACAGCGGGTCTTTCTGTGACGATGGGGGCGGCGCCGGCGGAGCCATCCTGATTGAAGCCAGTTCGGTCAATGGAACAGGGCTTCTCCAGGCCAATGGCGGCACGGCGCAATTGGGCGGCGGCAGCGGCGGGGGCGGGATCATTTCCCTGGTCGAAAACTCGACTTCCTTTTCAGGGTCGATCTCTGTCTCGGGGGGGGCGGGCAACTCTCCCGGGCAAAACGGAACGGTCACCTTTACGGCGGCTCCCATCAGCGGCTACTAGGGGTTGGTGTGACCTCAAAATAAGAAAAAGGATCAGGTAGGACTTTCCCCGAAATAACGGAAACAGCGGCACGATCCCCTTTAGTTGATCCGGATTCAGCCGTGACCCTTTTGCTCCCCAAAGAAACCCGACAGGAACACCCAACCCTATCGCTCGGCGAGTGACCCCGAACGAGGGAGGTTGCTTTTCCGGCTTTTGAAGAAGCAGGATAGGCAATGGTCAATCTATTCAGGGGAGGATTGTGAAATGAAAATTGCGGTTTTGGGTTCTGGGATTGTGGGAGAAACATTGGCCAATGGTTTTTTAAAATATGGGCATGATGTGATGAGAGGCAGCCGAGATCCAAACAAATTGAACGATTGGAAGGCTAAAAGCGGGGCCCATGCCTTGACGGGGACTTTTCATGAAGCGGCGAAATTTGGAGACTTGATCGTGTTGGCCGTTAAAGGCGATGCCGCGGAATCAGCGATCCAGCTGGCGGGCCCGGAAAACCTAAAGGGAAAAGCCGTGATTGATACGACGAATCCCATTGGGAATGTTCCTCCGGTTCATGGGGTTCTCAATTTCTTTACTGACATCAATTTTTCCCTGATGGAACGCCTGCAAAAGCTGGTGCCGGAAGCCCATTTCGTGAAGGCCTTTTCCTGCGTGGGAAGCGCGTTTATGGTGAACCCCCAGTTCGCGGGAGGGAAACCGAGCATGTTTATCTGCGGTAATGACGCCGCGTCGAAAAAAATAGTCGCGGAGATCCTGAACCAGTTCGGATGGGAGGTGGAGGATATGGGAATGGCGGAGTCCGCGAGAGCCATTGAGCCCCTTTGTATGCTTTGGTGCATTCCCGGATTAACGAATAACCAGTGGAGTCACGCTTTTAAACTTCTCAAAAAATAGAAGTTGTTAGATGGGTCTTGTCCATTCGCGACTAGTTCGGAAACAAAGGGCCGATTCACCAATTTGAGGTATTCGTCTGTATGGTGCGGTTGTTATTTGGACCGAACGGGGAATATATTTGGAACGCCGCATCAAACGATAGGGGAGGTTTTATGTTCAAGAAAAAGGGCTTGTTCTTGGTGCTGACCGGTTGGCTCATCCTATTCATCGGGGGTTTGACCCAGATATCCTGTGTGGCGGGCTATTACTACGACCACGGCCATCGCTATTGGCGGGACGGTCATGATGATGATTGGCATCGGGCCCATGGCGACCATTGGGATGAGTACCGCCCCGACGACAACCGCTGAATTTTTAATTCGCTTTTTTTGGAATGAATCAAGGCCCCCGGATACCCGGGGGCTTTTTTATGGGCTCCAAAATAGCCGCTTTATTCGTTTGAAAACAGCTTCAGTCTTGCCGAATACAATTTTTGAAGCTCTATTAACTGGTCTTGAGTCATTATTGAATGGCCGAAAAGATTGGATTGACTCTGAATTTGGACGATTAACTTACCAATGTTTTCGAGCTCTTGGATGCTACAGCTTTTCATTATGAGAGTTTTATAGTTTTCATAACTATTCATATTATCTAGTAGATAAGACTGGTCATTTATTCCAAATCTATACAAGTAATCGTCATGATAAAAAACACATGGGGTATAGACCCAATCTGAAACGTCGTTTATTTTTCAGTGTCTTTGTTGCTGGGACAGACCTAATGGTCAGTTTGATCGATGCGGCGGGTGGGATGCTCTCCAACGGCATTTATTATGTGAGAGTCACCACGCCTTACGGTCAATCGGTAATCAAATTGCTGATTCTTCATTGATGCAAAGGGGTACGAAGGGGCCAAACTGCCTAATCGGATGAGATGGCTTCTGAGGGTTTAATTGCTTGTCTTTGTAAGTGACGAAGCCTGCTGAATAAAGGCATCCAGGTTCGACATATTCCCCGGGTTGGCCGGGTCCACCCGCTTTTTTGCTTCCAAGAAATCCTTCAAGGCGTCGGACCGCATGTGGGCGTCCAATTCCATTAATCCTCGGTAAAAATAAGGCTCGGCGGTGGTGGTGTTTCCATCCATGGCGGTTTGTAATTTCTCCAGGGCATCCTTGTTTCTTCCATTCTGAAAATCCAGCACGGCGGATTGGGCCAGGCATTTGGCCGTGAAGGCCGAATCCAATTCAAAGGCTTGTTTTAAGGCTTGAGCGGCTTCCCCTTGGTTTCCATTCTCCTGTTGGGCCTGGGCCAGGTTGATCCAGAAGAAGGGGCTGGCGGGGCTCCAGTGGACGGCTTGCTGAAAGGCCTGAACGGCCTGGGAGCGGTAAGTGGGGTCCAGTTCGGCCAGGTTTTCGCAGACCCTTCCTTCATCGTTGTAGTAATAGCCGTTGAAGGGACTCATGGAAAGGCCCTGGTGATAGGTTTGGAGGGCGGCTTCCAGCCATTTCTTGGGTTCTTGCTTGTCCAACTGGGCCCTTTGTTCGAAGGCAAGGCCGAGGTACAGGCGGTATTTGACATCCAATGGGCAGAGCATGGCCGCGCGTTGGCATTCTTCGATACCCAAATTGGAATATTCAAGCAGGGGCTGGAGCTGGGAATCAGGATCGGGTTTCTTGAGGTATTCGCTGATGGATTCCGACTCGCCAAAGGAAAGATCGGCGCCCAGCCGGGTCAGGGGATAGAAAATGCCGGAAAGAATGAGAATCCCAAAAACGAAGAAGCGAAAAGAGAATATCCCCCCCCCCAGACGCCCAGACGCCAAGGAAAGATCATTTTTATGAAACACCGAAGCGTAAAGGCTTTCGATCCAGGAGAGGGCCCAGAAGCTGACCAAACCCAATATGGCCACATCAAAACTGAAAAGGTTTTGGGCGTGATAGGCGACCACACAGCCGATGACCCCCGCGGTCAGGGTTTTTTGAAAGGGAGAAACGTTTTTCAAAAGTTTGAAAGCCAAAAAGAAAAAAGTGCCCCAGACCCAAAAATAAGCGCCCAGGCCGATGAGGCCGGTGGTGGAGGCCAGTTGCAATAGCTGATTGTGGGCGGTGCGGGAACTGACGAACATTCCGTCGATCTTGTTGAACCCGATTCCACTGTAATAGGGGAAGGCGGTCTTGAAAGTATCCAAGCCCACGCCGAAAAAGGGATGGGTTTGAACCATTTTGAGGGCGGGACGCCAGATTTCGAGGCGGGAAACGGATAGGCTTTCACCCAGGTGAGTGAGCGAATGAAAAAAACGGACCAGAAAGGAACGGCCGACCCAAAGACTGGGGGCCAAAAGCACTAAAAGCACGATTGCTTTGGGTAAAAGATTCGCTTGGGTTTGCGGCGCGGGAAGGGGTGAGTACTTTTTTCGGAAAGTGCAGGCGAGGTAAACGCCCCAGCCCAAAATTGCCGCAAAAAAACCGCCCCGGCTTCCCGTGGCGACGAGCCCTAGGGCCAGGATGGCTAAAGCCGGGATGCCAAACCAGGAACCCATGCTAAAAATAAGGCGGGCCAGGCTGGGTGTGAAGAGGGCGATGCCCACGAGCCGGAAAACCATGATCATCCAGGTGGGTGGATCGGGATGGATAAAGGAATGACCCTGGGCGGTTCCCCAATAAAGAAAACAAAGGCCAAGAAACAGGCCTAACCCCACGAGGGGAGAAGGAAAGGCAGACGGTTTAGTGGCCCTGGTTTTCAACCAGGCCAACCAGAGGGGAAGGACCATGGCCAGGAAGGCCGAAAGGAAGTTCGGGTTTCCCAGGGAGGCGAATTCTCGGGTGGAAATTATAGTGGTAGGGTTCCACTGGATAAAATCCAACCCAAAATGTTGGGCTACCGCGTAGAGGGATGAAAGAAAAGCGGAAAGGGAGAAAAAGAAAAAGGGCTTATCCGTGGCATGAGAGTTAAAGGCGGCCTGGAAGGCTAAAAAACAGGAAAGATATGTGAAAAAGGTGGCGAGGCCTGAGAAGTTTTCGTAATCGCCCAGCAGACTGGCCTGCCAGCTGAGGCTCATAGAGGGAAGGGAACTGATGGTTTGGGCCGCCAGAAGGAGAAGAAGTGAGAGGGTGAGGGGCCCGGTAGGTGTTTTGGGAGGAAGGGTAAGTGAAAGGGCGAGCGCGCCGGAGACGAGAAGCCCCAGGAAAATCAATTTGGGCAGTTCGAACTGATCGTGAGTGGGCGTGAATAAAAGTAGGGGCGTAAGAAAAACAGCGGAAAGCATCAGCAAACGCAAAGCGAGGATGCGGACTCTTGTGTCGAACAAAAAAAATCCTTTTCTTCCGAATTCTTGAATCAGTTTATCACCCGCGCGCGGAAATTTTTTTGCGCGGCGTAATGTGACTGGATTTACAATCCAAAAATCCAATTTTTTCTTGACTACCTATTGAATCCTTTTATACTTGAAAAAAATTGTAACAAATTTGACGAACGAATGCGGAATCTTGGTTGGTTCGTGCGTTTAAATGAGCCTCAAAGAAGAATACTTCACCGTGATGAGCTTGAATCGCGGTTTTTACCAACGCCTCCCCGGGCTTTTCGCCCATTCCTCCTTGGTCATGATGGCAGATTTACTTGAGGATGGGGTGGTTTTGCGCCGAAAGAAAGTTTTTTGGTTTTTTTTGATCGCAGGGGCATTTGCGGAATAGTATTTAAGTTTTTTTCGCGGCGCCTAACAAAGTTTAGGGAGACGAGTGATGCCCGACCTGATTAGCCCCCATTGGCACATCGAGTTTTATGCTCCGGATGAGGCCCATATGAGGGGAATCACCAAAATTTACGCTTCTGAACAAACTCCCTACCAAAAAATAGAAGTCATTCAGTCCTCCCACTACGGAAAATGCCTGATCCTGGACGGCCATATGCAGTCCGCTCAACTGGACGAATTCATCTACCATGAAAACCTGGTTCATCCCGCGATGGTCAGCTGTCCCGAGCCCAAAAAAGTAGTCATTATCGGGGGCGGGGAAGGCGCGACTCTTTATGAGGTTCTTCGCCACAAAACCGTGGAAAGGGCCTGGATGATCGATATCGACAAACGGGTGGTGGACCTTTGCGATGAATTCATGCCCGAGTGGCACCGGGGAGCTTTCAAGGACAAACGCACGACCCTCCTATATGAAGACGGCCGCAAGTTTTTAGAGAAGAGCAAAGAAAAATTTGACGTCATCATCATTGACATTCCCGAACCCGTGGAAGAGGGGCCCGCTTACCTGCTTTATACCCAAGAATTCTACACCATGGTCAAGGACAAGCTTTCCGACAACGGCGTGGTTTCCCTTCAATCGGGTTGCTCGGCCGAGAAGGAACTGCGGTGCCTGGCCGCCATCTACAACACGCTGACCAAGGTTTTTCCCCTGGTTTATTCATGGCCCGCCAACGTGCCTTCCTTTGACATACCCTGGAGCTTCACCATGGCCTCGAAGAACACCGATCCCCGTCTTCTCAAGCGGGCCCAGGTGAATGAAATCTTGAAAAAACGCGGGGTGGGGAATCTGCGGTATTACGACGGCGAAACCCACGAGGGGCTGTTTTTCACGCCCAAATATATCCGTGACGGCCTGGCCCGATTGACCGACGTGATCCGGGACGACAAGCCGCTCACCTACCGGTTCATCGGCGAAGAGAAGAATTTCGCTAAATAAAGGAAGTCATGTCCTTTAACGACGGCCAAGATAAAACACCTCTTTTCGACGCTATCGTTGGTTACGCCAACGAGAACAAGATTTCCTTCCACACGCCCGGCCACAAGCATGGCCAGGGGATTCCCAAGGTTTTTCGATCCTATGTCGGTGAGAAGGTTTTTCGGCTCGACCTTTCGGTCATGAGTGAAATCGACTCCCTGCACGAACCCAGTACCGTAATTAAGGAAGCGCAATTTTTGGCTTCCAAGGCTTATGGGGCCGATTACTCCTTCTTCCTCGTGAACGGCACCACCGGCGGAAACCAGGCCATGATCCTTTCGGTCTGCGACCCCGGCGATAAGATCATCATCCCTCGAAACGCCCATAAATCCGTTATTTCCGCGGTCATCCTGGCCGGAGCGGAACCCGTTTACATCATGCCCCGTATTGACGAGGCCACCGACCTGATCTTGAACCTCACCGTGGATCAGGTGGAGGAAGCCCTCCGCCAGCACCCGGACGCCAAGGCGGTGCTGGTGACCAGCCCCACGTATTTTGGGCTCACGGCCGATCTGGAAGCCATTGCCGAAGTGGTCCATCAGCACGATAAGATTTTGATGGTTGACGAGGCCCATGGGGGCCATTTCCATTTCCACCCTTTGCTTCCCAAATCGGCCATGGACGCGGGCGCGGACCTGTGCGTGCAATCGACCCACAAGCACCTGGCGGCCTTGAGCCAGGGTTCGATGCTTCACGTGAAGGGCATCCGGGTGGATATTTTGCGCCTAAAGACCACTCTGCAAATGCTTCAAACCACCAGCCCTTCCTACGTGATTTTAGGTTCTCTGGATATTTCCCGCCGGCAAATGGTTCAGGAAGGGGAGCAGCTTCTGACCCAGGTGATCGAAATTTGCGAAAACACCCGCCAGGCGATCAATTCCATTCCCGGTTTAAACTGCCTGACCCGGGAGCAGGTGAAGCAGATTCCCGGCATGGATCTGGATACCACCAAGTTGACCATTTCCACCAAGGGCCTGCCCTGCGTGGGATACGACATGGCCAAGATTTTGAATTCCGAGTACGGCATCCAGACCGAGATGTCGGACTACCACAACATTCTCTTGTTTGTCTCTCTGGGAAACACCCCGAAGGAAATGAAAAAACTGGTGGCCGCCTTGAAGAAAATTACGGTGGATTACCGGGATATGTTCCTGAATTTGAAGCGCAAGAAACGCATTGTTTTTCCCCATTTCGTGCCCCGGAAAGAACTGAACCCCCGGGAGGCCCTCACCAAACTGACCCGAAAAATCCCCTTCAAGCGGGCCGTTGGAAAGGTCTGCGCCGAGATCGTATGCCCTTATCCCCCCGGTATTCCGGTGCTTTGTCCCGGGGAAGTCATCACCCAGGAAATCTATTCCTACCTGATGAGCGTGCTGGACGCGGGGGCCCGGGTCAACGGACAGGCGGACGGCCGACTCCAAACCATCAAGGTGCTGGAAGATTCCCCGGCGGTCCCCGAAGGGCAGAAAAAGCTGTTCGCCATCGGTTGAAGCTTTCCCAGGGCCGTCCTTTCAACCTTCATTTGTTCGTGAAAGAGGTTTCCCATGTCCGACCCCAGCAAAGCCTTGACTTACCTCAAAGAAAATAAAAGCGTCTATTTAAGGCGCCTGGGTGCCCGCGATTGGGATAAAAGCCGGGTCGAAGCTTTCCTCCGGGATTTCATTTGCGTAGCCCATCCGCAATCGCAAGGCCGTCTGAAACCGTTTTCTCCCAACGACAAGGTGGAGATCGGTTTTAACATCGAGGGTGATTTTTATTCTTTCTTAAGCGTGGTCCTGCGTGTCCCCCATAAGCCCGTGGCCATGGTGGTTTTGACCCGCCCCACCCCTGACGAGTTGGTGTCCGTCCAAAGGCGCCTTTCCCCCCGGGTGGACACACTCATTCCGCTGTCTTATGAGGTCTTGGCCAGCCCGGACCGGCCTCACCACACCCTGGCCTTGAACCTCAGTTCCTCGGGACTTTCCTTTAACGCGCCCCATCCCATCTCGGCGGGACAGGGGATTTCGCTGGATTTCCAAATCCCCAACGCTACCGTGGGTCTTTCCGCCAAGGGCGAGGTGGTCGCCTGCCAGAAGGTGGTCCATTCCCGCATGGAGAGATACAAGATTCGGGTCAAATTTCTGGCTGTTTCCAAGGGCAACCAAGCCCGCATTGAAAGTTATGTGAAAAATAAAACCGAATCCCAAGAAAAGCTTCGGTAATCAGGCCCTGGAAAGAAAAGTTGGCAGGGGAATGGATGCAAAACGGGGAATTGATAAAGAAATTGTTTTAGGAAACGGCCGCCTTCACGATTTCGCTGTAGCTCTTAACGCAGTTACGGCCCTGGCTTTTGGCCTCATACATGGCCTTGTCGGCGCGGTCGATGAAACCCACGCTGCCGACGCCTTCCAACCCCTCGTAGGTATCGACCCCAACGCTTACCGAGGCCTGCAAAGTCCGTCCCCTCACCATGATCTGGTAGCCTCCCAGCTGTTCCTGGATCCTGCGGGCGAGGATCATCGCACCCTCATGCGGGGTCGTGGGAAGGATCGCGATAAATTCATCCCCCGCGTAACGGGCTAATAGATCGGTGGTGCGGAAGAGAGTGGAAAGCTTCAGGGCGATCTGCCGCAAAAATTGGTCGCCTACCGAATGGCCGAACTGGTCGTTGATTTCCTTGAAGTGATCCATGTCGATGAAAATGATTGAAAGCGGTTGACGATACCTTTTGGCCCGGTTGAGCTCGTAATCGAGGATTTGCTGGAAATAACGGCGGTTGTAAAGGCCGGTCAGCGTGTCTTTCAACGCCATTTCCTCGACCTTGGAGAAAAGAAGGGCGTTCTCAATGGTCATGGCGGCCTGACGGGCGAAGATGGAAAGAATTTCGGGTTTGGGATGGACTTCGGGGGTGCTGAAAGCCATGACTCCCAGTAGTTGATCCCTCATTTCCAGTGGCATGAGCCCGAGGGATTTGCATTCCAACTTTTGTTCGATCAAGGTTTTGAGGGCTGCTAGTTCCGAAGGCCAGGGTCCGTTTAGGGAAGCCGGGTTGTTGAACTTGAGAAGGGCTTCTTCCCAGTTGTCGGCTACCGGGAGGGAAAGTTCGGAGGTTATCTTTTCATTGAGTCCAATAGCGGCTGCGCCCTGGAGAACGTGATGGTCGGTGTCATTGAGAAAAATTGCGGCCTTGTCAATGCCGGTACCGCTTTTCAATCCGCGCAAAATGGATTTCAGAAGAGATGGCAAGGGCTTCGAAAGCTGAAGTTCCGAGCTGGCGTGATAGAGGGCCATCAGAGCTTGGTTGACGTTGAAGATGTGGTCGAATTCGACTTCTTTAGGTGTTGGTTGGGTCGCTCTGATTTTTTCTTTAATGATGTTCTTTTTATTTGGCAATTTTTTTCTTTCCTGTTATTTCAAAACAGGATTGGTGCGGCTCATCAATGGGTTTATTATGTTTTAGGAGCAGGGAGGGAGACAGACAAAAGAACCACGATTTTGGAAAATGTTTTCCCATTTCCTAATTTGTGAAAAGCGTTTTTATCCTAATAATGATCGTTAAAGCGAGGTAGGCGATTGGCGACCAAAAAAAGAATTCTAATTACGGGTGGGGCGGGCTACATCGGTTCCCACGCCATGAAAGAAGCCGGCCGTTTTGGTTATGAAGCCGTGGCCTTCGACAACTTGTCACTCGGGCATTCCTGGGCGGTAACCAAAGGATCACTTCTCAAAGGCGATCTGGCCCAAGAGGCTCTCATTCTCAAGGCCCTCCGAAAGGTGAAGCCACTGGGGGTCATGCATTTCGCTTCCCATGCCGCCGTGGGGGAGTCGGTGGTCAACCCTCAAAAGTATTACCGGGAGAACCTCACCAACGCGATGAATCTCTTTTCGGCCATGCTCAAAACGAAGGTGGAATACTTCATTTTCTCATCGACCTGCGCCACCTACGGAGAGCCCCGGCAGGTGCCCATACCCGAGGAGCATCCCCAGAACCCGGTGAACCCCTACGGGGATTCCAAGTTGATGATCGAGAGGATCCTTACCTGGTACGGTCAGGCTTACGGTTTGAAATCCACTTTCCTGCGATATTTCAACGCGGCGGGGGCGGACGCGTCGGGAACCATCGGGGAAGTGCATGAGCCGGAAGCCCACCTCATTCCCCTGGTTTTGGACGCGGCCCTGGGACGTCGGAAGGAGATCACGGTCTTCGGGACCGACTACCCCACCCCGGACGGGACCTGCGTGCGCGATTATATCCACGTCACCGACCTGGCCGTTTCGCATTACCTGGCTCTTAAGGTCATGATCGAAAAGGGGAAGGGAGACGCCTTCAACCTGGGAACGGGAAGGGGCTATTCGGTGAAAGAAGTAATCGCGGAAGCGCAGCGGATAACCGGAAAGTTGATACCGGTGAACTACGGTTCCCGGCGCCCGGGCGACCCGCCTGTGTTGGTAGGAAAAACCGATAAGGCCCAAAACTTGTTGGGGTGGAAAGCGGAACACTCCAGCCTGGAAAACATCCTTAAAACCGCCTGGGTTTGGCACAAAAACTGGTTCGGGAAAGCCGCCAGCGTCAAGGCGGGCCGGCCTGTTTCCAAAAGAAAACCTAGGGGTTCTTGAACACCTTCTCACGGTAGAACTTCAATTCCTCAACGGTTTCCAGGATGTCATCCAGGGCCTTGTGCTTTTGCTTTTTCTGGGGGGACTGAAACTCCGGTCCGTACCATCGTTTGACCAGTTCCTTGATGGTACTCACATCCACAAGCCGGTAATGAAGATAAGCTTCCAGGGCCGGCATGTATTCGATCAAGAAACGACGGTCCTGGTAAATGGTGTTTCCGCAGAGTGGGCTGGATTTGGGCGGGCAGTATTTTTGGATGAAAGCCAGCGTTTGCCTTTCCGCCTCTTCCACGCCGATCGTTGATTTTCGGACCGCTTCCGTCAAACCCGACAGCCCATGGTGGTGTTTGTTCCAGTCGTCCATGGCCGCTAATACTTCCTCCGGCTGGTGAACGACAAGCGCGGGGCCCTGGGCCACCACGTTCAGGTCCTTATCCGTTACCAGGGAGGCGATTTCCAAAATTTTGCAGGTTTTGGGATCAAGTCCTGACATTTCCAAATCCATCCAGACCAAATTGCTCTCGGCGGGTTTCGTCATGGGATTTCCTTTGATCTACGGGGCCGGGGCCCCGTGGCGGCGTCTTTCAAACAGGTCTTTCGAGGAACGGATCCGGTCCAAAAAGAGGATGCCATCCAGGTGGTCGATCTCATGCTGGATCGCCACCGCCTCAAAACCGACACAAGATAAGTCCAGGGGCCGACCCGCCGGATCCAGGGCCGTCAGGCGTATTTTCTGTGCCCTTTTCACGTTGGCCAACAGGTCGGGAAAACTCAGACATCCTTCCCGGCTAATCTTCCATTGGCTGGTTTCCACCAGGCGGGGATTGACGAGCCGAAGGAGGCCGTGGTTTTCCCCGCCCCTCGGCGAGGAGGATACATCCACCACCAGATAACGGGTCATGGCCCCGATCTGGGGCGCGGCCAGGCCCACGCAACCCGGGAAGGCCCTCAAGGTATCCACCAGGTCGGTGAAAAGTCCAGTCCACCGGGGATCTTTCTGGTCGGCTTCGATACAGGCTTGTTTCAACCGCGAATCAGGATAGGTGAGGACCTTTTGAACGGCCATGGCTAGAGTTCGTCCGCCTCGACCGGGGTCAAAGTCACCTCGACTTTCAATTTTTTTCCCAGCTTTTCCAGGTCGCGACGCAGGACTTGCACCCCTTCCTCGGTGGGGATCTCCACCTCCATGATGAGCGAGTAGAGGGGCGTTCCCTGGGCCTGGGTCACGTGGGTGCGAAGGTCGGTGATGTTGATGGACCGGTCGACGAGGGCCTGGGCGACCCGGTATACGATGCCGGGGTGGTCCACGCCGTAAACCACCAGGGTATGGGGAAGGGCGGGTTCGGTGTGATCAAAACTTTCCCGTTCCGCTAACTCGCGGATCGACAGGGTCAAGCCCTGTTGGTCCGCCAAGGTTTTCAATGCGGTTGAGAGCGCGGTCACGGTCAGTTTTTCAGGCAGGGAAACGAGGAGCAGGACTGCGAAATCCCCTTTCAAGCGGGTCATGGAGGAGTTTTCCAAATTACAGCCGGTCTCAAAGAAGGTTTTAGCCAGGGCGGCCACGATGCCCGGCCGGTCGCTTCCAATGGCGGAAAGGGCAACGAGTTTTTTCATAGGAACGTCTCCTGGGGAATTTCACGGGGCATTATGAATGAAAAAGGGCGGGTTGAAAACCCGCCCTGGGGGAGCGAACGAACGCTTGAAAAATGGACGACGGACCGGATTTACCTTCCGAAAACCCTCTGGATGGCGAAATCGGGGTTGTCGCTGAACATCTTCGAGGCCATGGGATCGAACTTGACGGCCGCGCGCACCAGGTCCTTGCCCACGTCGATGTTGTCCTTGGCAAAGGACAAGATGGCGGTCTTGGCTTCGGCCGGGTCGGTCTGGGCCACCAGCTTCAGGATGCCGGCGATGTTCTTCTCGAGCTTATCGAAAAGAACGTAGCGCAGCAGGATGGCGATCTTGCGCTTGCTCACCTTGGGGTTCGGGGCGATGTTGTTGGCGATGGAGTTTATGAAGTCGATATAGTCGGCGATCGCGTCGTCGCGGCTGGCCTCGTCCTGCATGCTCTGGGTGGAGGCCAGGGAAAATTTCTTGTCCTGGCCGGTCCACTTCACCTTGGTGGTTTTCTCGACCTTGCCCATGTAGTCGCCCATGAAGGTCCCGGTCTTCACATCGCCCCGGTAGTCATAAATGGGGTCCTTGGTCAGGTAAAGGGCGCAAAGGCGAAGCACCTGCACCTCCATCGGGTTGAAGGTCACGAAAGGGCCCTTGCGGACGGTTTCGCCGGAAACAAGGGACATCACGAACCGGTCCTCATAGAAGTCCACGAAGTTGCGCAGGGGTTCGAGCATGATGGAGGGGATGATGTGCTTTCCTTCCCAGTCCCGGTTGAAGAGATTGGTGTGGATCTTCAATATTTTGTCCAATGAGGCCAGGACGGCGGGCGGAGTGCAAAGGCTGTCCATCGGGTCTCCCTGGTCCGGGAAGTGCCTCGAGAGGAGGATGCGGGACGCTGAGAAGGAAATCCGCATGGGGGAAGAGTCGGCCGCCCTCACGCAGACGTTGTTGGTGGTTTCGATGTCGGCTTTGAGCTGCTCAATGACGACCTTATCGAAAAGGGGTCCGGAAGTGGCGACGGGAGACGCCGATACCACGCCCGAATCGGCGTTGATGATTTCCTGCTGGCACTTGAGGACGCTTTGGAATTTTTCTTCGACCTGCTTGCCGTTATCGGAAATTTTACTCATGAAGGGCATGATCGGTGTCAAAACTTTTGTCAGTTCCGCGGCGCTGGCCCCAAGTTTTTCCTCGGCGACCTTCAGTGTGGCTTTTTCCTGCTCGGTCAGGGAATTGCCGTTGGTCCAGATGACCGCGAGGGTCCTCAGAACCTGCATGGCGCTATTGACGCTTTGCCCTGCGGCGGCGTTCAAGGCGGCGACCACCTTGGGTGAGTTGGAGTCGATCTGATCGATGGAAAGGACAACCTCGGCTCGGACTTGGTTCATCTTGCGCTTCCACTCGTCCCGGATCTTTTGGCCGTCCTCGGGGGAGGTTTTCATCATGATCTCGGCCTTGGCTATTTCTTGCTGGCACTTGAGGACGACCTGGTATTTCTCCTCGACCTGGCGGCTGTTCTCGGTCATGACATTCATTTGAAACAACAACTCGTCCAGCCACTTGGCCATGCCCCCGCCGGCAGTTCCGACCTTGGGCTCAAAGACTTTGATCAGGGCTTGTTCCTGGGGGCTGGGGTTGTCCCCCTTGCTCCAGGCCATGCAAACCTTTTTCAGCAGGTCCATGGCCACTTTCGCGTTCTTTCCCGAGGAATCATTGAGGGAGACGATGAACTTTGAAAAGTTGAAATCCATTTGTGCAACGCAAGCCCCGATCTCGTTGCGCAGTTGGTTCATCTTGCGCTTCCACTCGCCCTTGACGTAGCTGTTATCGCCGCCGGAGGCTGCGCGCAGGTCCCGGTCACGCTCCTTGCCCATCTTGAAGGAGACCAACTCGTTGCGGGCAATGGCCATGAACTTGTCGACCATGCAATAAACGGGGGCGGGGATGGTTTCGGGATTGCGGTTCGAAAATGATTTCAGGAGGGATTGATAAAGAGCGGGGTCCAACAGCTCGATATGTTTGGTCTCCTTCTCGGTTTGGATGGTGATCTTGTCCCCGATGGCCCCGGTGCAAAGGAAGGTGGATTGCTCGGCATTGAGGTTGTTCAACAGATTGGGAACGATATAGTCCACGAGGGCGTTGTAGGCGTTGCGGAGTTTATCCGAGCGTAACTTTTCCGCGACCGCGGAGGTATCGGCATCGTCGGCAAAGAGGAGAATAAATCCCTCGACCTTGTCCCGAACCTCGCTGTCGATCCCCTTCATGAGCTGTTCATAATGGGTGCCGGTGACGGATTGAGTGGCAGTTGACATAACAGGAAGCCTCCAGGAAGAAATGGGAAAATTAGGGAGTGCCATTATAACAGGCCTTTTATTGGGCTGTTCATATATAAAAAAGGGAATTAAACTGGGGGTTCAAACATCATCGAATGGCGGGAACGCTTTGAAACTAAAAACAAGGCGGGGGTTTTTAAGGTTGGGTTTACCGTTTTAAAATTTCCGGAAGGTGTGTCTTTAAATCCCTTGTCACCTACTTCAAGCTTGTTTTTTGTGGAAGTCGTGCTTCAATAATGACCGTTTAAACCGCTTGGGCAAGGAGAAACCATGAAGTTCTACAGCGATAGTTTCGGTGAGGGTACCCGCTTGGGAACGGAATATGTCTTTTTGAAGCCCCACATCAGCCACCAAGCGGAATTGGCCCGCAATAAAAACCCCCATTTCGCCTGGTCTGAAATGCCGGAAGGCACCAAATCCCTCGCCATCGTCATGCACGACCCCTGCGCCCCGACCAGCCGCGACTTCGTGAACAAAGCGGGTAAGGTGGTCCCCCATGCCTATCCCCGCACCGAGTTCTACCATTGGGCGGTCGTGGACCTCGAACCCAAGGTTTTCATCCAGCCCGGTGAATTCAGCAAGGAAGTGACGATCAAGGGAAAGACCGGCCCGGCGGGTGTCCGCAATACCCGGCATGCCATCAACGATTTCACCGAATGGTACAAGGGCAACGAAATCATGGAAGGCACTTACTTTGGCTATGACGGGCCCGCTCCACCCTGGAACGACGAGAAACTGCACACCTATATTTTCACCCTCTATGCTTTGAAAGAAAAAAGGTTTCCGTTGGAGGGTGACTTCACCTGTAAAGATGTCTTGAATGCCTTGACCGGCTTGATCCTGGAAAAGGCTACACTCAAGTGCACCTACGCCATCTACGGCAAGGCCCGGCCTTAAATTGATTAATTTGTGACAGGCTTGCCCGAAATTATTCAGGCGCTCCACCCAAAAGGCAGAAATTTAAAGAGAATCGAAGGTCCATCAATCCTTCGGGTGAAGGGTCCAAAGCAATTTGGCATTACCCTTTCCCACCTCTAAAGCCGCTACGCCCGCGGTGGGAAAGTCAAAAGCTTCCGGGTGCGCGTCATAATCGGAAAAATGGCTCATCAGGGATTTTAAAAAGGGCAGGTGGCTTACGATCAGAAGATCTTGGGTCTGTTCGTACACTTCACGCAAGGTGAAGGTGGCGTTCCCCTCGGGTACTAGTTCTTTCTTCTCTCTCATTTCTTCCGCCGGAAACTTTAACTGTTCCGCCACTAGCTCCGCGGTTTGAATCGCGCGTGGCAGGGGGCTGTGCCAAATCGCGGCAGGCGCCACGTTCTTCTTCTTTAACGCCTTGCCCATCGCCTTGGCATCTTTCTCGCCCCGTTCCGAAAGGGCTTTGGGTTTTCCCGGCGCGGGAGAAATCGAATGGCCATGACGCATCAAGTAGAGCTTCATCGCTTTTTTTCACGAGGGACCTTGATCCCCAATTCTTTCTCGAACTCCTCCAAGTGATACAGGTCTCCCGAACTTTTCATCCGGTCGACGTAGAACTTCCCGTCCAAATGATCCACTTCGTGCTGGAGCACTCGGGCCTCGAAACCCTTGAGCGTCCGGCGAACCTTGGTCCCTTCGGGGGTCAGCGCCTCGAACACAAGCGAGTGGGCGCGGGCGACCTTTCCGCGATAACCGGGGATACTCAAACACCCTTCCCAATCCTGGACCTTTTGTTTCGAACTCCACACGATGCGGGCGTTGAAATAGGTTTGCAGCGGAAAGGAAGGCCGGTTGGGGTAGCGCGCGTTGCCCCGGCATTCCATGACGAGGATTCTTCGAGGGTCCCCGACCTGGTTGGCGGCCAGTCCGACGCCATGTGCATGCCTCATGGTTTTCACCATCGCCCCCACGAAGTTTTTGACCTTTGATGAAACCGCTTCCCGATGTGAAACAGATTTGGTTTTAACCCTTAAGACGGGTCGTCCGATTTTAACGATAGTTTGCTTCATGAAAGGGCTTTCCTTCTTTTTTGGTTCTTATCGGTTTGGGGATTTCTTACACTAGCGCCTTAATCCTCCGGACGAAAGGCCGTTCTTGAGCTCTCATTTTATTTCTTTTCCCGAAAACTTCCTATGGGGAGCCGCCACTAGTTCCTTCCAAATCGAGGGGTCGCCCTTAAGTGACGGGGCGGCCAAGAGCAATTGGTACGAGTGGACCCATACTCCCGGCAAGATCGCCAACCAAGACCATGCGGACTTGGCTTGCGATCATTACCATCGATACAAAGAAGACGTGGCCCTCATGAAGCAATTGGGCCTCCAGGCTTACCGTTTTTCCATTTCCTGGCCCCGGATCATTCCGGAGCGGGGAAGGGTCAATGAAAAGGGCTTGGATTTTTACCGCCGGCTTCTCGATGAACTTCAAAAGGCGAATATTATTCCTTCCGCCACCCTGTTCCATTGGGAAGTCCCTTTGTGGGCCGAGGGGGGCTGGGAAAATCGCGAGACGGCCCTGGCCTTTGGCGAATATGCGGAGACGGTTTTTCGCAAATTGGGCCGGGACATTCCCTATTGGGCCACCCATAACGAGCCTGTTTGTACCGCCCAGCTGGGTTTTTTGATGGGTCACTTTCCTCCGGGCAAACAAGACAAGGGGGCCTTTGGCAACGCGGTGCATCACCTGAACCTTTCCCATGGATTGGCGGTGAGGGCTTTCCGGCAGGCGGGGATAAAGGGTGAAATTGGCTGGGTCCATGCCCTGAACCCTTTCCGGCCCTCCACGGACCACGCGGCGGATGTGCGGCAGGCTGAAAATCTCAACGCCCTTCAGTCGGGGGTTTTCCTCGATCCCGCGGCGGGGAAGGGCTACCCGGAGTTCTTTTTCGAGTTCGCAGGGATTCCCTCCGCCTATCGGGAGGAAGATTTAAAAATCATTTCCGAATCCGTCGATTTTTTGGGAGTGAACCATTATTTCCCCTCCTACGCCCGTTATTCCCCAGGGGCGGGAGTTTATGACAACGACGGTTCCATGCCTGCCGGATCCCTGGTGAGCGATTTCCGTTGGAAGGTCGACCCCACCGCCCTTTACGACCTGTTGATCTCGTTTCAGAAAATCTACAACCCTAAACACATGCTCATCACCGAAAACGGGACCTGTACACGGGATTCTTTTCGGTCGCTTGAACAAACCCTCAACGACGATGTGAGGGTGCATTACCTGGGCCATTATCTGGCCGTCACCCGGCGGGCCATGGCCGAGGGGGTAAGGGTCTCGGGCTATTTTGCCTGGTCCCTGATGGATAACTTCGAATGGGCGCAAGGGTTTGATCCACGGTTCGGTTTAATCCACGTTGATTTCAAGACCCAGCAGCGCACCCTCAAGCGAAGCGCCCGTTGGTACAAGGAAGTTATCGCGAAAAAGGGGTTCGATTTGGAAGAACTACCGAAAAATCCTTCCTATCGCACGGTCGAAACGGTCCCCCCGCGAAAATAGGAAGTGGTCCCGGCTTTCCTTCTTCTTGCTTCTCTCGGCCTTTTGTTAAGATAAGCCTGTGACCGCCTCCGATTTTTCCAACCGCCTCAAAAGCCATGGTCCCTTGGCTTTTTTTCTTCTTTTTTATTACGGGTTAGTAGGCCTCACCTACCGGGATTTCGGCATCGGCTGGGATGAATACGACGTCTATTCCATTGGTTCGGCCCTCTACCATTTTCTTTTGGGTTCTGGCGAAAGAGCCGCGGATTTCTTGACTGTCTCTGGCTCTGCGGACCGGTGGGTGGACTATGACTATTTTTATGGAGCCCTTTTATCCGCCTTCAATCCCGGCTTTTCCATGGAACTGTTCCATTGGCTGAATTTTGCTTTTTCCTCCCTCGTATTTGTGGCGGGCTATGAAATGACCTTGAGGTCCACGGGGAAACCCTGGCTTTCGCTTCTCGCACCCCTCTTTCTGTTTCTTTGCCCGGTCTTTCTGGGCCAAATACCGGTCAACGGAAGGGATGTTCCCTTTGCCGTTCTTTATTTTTTGGCCTTGAGTTGTTTCTTTTGCTGGCGCAAAAACTTGTCGCTTCCCAAGGGCGTTCTTTTGGGTCTCCTCTTCGGTTTTGCCCAGGGAATCCGCCTGGCGGCCCTGTCGATTTATCCTCTCGTTGTCCTTTTTTGGCTTTACGAGTTTTGGATGGACCATCCAGGAACTTGGTCCTGGCGCAAGGCCGGAAAACCCCTGGCGGTTTTTCTAGGTTTTCTCTTTTGCGTTGGGGTTTTTTCTTGCCTGTGGATGGCGCTGACCTGGCCCTATCTGGGAAAGAACTTTTTTACGAACTTCTGGCAGGTGCTTCAAATGAGCCTGCGTTACGACAAGTGGGACAACAGTTTTCTGGCCTTTGGACAAATGGTTCGAAGCACCCAATTGCCCTGGTATTACCTGCCCGGCTATTTGGGGGTTTCCATTCCCCTGGCCATCCTCCTTTTTGGTTTGGCATCCCCCAGGTTCGTGTGCGATTTTTGGAAAAACCGATGGGCGGCTTTTCTGGCTCTAATCTTTGTATTCAATCTCGGAGCCATCCTGATCGTTCGGCCGGTGGCTTACCTGGGCATCCGCCATTTCCTCTTTTTGATTCCCATCTTGGCTAGCCTTTCCGCACTTTCAGCGGTTGAATTTTTCGGACAAAAACAAAACCAGACAGTCCGAAAGATCGTACTGGCCTTAATCGTTCTCAACCTTGGAAACGTGGTGATTCAAATGGTTCAACTCCACCCCTATGAATATGTTTATTTCAATGAACTGGCCGGGGGATTAAAGGGAGCCTATGGAAATTTTGAAATCGAGACCCTTGGAATCAGCTCCAAGGAGGCGGTGGAATGGCTCAAGCAAAACCAATGGACGGACCCAAAACAAACCTACCATGTGGCTTGCTACCAAGAACCCTTCCAGATGATTTACTACTTGCCCTCGAATGTGAAATATGAAAAGGATATGAACCAGGCCGACTACCTTATTTCGCTCCCCTATAGCGGAAAACACCGCTTCCTCAACACCCGGCTTTATGAGGTTTCCCGGGAGGGAGTTCCCCTGATGGACATATACAAGAAGGAAGCTTCTTCTACGCCTTGAAAGGCGCCTCTTTTCACCCTAATTTGGCTTCAAATTAAGCCGAAAGAGAAACCCGACATGGATATCAACCAATTTACCCTTAACGCACAAAACGCTTTGCAGGCGGCCCAGTCGCTGGCCTCGGAATACGGCCAACAGCAGGTCGATAACGAACACCTTTTTCTCGCCCTTTTGCGGCAGGAAGACAGCGTGGTTCCAGCCCTTTTGAAAAAGATAGGTTTGGACCCGTCCGCCCTGGAAAAGAGTTTGGAAAAAGACGTCACTGGCCTCCCCAAAGTGGAAGGGGGAGGTCAAATTTATGTGACGCCCCGCTTCACGAAAACCCTCGATGCCGCCCACAAAGAGGCGGACAATATGAAAGATGAATATGTCTCTACGGAGCATCTGCTCTTAGCGCTGTTGGATGCCCCCGGCGCCCAGGGGCACCCGGAAGAATGGGGTGTCAAGAAGCTGGTCAAACAAAACCACTTGAGCCGGGACAAGGTACTTTCCGCCCTTTCCGAAGTGCGGGGTAATGCCCGCGTGACCGATCAGAATCCCGAAGCCAAGTTCCAGGCGCTTGAAAAATACGGCAAAGACCTGACGGATTTGGCTCGCAGAGGCAAGCTGGACCCGGTCATTGGGCGGGATGAGGAAATCCGGAGGGTGATCCAGGTGCTTTCCCGCCGAACTAAGAATAATCCCGTCCTAATCGGCGAACCAGGCGTGGGCAAGACCGCTATCGCCGAAGGCTTGGCGGGACGTATTGTTTCCGGCGACGTGCCCGAAGGCCTTAAGGGCAAGAAGGTAGTATCCCTGGATTTAGGGGCCATGGTGGCCGGGGCCAAGTTTCGTGGTGAGTTTGAAGACCGTCTCAAGGTTTTCTTAAAAGAAGTTACTGCTTCCGAAGGCCAAATCATCCTTTTCATCGACGAACTTCACAACCTTGTCGGCGCAGGCCGGGCCGAAGGTTCTATGGACGCTTCTAATATGCTCAAACCCGCTTTGGCGCGCGGGGAACTAAGGGCTATAGGCGCAACTACATTAGATGAATATCGCAAATACATCGAAAAAGACCCGGCCCTGGAACGCCGTTTCCAACAGGTGCTGGTCGGCGAACCCTCGGTGGCTGACACCATCTCTATTCTCAGGGGTCTGAAAGAACGCTATGAACTTCATCACGGTGTGCGGATTCAAGATTCGGCCCTCGTGGCCGCGGCGGTGCTTTCGAACCGATATATCACCAACCGGTTTTTGCCTGACAAGGCCATCGATTTGATGGATGAGGCGGCCTCCAAACTGCGCATCGAAATTGATTCCATGCCGGTCGCGCTGGATGAATCGGAACGAAAGATACGCCAATTTGAAATTGAAAAGCAGGCTCTTCAAAAAGAAAAGGACGAAGCCTCCAAGGACCGCCTCTCGAAAATCGAGAAGGAAATGGCCGACCTGAAAGAAAACTCTTCCGGTATGAAGGCTCGGTGGCAGAGCGAAAAGCAGGCCATTCAGGACCTGCGCAAGGCCAAGGAAGAAATTGAAACCTTGAAATTGCAAGAAACCCATTTCGAAAGGGAAGGCAAACTCGATAAGGTCGCAGAACTTCGTTACGACAAACTGCCCAAACTGCAAAATCAGCTGGAAGAACTCAGCCAAAAATTGGCCGATTTGCAGAAAAAGGGCGCCATGTTGAAGGAAGAGGTGACTGAAGAGGGGATCGCCGAAGTTGTGGCCAAATGGACGGGTATTCCGGTTTCCAAGATGATGGAAGGCGAGACAGAAAAGCTGATCAAAATGGAAGCCAAGCTGAAAGAAAGAGTCGTGGGTCAAGATGAGGCCGTTTCGGCAGTGGCTAACGCCATACGCCGTTCCCGTTCGGGTCTTTCCGACCCCAACCGCCCCCTGGGTTCCTTTCTATTCGTTGGGCCCACGGGCGTGGGCAAGACCGAACTGGCCAAGGCTTTGGCAGGTTACCTTTTTGACGATGAAAAAATGATGGTCCGTATCGACATGAGCGAGTACATGGAAAAACACTCTGTTTCGCGCCTTGTGGGGGCTCCTCCGGGTTATGTGGGCTATGACGAAGGCGGCCAATTGACCGAAGCCGTGCGCCGCAGACCCTATTGCGTGGTTCTCTTTGATGAGGTGGAAAAGGCCCATGCCGATGTTTTCAACATTTTGCTTCAAGTTTTAGATGACGGAAGGCTCACCGACAGCCAGGGCCGGGTGGTGGATTTCAAGAATACCGTGCTGATCATGACCAGCAATCTGGCCTCGCAAAAGATCATGGAAGGAAATAAGGACGAGGATTTGAAAGACGCCCTGATGAAAGAACTGAGACAGTTTTTCCGTCCTGAATTCCTTAACCGAATTGATGATATTGTGGTTTTCCACCGCCTTGGCGAGGATCAATTGGAAACCATCGTGAATATCCAGTTGGATGCCTTGCGGGCCCGTTTGGTGGACAAAAAGATTAAGCTGGAAATGTCGAAAGGCGCCTTGACCTTCCTGGGCGAGAGGGGCTATGACCCGGTTTATGGCGCCAGGCCTTTGAAAAGACTCATTCAACATGAGCTTGTGGATAAGATGGCGTTAAGACTCTTGGATGGTGAAATAAAGGAAGGCCAAACCATCAAGGTTGATGTGTCAAAGGTTGGAGAATTAACGATCAAGGTTTAACGGTAGGTTTATCGGGTTGCATCCATTCTGGGCTGCATAGGGGGAATCTTTGAGGGTTTGCTTTATGATGTTCTCAAGTAAGGCAAGCCTTTTATACTGGAAGCAATTAAACTATATCCAGCGAATCACCCCATAATAAGGGAAGAGGGAGTCAAGCTTGGAGTACGGGGAATATCAGCGCGCGATATTGGATGCGATCGAAAAGAGGGCTAATTGCACGGCCACTTATTTCCAAACTCAACCCGTGCGTCTCGCCCTGGATGGTGAGATTTTGTGGAAGGGCAAGGTGGAGGTTTTTAAGCTTCAGGGTCATCCCCAGGCTTCCTTGGCTTTTGGTTGGGGTTTTGAGAATGCCCAAAAGAAGATCGAATATGTAACGGTTGTGGGGGTTCCACCCTTAGATAACCCTATATCCGCCGTGAAAGCTTATCTAGCCTCCCGCCGATAAGAGTTCCTGCCTTCGTAACTTTCTCTATCCTTCCCATCGTATTGAATTCACGACGGCATAATTCCTGGGGAGGTTTTTCATGGGCATTAAAACTTGGACCTTTGCGGCTTGTTTTTTAGCTCTTTTTGCGGCTATTTTTTCTGTTCACGCCAAGAATGATCCAACCGAAAAGGTGAGGTGCTATATGGGACGCTATAAGGGTGACAAGGTGGTCAAGAGCGATTCTGATTGGAAAAAGATTTTAACACCCGAACAATACAACATTTTGCGGGGGCACGACACCGAAAGGGCCTGTACGGGTTTGTATTGGAATAACCATGAGGACGGCACCTATGTTTGCGCCGGGTGTGGCCTTGAACTTTTCGTGTCCAAAACTAAATTTGAGTCCGGTACAGGATGGCCCAGTTTCTTTGGGCCTATTTTTCCTGAAAATATCGAGACGAAGGAAGACCATTCTTTTGGCATGGAAAGGGTGGAAGCGTTATGTCCCCGCTGTGGTGGGCACTTGGGGCATGTATTTGAAGATGGCCCCGCCCCGACGGGACTAAGGTATTGCATCAACTCGGCTGCAGTAAGTTTTATTCCATCGAAAGGGAAATAAAGTTGGAGGCCCGGAGATTTCAACCGTTACCTGGTTGCCGAAGTTTCTCGGCGAGGATGAAATTCGCCAACTGTTTCATGTCTTCCTTATTCAAGGCCAGTAATTTCATTCCGGCGTTGTAGATCGTCTTGCCCGATTGGAATTGTTCTCCTGCCCGGACCACGACCGACAAGAGGGTTATGGGTTTTTTGTATTGTGGAAGAGTGAGGATGATTTCCACGTGCGCCCCTATGACAAATGGCCTTTCTCCCGTCAATGAAAGCCCACCCTCGGATATGTCCCGGGTAACCGCGTGATAAACATGAAACTTGCTGGCCAGATGCGGAAGGTGTTCGGTTTTGGTTTCGCTGTAATGCTGGTGGGAAAGGGCTTCCTGGCCTTCCTTGTCAGACAAAACGCGGTAAGCGACTTTCAGGGAGGTTGAGACGCGTTCGTGTTTGCGTTGTTCCATCCAGCCCTGTTGCAAAGTCATTTGCCATCTCCGTTAAATGATGGAAATCCCTTTTAGTTTAACCAAGGCGGGTTCAAAAACACAGGGGACCCTGAGAAATCCACGGGGCCGACTAACTTGGATGTAACCCAAAACCCTAGTTCGTAGACCTTAGAAAATTCTGTTTATTTTGAATTCCCTTCCTGTCTATCCAAGGAAAGTTTCGAACGTTCGGGATTAAAATGATTTATAGTTGACTGAATTTTTTATCCCTCTGGGATTTGCGCGAAAGAGAATTCGGAATCGGGAGACAGATATGTCGGAAGGGGTCTGTTTGAAATGCAGGGCCGAAATGCCCTTTGACTGGGCCCCTTGTCCTCAGTGCGGGTGGAAAGCCCCGGATGCTTGGGAAGTTTCAGAGGAAGAAGAGCGGAATGCTCCGCCCCGGGGACTTCTCATCAAACCCAACAACTGGATTCGATGGGTGGCTTGGCTTCTATTGATCCCTCTGATGGTTTTGCTTTTATCGACGCTTATTCGGCTTTAACCCCTGGGATGATTGCCCCAAGATGAGTCCTGCTTAAATTTATCGTAACCGCTTAGTTAGCGGGATCAGTTGGCTCTTTTCAAACAACCGGGTGACCTTTACAAGCTAGCATTGAGTGGAAGGCCGTTTCTTGCACCTGGCGGTCCCCTTCAGAGGAAAATGGAACGAATTAAGGGTGAAAATCGTCAAATGAGAAACGAGGTCTTTTTTATTTATGCGAGGGTAGGCATAATGCCCCCGCTTTTGGAATCCGGCTCCCACATCCTGGTAAACGCTGACGAGGAGATTATCTGATGAAACCCCTATTTACCTTTTGCTTCCTGGCTCTTTTCATGCCCTGCCTGGCGCAGGATGACCTTCCGACAAACACGCCTACCCCATTGCCACAACCCTTAATGCTGAAAGCCATGGTTAAACTAAAGGACTCGGATCACCGGCATGTTCCCCGAGCTCCTAAAACGGGGCCCGAGGGAAAAGTCTACCGTGTGGATGTGGACGACCACATTACAAGGGGGTTGTTCCCGGATAACCTATCCAGTCCGGAGGCCGTTAGCCTCATTCAAGGTTTCAATCAAACCGAGACGAAATCAGAACAATACCATTGGCACGTTTTCGAGGGTAAGGACTACTGCCATTATCGTGATGGCGATAACGATTGGTATGGCTGGAGGACAGGCCCGGATTTTCATTGGGTTCTTTTCCGCGGTGGTCTGATTTGGTATCACGACCGCGTCGCTGACCGTTGGCTTTATTACGACCGAGGCTGTTGGTGGTGGCAGGGAGAGGACAAAAAAAACCCGATTGAGGTTTACCTCGAAGATAACCACTATTACGCCTGCGATTTCAATGGAATCCTGGGAGCGAACTTGGGAAACACCGGCACGGAGGAAGTGGTGACCAAACCCATCGTCAAGGAAACTCCGACTTCAAAGGATGATAACCCAGCGGGGGGAAGCTCCATGGGTATGGGCGGGGCTGGTGGAGGCATGGGGGGTATTCATTAAGAAATGGCATTGCGTTATCAGGCAAGAGGATTTTCAGGCCACTTGTGTCTGGGATACCGCCTGGAAAATTCCTTTCGCAGGGATGGGTAATGTTTTTCCCAAAATCCGGCGAGGTCGCTGGTCACTTGAACCGCCCTTTTGGCGGGGGACAATAGATGGATGACGATCGCCGTCGATCCTTCCGCAACCCGGGGCCCTTGTTTCATTCCAAAGAAATCCTGAATCCTCGACTCGCCCCAGGGTGGTTTGTTTTCCTCGTAGTGGAGTGTCATTCTCTTGCCTGAGGGAAGAAGCACTGAAGGGGGAGCCAGTTTCTCAAGAAGCGCCAAGTTTTGTGGGGTTAATCTGGATCTTAAAGCCGAAACCAATCCCGCGGCCTTTATTTCATCAAAACTACGACAGCTTTCACAGATCATCTTCAAGGTTTCGCTAATGGATTTACTTCCCAGCGAGGGGAATCCAGCCTTTACTTTTCCCACGAACCTGATTCGGTTTAATAATGATTCCAATTCTTCCGGAACGCAAAAGGCCGAAGGCCCCGAAGCCAGGGCTTCCCGGTATAGAAGTTCATGGGCTTCAGGACCAAAATCTTTTTCCATGAGGACTTTTTCTTCCATCACTAGCTGGCCGTAACGCAACCTCCCAAAACCCTCAACCCGTTGGTGCTTGGTGTTCCACTCGAAAGTCTTTTCCTCTCTGAGGTTCTCTGGGAAAAAATCTAAAAGCCAGTCTTCCTCGATGGGACAGAGGGATCGAGCTTTCACCTGGGTCCGGGAGCCTTGAACGATCTCCTGGGCTTCTACGACAACAAAGTAGGAATGGGCCCGGGTGAGAGAGCTGTCCGGGACTGTGGCGGACCCTCCTTGGGAAAGAACTAGTTCCTTCAGGTTGCCTTTGAAATCACGGGTTTTTGCTCCCTCGCTTTCTCTTAATTTTGCGACCCGGTCGGGAAAGGCCTTGAGTAGGCTTTGGGCAAGGAGGATTTGTGTCTTCAAATCCGGGGAAGTGTTTTTTCCTGTACCAGCTTTCATGATGCCCCAAAGCTGTTCTTCCAAACGCTTGGATTCAAAATGATCGGATGGCCGTCTCAACTCCTCCAACAGGTCTTCCGAACTTGGTCCATCGCCCTGGAGTAAGGCCGTCAGTTGGCAGGCAAGTCGAATAGCATGGGAATCGGCCTTTGATAGTTCCTCGACTGAAAGGAGAAATTTGGACAAGCGGGGAGGGAGCGGCAGTCGGTCCATCCGACGCCCCAGATCCGTTAATTCTCCCGAAGCTTGGATGGCTCCCAGGGTCTTCAATAGGACCAAGGCGGATTCCAGTGCGGCGGGAGGCGGTTTCAAGAACCAGGGGAAAGCCTCAAGATCCACCACGCCCAGACCCTTGAGATCCAACAGGGTTTTTGAAAGATCCGTGCGGGCAATTTCAGGAGTATCAAATGGGGGGCGGTGATCGTAATCAAATTGGGTGTAAAGCCGCAGACAGATTCCAGGTTGAAGGCGTCCTGCTCGGCCTGCCCGTTGAGCGGCGGAGGCCTGACTGGCCGGGACTGTAACCAGGCTTTCCAGCCCCGACCAGGGTGAGACCCGGGCCTGCCGGTTGTGGCCGGCATCGATAACCGCTGTGACTCCCGGCACGGTTAGTGAGGTCTCGGCCAGGTTGGTGCTGAGGATAACCTTAGCGTTGGCGGAGGACTTGAGGGCTTTCTGCTGTTCCTCCAGGGAAAGGTCGCCGTAAAGAGGGACTACTTCCAGGTTCTCCGCCGAGAGGGCCATTTGGGCCCGCTTGATTTCGGATAAGCCCGGCAGAAAAACCAGGGTGGTGCCTTTCAATCCCCTGGATAGAAGTAGGCGAACTGCCGACCGGACCTTTTGGGAAAGATCGTTTTGCCCTGGGAAGGGATGGTATTCCACGGTCACGGGAAAAACCCTTCCTGGACTTTTCAGGATCGGACATCCGTTTAAAAACGAAGAGAGGAATTCGGTATCCAGTGTTGCGCTCATGACCGCGATTTTCAAATCGGGTCTCCGGGAAGCCTGAAGATTTTTGAGCCAGGCCAGTCCCAAATCCAGGGATTGGCTTCTCTCGTGGAACTCGTCCAGGATGACCAGTCCGACCCGGGAAAGGGAAGGGTCCGTTTGGGCAAGGGGGAAAAGCATTCCATCGGTCATAAATTTCAATTGGGTCAAAGGGGCGGTTTTTTTCTCAAAACGAAAGTGGTAGCCAACCTGTTGGCCAAGCTCTTCTCCCATTTCAGATGCGACCCTGAGGGCGGCCATCTTGGCGGCGATCCGCCGGGGTTGTAAAACCCAAATTTCTTTTTTATCCAGCCAGGGGGCCTCGAGAAGGGCCGGCGGAACCCTCGTGGTTTTACCCGCTCCGGGCTCGGCAGTCAGAACAAGCGCGCTATTTTTACCAAGGAGGTTTTGAATATCAGGCAGGTAGGAATCAATGGGAAGGGGCATTCGTTCAGGGTTCATGGTCTGGTCCATTTTCACATAAA
>CAZGKT010000030.1:0-7856 GCA_964525605.1 uncultured bacterium
GTATATGTGACCGTTGGGGTAAGCGAAGGGTTCCCGGCCTGGACAGTCTGCAGGGGAGTCTGGAAGTTGGGACCGGTCGGGTTGGCGGAACAGGCCAAGCCGATGACCAAGGCGGTCAGGCCCAAACCTGATAAAACTAGCAGAAGAAGAACATTTTTCATGGAGGATTTTTTTCTGGTCATGGTGCTTTACTCGAACCCAACGGAAGTGCCCACGTAAAAAAGTAGGCCGCTCCCGTCGTCACTGGATTTAGGGGTGTATTGGGACAAAGAATTATATTGGCCGGTAATGCCCTTGAACTCGTCGAAGCTGGCCCATCGCTGGGTCGCGCCTAATTCGAGGGAGAAGAAAGGATCCAAGTAATATTCGACTCCCAAGCCCAGATCAAAAGCAAGGCCGGAAAGGGTTACAGAATTGATAGGGCCCGGGGCCCCGGGGGAAGCATTTACCGGCGCCGCAGTCTCATCCGCGTCCGAGAGGGTGATCCATGGGAAACCTACACCTGCACTGACGAAAGGCTGGATATTCTGTTCGGTAAAAAAATACCGTTTGAAATCAACGTTGATTGTTTGGTAAGTGGCGGTGTCTTGGAACGAAGATATGGAAGTGGAAGGGTTTTGCGGAAAATTCAAGGTCGTAGGGCCGAAAACGGCAGTGTGGTTGGAAGACCAGTAGCTCAACTCAATCGCATAAGCGTCTTCCCGGTGTCCAAAAAGGAACCCGTACCCAAAATTTTGGCGCAAAGACGGCAAGAGAAATACCTCATAAGTAGGAGTATCCGTTCGGGCGTAATTGGTTCCTGAAAATTCCCCAGAATTGCTCACGCTGACCGACGTCCCCACCACCCCGATATAAGTGCGGTCATGGATAAAATCGTTTGGATTATCCGCCAGAAGGATGCCCGCCGAGAGCGTGAAGCCCAGAACACCCACGAGGGCCAATTGGTTTAATTTCATGCCTGTTAAATTCCTTGTGATTCTTCAAAAAACGGCCGAGACCTGAGAGCCTTGACCTTTCAGCTTTGGAATAAGGGCGACATTGTAGCCGATTTCATCCAAAAGCCCGATTAAAAAAGAAGACAGGCTTTGGACGTAGGAACCCTTGAGAGGGGGTCAACTTTTGTTGGTTTTACCAAAAGAAAACCACAAACCAAGGATTACCAACCCGAGACTCAGAACCAAAAAGGGCCATAACGTAAAAACCCGATCCCCTAAAGACCACCTCATATAGAGGTAAGGAACCCAAACCGCCATGGCTAAAAAATAGAAGTTGGCAGGATTTGGCCTGGGTTGAAGCTCAATATGGGATTTATCGGAGGTGAGATTTGAGGAATCCAATAGAATCGGAAATTGAGAACCCTTCCCTTCTATTTGATGATTGATTTCGTGGATTGCCTGTACGTTTTCCGATAAGGTTCGGTATGAAACCCATAAGGATCGGCAGTTAAAACCCAAGGCTAGAATCATCAATCCCCCATGGACCCAAGGGGGGAGAAGACCCACGGAGACCGCCCCTCCCGCCGCGACCGCCGCCAACATCAGGACAATGGCGAGCATCAAACCGGGGTAAGAACGGTTTTTATATTCCTTCGTTTTTTCGATCCAGTTCACGCTTAAACCCGCCTCCCTAACCTTTTTTTTGATCGTGTTGCCGCTCCCGATAAAAAAACCAAAAACCAGGCATTGGAGAAGAACAAAGGCCAGCCCGAGAAATAGACCCCAAAAAGGATGAAGGTCCGGCAGAAAATGCCCGAAACCCATAACCAGAGTCAGGATGAAAAAAAGGAGCAGGGTGGAACTAACGCTGAGAAAAACGGTGGGCAAGAAAAATCCTTCGGGAAACTCGGGAATAGAAAAAACTAACGGAAGCGTTCGTTAAACAAACATCGTCTAGAGAAGGAAGGTTCGATTCTTGGGCACAGGTTTTAATGAACCCAATTCATTCACCAATTCCTCTGATTATTCTTTGATCCATTCCACCCGGCCCCCATCGATGTGATAGACGCAACCGACGATTTTCAACAAATCGCCCTGTTCCAACTGCCAGAGGGTGGGACTCTGCTCGCGAATAGTCCGCATGGTATTGATCACGTTGGTCCGCACGGTCGCGTCCAAGCGCTGGGGCTCGGTCAGACTTTTTTCGGTGACAGCCTCCACCGCTGGTTGAAGCCTCCCATTTAAATCTTCCAAATTAAGAGACCGCCAGAGAACCTCGCTGGCCTTGGGATGGTCATATTCTTTGATCGCTTGCTGAAGGGCGGTGCAATCGGTATGCCCCAGCACCACCAGCACCGAGCAATGCAATCGGGTGGCGCCATATTCAAGACTTCCCAGGATGACTTTATCCACGATATTGCCCCAGGCCCGGTTGACGTAAAGCTCACCCGGCTTCATGTGAAAAACAACTTCGGGAGGCACCCGGGAATCAGCGCAACTGACCACCATCACTTTGGGTAGGCCGCTCTTTCGAACGATGTGGGCCATGTGGTACTCGTTGCCGTCTTTAAGCGCCTTCATGATTTCTTGCTGAGTCTTTTGTATGTCCGCGGGAGCCAGTTCTCCGGTTCTTTCACGGGCTCCTAATGGTGATACCAAAAGCAGAACCATCAACAAGCCCCTTAGAAAGTTCTTCGACATAAACGCCTCCTACCGCCGGGTTGAACTGAACCTGTGAATTATATTCCTAAACGACTACTTTTTTTCATATTGAAGCCACAAATACTCGAGTCCAGTATAAGAATAGGTATGCCTCTCCCAGGTCCAATGTCCCGGACAGGTTTCTTGAAAAAGTTTAAGGGTTTGCGATTCGCTTCGCACATAGGCTCCCCGGTCAAAACGACAGATGAGCCAGGCAAAGGGCCGAGTCCAGGCTCTTCGAGGCCAGACCACGTCAAAAGTGATAATCCTACCCCCCGGGCGAATGCATCGGCTCATTTCCCTGATGACCGCTGCCGCTTCGGGGTCCGACATATGGTGGAAAAAAGACCGGGAGCGGGCCTCATCGAAGGAAGCGTCAGGAAAAGGCAATCGATCGGCGGAAGATAAATAACCCAGGTATCGGCGATCCGCCGGAGGATTCAAAACCAATTGCGGGTCCTGGTCCAAAAAACCGCCTGTAAAACTTCTCACATAGGACTCGTTAATATCCACGCCCACTATCCAACCTTGGGGAGGCAAAGTCGTACCAGACGAGGGGCCGCAACCCACATCCAATACTTTTCCTAACTGAAGATTAAAAAATTTATTGTAAACAGGCTTCAAAAGTCTATTTGCGCCCGGAACTAAGATGAGCATGGCCAGACGGTATATAAATGGAATTTCCAATATCTTGTAAATTTTTTTAAACACCCAGGTTCCTTCTTTCCCAGCGGTAAGGGAAATACGCAGGTATTGTAGGGCAAAATTCGGCCGCTCCCTTTTAAAAAATCTGCGGCCATCAACCGCCATTCTGCCAAAACCGGTCTAAGCGCCCCTCCATTTCTTTCCTTTCTTCATACGGAAGCCATCGACAAGAAAAAGCAACCTGGCCGTAAAACCCCGACTTTACATGGTGCAAATGACAGGAATGATTAGGAGATTTTTATCTGAATTTGTATCGATTATACTTTTTGAAATTGAAGGCCATATCGAGGCCCCGCGTTGAAAAAAGTTGCCGTTCTTCAATCCAATTACATTCCCTGGAAAGGTTATTTCGACATCATTCATGATGTCGATCTATTTGTCTTTTACGACGACGTTCAATACACAAAAAACGACTGGCGGAACCGCAATAAGGTTAAAACACCCGCCGGCAGCCAATGGATCACCATTCCGGTGGGAAACCATAATGACTTGCTCATCAGCGAAGTCATCTTGGAATCCGCAGATTGGGCTGAAAAGCATTGGAAAACTATTTACCAATTTTATTCAAAAGCGCCCTATTTCAAAATTTATGAACCTCTTTTGAAAAGAGTTTATCTCGATTCAAAATGGAAATCCCTTTCCGATTTGAATCAATCCTTGGTTATCTTGATTTGCAGGGAGATGCTCGGAATTAAAACCGATTTCGCCCGCTCCCAGGACTATCATTTGAAGGGCCACAAAACAGAGCGATTGATCCAACTTCTAAAAAAATGCGGAACGAACTATTACCTATCCGGTCCGGCCGCAAGGGATTATCTCGACGAAACCATTTTCAAAGCCGAAGGCATTCAATTGGATTATAAGGACTATACGGGCTATCCCGAATATCCTCAGTTTTACCCGCCATTCAGCCATTATGTTACAATTTTAGACCTCTTGTTTCACGCGGGGCCGCAAGCGCCCGATTACATTTGGGGTTGGAGAAATTCCGGCAGTACCATCCCCAAGAATTGATGTTGAAATATGCCATCGAAAGGAAAACATTCTTCTATGGCCTATATTTCGGCCGTCATTCCGGTTTATCGATCGAAGAATAGTCTTTCCGAACTGACTTCGCGTTTAAAAACCGCCCTGCTCAAAATCTCGAAAGACTACGAAATACTATATGTTGATGACATGAGCGGAGACGGTTCCTGGGAAACCATCCAAGGGATCGTCCGAAAAGAGAATCGCGTCCGGGGAATCAGGTTAAGCAAAAATTTCGGGCAACACGCAGCCACTTTATGCGGAATCGAAAAATGCTCGGGAAAATACATCGTAACCCTGGACGATGACTTGGAGCATCAGCCTGAGTTTATCCCGGGCCTTTATAAAAGAATAAGCGAGGGGTATGACCTCGTTTATGGGATATACCCCGACCGGTCCCATTCCCTCTGGCGAAACATGACCTCCAGCTTCATTCGTTTCCTGTTTCGACGGGCCATACCCAGCCTTAACTTTGAATACACCTCTTTTCGCATGATGCGTCGCGAAACCGCCCTTGCCCTTTCCCAATTCGACTCGCCTTTTCCCTTTCTCGACGGGTACCTGTCCTGGGTAACGAATCACTACAGTACCGTGTTGGTCGAACACGGGAAAAGATCCCACGGGACCAGCAATTACAGCCTGGGAAAGCTTATCACCCACACGATCAATATTTTCGTCACCTTTTCGGACATGCCTTTGCGACTCACTTCATGGATAGGAATATTTTCCTTTTGCGGCGGCCTTTTAGGGGTCGCGAGAATTCTTTACCTGAAGTTGGTTGGAAACATTGGCGTCAGTGGTTACGCTTCCTTAATGGCCGTTTTGATTACCCTCAATGGTATTCAGTTTTTCATGTTGGGCGTTTTTGGTGAATACCTTGGACGGATTAATTTTAAAACCTCCAAAAAACCCCTATTTCTTATCGCCGATATGGAGGATAAAAAGCCTTGATCCACACGTCCAGTTTTGAATCTCTCGCCGGATCAAACTCGAGGAAAAGTTTTTGAAACCCATTGTTATTTTTGGATCGGGTCCTTACGCATCGTTGGTTCACGATTATTTATCCAACGAATCCGGCATCAAAATGGCTGGATTCACGGTGAACCGTAAATATATGTCCGACTCGAAATGTTGCGGCTTGGAACTTTTGCCTTTCGAGGAAATCGAAACGTATTTCCCACCGAGTGATTTTGAGATATTAGTGGCCGTTGGATATTCTCAGATGAACCGGATCCGGGCCGAAAAATGCCTGGAAGCGAAGAAAAAAGGCTACCGATTGTCTTCCTTTATTCACCCCTCTAATATCCAATGGCCCGGCATGAAAACCGGTGAAAATTGCATCATCCTTGAAAACAACGTTTTTCAGGCCCACTCGAAAATCGGAAACAATGTTTGCGTTTGGGCCGGAAGTGTCATTTCTCACCACGTTGAGTTGAAAGACAATGTTTTCGTCGCTCCGGGAGCCGTTATTGCTGGAAATGTTCAGGTGGGGGAAAATTGTTTCATTGGAGCCAACGCGACCATACGAAACGGCATTAAAATTGCCAAAAATTGCGTGATTGGGGCGGGAGCGGTTATTTTGGAGGACACACAAGAAGAAGGCGTTTACGTCGCGCCCCACACCCAGAAACTTGCCATTAAAAGCCTCGAATTAGACTCTCTCTAAAAAAATTGGTTCTGTCGTGCTGGAACCCAAAATTTTCTAAGGTGGCTCGATCCCGTGAAAAAATGTCTTTCGTGCGAAAAACCCTTTGAGTCTGAAAAATGGGTTTGCCCTATCTGCGGGTTTGTCCCCCCCACCCCGGGCCTTTTCCGTTTGTTCGCTCCTGAATTATCCAAAGAAAATGAAGGGTTTCATGTCGAAGATTTTGACATCCTGAGTCGATTGGAAAAGGGCCATTTCTGGTTTGAATCCAGGAATCGTTTGCTTTCTTGGGCGCTTCGGAAATACTTTCCAAACGCCAGAACATTTCTAGAGATCGGTTGCGGCACCGGTTATGTCCTGTCGTGGATCGAAAAAACAAACTCTCATCTTCGTTTGTCCGGAAGCGAAATTTACGAATCCGCCCTCCACCATGCCCAAAAAAACGTTCAAAACACTGAGCTTTTTCAAATGGACGCCCGACGAGTTCCCTACCAGGATGAGTTCGACCTGATAGGTATTTTTGACGTTCTCGAGCATATTCAAGAAGATGAAAAGGTACTTTCTCAAATGAACCAAGCCGTTCGAAAAGGGGGAGGAATCCTCATCACCGTTCCCCAGCATAAATTTCTATGGAGCGATGCGGATAAATTCGGGCTTCATGTCCGACGATATGAATACCAAGAAATGAAAAATAAGGTCGAGAAGGCGGGGTTTAAAGTCATAAGGTCCACCTCCTTTCTTTCATTTTTACTGCCATTCATGCTGGCATCCCGTTTCATGAGCGGGAGAAAGATTGAAGCTAAAGGCGCCAAGATGGAATTAGAAATTAATCCGGCCTTGAACCGAATTTTTAGATGGATTACGAATCTAGAACGTCTTTTCATCATGGCGGGAGTTCGGTTTCCCTTGGGCGGCTCCCTGCTGTTGATAGCTCAAAAACCGGAGTGAACTCTGATGATTCCTTTTAACAAACCCTATCTGACCGGAAAAGAACTGGAATATATCCAGCAGGCCCACACCAACGGCCAACTGGCCGGCGACGGCCCCTTCACCCAAAAATGCCACGCCTGGTTGGAGAATACGATTGGTTGCTCCAAAGCCCTCCTGACCCATTCCTGTACCGGAGCCCTGGAAATGGTGGCCCTTCTCGCCAATCTCCAGCCCGGCGACGAAGTGATCATGCCCTCTTTTACTTTCGTTTCAACTGCCAACGCCTTTGTTTTACGAGGAGCCGTTCCCGTTTTTGTCGATATCCGGCCCGATACCCTCAATATGGACGAAACTAAAATTGAGGCGGCTTTAACGCCGCAAACCCGGGCCATTGTTCCCGTCCACTACGCGGGAGTGGGTTGTGAAATGGACCCTATTTTGGACATCGCCCAAAAGCACGCCTTATGGGTTTTTGAGGACGCGGCACAGGGCATTTGCTCCAACTACAAAGACGAACCTTTGGGAAGCTTTGGCAATTTAGCGGCACTGAGTTTTCATGAAACCAAAAATATTATATCCGGGGAGGGGGGCGCTCTTCTCATCAACCAGGCCAAGTTCGTCGAAAGGGCTGAAATTATCCGCGAGAAGGGCACGAACCGGAGCCGATTTTTCCGCGGCCAGGTGGATAAATATACCTGGGTCGACCTAGGTTCTTCCTTTTTGCCTGGAGAAATCGTCGCGGCATTTCTGTACGCTCAGATGGAACAAGCCTGGGAAATCACAAGCCGCCGCTTAAAACTTTGGGAAACTTATCACCAGGCGTTTGCGGATTTGGAACTAAAAGGACTGGTTCGTCGTCCCTTTATCCCGGCCCACTGCGGCCATAACGCCCATATGTATTATTTGTTGGTGAA
>CAZGKT010000030.1:7956-40354 GCA_964525605.1 uncultured bacterium
ACCGGATCGGTGGCGGCGGGCACCTTGTCTTCCCAATCTAAAAGACCAAACGTGAACCCGGTCGCGCTGGAGGCATATTGCCGTTCCCAGTAGGGCGGACTCACCCTTCGGCAAACGAGCATGGCGGTGGAAGGCGCGGTAGGTGGAGCCGTATCGGTCGGGATCAGGGCCGCAGGGATCACGCATTTACAAACGTCAAAATCCGTATCTTCGGAAAATGGTTTTTTGATCTGCTCCCATTTGACGCCAGGAAACTGCTGCATGATTTGATTTTTGAATGGGATATAGGTCGCTTCCACATTCATGTAAATCACGACGCCTTGAAATTTTTCATCCGGGCCCAAATAAACCACATTGGAATTCCGCCAGATATTCACAGGATGGCCCTCATGAATGGTCGCCGGAGTCCAAGAACAGAAAGGCGGTCCCATAAAAACCTTGTACCCCTGTCGCATGTCTTCCAAGGAGGAATAGTACTCGGAAACATGCCCATAAAATAAATGCTCGCTCCATTGGGTATAAACTCTGGAATAAACCGACTCAGCGGACCAAGCCCAGAAACCGACCAACCCGCAAATCAAGACCAGGAAAAGTCCCTTCGAAACCAATCGTTGAAAATGCTCAAGCAGTTCGGACAAACCCAACCCAGCGATCAAAAGGAATGGAACCACGCTGTTCACCAGCCGGATGCTGTGAGGTCCGTTCGTCAAGACATGGGGCATGATCCCAACAAAGGCCGTTAATAAAATGAAACCTTTTTGTTTATTCCATTTGCCGAGGCAAAAAGCCAAGCCCAAGAAAATGAGAACCACTTCGGTGTAACCGAAAAAACAATCAGCTGGAAGGTTCAAATCCGACCGGTCTTCCCCGCCCCAAAACAAGAAACTGATGGTCGTATAGAACTTTTGATAGGCCATCGCGATGAAGGACCAGCTGAAAAATCCTCCCGTTCCATTAAAAGCATTGCCTTGAATTCTTTGTAAAATGCCCATATTTCCGATGATGGGAAAAGCAAGGATGGCGGCCAACCAGGATCCCAAGGTCCATCCGGCCCATTGATCGAATTGGCCGTCCCGGTTTCTTTTCGGAAAATAAAAAATGGCCAACAAGAGAATGGCCGTTATGGCGAAACAGGGAAGCCCGGCCCCGGTCACTTCCACGAGCCGGGAAACCCAACTATTGATGGAAAACCCGCCGTTAAAATAAAGCCCGTAGGTTAGTAGCACGAGGGCGCTGGCTCCGACAAAATAGTTCGGCCGTTCCGTGCCTTTCCATTTATTTTGAATTAACAACCAACCTAGGGTGACGAAAATGAAGTACGGAAACATCGGCGGAAAATAGCAGGAGGTGTAAAAACCTAGACCCACCGCCGCACCCCACTGCAAAAAATGCCTCAGATTGGTTTTTTTCATCAACCGAAAAGTGATCAGCATGATCAGGCCAACAAAGAAGTAATGAGGTCCCAGCGGATAATCGGCCACGACTTTGCCGATCATGGCCTTACTGACAGCCCCGACCGCCGCCGTGAGCACGCCCAATTTCCGCCCTGCGATTTCCTTCCCCAAAAGATAAAGCATCCACAAAGTAAGGATGTCCCAAATCACGCAGGTGATTCTCTGGACAAACAAGGAAGTGGCGTCCGGCATCAAGTGCCACAGGAGGATTTCGGTATAGGGAACGATCGGCGGCCAGATGGGGGGGAAAATAAAAGCTTTTTCAAAATTGGACATGTCCGCCACTTGTCTCACAAAACAAATGTTGTCCGCCGTGTCGTCCCAGTAGGAACCGACCGGAGGGGAAATATCAAAAAGCCTTAAATAGACCCCAACGGCCATGATGACAAAAAGAAATAACCGGGCTAGAAAGGAGGACATATCCCTGTTATCCGCGATCTCAGGCGAAAAACGGACAGCCAAAACTAAAAGCACCAGCAAAAGTATCGCGGCCCCTACCGGCTGTTGATGAAAGGGAATATGGGCGATCCAGCTCCGTGCCAGCCAGGTAAAGTTGAGGAAAGTTAAAACAACGGCGCAAAGGGCAATCCAGATCACGCCGATCAAGCCCGCCCCCCGAAGGGGGGAAATCAATTGAAGCGCCCATGTCATCCAGCCGGGTCGTTGCTCATGGTAAATTTTGGCTCCAAAAAAAATAACAAGGCCAAAAATAAAAAGTTCGCCCAAGGAGTTTTGCTTTTGAAAAAAACAAAACAACGCCGCCACGATTAAAAGGGGCGCGATCCAGGGGCCCCAATCCCCCAGATAAGGCTGAATACCAGTCTGTGATTGTGCTGAAAAAACAGAAAGAGTGCCCGGGCCTTTTTGCTTCTTGACCTTAATCTTTCCCGGTTTGGATGAGGTTGGTCGGTTTGCTTTGCGGGGCATGCCTGCTCCTTGGGACAAAATCAAAACAATTAAGTTTATAAAAAGCGAGGGATCAATGTTACCACACGCCCATGGCTCATATCGCATCCGGATTTCCCGGGTTGCTTTGTCATGCGAAACGTCGTCCCTCACGCCCATCGTTAGTAGCTATTTGAAAACTAAAGGTTAAACCCGGTCCAAATCGATTGCCCGTTCCCAGGGGTATCCTTTCGGTGAAAGGAAATGTCCGGTAGGTTGTGGGACCTTTGATAGCAGGTAACCACTTCGACCGGATGATCCCCCGCCTTGAGATAAACGCTGGTCTGCCCTTTGGATGGCGGGTCGGCGACATTGGTCGTCGTGAAAAACGACTCATCGATGATTTTCTTATCGTCTATTCGCATCCAGGTTCTTCCGTCCAGGTTCCACGCCACATCGTATTTCCCATCCCGAGTGACATGAATGACGGTCTGATATTTGGCGCCTTCTTGGTCTAAGTTGACCGCGGGGTTGATAGGGTCATTGGCATTGGCCGTCTTGTCCTGGTAATTCACATAGGCAAAGGTCATTCCCTTGTTGACCGGCGAGAAGGTCCGGATCCAAAAGGGGCTGGTGACGAACCGCGTTTCGAAAAAAGATGGAACGGGAACAAGGGGTTTGCCCTTGGGAATTTTAGGGACCGCCGTAAGGGTGGAATCATAGGGAATGGAACAATACCAGGCGAATGGCTCATCGGTCGGAGATTGGTAACCCGGCATTCGCAGGGGTTGCCATTGAACCAAGGGAAATTCTTTTGAAATCTTGTCCTGCATACTTTTGAACTCGGTTCGAACGAAAATAACGATGTTGCGGGGTGGTTTTTCATTAGGGCCCAGAAAAATGACATTGTTGTCCCAAAGACGGTAGATGGAATTTCCCTCATACAACTCTGAAGTGACCGCCTCCATCCCTTCGATGAAATAAATCCGATCCCCTTGGGACATGTCTTCCAGCGCAACCTTCCGGATTTCCATGTTCTGGTTCAAATATTTCTCGGCCCATTGATCATAGGTTCGAGTCATGGTTCCCTGAGCGGTCCAAAACCAGAAGAACAACAATCCCAGACCCAACAATTTGGAGATCACACCTCCCATACGTCCCTGAGCGAAACCTTCCCAAACCCGGTTCAAGGCCAAAGCCCCCAACAATAAAAAGGGGATAACGCATCCAATGGCCCTCCCGCTGGATGTTCCTCCCGAAACGATGTGAGGGAGAAAGCCCACGCAGGCGGCCAAAAGAAGAACCATCCGATCAAATTTGGGCCTGGCAAGGCAAAAAGCCACTCCGAGGGCAATCAGGATGACTTCCGAGTAGCCAAAATAGGCGTCGCCTGGAATCGACATATCCAACCGGTCTTCGCCTCCCCAGAAAAGCGTTAAAAACCTGCCTTGTGACATGCTCCCAATGCGACTGATGAACGTAGAGGCCCCCGTGATACTTTCCATGGACCTCATTCGGTTGATGATAAGATGATTGGACATGATGGGAAAACACAGTAGGACGCAAAACCAGGATCCGATCAGCCAACCGTTAAATCTCGCTTTGGCAGGATCCAACGCGAAACGGGGATAAACCACCACGCCCAAAAATAGCAACAAGCTTAGAAACACACAGGGCAAAAAGTTGTCGGATATGTCCAGGAGGCGGGGGAGCAAATTACTGGCGGGAATGAAATTGTTCGTTAAAAGAAAATAGACCAGAATGATTAGCGCGTTCATCCCTAAAAACAACCGTTCAAGTCCAGATAATATTTTTATTCTTTCCTGGAATAAGACCCATCCCAGGGTGATAAAAATAAAGAAGGGCACAAAAGGCCGGTAGGTAGAATAGGTGTACGTTCCCAAAGCCAACGCGGCGCCAAATTGAAGAAAATGTTTGAGATTTGGTTTTTTGATCATTCGAAAGAAAAAGAGGAGAGCGAGAGCCACCCCTAAAGGCATCGTGATGATTCGCATCCCCACGATCACTTTCAACAAAAGATATTTGCTGGCCGAACCTATCGCCGCGGTAAATACCCCCGCTCTCCTTCCCGCCACTTCTTTTCCAAGTAGATAAAGGGCCCAAATGGTGGCCAGGTCGATGAGGGTGCAAGAAATTCTGGAGACCCACATGGAGGAAAGATTCGGGAATAAATGGAAAAAGGTGATCTGGATATAATTAAATAGCGGTTCTTCCTGATCCCAGAATATAAACGCGCCCCGGTAATCATGAAGATCGGCTACATAGCGGGAAATGCCTAATTCGGCATCATTGTCATCCCAGTAACCGCCGAAAGGCTGGGATAGGTGGTGTAGACCCAAAAAGGCGGCGACCCCCATCGCGACCACAAGCCAAAATCGGGAGGTAGCCGAATTCCAATCTCCGTTTGTTTTTTCCTCTGGCATAAGACGAAATGCCGCAATCATTCCCAAAAAAAGCACCAACTGTGCCAAATAGGATTGCTGGAAAGGCAAGGAATGGATTTTGTCTCCACCCTGCCAGCTGAAATTAGGAAAGGTCATCTGGACGGCCGCATAAGCCGCCCAAACCAGCACTACCAGACCCGCGCCTTTAAAGGGCGTCAGGAAGCTGAAAAGACGTTCCATCCAAGAGGGTCGTTGCTCGGCATATATCTTTCCGATCCAAACCACGAGCCAGAGACCCACGAGGACTTGGCCCAAAGACATCCAGCCTTTCAAAAAGCAAAAAACCGCTGCGATCAATAGAACTGTGGAAATTTGGTTAAAATATTGCGGGAAAAATCCGCTTTCTCGGGGGGAAACAGCAGGTGAGACCTCCAAGTTTTTCAACTCGTCTTTGGGAGGTCTTGCCTTCATTTTTTTTGCTTTGGCCGCCATTCCCATCCTCCGTTAACCAGATCGATTTCATTGCGCGTCATCCGCCGAATAGTCAAAAGCCGATTCAAGACCTTTATCGTTCTTTGCCCGTTTTAGGATTTCGGGGTTCCTGCACGATTCTCTTTAATTTGGCGCGCCATTTCCCTCGTTCATATGGCCAGAAATCCGTCCTGGGATTCCTTTGACCACCGCCGCATCCGGCACATCCCGGGTGACCACCGCTCCCGCCCCTATCATCGCCTCCCGGCCGATCGTAACACCACCGAGAATGATGGCCCCGCTTCCCAGAGAAGCGCCTTCTTTGATAACTGTGGGAATGACTTTCCAATCCTGTTCCGTTTGAAGCCGATCTCCAGAGGCGGATCGGGGGTAGAGGTCGTTTATAAACATGACCCCATGTCCGACAAAGACCTTATCTTCCAGAGTCACACCTTCGCAGAGAAAACTATGGCTGCTGACTTTGCAAAAGCGGCCCACCTTCACGCCTTTTTGAATTTCGACAAAGGCTCCAATCTTGGACTCGTCGCCGATCTCACAGCCATAAAGATTCACCAGGTCGGGCTGGGGGATGGAGACATTTTTTCCTAACTTGACCGAAGCCGCGATGGGCATGAATTTCTCCTCAAATAAAATGACGCTTAGGAAGCGTCAATCGACGCTCCAACCCGCGTCTAAGATGAAGACATCAGCATCAGAATTTCAAAGCTGGTTTTCGACAAGAGGCTTTGATGCTCCGGGAGTCCCGCGAGCTTTAAAGAGTAAAAGAAGTCCAGATGGAAGTTCCAGGGCCCTTTTCTCCCGGGTGTCGCCATTGGATATCCGCCAGGGCATTCGTGCTGGACATGTTAGTCGTCACCTGGAGGGTGTGGATTCCCCGGGACAAATGGATCGATTTGATTTTCGTCTCGCCGGGGCCTCTATAACTGAAGTTTTGGGTGTAGGGGAAAATCATGCCGATCACCCTTTTTCCATCCACCTCCACGACCGTGAGACTGGAGGCTTTGCAAACCAATTCGTAGTCCCCTGTTTGATTGACCGTCAGATTGCCCTCGTAACGTACCAGCTCAGGACTTTTGGTCTGGGCACCGTTGGGGGGAGGGGCATCCGCCTGAGCGATTCTTGTTTTCCAATCAAGCACTCCCGGCCGGAGAGCGTTTTCGATGAAGAAGTAAGAGCGCGTCCAGCAGGGAGAAGGAACCGTCTGGACAGTAAATAAATCCTGGGGTTTTAAAAGATCAGCCGCCGGAATGACGCATCGAAGGGCCAATAATCCCTCTCCCGAATCCCAAGGGCACCGAATGTCTTCCCATTTCGCATCAGGAAAAAGGCTGCGAATCTTTGTTTCGAATTGGTCGTCAACATTATGCGCGGGTTCATATTTTCTCAAGAAAACCACAACATCCTTCAGCTTCTCGTTGGCGTCGAGGGTAATCAAGTTGTTGTTCTGCAGAAATTCAACGGGATGGTTTTCATGCAAAAAGTAAGCTCCTCGCCCAAAAACCACATCGGGCCCGAAATAAACATGGTTGCCTTGACTCATGTCAAGAACAGTTCGGCGCCAGACCGAAACATCAACGTCCAGAAAATGATCCACCCATTGGAGATGAACTTGGTCAAATTCAGCATGAGCGGTCCACACCACCAAACCTGAGAAAGTACCAATAAATAAAACCCGGGCTAACCGGCTTCGGGTCAATGCGCAAAGCCAAGACCAAATTTGTTCCACGGCTAGCCCGGCCAGAAGAATCAAGGGGCCGGCGCAAGGTTGAAGACGTTGGGTGTGATAACTTCCGCCAAATAACCAAATGACACAAAAAAGGCCAAAAACTCCGGTCAAGAAAAGACGAAACAAAGTCGGACGAACAACGACGAGGGCCAAACCGACAACGCCTAGGGCGAACTCAATGGAGCCAAAGAAAGAATCCCCGACGACATGGTGGTTATAGTAATCCGTGCTGTTTGAATCAAAAAGGATCAGCAAATCTTGAATCGGTTTAAAGCTTGTGCAGCCAGGAGCTCCGCTATTGGCGAGAACTCCCTGCTCGTAAGGGTCGCAAGTTCGAGGAAAGCTGAGAATTATGGCCAGCCAAGCGGCTGCGATCCAGCCGGATAAATATGGATATGTTCCCGATTGAAAAACTTTTGGCCAGAAAAACAATCCGATGATCCAAAGGGCTCCCAGGAGCAGACAGGGCATCAGGTAAACCGTTGTATCCAAGGCGCGGGAAAAGAAGTTGTCGGTAGCGTAAAGGTTGCTCGTGTAATAAAAATAGAGAACGAAAGTGCCGAGGGTTGCCAACGTCAACCAAAAAGCGGGCCGGTCCATTTTTCGTTCTTCTGTTTGCTGGATCAAGATCCAAGCCAGAGCGCCTACCACGGCGACAAACATAAACGGACGGTTCACCACATAGGTGTAAATCGACAATGCGACCGCAGCACCCCACCAAAGGAAATTCGTCATTTTAGGACGGTTCATGGCTCGGAAAAGAAGCCAAACAGGAAGCATCACGGTCACCGCATTTGAGTTCCCTAGGAGGCCGCCCACGCTCTTCGTAATGACGGGATGGCTGACAGCACAAAGGGCTGCGGCAAATAACCCCGCCCGTCGATTCACCGCTTCTTTACCAGCGAGATAAACGGTAAAAATAAATGCCACTTCATATAAAGTATTGGCTATTTTTTGAACCGTTAAGCCTGTCATGTCGGAATTGAAGAGCCAAAGAAAGCAGGCAAACATCGAATTAAAAGGGGGCCAGTTGGTGCCGATTCCTGCGCCCCAAAAAACCCGCCAATCTCCCAATTGATTAACCAAACGAGATGTCGTGGTATGCACGATGTTGTCCTCAGTCATCACGCCGATGGGCCAAAAAGGCCTGTAGGACACCATAAAAAGACCTAGGGCCATGATCAAAAGAAATAACCATCGTGAGGTCCGGGGAGAAAGATCTGGAGCCGAGTCAAACTGGGGCATCCGCATGAAGGCAACTACCATAAATACCCATGACGCGACGAGCCCCCAGTAAGAATAACCAAACGGAAGGGCCTTCAACGCGGGAAACATCCAGCAGTGGCTTGGAAACGCAAGCAAATCCAAGTAGAAAACAACCCAAGCCGAAACCAACAGGGCAAGCCAAAGCACCGGCGCCCGAAAGAACCCATCTGGAATCCATGAAACCATATATCTAGAAGAGATTTTAACGGCAGTGGTTTTGTGGGCTTTGCTGACCCGGACAGGTTCGGTTGGGCGAACAGAAGTTGTTGAACGCAAAGTCGATGGGTTTAGATTCATGGTCTGGGCGAATTGAGCCAAAACCCCCAAGACCAACAAAATTTCACCCACTCCCACCGAACCCTTATGAATCATAAAAAGAGCCATAACAATCAACCCGAATGAAATCCAATTGGCTACGTTTTTAAACGAAGAGGATGGGGCGTTTGAATCTGCGGATGGAACTTTTCGCAGTCGGGAAGGCTTACTTTTGGGCGTGGAGGGCATTCATTCCAATCCTGTGAGTTGCTCAATCAGGTGTTAATTTTACCTTGGAAACTTAAAAGTGGGTAAAAGAGTTTTTCAATAACGGCGGTATTCACCAATTGAACGAAGACCAAATGGAGGTGCCAGGGGTTTTTTCTCCCTCATTTCTCCAGCAAATGTTGGGCAAAGTACCGCCATTACGATTGTTATAGGTGACCTGGAGGGTGTGGGGTCCTTCGGCAAGATGAATCGATTTGAATTCCGTTATGCCCTTCCCAGCGTAATGAAATTGGTTTGTGTGAGGAAATTTCATGTTGATTACCCTTTTCCCATCCAACTCGACGAAAGTGAATGCTGAAGCGGTACAAACCAATTCGTAATCTTTTGATTGACTGGCGGTGATCACACCTTCGTAACGGATCATCTCACCCGGATCCTTCGCGAGGAGGCCCGCCGGGGGCGGAACATCCGCTTGGGCAATTCGGGTTTTCCAATGAAGAATCCCGGGACGAAGGGCGTTTTCCACTCCAAAATAACTCCGGGTCCAACAGGGGGATGGCACCGTTTGAATCGCAAACAGATCTTGCGGCTTCAATAGATCGGCCGCAGGAATGACGCATCGAACTGCATAGGGTGTTTCCCCCCATTTGGCGTCCCAGGGTGAACGCAGTTCTTCCCATTTTGCGTCAGGAAAGAGATTGCGAATTCGTGTTTCTAACTGGCCATCCACATCGCTAAACTCCCTTTTACGCAGGTAGACAGCCAGATCGCGAAGTTTTTCGTTGGTGTCGAGTGTAATCAGGTTATTGGTCTGTAATACCTCGATGGGTCTATTTTCATTGAGAAGACAGGCTAGGTACCAAAAATCTAGTCCGGGTCCCATATAGACATGATAATCATGATCCTCGTCCAAAACCGCACGACGCCATACCCCCACATCCACGTTCACGAATCGGTCCACCCACTGGACATAGATTTGGTCGAACTCAGCCTGTGCGGTCCAAAGTACCATCCCGGCAAAAAAACCGACGAATAGAACACGGGCCAACCGGCTCCGGGTTAAAGCGCAAAGCCAGCTCCAGGCCTGTTCCAAAGCCAGGCCCGCCAGTAGAAGAAAGGGCCCGATGCAGGGCTGAATATGTTCCGTATGCCCAAGTATGGTGAAAAAAAAGACGGAGACACCCACCAAAAACAGTCGAAGCACCGTCGGACGCGCGACTGCGAAAGCTAAACCCACCGCCCCTAAAGTTATTTCCAATTGCCCCAAAAAAGAATCTCCATCCACATGGCATATGAAATAATCTTCGGCCCCTCCGTCAAAGAGGATTTTCCAGGCAAACAAAGGTCTGAAATATGCACCTTGTGGCGCCCCGCTGTAAGCGATCTGGCTTAGTTCGGTAGGATCCGCCATCTTCGCAAAACTCAGGATGATGGCCAGCCATGTACCCGCGATCCAGCCCGATAAGTAGGGATATTTCCCCGAGTAGTAAACTTTGGGCCATAAATAAACCCCAACAACCCAAAGGACGGCCAGAACGATACAAGGAAGCAAATAGCCCGCCGAATCCAACGCTCTGGAAAAAAAATTATCTGAAGCGAAATATTTGTTGGTGTATGCCATGTACGCGAAAAAAGCCGTGAAGGTTCCCCCGACCAAACAAAGGGCGGGTGGATCCATTTTTCTTTCTTCTTTTTGGCGGATCAATATCCAGACCAGGGCGCCCACCACGGCGATAAAAACAAAAGGACGATTCACAATATAGGTGTAGACCGTTAAACCGACACCCGCTCCCCATAAAAGGAAATGACTCATTTTGGGCCGGTTCATCGCCCGGAAGAAAAGCCATAGGGCCAGAACAACAGCCATGGCATGGGCGTTGGCATGAAGCCCCGCCACACTTTTGGTGATGAGAGGATGACTCACAGCACAAAGGGCCGCCGCGAAAAGACCCGCCCGACGATTCAACGCCTCGGTTCCGACGAAATAAACAAATAAAATGAAGGCCATTTCAATCAAGACATCCGCTAATTTCAGGTCAGCTAGGGCTGAAAGGCCGGGCGCCACGACCCAAATCAACGAATCTAGCATCGAACAAAAAGGTTGCCAGCTGTTGCCAATCCCCGAGTTGAAGAAGAAATTCCAAAACCCCAGTTGGTTAATGTAACGAGCTACGACGGCCGTTACCACGCTGTCCCCACACGCAACGCCGGGAGGCCAGAGGGGGCGGTAGGAGACCATGAATAGACCAAGCGCCAAAATGGCTCCCATCACCCATCGGGAAACCCGTGGGGATAGATCCTTGGGTGATACCGTCTGAGGCATCTTCCATATTGAAACCACCATGAAAATCCAACACACCAAAAGTCCCCGATAGGAATAACGGAATGGAAGGGCTTGAACGGAAGGACACATCCATCGATGACAGGGAAAGGACATCAAATCTACGAAAAAAGCAACCCAAGCCAACCCCAGCAGAATAAGCCAAGTACTTGGAGACCATTCCCCGGGAGGGCGAATGGATAATTCCCATCTTCCCAATTGGAAAGTTGGATGGTTCCCCTGGGAAGCCTTTGTCCGCTGACCCGCCCATATCATTTGGCCGAACTGGGCGATTACTCCGAGAATTAATAGAGTTTGTCCCCAGGCGATCAATCCTTTTTGAATCAAGAAGAGTGACAAGAAAACGAGTCCGAAAGGAATCCAATTAAATGATTTCTTGAGAAATAAGAACGAGAAGGTCCTTTCGGAAGATATTCGGGGAGAAAAAGCACTTGGGTTAAGATCGTTCGACTTGCCCTTTCGGGCGTGTCCGTTTTTAGAGGATGAAGGCATAATTCCGATCCAAATAATCATTGCACGAAACGTTGGTAATTTTACCTTGGAAACTACAAAGATGGGGTAAAGAGTTCAAAATTGTATTCGAAGAATTTCATTAGGCAGCGGTATTTTTGATTCATTTATGGTTAGGTTTTAGCTTTCTTCTATTGCCGAAAAAGGACGAAAGTTAAACAATACTGAAAGAATTCAGCTTAATACTTTTCACCCTTTATGCTTGCGAGTTGCTTTTAATAACAATGATTTGAGCATTCAATAAGTTTGACGGACTAATCCAGTTATGTGTCGGGAGCCCCGCTTGATCCCAAGCTCATCAACTCGAAAAAAAAAGACCCGAGCGGAAGCCCTATCCAAACCATCGAATGAAAAGCCTTACCAAAATTTCGATTTTTTCGCCCTATGTTCTATTTCTGGTTTGATTGCGGTCCGAATTTTAGACTTTTTTGGAGAACCTCAAAGCCCGCTGAAATACGCCTCGTTTTATGCGATGTCCTGGTTGACCGCATTCATTTTCGGACTGGTTTTAGGGTTCGTGATTTATCGAATGGCCAGCAGAAAATTGAACCAATCCGGTCTTTCGTTACTCGTTCTCTCCAATGTCATTTTTCTGTTGGTTATTTATTCACCCTTGAATTGGAATCCCTCGGCCGGATGGATCTGTCTTGGGGGATTTTTCCTGCTCCAGCAAATCGTCTCAGCGGCGGCAAAATTCCTTCCATTGAAGGGAGAAAAGAATGATTTGATTTCAACTCGGGCTTATGCATTCGGCCTTCTTTTTTTCACCCTTTGGATTCTGTACCGCTCCTTAGGGTTATTCCAAGAAATGCGTCTTTGGATACCCGGGCAGTATATTTTCGCCGTAGTTACGGTCGGGTTGTTGCTTTGGGCCTTACGAATTTCAAATAACAAAGAAAAGTTGAAGTTCAATGTTGGTAAAACTACCAGCAAAAAAGCAGAAGTCCTTCTTTACTTTGGAGTTTTTCTAGCCCTCGCTTACGCGGTAATCAATCCCCAGCTTCCCCTCGACTGGTTTCACCAGAGCTTCTACATGGGCCCCCTGGCCGATCTCAAGGCTGGCAAAACTCTTTTTATTGATATCCAACACCAATATGGGGTTCTGGTTTTTTACTTTTTGAGGATTCCGTTTCTTTTCATGCCGCTGGCCTCGAAAGCTTTTTGCTTGTTCGATTCGGTGCTTCGGGTTTTTCAATATTTCTTGTTTTATCTCATCGTGGAAAAGCTTTTCGGTCGAAGCCTCTATGCCTTTTTGTGCCTTGGCATCCTTCTGGTTACAAACCATTTTGGATTATCGACCGCCGTGACGATGTATCCTTCCACCGGCCCCTTGCGCTTTGGCTTCATTTATATTCTGATGACGCTGGTTTTGTTTCGGAACACCCATCCCCAGCGCCGGAAATTATTCTGGGTTTTGGAAGCGGCCACCGCAGCGGCGGCGTTTTTTTGGAGCCTTGATGTTTGCGTCTATACCCTTCCATCTTATTTCGCATTAATTGTTTACGAATTTTGGGCCACTCGCAATAAATCAAATTTCGACTGGAAAAGTCTGATCTTTCGAGTGAGTTCCTTTTCCGGTTTCCTGATCCTCATTTTCGCCATGCTCTGCCTGGACTGTCTTCACCGCTCCGGTCAATGGCCCCACTGGTCCGTTTATTTCGATTACCTTTTCTCGTATGTCAGCACCGGCTACACCATGCTCGGGCTTCCCGAGCAGAAAGTGTGGTGGTTTGTGCTGGCCGTTCTCTATTTTTCCTTGTTCTCCATTTTAGCCCTGACCCATCGGAATAAGAATCAAAGCGGTTCCCCCTTGAACGCAATTTTTCTTTTGAGCGTATACGGCGTTTCCCAATTTCTTTACTTCCTGGGAAGGGCCGCCCTTTCCAATCTTTTTGTTATTTCCATGCCGGCCGTTCTGCTGTGCGCCTTTTGGCTTTATTACCTGCGGCACCATCCCTCCCCCGAATTCCCCTCGGTCCTGAGAGTTTGGGGTTTTCGGTTGGGAGTCTTTTTTTCCGCCGCCTATTTGCCTTTGTTTTACCCTAACACCTTGGAAAAAATCCGCGGACAGTTATCGATTCCTCCCCGTGTGGGAATTTCGTGCCTTCGACAGGCCATGATCGAGAAAAATCAGGAGGATTTTTCCCCTCAGGTGGTTCGATTGATGGATCTCTACTCTCCCGGCCAAACGAGAGTCGCCTATTTTTTTAACACCAATAACATCTATTTATGCATGGACGCGGGCCGGGCCAACCTTTACCCCTACTGTGACATTGACCAGGTCATCTTGAGCGATCTTACACTTCAGCATGTCCTTCAGTTCGACCCGGGATTGAAACCAGGGGATTGTGTTTATTTTTTCGACAGCTACCTTTTAGACAAAAGCCTGAAGCCAGGCGACCGGATCCGCATCGCTCCCCACCCTCCATCCAAGGGAGGTGTCGGCGGGGAGTCGATGGAAATGGATGTACTGGAAAAAATCGACCGACAATATCCATTGGTTTGCGCGGATCACAGCGGCAATATCGTGGTGGGTAAGCTCTTTCCGTCCGGAAGCAGTCTTTGACCTGTCGAATCTCGGTTCGAAAAATTCATCATTCGGCGAAAACAAAACGCAAGCGAATATCGTTGGCAAAGGCTTTTCGCCTTTGCAATAATGAAAGTCGTTTTTAGAATCCTGTCGACCACATCGAGGGACAAAATGGCTCCTTCTTCAAAGACCCGAGTCTCATCGGGGGCTCAACCCGTTTTAAAGGCTTCCATCCTTTCAATTCCGCCCGAATGGGTTCGTCCTTGCGTTATTGGTTCAGCCATATTGTTGTTTTTTTTCCTCGTTTTGGACGAAATCAACCAAGGTGGAATTTCCTGTTTTTTCCCCAAACATTATTCATTGAAACTGACTGGACGCATTCGCGGGGCGGAACAACCTTGCGGGGATTTTAAAGTCGGCGGGGTAAGTTACCTCAAAGGCGGGCAAATCGAGGTTATGGACACCGATCATAACCGGCTTTTGATTTTTGATATGAAAGGCCAATTTCTTTCGGCTCAGCCACCCTCCGCACCGATTCAAAATACGGCCGTTACCGATCCCTTATCCGGGCTGATTTACACAACCGATTTTGACAAATCAAGGATTGTGGTCACTGATTCGACCGGAAAGGTTAAGCGATCGATTTATGTCCGGGATAAACCCGTCGCGGTTGGCTTAGACGGAAAAGGAACCCTTTTCGTCGGGTTCGGTAACCATTATTTTCTCCAGGCCTATTCTCTCGGCGGGCATTTAAAAGGCGACGGTCGAGTCGAAAACCCCGATCCGGATGATACTTATTTAGATGTCATTAGTCTTTCGGGAACCGACCAGGGCCTTCTTTTAGCGGCGGATCCTCGTTCCGTTTGGATCTACCAGCTTCCCCAATAGGTTATTTTTCTTGCGTGACCTCGCTCTTTTCCCCCACGTTCTTATTCTTTCGGGAATTGGGGACTCTCTTCCGCGGAATATTAAGATCACGACCTTAGGAGACTTTGGATGACCGGTAACACACTTCGGCGAATGGTCATCGAAGCATCCCATCAGGCCCATGTGGGGCATATATCCTCCGCCCTGTGCATCTGCGATATCGTCGCAGTCCTTTACGGCAAGATCCTAAAAAACATTCCCGGTCTCGATCGTGACCGGTTCATTCTTTCCAAAGGCCATGCGGCCCTGGCCCAATACGCTGCCCTCCAATTGAAAGGCTTGATCGGGAAATCCCAACTGGAATCCTTTTGCCAGGACGGGAGCCATTTTGGGGTTCATCCTGAATTCGGAACACCCGGAATTGAAATCACGACCGGATCTCTTGGCATGGGTCTTTCCGTAGGGGCGGGATTAGCCCTTTCGGCGAAAATGAAAAAATCCACCTGGAAGGTTTTCGTCCTGATCAGCGACGCGGAATGCAATGAAGGATCTATTTGGGAGGCGGTAATGTTTGCCGCCCACCACCACTTGTCCAACCTCACGGTGATCGTCGATGACAACGGAATGCAGGCCCTGGGAAAAACCCGCGAAGTTCTCGATCTTCAACCCCTCGAATCGCGATTCCAATCCTTCGGATGGAATGCCCAGACCGTGGATGGACACGATCCTTCCGCCTTGGAAGCCGCTTTTGCCTCTCCCTCGCCTGAACCCCGGGCGATCATCGCAAAAACCATCGCCGGTAAGGGCGTTTCTTTCATGGAGAACAAGGTGGAATGGCATTATCTTCCCTTGACCCAAACGCAAGCCGATCTAGCTCTTGAAGAGTTGAAAGGCAAATCATGAGAAGCGCCTTCATTGAGTCTTTGATCCAACTGGCAAAAAAAGATGAGAGAGTCTGTCTTTTAACCGGGGATTTGGGCTTCACCGTCCTCGAAAAATTCGCCGATGCTTTTCCCGGCCGTTTTTTCAACGTCGGCGTGGCCGAAGCCAATATGATCGGCTTGGCCACCGGGCTGGCCCTGGAAGGCTGGATACCCTACGTATATTCCATCGCCACCTTCGCTTCCATGAGAGGTTATGAGCAAATTCGAAACGGCCCCGTATTGCATCAACTTCCGGTTCGAATCATCGGGATTGGGGGAGGGTTTGCCTACGGCCATTCCGGCATCACCCATTACGCGTTGGAAGACATCGCCATCATGCGAACCCAACCTGGGATCACGGTGATCTCACCCGCCGATCCTCCACAAACTCGTTCCGCCATCCTTTCCACCTACGACCTGAAAGGACCTGTTTATTACCGTATTGGTAAGGGAGGAAACGTGGTCGTACCAGGATTGGACGGTCGTTTCGCATTGGATTTGATCCCCACCTTGGGTCGCGGTCAAGAACTCCTCGTTTTAACGACCGGCTCCATCGCGGCGGACATATCCGAAATCACCACGACCCTCGCAAGCACCACATTGGGTATTGTGGCCGCCTTGAATCCTCCTCCCTATAAACCGCTACAGGATTTAATAAAAACTTTTCCTCGCGTGCTCACAATTGAGGAACATTACGCAGTCGGAGGCCTGGGTTCGCTTGTTGCCGAGAGTATCGCCTCCTCCAATCACCGTGTTGCTTTTAAGACTCTGGGCGTTCCGAGCTTGCCCCTTGGCGTGACCGGCACCCAGCGGTTCATGTGCGAACTGGCGGGTCTGGGCTCCACCGGCATCAAGAGCCAAATCCAATCCCTGCTCAATCAAGGGTAGGATCAAACACCTATCCGCCTCTTGATCCACAAACTAATTAAAAAGAATTTTCATTCCCCTCAGACCGTGTTTACAATAACCCCTCCATTTCACCGGGAGAATCTATGCTCGATCCTAAGTATGTGCGCGAACATGAAGCTGAGGTCCGAAAAGCCCTGGAAGACTGCAAATCCAAGGCAGATCTTTCTCTCTACTTAGACCTGGAACGGCGGCGGCGCGATTTGATGATCTCCGTCGACAAGCGGAAGGCCCGGTTGAATCAAGCCTCAGAAGAAATGGGCAAGCTAAAAAAAGAAGGGAAAGACATTTCTCCCTACCAGGCCAAACTCAAGGAACTCTCGGACGAAATTAAACAGATGGACAACGAGATCGCTGCCGTCGAAAAAGATTTTCACGAGATCGAGCTTCAAGTCTGCAATTTGCCCCATTCGACCGTTCCGGTCGGCGGGGAAGAGGCCAATCAAGAAATCCGAAAGGTGGGACAGCCCCGGCTTCTAGACTTCAAGCCCAAAAGTCATGAAGAAATCGGGACTTCTCTAGGCATCCTGGATTTTGAGCGGGCAGCCAAAATTTCGGGAGCCAGATTTTTCACCCTTTCGGGTCTAGGGGCCAAGCTGGAACGCGCCCTCACAAATTTCATGCTCGATCTTCACACACAAAAGGGATACCAGGAGATGGTCATACCCCATTTGGTCAACTATGAATCAATGGAAATGTCTGGCCAGTTTCCCAAATTCATTGAACAGGCTTTTGCCATTGAAAAAGACAGTTTTTATTTGATCCCCACCGCCGAAGTTTCCCTGGCCAACCTGCACCGGGACGAAACCTTCCCCGCTGGTACCCTCCCCAAAAAATACATGGCGTTCAGCCCCTGCTATCGGCGGGAAGCCGGAAGTTACGGCAAGGACACCAAGGGGCTTATTCGTCTGCACCAATTCAACAAGGTGGAGTTGTTTCAGTTCGTGGAAGCGGACAAAAGCATGGAGGCCCTGGAACAATTGACTTCCGACGCCGAGGACGTGTTGAAGACTCTCGGCCTCCCCTACCGGGTTGTGGTTTTGGCAACGGGAGATAAGAGCTTCAGTTCGACTAAAACGTATGATCTGGAAGTTTGGCTACCAAGCCAGAACACTTACCGCGAAATCTCAAGCTGTAGCAACTGTACGGATTTCCAGGCTCGGCGGGGCGGCATCAAGGTGAAAAAGGCGGGTGGGGGCAAGCCCGAATTAGTCCACACTTTAAACGGCTCGGGTCTGGCCGTGGGCCGAACCTGGCTAGCGGTCCTCGAAAATTACCAGCAAGCGGACGGTTCGGTGACGATACCGGAGGCTTTGCGTTCTTATCTGGGCGGACTTGAATCACTCCGGCCATCCTCCAAATAAATTTCTAGGAACTTCGACAACTCCCTTCTTTCTGTCCGAGGAAAATCCATGACCGATAACAAATATGAAATCGTGGTCATTGGCGGGGGGATTGTAGGCCTTTCCACCGCAAGAGCACTTCTCGAAAAATTTCCCGGCTGTTCCCTTCTCCTGATCGAGAAAGAATCTCGACTGGCCTTTCACCAAACCGGCCGCAACTCCGGGGTCATTCATTCTGGTATTTACTACAAACCCGGATCCTTGAAGGCTCGTTTGTGCGTTGAAGGCGGGCGCGAGATGATCGAATTTTGCCGGGTAACACAAGTTCTTCATGAAGTCGTCGGAAAAGTCGTAGTGGCTACCCAGGAAAATGAATTCCCCGCTCTGGAAGAACTTTTACGTCGCGGAAATGCCAATGGTGTTCTCGGCCTGGAAATGATCGGGCCAGAGCGCCTCCGGGAAATTGAGCCCCATGCTTCTGGTTTGAAAGCGCTTTATGTGCCGGGTTCGGGTATCGTCGATTACCGAATGGTGTGCGTCAAACTCTCCGAGCAGATTACAAAATTAGGCGGGCATCTTCAGACCCGAGCCGAGTTTTATCAAGCGGTGAGGGATGGCCACCACTGGAAACTTCAAACCCAATATGGGGGGATCTCGGCCGGGTTCCTGGTGAATTGCGGAGGCCTTCAAAGCGATCGGGTCACCCGACAAAGCGCAGCTCAACCCCCGACCAAAATCATCCCCTTTAGGGGCGAGTATTATGACCTTACCCCGGAAGCCAGACCGCTGGTGAAAAATCTCATTTATCCCGTGCCTAATCCTCTCTTTCCTTTTTTGGGTGTTCATTTTACCCGCGGGGTTCGGGGCGAGGTCGAAGCAGGCCCCAACGCGGTGCTGGCCCTGAAAAGGGAAGGCTATAGCAAGTTCAGTTTCAATCTTCGGGACGCCTTTGAGACTTTGTCTTACCCGGGTTTCTGGAAAATGGCCTTCAAATTCGGTGGGGAAGGCATGAAAGAAATTTACAGGTCCCTATTTAAAGGCGCATTCGTCCAGGAACTCCAGCGATTGGTTCCCGAGATTCAGTCCCAACATTTGGTGCCAGGCCAGACGGGGGTTCGGGCCCAGGCTCTTGATTTATCGGGGGCTCTGGTGGATGACTTTAAATTTCTCGAAACCGAATCGGCCCTTCACGTCTTGAATACCCCTTCCCCGGCGGCCACGGCTTCCTTGCCCATCGGCCGGGAGATCGCCCGAAAAGTCACCCTTTCCAAGTAGTTTCGTCCGCCAAACCCTCCCCATAAATTCGTTCGTCTGTTAAACTAAATTACATCCCCCTTGATTTATTAAGGAATAATCTTTTCATGCCCACGCGAGCTCGCCCTTTCCTTTCGGTCATTATCCCTGTTTATAATGAGCGTTTGTGTTTGGAAGAGCTTTGCGAAAGGCTCTTTCGCGTCGTGAAGGAAATGAATAAATCCCATGAAGTTCTTTTTGTGGATGACGGTAGCAGGGATGGAAGTCTGGAACTGCTCTTAACCCTTCAGAAAAAATACAAAGGTTTGAAAATCATCCAGTTTGCCCGCAATTACGGTCAGCACCCGGCGGTGACGGCCGGCATGGAAGAAAGCCGGGGCGAAGTCATCGTAACACTGGACGCGGATCTTCAAAATCCTCCCGAAGAAATTCCAAAATTGGTGGAAGCCCTCCTGCAGGGATACGATATCGCGGCCGGTTGGCGAAAGCACAGGGAGGATTCCCTTTTTCGTACTATTCCTTCTCGGATTGTGAATCTTTTGATCTCCCGGGTTACCACAGTCAAACGCCATGATTACGGTTGCATGCTCCAGGCGTATAGTCGAACCCTGGTCGATCGTTACTTGAAATGCGAAGAACGAGCTTCTTATATCACCGCCCTGATGAATGTTTTGAGCCGAAAGGTCATTGAAGTTCCTGTCCGGCATGATCCTCGAATCCACGGCAAATCAAAATATCGTTTTTTTTCACTTTTAAATTTCGTTTTAAACATTTTGATTGGTTTTTCCGACTATCCGATTCGAATGGTCAGCTATTCAGGCTTTTTATTCGCCGCTGTAGGATTAGGCTTGGGAATAGAACTCATCATTTATCGCTTAGTCAACGGCTCGGTTGGTGGGTCGGGGTTGAGCTCATTCGTGGCTGTAATTTTGTTTCTATTCGGGGTGCAATTTATCTTATTAGGCTTAATGGGCGGATATCTGGCTCGCATTTATTCAGAGGTTCAAAAAAGGCCTCGGTACATAATTGATAAAATTTACTAGTCTTGAACCCTAAATTGCGTTCGCAAGCAAACAATGAATTTACATAATCCTCGCAAGGATTTATTCCATTGCTAGTAAAAATTACTAAAACTCTCCCCCAATTCAAACCATTTATAAATAGCTGCAAAGAAAAGCATGGAGATTTTATTCCAATCAATGCCCCACAGAGCATTTGGACATTTCCTTCTTCCTCTCCCACTGCAGCTTTTTGCCTTTTTGAAAAAACATGGGAATCCTCGATTCTCCGCGAGTCGAGATGGGGTCTGAAATGGGCCGTCGCCCGATCAAAGAGGGACCTTGAAAAGGCCATCCCGCTCCTTCCCGAAGTATTTTATAAATTAAACGCGTCATCTGTGGCCGCACGTGTTCCAATGTCCGACCATTTTTTCGTCCAGATCCTGGAACGAATGAGCTTTTGCTACTCAGGAGGGCTGGTCATTCTCGGCCAGGATCATGCCGCCTTATCTCTTGGGACAAAAAATTCGGAAGTTTCCCTGCGGGCGGTTCAAAAAAAGGACATCGCCCAATTGGAAAAAATTGCCTTCACCGCTTTCCAGGAGGGGCGTTTTTACCACGAGCTCGGCTTAAAAAGGGGTGCTGCACAAAAGATTTACAGCGCTTGGGGTAAAAACGCTGTGAATTACGCGGACGAAGTCTGGGTGGCTGGATTGAATAAAATCTTGGGTTTTGTTTCGCTAAAAAAAGACGCCCCCAACAAAAGACTTTGGATTGATCTCATCGCCGTGACCCCAAAGGCCCAGGGTCAGGGGCTGGGAATGTGGTTGGTTCAAAAGAGCGCACAACGCGCCTCTCGAACCGCAGGATGGTCGTTGGGCGTGAAAACCGAGCCCGAAAACCTGAAGGCCCTTCGTTTTTATCTCAAAAATGGCTTTTTATTGGAATCCTTTCAATTAGACTATTTTTGGCGCCCGTCGGAAACCAAATGAATCCGATTATCGAAAGGAAAATGATATGGCTCGCGTTTTAGTCACTGGAGGAGCCGGATATGTCGGGGCCGTTCTGGTTCCCTTGCTTGTGTCCGAGGGCCACGAGGTTACGGTTTTGGAGAAATTCTACTTTGGCAAAACCTCCCTTGAGCCCCTCCTGAAAAAGAAAAAAGTCAAAGTCTGGGAAATGGATATTCGAGACTTGGAAAAAAGCGGTAAAAACCTCCTGGGTTTTAATGCCGTCATTCACCTAGCGGCTCTCTCAAACGACCCTTCCTGCGAATTGAACCCTGAGTTGACTGAGGACGTGAATGTGGGGGGGAGCCTCCAACTGGCTCGACTGGCCAAAGCGGCCGGCGTGAGCCGTTTCGTTCTTTCCTCTTCCTGCAGTGTCTATGGTTTTGGCGAGGGAAAAATCCTGACGGAAGAATCCCCTAACAATCCCGTTTCGGTTTACGCAGAAAGCAAAATCAAAGCGGAGGAATACCTTTTTTCGATTGCGGACGAAACCTTCAAACCCACGCTTTTGAGGTTTTCAACTATTTTCGGACTTTCACCCCGCATGAGGTTTGACCTGGCCATCAACCTGATGACCATGAATGGTGTCACGAAAAAAAAGATTTTTATCATGGGTGGGGGAAAGCAATGGCGTCCTTTCATCCACGTTCGCGACGTCGCCCGCATATTCAGCCAGGTCATTCGCGAACCCCTGGAAAAGGTTGGGAAAAAGGTATTCAACGTTGGTTGTGACGAGCAAAATTACCAAATCGCGGATCTGGCCCAGATGGTGGCTTCTCATTTAAAGGATGTGGAATTGGAATGGACTCCGGACGATCCGGATAAGCGGACTTACCGTGTCAGCTTTGAAAAGGTGAGGACAGAACTGGGTTTCACCCCAAAACACGATGCGAAATTCGCCATCAAAGAAATCTCCCAGGCCTTGAAAGACGGCACCCTCCCCAACGTCAACGATGACAAACATTACAACATCCGCGCCCTGAAGTCCTTTGTGAACAAACCCGTCGCGGAAGGCGGTGAACCGATCCGGAAAAATTTCCTACCCTTCGCCTTGCCCTCTCTGGGCGCCGAGGAGGAAAAGGAAGTTTTGGAGACTCTTCGTTCCGGCTGGCTCACCACGGGCCCCCGCACACAAAAATTCGAAGAAAAGCTGAAGAATTATCTGGGAGTAAAGCATTGTGTCGCTGTAGATTCGTGCACCTCAGCTCTCCATTTGGCCCTCACTGTTCTCGACATCGGTCCTGGTGACGAGGTGATTTTGCCACCCATAACTTTTGCCGCTACCGCCAACGTGATTGAGCATGTGGGCGCGAAGCCGGTATTTGTGGACGTGGATCCCCAAACCCTCAATCTTGACGTCAAACTTCTTTCTGGGGCTATCACCCGCAGGACCAAATGTATCATTGCGGTTCACATGTCGGGTTATCCCTGTGATATGAAAGAAATTCAAACGATTGCCCGCAAAAAGAAAATTGCCGTAATTGAAGACGCGGCCCATGCGGTAGGCTCCACCTATGGAAAAAACAAAATTGGAAACCTCAGTACTTTTACTTGTTTTAGTTTTTATCCCATCAAAAATATGACCGCGGCGGAAGGCGGAGCCATTACGACCAACGAATCCAAGTGGGTTTCCCGTTTACGGCGTCTAACGCTTCATGGCTTAGACAAAGACGCCTGGAAACGCTATACCTCTGAGGGACGCCCCCAGGCCTTTGTGACCGAGCCTGGTTTTAAGTACAACATGACTGATTTGCAGGCCGCCATCGGCATTCCCCAACTGGATAAATTGGATGGCTTCAACCGGCGCAGGGCCCAGATCGTGCAACAATACGATCAGGCCTTTCAAGGGCTGCGGGGTTTTTCGCGGCCTTTTTACGGGGCCAAGGACCGGCAGACCAACCACCACTTATACATCGTCATTCTCAGGCTTGAAGAATTGACTATTGGTCGGGACCAAATTCTTGAAGAATTAAAACACGAGGGGATCGGCACCGGCATCCATTTCATCCCTCTTCAGCTCCACCCTTTTTACCAGAAAAAATACAAGTTCAAGAAACAGGATCTGCCCGCTTCCACCCATTTGGCGGATAGGATTCTTTCTCTGCCGCTTTACCCGAAAATGTCCGGCACGGATGTTCAGGACGTCATTAACGCGTTTAATAAAGTATTAAAATATTACGCCCGGCCATAGAAATTTGACCCGAGACTTGTATTGCCCTTTTTGATTTCGATTCTATAACAGGGTTTAATGCTTATCTCTTAACCCACTCTCCTACCCCGTGTTCCTTATGCTGAAATTTTGTTGGCTTGTCCACTCAAACATTGCGCTTTTATTTCAGTCAAATGCATCTAAGATATTATTACTTTTTCCAGCTTAAAGAGTTGATTCACGAAAACGCGCGAAAGCGATTTTGAATATGATCAACATGGGCATCATTGGTTATGGTTACTGGGGTCCCAATTTAGTAAGAAATTTTTCCGAATCCGACGGAGCCCAGGTGCTGATGGTAGCCGATTTAAAACAATCCAACCTGGATAAAGCCAAAAAACGCCATCCCTCAATTCAAACGACGCTCCTTCCGCAGGACATCTTTAAAAATTCCAAGATCGACGCCGTTGCCATTGCCACCCCTGTTTCCTCTCATTTCGATCTTTGCATGCAAGCCTTTCAATCGGGAAAACACGTCTTTGTTGAAAAACCACTCGCCTCCAATAGCCAGCAGGTCCTGCAATTGATCGAAGAGGCCGAAAAAAGAAAACGAGTCCTTTTCGTGGATCATACGTTTATCTATACCGGAGCAGTACGCAAAATCAAAGAACTGGTTGATGCAGGCCAACTGGGCCGGATTTACTATTACGATTCGGTGCGGGTCAATCTGGGGCTGTTTCAGCACGACGTCAATGTCCTGTGGGACCTGGCCGTTCACGATTTAACGATCATGAATTACGTGTTGGGTAAAAAACCAATAGCGGTTGCAGCGACTGGCATTTCCCACGTCCCCGGGGCCCCGGAAAACATTGCTTACCTGACTTGTTTCTTCGAGGAGAACATGATCGCCCACATCCACGCCAATTGGCTTGCTCCCGTCAAGATTCGTCAAACCTTGATTGGCGGGGACAAAAAAATGATTGTTTACGATGACGTGGAAGTGACAGAAAAAATAAAAGTTTACGACAAGGGGATTGTGCTCTCGGATCAGCCTGAGAAATTTTACAAATTGATGGTAGATTACCGTGCGGGTGATATTTGGACTCCCCACCTGGACATGACTGAAGCACTAAAAACCGAGGTCTCCGCTTTCTTGAAGTGTATTCAGACCGGTGAAAAACCTTTATCCGACGGCCAAGCGGGATTAAACGTGGTTCACATTCTTGAAAAAGCCTCCCAATCTATCGCCCAACACGGCCATCCCGTTTCCCTTGAGTGGGACCGGCACTCCCTATGATTCCCTACCTCGACCTTAAAGCCCAATACCAGAGTCTCAAGCCGGAATTCGACGCGACAGTCATTTCCGTCTTGGGGAGCGGACAATATGTTCTCGGCAAGGAAGTCGGGGCTTTCGAGGAAGAATTCGCTGCCTATTGCCAGTCACGGCACGCGATTGGGGTTAACACAGGAACTAGCGCCCTTCATTTAGCACTTCTGGCGGCGGGAATCCAACCCGGTGATGAGGTGATCACGGTTCCCAATACCTTCGTGGCGACCGTTGCGGCCATTCTTTATACCGGAGCTAAACCCGTTTTCGTGGATGTTCAACCCGAAACACTCAACATTGATCCTTCCTTGATCGAAAAGGCTATTACAAAGCGAACCAAAGTTCTCTTACCCGTCCATCTTTACGGTCAATGCGCTGATATGGATCCCATCCTCGATATCGCCCAAAAGCACGGCTTGAAAGTAATCGAGGACGCGGCCCAAGCCCATGGCGCCGAATATAAAGGGCGCCGGGCGGGAAGCATGGGCGTCCTGGGATGCTTTAGTTTTTATCCCGGTAAAAATTTGGGGGCTTTCGGAGAAGGCGGAGCGATCACAACCCAAGATCCGGTCTTGGCCAAAAACGTGAGGATGCTCCGCGATTGGGGCGCGGAAAAAAAATACCATCACGATCTTAAGGGTTTTAATTATCGGATGGATGCCATCCAAGGAGCTATCCTGAGGGTTAAATTACGACGCCTGGAAGCATGGACAGAAGCCCGGCGGGCACTTGCCCAACAATATGACAATGAACTTCAAGATTCCAATGTTACTTTTCCTGGCGCATCTTATTCCCACCGCCATGTGTACCATGTTTATGCCATTCGAACCGAAAGAAGGGATGATTTGATTCAATTTTTGTCCCAGCAAGAGATTCAAACCAATATCCATTATCCTATCCCCGTTCACCTGCAAAAAGCCTACTCGGATCTGGGTTATAAATCGGGTAATTTCCCCATCGCCGAATCTCTTTGCCAAAATGTCCTTTCCCTCCCTCTCTTCCCCGAGTTGAAGCCTGATCAGGTTTCGGTCGTGACCAAAGCCGTCAAAATGGGTTTGTCGAAATTCAACGCATAACATTTAATTAATTCATTTTTATTTCTTCGGGCCAAAGGAACTTTTCCGTTGAAAAATTCGCGCCAGTCCTGGTCTATCGTAGTGATGTGTTATAACGAGGAGAAATCAGTTCTCCGGGTGGGAATGCAGGCTCAAAAGTTATTAAAGAAAATTTCATCTCCCAAAAACGAGATCCTCTTTGTAGATGATGGCAGTTCGGATAATTCTCCTCGCTTGATAAAAACCTTTCAAAAAAAATATTCCAATGTACGATTCATAACTCACCCGCATAACATGGGCATTGGAGCGGCTCTTCGAAGCGGATATTTTCATTCCCGTTTCGAAAATGTTTGCGTAGTTCCAGCGGATGCCCAATTTGACTTGAACGAGTTGCTCCCCTATCCCCGGCTCGAGTCAAAAACCTGCCTATCTTTCTATCGTGAAACACGAAGGGGATACAACTTTTTCAGGGTTCTTTTGTCACGGATAAATCGGATCGTTAATCGAGTATTCCTTGGAATTCGGTTGAAAGATATTAATTGGGTAAAGGCTTATAAACGAGAGACGTTAATCCAGATTGATTTAAAGCTTAAAAGTTCACTCATCGAAAGTGAGATTTGCGCCAAGTTGGAATTTTTAGGCTATCATTTTATTGAGGTTCCTTCCATTTATCATGACCGAAGCGGTGGCAAAGCCAGGGGAGCTTCCTTAAAAATTGTGATAAAAGCCCTATTGGAAACCATCCTTTTAATCTTGGCCGTTTGGTCTTTTCGTATCACCAAAAAATTCCAACCAAAATAAGCAACCCAATCTATTAGAAGGGGAAGGGAAGGTCACCGCCCTCACCTATACCCTTTTGTCCTTTATTTTTCAATAAAGTTGAACCTGAATTAGACAAAACACCCTTAATAAACCGAAGTGAAAACACTTTTTCAAACCTAGATCGATACCAAGACGACCAAAAAGGCTAATTCCTTTTGAAGGTTCTGATACAATGCTTCCGGTTTTAGGCCAATGGAGGACAAACCTCATGCCGGAAAAAAACATGAAAACAATCAATTCAATCCAACCCAGAATGTCCAGTGCGGGCAAATTGACTTTGGGTGCTGGCGCGGGAGTTTTGGTTGCGGGTTACATGTTTTTGGCGACGGGTTCCATGACCTTGGCCCCGATTTTGATTATCGGGGGACTGATCATCATTGGGATCGGCATTTACAATCTTTAGAACAAGGTTTTCATGTTTCCCCAGCCGCCTCAGTTAGTGCCAAGTGAGATTTGCCTGGAGTGTCCTGTCTGTTGCAGGTTCCCTGAAAAAAATGCAGCTTTGTCGCCTTTCTTTTTTCCGGCCGAGCGGCTTTCAGTGGATAGTTTGCCTGTCACCGGTTCATTTCATGAGAAAGGCGCGGGCCTTTCTTCCAAGGCCGATCTGGTAAAGTGCGGGCATGGTTTTGCCTGCTCGTTTTTTAATCCCGGGGATCATACGTGCAAGATTTACGAGGCTCGTCCCCTGGATTGCTCGATGTACCCTGTGGTGGTGATGGAAAGCAAAGACCACCGCTCTGTGTTGTTGGGCGTGGACACCAAATGTCCAGCTCTGTCGCGGCGTGAAGTGTCCGCGAATATTCAAAATTATTTAGATTGGATACAGCGATACTTGGAAAGCACCGATCTCTCCTCTCTGATCCGCAAACATCCTCAGTTCATCAGTATCTTCCAGGAAGAGGTTGTGGAAGTGCGAAAGTTGTCGCTGGGAAAGGCGTAATTTATGGTTGCCACTTTAAGGGCACTCCAGCCCCCCCGGGCTATGCGCTGGGTGACACGCTGGAGATGGATTTCGTTTAGTCTTTTTGCGTTGAGTTTTATCGCGTTTTTCTTTTTCGGTTGGATTTGGAAAATTTTGTTGGGGCTTCCTCTCTTCTGTTTTGGGGTTTGGGGATTTATGGTCGCCCAGCACCGCAACCGGATCGTTGGTGAAGGCAGTGAGGGCGAGGCCATGACTGCCAAAGTTCTCGATGGTCTGCCAATGGACGCAAAAGTCCTCCACTCGGTACAGTTTCAATCGGGGGACAAGGCGCGAGAACTCGATCACTTGTTGATCACCAATAACACCATGTTTGTCATAGAGACCAAATACTTACGGGGTCGCATTGCTGGGGAAGTCTTGGATCGCGAATGGACTCTTCATAAACGGGCCCGCAAGACTCGTTCCCGCTACAAACGGGGTTTTTACAACCCGTTGAAACAGGTCGCCACACAGATCTATCATTTGCGCAGTCACCTGGAAGCCAATCTGCCTCCACGCTGGGCTCAAGAGTGCTCACAGATATGGATCCAGGGAGTAGTGGTTTTTGCCCATCCGCAGGGAGACGCTTCGGCAGTGGTCAGTCATGAGCATGGGGTAGTGGAGTTACCTAATTTGCCTCAGTATCTGGCAAATTACCGGCCCCCTTCCCGGGCACATCGATTAAGTTACGGTTTGCGACGGGAAATCGCCAGGGTATTAACCGGCCAATAATAAAAAAGCCCCGGAAATTCTGGGGCCTTTTATTTTGAGGTGTCCTTGCCTCTTCTCCCGTTTTTTCAAACCGATTTTTTTGACCGAATCGAATCCCTAGATTCTGCTTTGGATTTGGCCGATACTCATTTCAGGAATGCATCTTCTCTCAATACATCGCTTTCTTCATTTCTTATGTGGCAAAACCAATACACCTATGCTTGGGCGGTCAAAAATAGAACACAGTTCATCCTGGCTTATTACCACAAATATGTTTATTTCCCTGCCCCCCCTAAGCCTTTGTCCTCTGAGGCGATAGGTTGGGCATTTGAGTATATGAAACAAATCAACGGTCCCGGAACAGGGGTATCACGAATTGAGGGTTTTACTGAACCTTCTTTAAAGAATATTCCTCACTATCCGTCCCGATCCACCATGACGGAATATCTTTATGAGCGGTCACACGTAGCAAGTCTTCAGGGAGATTCTTTCCGTTCTCAAAGAGCGTCAATGAACCATCTTTTGCGGAATGAAAAGGTTCTTTTCCGTCCTTATCGTTCTTCCGACATGAAAGCTTGTGGCGAATTATTCGATCGATGGAAATCACAACGTCTCCGTACGCTCGAGAACCCGCAGGGAGAAAAAATGATACTCTCCGCACAAAAGGCTCATTTTCAAACCCTTCTTCATGGAGAAAAGTGGGGCATCTCCGCTTGGGTCGTGTTCTTGGGAAACCGTTTATCAGCTTACACAGCTGGCGTACCCTTAAGCCAAGACACCTTTGGTGTTTTGTTAGAGGTTACGGATCTAACAATCAAAGGTCTCTCGGCTTATATTTTTTCTACCCTATGCCGTCAATTAGACGGGTTCGATTATGTGAATACGGGTGATGCCGAGGGACTGCCCCGCCTGGCTGAATCAAAGGAACATTGGCATCCTTACAAAAAAATTGCCCTGTTCGCACTTGATCCCATATTAAAAGGCACATAAATAATTGGAAACTTTGGTAAATTGGCACTAGGAATTTCACTTTGCGAGGTACCCATGTCTCTAAAATTGAAAACAAAATTCAAAAAGAATTCAGTTCAGCGTCTTCAAAAAAGAAAATCTTCCGTCAACCAAATGCGACAGGCGGTCCAAGCCCGACCTTCCCACCGGATCCGAGTGGATTGGCATCAGTATTTCATGAATATCGCCACTGAAGTGGCCACCCGTTCTACCTGTGACCGTAAACATGTGGGCGCGGTGATCGTGCGGGATAAAACCATTCTTTCCACGGGTTATAACGGAAGTGTTCGGGGCCTGCCACACTGTGACGACGCCGGCCATATGATGGAAGACAACCACTGCGTGGCTACTATCCACGCTGAATCCAACGCTATCATCCAATCTGCCCGCAATGGAGTCAGGGTAGATGGAGCCGACATTTATGTAACAGCCTCCCCTTGCTGGAACTGTTTCAAAATGGTAGCCAACGCCGGGATTAAATCTATCTATTATGGAGAGTTCTACCGGGACGATCGAATCTTCGATGCAGCCAAAAAATTGCGCATCATCGTGGCCCAGATCAAGCCATTGAAGCCATAAATTGCCCGTCTCAAGAGAATATCTTAAACGCGATCAACCCTTGCCGTCTCATCCTCTCCTATGGGCTTTCATCCTATTACCCCCTAGCAACCAATCCGGAAATAGCGATTTTGACCTATTTGACGATAAAAAACGGTGTAGAAAAGCCCTTTTTAAGCCCATTAAGCATTTGCACCCCTCAAATAATTACGTAGAAATAAACCCTTTATATTGAAAAGCGCCGATTTTCTACCTATTTTTAAAAATATCTATAGGATGAGTCCCCCTATTGTGGCCCATCAAAAAACAAAGGTTAAAACTCAAAAGGGAAACGGATTTTTATGATTATTGAGAGATCCTCAAGATTTTTGACCACAATGGCATTGCGGGAGTTTCTTTTTTCACCGCCAACAAAATAAAAAAACTTTAAAAAGGACTATTCCATCATTAAACCCGAATCAAAGAAAAAATCACCTTACCTCATTAAAATTATCGCCGCTGGAAAAGAAAAAGGATTCGTCACGCACAAACAGGTGAACGATATTCTTCCCGAAGAAGTGGTTTCCTTAAAAGAGATCGATCATCTTCTTCTCGCCCTAGGCGAAAATGACATCGAAGTCGTAAACCGGGCGGAAAAAACAACCGTTGATTCTGACGATTCTTCAGAATCAAGCGCTGATGCCCCCGCCGCTCTAGTCAAGAATGAAGACGAAGATGATGAACCGGTTGAGTCCTTTGTAGAATCGGGCGCCGAATCTCGGATGGGCGATCCGGTTAAACTTTACCTTCACCAAATGGGTCGTGTGCCTTTGCTGAGTCGCGCGGAAGAAATTTCCATTTCTAAGCGCATTGAGGCCGGCGAGTTTATGGTGGGAAAAGAAGTTTTGGGTTCCGCTTTAGGTTTTCAGCAACTGCATGAACTCTTCTTATCTATCCTCCAAAAAAAGAAGACCCTACAGGAAACCATCGATTTAAACCCTTATGCCGATCTGCCCGAAGGAATCCCCGAGAAAAAGATCATGGATAAGATCAAAAAAAATCATGGGAAACTCAAGGTTCTGGAACGGCAGATCAAAACCCTTCAGCATCAAGTCGGCCTCAAATCATTAAACGCTGAAAAAAAGAAGAAGCTGGCCGAAAAGCTTGATTCCCTATTGATCGATTTGATCTGGCTGGTCAAGGATTGCCAATTCCAAAAAAAGGTGCGGGAACGTCTTAATGACCGTTTGAAAGAGCAGGGCGACAATATCGAACGACAAGAACACGTGATGCATAAACAGGAGAGCCGTCTAAATCTTTCTCCCGCGGATTACATCAAACTTCCAACCCTTTTAAAGACTGCCGCTCCCAACAAGTTCGGCTCCATGGAAAAAAAGAGTCCCCTTAAAGGCGGGGATTTTCTCACGGCTGCACTCGCCTGGGATGAAGCTCGCCGCAACATCAAAAAGATCGAAAAAGAAACCATGGCCGATCGCGATCAAATCAAGGCCATGATGAAAAACATTCGCAAGGGGGAACGAGAATCCTACCGCGCCGGGATGGAAATGGTAGAGGCAAATCTTCGTCTTGTTATTTCTATTGCTAAAAAATATGCGAATCGTGGACTTTCTTTCCTTGATTTGATTCAAGAAGGAAACATCGGATTAATGAAAGCCGTTGAAAAATTTGAGTATCGTCGGGGATATAAATTTTCCACCTATGCTACTTGGTGGGTTCGTCAGGCCATCACGCGGGCGATTTCAGATCAAGCCAGAACTATTCGAATTCCTGTTCATATGAATGAGGTTATTAATAAGTTCATCAAAGTTTCCAGGGATCTGGCTCAAGAATTAGGACGGGAACCCACGGCGGACGAAGCTGCCGAACGATTGGAATTGCCAATAGAAAAAGTTCAATCTATTTTAAAAGTTGCCCAGTCCCCTGTTTCGCTTGAAACGCCGGTCGGAGAGGACAACAACGTTCACTTGGGAGACTTTATCGAGGACAAACAGGTAGTTTCGCCAGCAGATGCCGCCGCCTTTGTCCTTCTACAGGAAAAAATTGGCAAAGTATTGGGAACCCTCAAGGAACGAGAAGCTGAAATTCTCCGTATGCGTTTTGGCTTGAACGATGGGCGTACTCAGACCTTGGAAGAGGTAGGTAGCGTCTACAATGTTACTCGGGAACGAATTCGCCAGATCGAAGCAAAAGCCCTGCGAAAACTCAGACATCCTTCTCGGAGCAGGGAACTCAAAGGATACTTGGAAAAGTAACCTTTTTGAAAATAGTTTCTCTTCATTCCGTGGTTGTTCCAAAAGTGATTTTGAGTACAATGAGCAACCCTGACAGGCGAGAGAAAAATCGTTAAAATCAACCCGGCTGGAGGGTTAGTCCTAATTGGTAAGGCAGTGGACTTGAAATCCACCGGGGGAAAC
>CAZGKT010000031.1:0-25304 GCA_964525605.1 uncultured bacterium
CCGCGGTTGGTGTATTTCTTGGCGATGGAAATGACCAGGCGCAGGTTGGCTTCCACCAGTTCCATGCGGGCCTGGTAAGCCTCCCGTTCGCCTACGCGGATGTTGCGCATCATGACCTTGAGATGAATCCGGGAAGCCATGGCTTCTTTTTCGAGCTTTTTGATTTCCCGGCGCGCCTCGTTCCACGATCCCGCCGCCCGGGCAAAATCGTCGCCCTTCAGGGTGCTTTTTTTCTCCAGAGCCTTCAGCGTGGCGGTTTCCACGCCGCCTTTTACGAAGGCGGTCAGCTTGATGTAGAGTTCCGGGGAAAGTTTGAGCTGTTTTTCCTGCAGGTGCATCACATGCTCTTGTTCCTCGACCGCCTCGCCCTGGTCGCGCAGGCGGTTGATCAGGCGTTCTTTGACTTTTTTGAGGAACTGGCAATCCTTGACAAGCCAAATGAGGTCGATAAGTTTGACGTCCAGCTGTTCGGCCAGTGTCTTCCGGTGTTCGACGCCCAGCGACTTGAGACCCACCTTGTGCTGAAGAACCTTGATCTGTTTTTCCATCGAATTAAGCTTGGTGTGGTTCTTGCGGATCTTGGCGTAAATCTGTTTTTCCGGCACCCCCCCAGGCAGGTCCACGTAGGGGTCCAGGTCGATGGTTTCGTTCAGAGTTTTATTTTTCTTGATGATATCGGTGAAGAGGTTATGCAGTTCCTGAAAGCCGAGAGGGGCGCCCAGCACGGATTTTTCCACCTTGAATTCGCCGGCTTCGATGCGTTTGGCGATGGCAATTTCTTGTTCGCGGGTCAGAAGGGGGATACGGCCCATCTCGTGCAGGTACATCTTGACCGGATCACCCATGCGGGTTTCCACGCCGGCCGTCTCAAAAGTCTTCTCGAACTCCTCGTCTTCGTCCTCGTCTTCGTCTTTCACGATGGCGCCCGGAGGGCTGTTGGCCGCGTCCTTCTCCTCATCGGGAATCGTGGCGGCCTTTTCTTCCTGGTCCACGACCCGGATGTCGTTCTCGCCCAGCATCAGAAGAATGTCGTCGATTTCTTCCGAGGACACGACCTCATCCGGCAGGATGTCGTTGACCTGCTTGTAGGTGATATACCCCTTTTCCTTCCCAACCTCGAGGATCTTGCTGACGTGTTCGCTCTTGGGTTTGGGCGCTTGTGGCTTCATTTGGGCTCCACCTCTTGTTGGTATTGCTTCTTCACCAGGACCAGCTCCTGGGCCAGGGCCATCGATTCCTCGAGTCGGCCCGCCTTTTCGGCTTCCATCTGGCGGGCTTTCAGCTCCGCCATTCGTTTTTTTCCGCGTCGCTTTTTCAACGCCGCCGCCAGGTCTCCCAGCATGATCTCCCGCACGCCTTTCTTGGTGCGTTCCTCAATGCGTAAAAAAGCCGGCTGCAGTTCGGGCACCTGGCCCAATTCCTTGACGGATCTTTCCCCGGAACACAATTGCTCGAATAAACGCCGGAAGTTTTCGTCCTCGAAAACTTCGGGCGCCAATTCGTCCTTGGCCCAGGGGATGAAATCCCCGTTATCCTCGTTCAGCAGGACCAGAAACTCGGCTTCCAACTGGGCGTGGCTCGCGTCCAATACCTTTTTGGGATCGGAACCGCCCTCCGGCTTGACGTTGGCCGTCTCGACCAGCGGCTTACGCACTCCCTTTTTCCGGGCCTCATTGACCAGGGCCAGAAAATCCCGGTTATCCAGTCCCATCTCGCTTTCCACGGCGGCGCAGGCCGACTGCACCTGCGACTCGGTTCCCAGTCCGGCAATCACCGGGACCAACGGCGCCAGGGCCCGGACCCTTTGTTCCACCGGCTGGTCCAGGGTTTTACCCCGGATGGAAGCGGCCCACCACCTGAAATAATCAGGGGCCTTTTTCATCAGGTCGGTCAATTCTTCCGGCTTATGCCTCTGAAGAAACTCATCCGGGTCCTTGCCGTCCGGCATGACCATCACCCGCACCTGCAAGCCCGCCGAGGCCAGGGGCTCATAACTCCGGGCCACCGCGGCCTGCCCTGCTTCATCGGCATCGTAAGAAAAAACCACTTCCTGCGTATAACGCTTGAGAATCCTTCCATGTTGGGACGTCAACGCGGTACCCAAAGTGGCAACCGTATTCTCAAAACCATGATGGTGAAGCGCCAGGGCGTCAAAATAGCCCTCAACCACCGTCACGAATCCCCTTTGCCGGATGGACTCCCTCGCCGCCTCCAGCAAATAAAGATTTTCGCCTTTTTTAAAGAGAAGGGTCTCCGGGGAATTCAGATATTTGGGACCGGGATCCTCACCGAGAGCTCTTCCGCCAAAGCCGATAATTTTATCATAGTTATTCTTGACCGGAAAGATGAGGCGATTCCGAAATTTATCATAAAAGCTGTTTTTTTCTTCGTTGTGCACAATCAAGCCGGCCGCCAGCAATTCTTCCTGGGAAAATCCGGCTTTTTGCCCGGCGATTTTAAGGGTTTCCCAACCCGCAGGCGCGAAACCGATCAGAAATTTCAACGCATCTTCCTTGTTAAATCCCCGGCCCTTGAAATATTCCCGGGCGGACTGTCCCTCGGTGGCCAAGAGCTTTTCCTGAAAATATTTAGCGGCGAAGTCATTGAGGGCGAAGAGTCGCTCCCTCAATCGATCCCCTTCCCGATCCTCTTCCCTCTCCACGGGCTTGGGCAGTTCGATGTTGGATTTTTCCGCCAAAAGTTTGAGGGCCTCAGGAAAGCTCAAGCGTTCGACTTCCATCAGAAAGGTGATGGCATTTCCGCCCTTGCCGCATCCAAAACAATGAAAACTGTTTCGGGCGGGAGAGACCATGAAACTGGGAGTTTTCTCATTGTGGAAGGGACAAAGACCCTTGTAGGAGGAACCGGCCTTCTTGAGCTGCACGTGCTCGCCGACCACCGCCACGATGTCGGTGGCGTCCTTGACCCGCTGGATGATTTCATCTGAATATTTCATTTAACTCCTCAACCTTAACCCCAAGCCCAAACATCGGCCAAAACACTTCCAACACAAAGCCACGAAGACACAAAGTTGACCATCATTGTTCGAAATATCCATTTCATTCACACTTCAAGATTGAGAGGTGGATGAAAGTTTTTCGGTCAGGATCACCCGTTCAATGCCATCCTTAATCAAAGGAACATTGAAATTGATCAGTAACCCCAAGGGGTGTCCTGATAATTTCAGATATGTTTTTAATTGGGCTTGATGAACTTTCAACAGGGCTTCAACGGCTTTTAGTTCAACCACTAATCTATCTTCCACTAAAAGGTCCAGCCTTAGGCCTGCGTCCAATGTCATTCCCTCATAGGTCAACGGCAATAACACCTGTTTCTCGACCTTGAGCCCTCTCAGTCTCAATTCATGGCTCAATAAAGCCTCATAAACACCCTCCAACAGACCAGGTCCCAACGTTGAATGAAGCTTGAAGGCGGCATCAACAACTATTTGCGCAAGTTTTTCCACTTCCGAGTCAACTCTTGCATATTTTGAATTCGCTTCGTTCATCTAAAAACCTTTGTGACCATGTGGCTTTGTGTTGGCTTTAGGTGTGGGTGTGGCCTTTAACTTGGTTTAAATTTAATCACCGTCACCCCGGCTCCGCCCTGGGCCGGTTCGGCCAAGTTGAAAGTGACGCTTGGATGGGAGACGGGTAAATGCTTGTGAATCGCCTCTTTCAAGGCCCCCGTGCCCTTTCCGTGAATGATACGAACGAAAGGAAGCGCCACCAAGAGGGCGTCGTCGATGAACTTATCGATGATCGGCAGGGCCTGGTCGACCATTTTTCCCCGTACATCCACTTCGAGTTTTCCCTTTTCGGCCATGGCCTGCGAACTCATCACACCGGTGGCCTGGGGGCGCGGTAGGGGCGCCGGTTTCAGCTGGTCGGTCATATGTCCCAGGTCGGAATACTTGCAGGATAATTTAAGGCCGTTTTCCATCTGAATAATGGCCTCGGACTTGTCGTCGTCGGCTGAAACCACCAGCACCTTGCACTTGCCAGGCTTGAAGTGGACCGATTCCCCGGCGGTAAGTTCGCGGATTTCAAGAATGACCCTTTCCGGGCGGGGAGCGATGTTTCTCAATTTTCGGTTCACTTCTTCCTTGGCGTTGCGGACCCGGTCCCGGTTGACCACAGGGGGCGGAGTTCCCGGCTTTTTCCCCACGCCCTGGATCAAATGTTCCATCTGCCGACGGGTATTCTTGAGCAATCCCTCGGCCTCGATCTGGGCTTCTTTCTTGATTCGCTTGGCTTCGTCTTTAATCTGTCGCCGGGCGGTTTCCAATTCCACTTCCATCTTCTTGACCTTTTCCCGGGTCCGTTCCGAATCAATCCGGGCTTTTTCCGCCAATTGCTTTTCAAGGGCCAATTTGGACAAAACTTCCGACAGATCCGCTTCTCCCGCGGGCAGATGCGCCTTGGCCCTTTCCATGATGGTTTCAGGAAAACCGATTTGTTTGGCGAGGGTAAAGGCATAGGACCGGCCCGGCACGCCTGAAACGAGTTTAAAAGTGGGTTTGCCCGAAACCTCGTCCAACAGCATGGCCGCGTTGGCCATTCCCTGCTCTTCCTGTGTTAAAAGCTTCAGAATGGGTTGATGGGTGTTTCCTAACACGAAAGCCCCCTTCTCCCGAAAACTTTCGAGACAGGCCAATCCGAGCGCCCCGCCCTCCAGCGGGTCGGTGCCCGCGCCCAGTTCATCCAGGAGAAAGAGACAGGGAGGTTCGGCGTGGTCGAGCATGCGCTTCAAGGCGGTAAGCTTCGCCGCGTAGGTGCTCATGTGATCCATGAGGCTTTGCCCATCGGTCAGATCGGTGTCGAAATGTTTAAAGAGAGGAATCGTGCTTTGGCCCGAGGCGATCACCGGCATACCGCTCAGGGCCATGGCGCAGGTCAACCCCAGGGTCTTGAGAGCCACTGTCTTTCCTCCCGCGTTGGGCCCTGAGACCAAAATGATGCGAACCTCCCCCCCGTATTCCAGATCCAGGGGAACGATCTTCCCTCGGAATTTCTCTCCCGCTTCCAAGGAAAGCAGTGGATGCCTGGCGTTTTTGAGCACCAGGGGAGCGGCCGCGTCCGGCGTCAAAAACTGGGCGTCGAACAATGAGGCAAACATGGCAAGGGCCGAATGGCTGTCGATTTCCGCGCAAACTTGCAGGGTTATCTTTAATTCCCCGGCCGCCGCGATGACCTTCTGGGTCAATTCTCTCAGGATGCGGCGGATTTCCTCATCTTCCCGCATGAGTATCTCTTTGACCCGGTTGTTGTTCTCGACCGTCGCCTGGGGCTCGATGAAAAGGGTGGAACCGGAAGCTGAAACCCCGTGGACAAAACCGGGGACAAAGCTTTGGCGTTCGCGCTTGACCGGCACGACCATCCGTCCTTCCCGTTCGGTGACCAACCGGTCCTGAAAGATCGTTTCCGCCTCGGCCTGTTGAAGAAAGCCCTGGAAAAATTCCTGGATTTCCGACCGAAGGTTCCGCAATTGATCCCTCAAGCTTTTTAATTCGGGCGAGGCGTCATCCACCATTTCGCCCTTGGAGGACACCTGGGAACGGATCAGTTCTTTGAGTTCCGGCAGGGCGTTCAGGCGGGTCAGCCATTCCTGAAACGAGGGAGGAATGCCTCTATCCGGGGACAGGTACCGGCGCAGGCGGATGACCGCCTCAAGAAAATCCGCCAGGGAGGAAAGCTCTTCCCCGGAAAACACCTGGCCCTGGGACTGGGCCGCCTCGAAAGCCTTGTAAAAACGCTGGGAATCCGGAATAGAGGGAGGAGCGTCCTTGATAATGTGCTGTTCCAGTTCCCGGGTCTTGAGAATTTTTTCACCGATCTGAATCGGATCCGTCAGGGGATGAAAGGCCAATAACGTCGTTTTTCCCGCGGGGGTCTGGCAACCCAGGGAAAGTTCCTTGAGAAGGGCGGGAAACTCCACAGCTTCCAAAAAATGATGAAGGGCTTTCTCAGGCGAAGAATGGCTCATATCAGGTTCCTTGACGGCTTAGTGTTTGCTGCATCTTCTTTTTCATCCCCGGAGACGGCCGATCCGAACCCGGTTTGACGGATAGGTAGTCTGTCCCCTCCAGGTAAAACCGTAAAGGCAAATCCGAACCCTCGGTGATGCCAATGCGGGTCGTGACCCCTCTTTTTCCTTTTCGTTCGGCCGCGATCAGGTAAAGCGGTTTCCGGCAAAGATCCGCTCCGTTGTGGCTCCGGGTGAGGCCGAGAGCCTGGACCAGTTTCCCCGGGCCATTCGTCAGGTTTTTATTTTCAGGATCCAGATCACCCCGGCGCTTGGCCATGAGCTCACTACCCGCGACCGGTTCAAGGGCCCGGATTAAAACCGCGCCCGCCACACCCTCTTTTTCAGTCACGACATTGAAAAGATAGTGGTTGCCGTAGCAAAAATAGACATAGGCCCGTCCGGGAGGGCCAAACATCACTTGATTGCGGGGGGTTTTTCCCCGGGCCGCGTGACAGCCGGGGTCGTTTTGAGGCAGGTAGGCTTCGACTTCCACGATCCGCCCTGAAGTTTTGCCTTGGGGTGTTTCATGGACAAGAATTTGACCCAACAAATCTCGGGCCACCCGAACCGTGGGACGGGAATAAAAGGATGGAGAAAGAATCATCGACTTCCTAAACAGGCTGTTCGTCCAAAAGGTTTTGGCCGAACAGCGGGACGGTCTATGGTAGAACCAACCCGGTGTTATCCCCTCGCCCCCCGTGGGTGGAGAAGGTTTTGAATCAACCTAACTTCGCCTTAACCCATCCGCTCACCTTGCCCATGTCCGCCTTGCCCTTCAACTTGGGGGTCAACCAGCCCATCACCTTCCCCATATCCTTGGGGCCCGAGGCTCCCGTGGCCTTCACGGCTTCCTCCACCAGTTGGGCGACTTCCCCTTCGGACATCGCGGCCGGCAGGTAGGTCTCAATCAGGGTCAATTCGGCTTTCTCGCTGGCGGCGGATTCGGCGCGGCCGCCCTTTTCAAAGCCCTCAATGGATTCTTTTCTCTGCTTGGCTTGCTTGCCGAGGACTTCCACCACGTCTTCGTCGGTGAGCTCGCGTTTCAGGTCGACTTCTTTGTATTTAATCGCGGACTTAAGCATGCGCAAGGCCGAAACCGCAGCCTCGTTCTTGGCCTTCATGGCCGTGATGAGATCGGCATTGATCTTGTCGAATAGGGGAGATGCCATTGGGAGCCTCCAAAAAAGTCGGAAAAATTAAACTAGGGAGGGAAATGAAGGACCCTCCCGGAACGGGAGGGTCCTAGGGTGATTAATCGTTGCGGAACTTCATGGCACGGCGCCGGGCCTTTTTGCGGGCGGCGGCTTCGCGCTTTTTACGGCGCTCACTGGGTTTCTCGTAAAATTCGCGTTTCTTCATTTCCGAGATCAACCCTGAGTTTTGAACGACCTTCTTGAAACGCTTGAGGGCGTTTTCGATGGGTTCGTTTTCTTCCAATCTGACTTCGACCACGTGGGTCACGCTCCCCTCTATGGGTGGGATGACCGTAAGGGTTAAAAAGGCCTCACGGGAGCAAGGAGTCTAATAGCTGAAGGGGGGGTGCGTCAAGGAAAGAGCCGACGGGAAACCCTTGTAGATAAACAACTTCAGGGGCTTGTGCGGTTGAGCGCCAAATGCCACTTACCCTGGGGGCCAGGCCATGAAGCGGCCCCCCAAAAGGTGCAGATGCAGGTGATAGACCGTTTGGCCTCCGTTGTCACCCACATTCACGACAAGACGGTATCCCTCGCGCAATCCCATTTGCTCGGCCACTTTTTTGCCCACCTCAGCCAGGTGAGAAAGAACGGCATCTCCGGAAGGCACATCACCCAGGGTGTCATAGTGCGTCTTAGGAATGAGGAGCAAATGAACGGGCGCGGCCGGACGGATATCGTTAAAGGCCAATATTTTGTCATCTTCATAAACAATGGTAGCGGGAATCTCATGATGGACGATTTTGCAAAAGGTGCAAAGCTTTGACATGACGCCTCCTTGCAGTGGAATCAAAAAAACTTTAATCAACTAGAAGTTTATGGCGTTATCACGATCTTTGCCATCTTTTTGAGCTCAATCCGGTAAGGGATAAAGATGGACAGCCATATCCTCGTCTAAGTAATCGCGCAGAAGCCTGTAATTCCCACCCGTCCAACGGGCAGCCCGACTTTCCAGCTCATGGGGGTCGGCGTAAAAAAGATCCTCATCCCCCCAGCCCTGACCCGTCACTAAGATATTAAAGGCCACACCCTTCTTGGCTTTGTTTAAGGACAACTGGACCATTTCCTCTATCCAAGTCCAGTTGTCCTTGACCTTATGGTTGAAGACCCCGTTGATGAGGATGTAATCCCAGGTTCGTTCGGGGGGATTTTCCAAAAAATTCCTTTTCTCGAAATGGACACCGGGAAACCTTTTGGCCGCGCCCTTCACCATGAAACCCAGGAGGTCGTAGCCCGTATACTCGCCGTCCCAACCTTGATTTTTTAAATACCCGTAAAGACAGCCGAGCCCGCAGCCCAGGTCCAGGATTCTTTGGCCGGACAGATCCCCGACTTTCACCAGGGATCCGAACCGCAATTCCTGGTTTCTCCGGGATCTCCAGCCCACCCGTCTTTCGGGCAGGTCATGTTCCAGGGCCCGTTTGCGGTAGAAATACCACATATAAAGCCGGTCCCATAGGCTGACGGAATCAGAACTCTTCGCCAATGGCCGCTCCTTCCCCGAAGCCGGTGACTCGCAAACGCGTTTCCATCCCAAGGTTTTCCTGCGTCTTTGGGAACACCACCCGCAATCCCTGGTCCGTTAAGCCCGCGAAATTTTTATGGTCGTAACGCTCGGTGATAACCCTGACTTCTTTTCCCAATGCCTTGTGAGCCGCTTTTTCGAGGCATTGGGTTTTCAAAATTTTCAAACGTTCCATCCGGTCATGGAGCACTTTTGAATCCACCTTGGGGGTCATGCCTTCTCCCGGGGTATCCGGTCGATCCGAATAGGGGAAGGGATGGAAGTCGATATAATCCATATCCCGAATCGCGTTGAGCGTGTTTTGAAATGCATTCTCGGTTTCGCCTGGAAAACCCGCGAGGATATCCCCAGTCAATCCCAGATGGGGCGCTGCCTGCCGGGCCTTCTCTAAAGCTTGTTGATAACGGTCCAATGTATAGGGCCGGCGCATCGCCTTGAGAATGCCTTCGTCGCCGCTTTGAAGTGGCAAATGCAGGTGGGGGCAAAGCCCCTGTTCCGATTTCCAGAGCGGCAGAAGCGCGTCCTCAAAATCGGCCACCGCGTAGGAAGACAACCGTACCCTTCGAATCCCGGGAAGTTCCAATAGTTTTTCGATCACTGGCGCCAAGCGGGGTTCGGACGGTTTCAGTCCCCAGTCCCGTCCGTAGGACGAAAGCTGGATCCCGGCCAAAACCAGTTCTTTCACTCCCCGATCCGCGAGCCGGCGGCCTTCGGCCAGAATATCGGCGAGAGGCCGAGAAACCATTTCTCCCCGAACTCGCGGAATGAGGCAAAAGGAACAGCCAAAATTGCATCCGTCCTGAACCTTGACCGTGGCCCTCTGGTGACCGTCAAAGCGGGAAATCCCCCCTCCCCAGGGAGACCCAGTTGAATCATTCGTCCCCTCCCGAATGGATCCATCGGCGTTTAAGTCAGGTTTGGCTTGAAGGATTTTATTGAGGAGATAGGATTTTTCATGGTTGGAAACCACCAGGTCCACCCCCGGAAGGGAGGCGACTTCCCGGGGTTTGTCGGTGGCCAAACAGCCTGTCACAACCACGAAAGAGTCTGGATTGAGCGCCTTGGCCCGCCGAACCAAAAGCCGGCCCTCCGCATCCGCCGCCGCCGTGACCGTGCAGGTGTTGATAACATAGACATCCGCCCTTTCATTAAATGGAACGGGTTGGAAAAAGGCTTCTTCCAGGCGTTCTTTAAGAGCTTGGGTGTCGTATTGATTGACCCTGCAGCCGAGGGTTGTAAAAGCGATTTTGGAGTGATGGGGGGTTGTCATATTTTTTGCCGGACGGAAGTTTATCAGTTTGTTTTAAAAATAAAAACCAAGGAACTAGGAGTGATAAAGCAAAAGCACTTCTCGAAGAAATTTCGAAACTTCTGAAATTTCGGTTGCGGTAATTTTATGACCCATAGGTAGTTTCTTCATAAAGGGATGATACCCCGCTTTTCTCAAGGCTTTTATGGTGGAGAGTCCCATTTCCTCCTGGACCACCGGGTCCTCAACACCCTGCATGAGGAAAATGGGGGTTTTCAAATCAGCTTTTGGATGGGCCAGGGTTTGATCCGGCTCCCCGATGTATCCGCTTAACGAAACAATGGCTTTCACATTGCCTTTGTAATTCAGCCCGGCTTCTAATGCCATGACCGCGCCCTGGGAAAATCCAATGACAATCACAGATCGGGGCTTCGTCGAAAGGGCGGGATTGGATGAATCGACAGGCTCTTTACAAAACCGGTCCATGACCTCAAAAAGACAATCCCGGCTATATTCGATGTCCTTGCGGCTGTGAGTAAAACGGTCATACCAGGCATAGGCCCCTTTCGCCCGGAAGGGACCGTCCGGCAACACAAACCGGCAGGGCGGCAGTTGGAGTTGGTCACAGAGGGTAAGCATGCTCGCTCCGGTCGCAGCCGTTCCGTGCAAAATCAAAACGACCGGCGCGTCGGGAGGAAGATCGGCGGGACCGGCGACCCCGCAGTTGAGCCTTCGCAAAGGCCTTTCCGAGTCGGCCGTCGTTGGCTGAGGCAAAGCCATCAAAAAAATAAAAAATATTCCGAGGATGATTCCTAAGGGCCTGATGTTTCGGGAAAACATATCTAAGGCTGGGAGGCGGGTACGGATTGAGCGTGGTTTTTCACGTCCACTTCAACCTCAAAGGGAATCTGCGCGAGGATACGGAAGGAGTTCGCCCAGGAGTCTTCGATCCAATGGGAGCGTAATTCAAAATCGAAAAAGGCGTCTTTCCCCAACGGAACTTCGCGCCTCAAGCCCACTTCCTCATAGGTTCGGTGGGACTGGTAATAAACCCCATCCACACCGAGGGAGTTGTAATTGGAATCCCCTTCTTCCGACATAAAGTCCCAGCCCTGCCAGACGATGCCGAAAAATTGCCAGCCCTCCACGGGAGTGACGATTCCCTTGAGGTAGAGGCCTTCACCCATGACCGGGCCCGGATAACCGGGGCGGTTGGTATCCTTGCTTCCCAGCCCGTAAAGCTCCAAGCGGCTTTCCCCCAGATAGGGAAGGGCTGATTGAAGCCCCAGGCCCAGCCCGTAGGCCAGATTGTTGCGGACAATGCCGTTATAAGCCTCGCCTCCCACGTGATATCCATGGCATTGACCCAAAACATCCAAGCCGTCCGCGAGAACCAGCTTTCCCGATCCCCCGTAATCGAAAATCTCCCTTTGGGTGTCGGTCAACACATCCTGCCAGTTGAGAAATACGTCCGCCTGGGCCGGGCCTTTCCATTGAACGAATTCCAATCCGTACTCGATGGGACGGGTCAATTCCAGGGTGGTCACTTCCATCGGCTCTATCAACCCATGGCGGTAAAGGGGCTGAAGCGTTCCGAATAGGAACTGGGTGGCATCCTCATGGTAAACGAATGAAAGGATCGGGTTGAGGGATACCGGCTGATCGGCGGCGCTGGCATGATCCACAAACAAACCGGCCCATAGATCCACTTTATCCAGCGCGGGGGCATCCAGGTAGCTCTTGAATTGCTGCCCCAACAGGGTTTCTCGATTGCGGAAGGGTTCAAAAAACTCGGTGTTGTCACCATAAAAAGTGAACTGATTTTTCCAATCCACCTCGCCGCCTGAAACAACCGGGGCCTGGGCAGCCCACCCCATCCAATCGACCGGCGCCGACATGACTCTTCCTGTCCAGGCTAAACAAAGGATCAGGAAGAATCGTTTAAGAGTTTTCAATTCACCGGCTCGTTGGAGGATCGAGGTCTAAAATTCACATTTCCTAAAAATAGATCCAGGGGAACGGTCGCCCAAAGCCGGAAGGAGAAGGCCCAGTATTCGTCAATCCAATGCGATCTCAATTCGGTGGTAAAGGTGGACCCTCCCTCGATGGGAAATATCTTGCGAAGTCCGGCCTCAAAATAGGTCCGGTTGGATTGCACGAAGGGATGGGGGTCGTCCACGGTAAAGGAATAGGGATCGCTGTAGGACATGTAATTGGCGTCACCTTCCTGGGAATAAAAATTACTTCCGACCCAGCCAATGCCAAAGAGGTCGAAATTTTGAACGGGCGTCACGGTGGCGTTGAGATAGAGTCCCTGTCCCCATTCCATTTGGGAAAGGGTTCCGCCCGCCAATTGACTGGAAACCAGGCCAAAGGCGGCCAATTGGGTTCGACCCAGGAATTCAGGCAAGTCCAAGCGCAAGCCGAGGCCTGGCACCCAGTTGTTATAAACGTCGATGAAATACAGCTTTCCGCCCTGGTGGTACCCGTGGTACTGAAGCTCAACGGAAAGCCGGTCCGTCAGGGCCTGGTTGACCACGCCTCCATAATCGAAGGACTCGGGCTGGGAAGGGTCGTTAAGCTGCTGCCAATTCAGAAATAGATCGGCGTGAAAACTTGGATCCTGTTCAATCCATTGAAAGCCATATTCGATGGGCCGGGTAAATTCGAGGAAAGTCACTTCCATGGGTTCCAGAAACCCGTGCCGGTTCTCGACATCCAGGGTTCCCAGGATCAACCGGGTGCCTCCCATTTTGTACTCGAAAGACAGCAAGGGTTTCACGGTCACATCGGGGTCCTGCACGCTGGTCGAACGAAAATCCCAGAAAACTCCCCCGGAAAGAAAAGCCGTCGGGCCTAAACCGATTTCCAACTCATTCTCGGCCTGTTGGCCCAAGAGGGTTTCTCGGGTGCGGTAAGGCTCAAAAAATTCAGTATTATCGCCGTAAAACGTGAAGTTATTTTTTGAAACGATATCCCCCGCCCGAGCGGATGAAACGGGAAGCAGCATCATTCCCGACAGAAATATAAAGAGGAGGCTGAAAGGTTTTCTCAAGGTCTGGTCCTTATAAAAAAAAACGGGGGCCAGAGGCCCCCGTGCTTGGTATGAATGCGGCGAGAATGATTAGAAAGCAAAACTGACGTTCAACCCTCCGAAAATTCCACTCAAATCCAGGTCCAAGGGTACGGTAGCAACCGGGAGGGTGTTATAAAGGGTGGTATTGTTGAAAACACCGCTGCTGCCTACGTCCCCGTTGGCCTGGTTGATGGACAACGTACCCGAAGGATTCTTGAAATTGGTGGCATCCAGGTATTTGTACCCAATGTAAGGGCCAAAGGCGAGGGATCGGGAGAGAATGAAATTGGCACCCAGGACAGCGTGACCGCCGAAAGCCACGGTGGTGTAATCGCCGCCCGATTGGTCGCTGCTGGACGCGTCCTCACTTTGAAGTTGGCCGCTTCCGTTATAAACGGTTTTTTGGAAGGTCAGGCTCACAGGCGAAATATCCGCTCCCGCCCCGAAATAGGCTTTAACCGTCGGGTCGCCAAAGAGCAGCTTGAAGCCCAAACTACCCGTGAAAATGGAAGTGGTGTAGTTCAACTTATAGTAATTCGGCGTGCCGGAGGGGGGGTCATAAAAACTCCCAGGCAAATAGGGATCGGTCCCGCCTTCCATTGGGGATCGGGTGTCCAACTCCGTCCAGGTGTAGGACAGCGTTCCGATGGGCAGGTAGGTTCCGCTCAAATCCAACTCGATATTGGGGTTGACCTGCACGAAAAACTCCGCCGAGGGAAGAGGAATCAGGCTGGGGGTCACGCCCGTCAGGGAGACGCTCCCTTTGCCCGCCGTGTACTGCGTGATCTGGTTCGGGTCGTTATACAAGTAATCCATTCCCAACCCAAAGTCGAAGCCGAACAAAGCCTTGTATTTGTGGGGGGGAATCCGAAGGCCGGTGGCGTCCGAGTATTTGGACAACTGGTCATCCACCCAAAGCGCGTCATCATCGGAAAGGTTGGCCTTGATCTTATCCGCAGTCGCGCGAACCGAAGCGTTGGGTTGTTTCATGTCGGCAACGCCAATGTAAAGGGCCCCGTACTTTTGCTGGTTAGCCATGTAATAGCAGTATCCCAAATAATAGAAGGGCCGGTAATTGTTGGGGATCTGGCGGGTGGCCTGCTGAAAATAGGGAATAGCCGCGGCATATTGGCGGGCCTGGAAATATCGCATTCCCATGGCCAACGAGGCGTTGACCGGTGTCGGACGGGCAACCGGCAAGCCCATGCCATAAGCCGGCGTGGCCGCCTGCGCCTGTAAACTTTGGATCAACTGGCCCAATTGGGCATTGGGACTTAGCTGATAGGCCCTCTGGTAATAGGCGAGGGCGTATTGTTTGTTCCCCAGGGCGTAATAGCAATTCGCGATGCCCTGATAGGCGGGAGAGTAATTGGGGTTGGTCTTTACGACCGCGCCATAATATTGAATGGCCTGGTTAAAATTGCGGGAACTATAAAGCTGGTTGGCGGCCGCGAAATATTGTCCGGCGGAGGTGGCCTGGGCGTTTAAGCTGAGGGGGCTCCCCAAAATCACCGCCAAAGCCAGAAACTGCCAAATACCATTCCGTAAACCGAACATTGCAGCCTCCAAATATGACCAAGGGTATCGCCAGAAACGCAAACCAGACAAAGCGGGTTCATTATAAAGTGATTTAAAAACCCGTCTAGAAAAATGATTTTAATCCGAAATGGGACCGTTTACTGACTTTCGACCCCCTTTCACCCCTTCAAGGGGTTGCGGGGACGACCGGGGACTCTACTTCCCGTGCTCCCTCCTGGGGCTCCTCAATGAAGGCCTGGGGATAAATGTTGACTTGTTTTTTATACTCCGCTTTAACGCGTTCCACGAAAGTTTCAGCTTCCGCCGCCCGAACCAGGCACACCACCGGCCCTCCCCAGCCGATACCGGCCATGCGGGAGCCTAAACAGCCCGACTGTCGGCGGATCACGGCGGTCAAAATATCCACTTCCTGACAAGTCGCCTTCATCTTATCCGCCAGGGAATCGTGGGATTCACTCATGAGTTGTCCAAAACCCGCGTAATCCCCCTTGGCCAAAAGGTCTTTTCCCTTACGGACTCGCTGGTTCTCATAAATCACATGGTCCAGCCTCTTGCGAAGAAGAATGTCTATTTTTTTACGGGCATCTTCATATAGATCCGACGGGACGTCCCGGAGGGAGATGATCTTGGGCACGTGCTTTCGGATTTCCAGCAGGAGCTGGTTAAAAAGGTCGATTCGCTTTTTGAACTCCTCGTCCCTTTCCTTTTTGCGCACCCCGCTATCGATCACCACCAATTTGAACCGGGAACCGTCAAAGGGCGCGTATTCGGGTTTGAACGTCCGGGAGTCGAAAAGGACGACCTGATCCTTCTTGGCGAACTTAATGGCATAGGGGGTGGAATAATCGCCCCTCAATCCCATGAACTGGGTTTCCACCCGCTGGCACAACTTGACCAGGGTGGCGTCATCCAGGGGGTTGTTTCCCAGCGCGTTACAGGCCACGCCCGTGGCAATCTCAATGGCGGAGGAAATTCCCTGGTTGACGTCCTCGGCCATGTCCGAATGAAGCACCATTTGGATGCCGTCGACTTTTCGTCCCGTTCGTTCGTACAGATAAACTACGCCCTTGGGGTAGTTGGCCCAGCCGTCGGCCCGGTCGAATTTGAGCATCGTGAGGTTCGATTTGATTTTTTCGTCATATTTGAGGGAATGAAAAACAGCCATTTTGTCGTTGCGGCGCTGGGCCGCCACGACCATGAAACGATTTCCGGCGGCCAGGAGGGAATATCCATCCACCGCCTCGGTGTACTCCCCGCCCAGGAGGGCGATGCGGGTCGGGGCCGCGACCATGGTGACCTTGCGCCCTCCGTCCCCGTATTGGTGAACAAAGGTGGAGTAGGTCTTCTTGATCAGGTCTTCCAACGGCATGGGATCCTTCTTTCAGTCCGCCCCATGAAAGGCGCGGGGATTATTTCACGATCAGCAGGTAATAAAACAAAACCGGGGCGTTGAACAACAGGCTGTCCACGCGGTCAAACACTCCCCCGTGGCCCGGGAAAAAGGATCCCGAATCCTTGGCGGTGAGGCTGCGCTTCATCATCGACTCCACCAGGTCCCCCAGCTGGCCGAACAGGGACAACAACAGGGCCAGGGCCGCCACGTCGTCATAAGAATAAAGGCCCGCGTAAAAGGGGACGAAACGGCGCAAAAGCCCGAGGCTGATCACCGTCAACAGAACTCCTCCCGCCACGCCTTCCCAACTTTTCTTCGGGGAGGCCAGGGGCGCCAGGAGGTGTTTTCCCCAGAGCGACCCGGCGAAAAAGCCTCCCGTGTCATAAGCCCAGGTGGCGATGTATAGCCAAAGCAGGTGCCAGGCCCCCTGGGGCATTTCACGCAGACGGAATACATAGCCGGTCAAAACCCCAAAGTACGCCGCCCCAAAAAAAGTCACGCTGACCGAGACGACCATTTCCTTCACAGGCCGCGTCGAACCTAAGAACGAAAGGCATAACATCATCAAGGCAATCAAAAAAGATCCCCGGCCGTCCCATTCCACCCACGGCCTGAGCACCCAGGGAGAAAGGGCCACGGCGAGGGAAAGCATCCCCACGGTTTTAAGCGGCGCCAGGCCATGGCGCTCGCAAAGGGTCAGGAATTCCCAAAGCCCCAGGAGAATCACCCCGAAAGTGAGAATACGGAAGGGGAAGGTTTGATCCCAGAAAGTCAGGACTATCAATACGGGAACGGCGACGGCGGCCACGAGGACGCGCTTGGTCAGCGAACCCATGAGGCCACGCTTCCGATCACGCTTCGCACCCCGCCGAAACGCCGCTTACGGCCCTGAAAATCACGCAGCGCCGCCAGGAAATGGCGGGTGCGGAAATCGGGCCAAAGGGTCTTGGTGATGTGAAGTTCCGAATAGGCGATTTCCCAAAGGAGAAAATTGGAAATCCGCATTTCACCGCTGGTGCGAATCAGGAGGTCCACCTCGGGAAGAGAAGCCGTCGAAAGAGATTGGCTGATGTGTTTTTCCTTGATGGAATGGGGCGAGAGTTTCCCTTTTTTCACCTGAAGACAGAGACTTTTCACGGCATTTGTCAGGTCGGCCCGGCCGCTGTAGGAAAGGGCCAACACCAGCGTTAATCCGGTTCCCTGGGCCGTGGTTTGGATCGCCCTCTCCAATTCCGCCTGGATTTCCTTCGGCAGGTCTTCGCGGTTCCCGATGGTCGTCAACCGTACCTGGTTGGCTTTCAGCTCCGCCACCTCGCTGCGCAGGTACTGTTTCAAAAGCTGCATCAGGAGGCCGACTTCCCGGGGAGGGCGTTTCCAGTTTTCGGTGGAGAAGGCGTAAAGCGTCAGGGCTTCGATCCCCAGTTCGCCGGCCACGCGCACGATCTCACGGATCGAAAGGGCCCCGGCCCGGTGTCCCGCGATACGGGGCAAATGCCGTTTTTTGGCCCAGCGCCCGTTCCCGTCCATGATGATGGCGACATGACGGGGCACATTCGGCTTGAGGCGGTAGCGTTTGAAAAAGTCGGCGGTCATAAGAAGGGCGGTCTGGCTCCCGTGAATTTGCAGGAGTTTTTCCTCGCCCCGCGGGGCGGGATTAAAACTCGAGGATTTCCTTTTCTTTGTGTTCCCGAAGCGTGTTGATTTCCTGCGTATGGGCATCGGTCATTTTCTGTACCCGGTCCTGAAATTTCTTGATCTCATCCTCCGGGTGGGTTTTTTCTTTTTTCACCAGGTCCAGGTGCTTGTTGGCTTCCTGGCGGATGGAGCGAAGGGCCACGCGGCCGTCCTCGGCGTGCTTGTGGACCATCTTGACGAATTCTTTGCGCCGTTCCTCGGTGAGGGGGGGGATGTTGATGCGGATCACCTTGCCGTCGTTGTTGGGATTGAGCCCCAGGTCGCTTTTCAAAATGGCCTTTTCGATCTCCGAAAGGGCCTGGGCGTCCCAGGGTTTCATCTCGATCGTGCGGGCGTCGGGGATGGAAATACCCGCCACTTGATTGAGCGGAACGTAACTTCCGTAATATTCGACCTTGATGTTTTCGACAAGACTCGTGGAGGCCCGGCCGGTACGCACGGAAGAGAATTCGCGCTTGGTGGCCTCGATGGCCTTCTTCATTTTGGAATCGGTATCGTTGAGAATCTGGTTCGCGTCCACAGGCTCGCTCCTTCCCGGCAGTTCACCTTCATTGATTTTACTTTTCGCAAAGAACGGAAAAATGAGGCCATTAAAATAGTTAGCTTTTGACCGTCGTCCCGATCGGCTCCCCGTAGATGGCGCGCCGGATATTTCCCGGACGATGCAGATCAAATACCACGATGCGCAATTTGTTATCCATGCAAAGGCTCAGGGCCGTGGTATCCATCACTTTCAGCCGGCGGTTGATGGCGTCAATATAAGTCAGGGTCTTGAACCGGACCGCCTTGGGGTCTTTCTTGGGGTCCGCGCTGTAAATACCGTCCACGTTGGTGGCTTTCAGGATGCAGTCCGCCCCGATTTCGATGGCCCGGAGAGCGGCGGCGGTGTCGGTGGTGAAATAGGGGTTTCCGGTGCCGGCGGCGAAAATGACGATGCGTCCCTTTTCCAAATGGCGCAAGGCCCGGCGGCGGATGTAGGGTTCAGCCACCTTCGACATTTCAATCGCGCTTTGAACGCGGGTGTTGGCTCCCAGCTTTTCCAGGGCATTTTGAAGGGCCAGGGCATTGATCAGAGTGCCCAGCATCCCCATGTAATCGCTGGAAACCCGGTCCATCCCCATGCGCTCGCCGTCCGCGCCCCGGTAGATGTTTCCCCCTCCGATGACCAACGCCATTTCCACGCCGCTATTCCAAACGTCGTATATTTCGCGGGCGATGGAACCGACCACCTTCTCGTCGATGCGGTGTTCCCGGCTTGTCCCGGCCAAAGCCTCCCCCGAAACCTTAAGCAAAACTCTCCGAAAGGCGGGCTTCGCTTTTTTGGACCGGGGGGTTTTTGACGCCATGGATCCCGTTCTCCTTATTGTAAGTGCTCAGAATGAAAACAACTTCCAACACCAAGACACGAAGACACAAAGTAAAACCAAGGATTCGGATGGTTCAGGCCTTTGTTTTTGATTTGAGTTTTCATCTTTAAAACAGGCCTTTCGTGTTGTCTTGGTGCCTTTGTGTTGGCCGTGGGTTTGCCGGGCCTAAACTGTTGCTTTTTTTATTCGCCCAGTTGAAGGCGCGAGAATCGCTTCACGACCACGTTTTCGCCCAGTTTGGCGGCTACTTCGGTGACGTATTGGCGCACGCTTTTCTTGGGTTCGCGGATATAGGGCTGTTCCATCAGGCAGACGATTTTGTAATAACTTTCGATTTTGCCCTCGGCAATTTTCTGCTGTACGGCTTCGGGCTTGCCCGACTGCTTGGCTTCCGCCAGGTAAATGGCCTTTTCTTGTTCCACTTCCGCGGCCGGGACCTCTTCTTTGGTCACGTACTTGGGGGAGGAAGCGGCCACCTGCATGGCCAGTTCTTTGCCCAGGCTTTGAAAATCATCGGTCTTGGCCACGAAGTCGGTTTCGCAATTCACCTCGACCAGAACTCCCACCCGTCCGCCGTGCACGTAGCTGGCGATCGCTCCCTGGTTGGCGCTCCGGCCCGAACGCTTGGCCACCTGGGACATGCCCTTTTCCCTCAGCCAAACGGCGGCCTTCTCGAAATCGCCCTGGGTTTCAGCCAGGGCCTTTTTGCAGTCCATCATTCCGGCCCCGGTCTTTTCCCGGAGCTCTTTCACGGCGTTTGCGGTGATTTCCATTGTTCGTTTCCTATTCTATTCGATCTTCCCCTAAACTTTTTCACTTAACGGTTCTTGAGTGTCTTCGGGTTGTCCGTGGGTTTCCCGGGCCTGAACCCTTCCCACTTCATGACGGGTTTCGCTCACGACGAAACTTTAGTTATTAGCTTTTTTGGGGCTTGTCGTCCCGGACGCGCTTGGTGCGGATACGTTCCACCTTCTCGTTGGCCAGTTCATCGGCCAGGGTGGACACGGTCACCGCGTCGCCCGCCAGGTGCGTCACGCTGCCGACCAAAAGCTCGGCGGCTTCGGGGGTTGGTTTTTCTTCGGCAACTTCTTCCTCGACCGCTTCCGTCGTTTCGGCGGCTTCGGTGGTTTCCACGGTCAACCCGGCGGCCTCGGCTGCGGCAGCGGCGGCCAGCATTTCCTCGCCCACTTCCCCGCCGCCCACGGCTCCGTCAGCCGTGACTTCCCGGCCTTCCAGTTCCTTGGCCCGGCCTTCCAGGATGGCGCTGGCCATCACGGAAGTCATGAGCTTGACGGCCCGGATCGCGTCGTCGTTGCCCGGAATCACCACATCCACTTCGCTCGGGTCGCAGTTGGTATCGACCACCGCGATGACCGGAATGCCCAGCTTGCGGGCTTCTTGGACGGCGATATGTTCTTTCTTGGTGTCGATGACAAAAATGGCGCCGGGAAGCTTGTTGACGTTCTTGATGCCGCCCAGGGACCGCTCCAGCTTCATCTTGTCTTTGTTTAATCCGGCCTGTTCCTTCTTCGAACGGGCGTTCATTTCGGTCTCGGAGATGCTTTCCAGTTCTTTCAGGTATCCGATGGATTTCTTGATGGTGGTGAAATTGGTGAGCATGCCGCCCAGCCAGCGGTAGTTGACGTAAGGCATGCCGCAGCGGTCGGCTTCTTCTTTGATCGCGTCCTGGGCCTGCTTCTTGGTGCCCACGAAAACGATGGACTCGCCGGAAGCGGCCAGGTCCTTCACGAACTGGTAGGCTTCCTTGAGCTTCTTGACGGTTTTTTGAAGGTCGATAATGTGAATCCCGTTGCGCTCGCCGAAAATGAAGGCGGCCATCTTGGGATTCCAACGGCGGGTCTGGTGGCCGAAATGGACACCGGCTTCCAACAACTGCTTCATAGAAACAGACATCATGGTGCGACTCCTTTAGTTGTTCCGCCGCTTTTCATCTCTCTTATAGGAGAGGCTTTCTCCATCCCGGTTAAGGGACACTCGAAAGCGTCGTGAAAAGCGTGAGAAATAGGCCGGAAACTGGCGTTTCCAGGCGCCTGCTTTCGGTAACCGAAGTTCCAAAAGCCGTCAATTTATAGCACAGGTCTCGCGAAAATCACAAGGTTTGTTTGGTTGGCCTGAAAACGGCCCTTTAAAGCGCGGGTTGGGAGCCCAGGGTAAAGACCATGTTTTTCCCATAGGTCAGGTCGCTATGCCGGATAAATGAGTCTCCGTTTGGAACACCGTCCAACAACTTGGACTGGATATAAATATTCTTGTCGGAATTGTTGATGGTCTTCAGGGTCAGGTTTCCACCCGTGTAATAGGTCTTATTGAGGTTGAGTTTTGCCTCCCGGAAGACCGGGGTGGTCAGGGCGTAGGTTCCGGTCCCGGGGCAAAGGGGATAAAGGCCCAGCGACGAAAACACCAGCCAGGCCGACAGGCTTCCGCCCTCATCATTGCCCGGCAACCCTTGAGGCCCGGTGGTGAAATATTTTCTCATCAAGAATTGGACCATCCCCTGGGTCCGCCAGGCTTGGCCTTTCAGCGTGTCATAGAGGTAGGGATCATCCCAATCGGATGCCTTTCCCGCGTCGTAATAACCCTTGTCGAAAAGTTCCTGGAGCTTGGCGGCGAAAGCCTCATCGCCGCCCATCAACATTTTGAGTCCGTCCATATCCTGCGGCACGTGAAAAAGGTACTGCCAGGCGCTTCCCTCGACATAACCCGGCCCCCCGCTTCCCTCCCAGTTGCGGTCACAGCAGGAAGTTGCGGGATCAAAAGGCGCGAGGAAAGAACCATCTTTCATTTTCGGCCGGAGAAACCCCGTGTCGGGATCGTAGAGGTGGCGGTAAAGCCCCGAATAATGGATGAACTCGTCGTGCTCTTTCGTGTGCCCCAGGGCCTGGGCCATCTGGGCGAGACACCAGAAGTCGTAGGCATAATCCAGCGTCATGGTCACCGAGCCCCAAACCCAATCCCCGCTGTCGTCGTCCTTGGGGATATACCCGAATTGCAAAAGGGAATTCAAACCCCCGAAAAGCTTGTTGTCCTCGGGCTTCAGGCTTTTCACCATGGCGGCGAAGGCCGTCTCCGGGTCAAACCCCCGGATATTTTTCTGGTAAGCGTCGGTAATCACCGGAATCGCCGGGCTTCCCACCATGACGCCCGTTTCGTTTCCCGCCAGTTCCCAGCGGGGCAGCCAGCCGCCCTCTTGCGTCATCTCCACCAGGCTTTTCACCATGTCTTGTTCCCGCTCGGGATAAAACAGGGTCAAGAGGGGGTGAAGCACCCGGTAGGTGAACCAAAGGGGGAAAATGGAATAGCGGACCCCTCCCTGGACGGTTTGCACCTCGCGTTTCGGAAAGGACGGGTATTCCCCGTTGACGTCTGAAAAAACACTCGGATGGATCAGGCAATGGTAAAGCGCGGTGTAAAAGATCTTGCGCCTTTCCTCCGCCCCCCCGAAAACCTCCACCCGGGAAAGCTGATGGTTCCATTCTCTCCGGGCCGCCGCCCTCACCCCTAGGAAATCCCATCCGGGAATCTCGGTTTGGAGATTGAGCCTGGCGTTTTCCACGCTCACATAGGAAACCCCGGCCTTGACCCCGATGGGCTCCTGTTCGGCCGTGCTGAAACGAAAAACGGCCCCCACCTTCTTGCCCTGGGCCTCGGTATCGGAAGAAAGTTCCGCCCCTTTCCAAACCCCCGTGGCCGTGGCCGGCTTGCTGATCTGGATGACGAAATAAAGGGTCTGCTTGTTGCCGGCGGAGGGACTGCAAAAGTCCCCGCTCTCGCAATAACCTTCCGCCTCGGTGGGAGAAATGATTTTGACCCGGCCCTCGAACCGGTCGGATTCGCCGGGGCCATCCTGGGTCAATCGGTGGGAGGGGTCGATGAGGATATTGGCATCCCCCTGCCTTCCCGGAAAGGTGTACACGCTGAACCCGCAGTGGGTCGTCGCGGTCATTTCGGCCCGAATCTCCGAACCCTTGAGCCTGACGGAATAATAACCGGGAGAAGCTTCTTCCTCTCCATAGGCGCTGGCATTGGCGATCGCGCCGGGATGAACGGTCCCCACCGTGGGGATCAACAATAGGCTCCCCAAATCAGGACAGTTCATGCCGCTCAAATGGGTGTGCCCAAACCCGTACAACACGGGCTCTCCATAGATGTAACCCGAAGGCGCGCTCAAGTCGGTATGCGGGCTGACCGAGACCATTCCCCAGGGAACCAGGGCTCCGGGAAAAGTGTTCCCCCCTTTTCCGGTTCCTATAAAAGGATCCACCAAGGCCGCCGGGTCTTCGGACGCCGCGAAAAGTATGCCGTTTGACAAAAGAAGAACGGATGTCACGATAAAAATCGTTATAGACCGGTAAATGCTGATTCTCCTGTTTGAAAGTAAATGGACCAACCTTAAAATAAGCCACCCCCTACGAAATTGAAACTCTTGGGGTTAAATCGGAATCGGGAGTATCCAGCCCCTTGTTTATTCGGCCCCAATTATCCACCATTCGCAACCGATTCGGGTATCCCTATCACCAGTGGATGACCTATGAATTCGACGAACCGGGCTGGAACCTGGTTCAAAGAAGCCTCGCCCAAAACCGCGCGCATGATGTGACGATGCTCATCCAGGGCGCGGACGGCCGTTTTGCCATGATGGCCAAGCACAGCTATCCCCCGGGCATCTATCGGTCTCCTTCCGGCGGCGTGAAGCCCGGCGAGGATTTCGCGGGGGGCGCCCTGCGCGAAGCCGTCGAAGAAACCGGCCTGAGGTGCGAGATCAAGCGTTTCCTGGTGCATATCACTTTGGACATCGGGTTCCAGGGCCAGATCGCCACCTGGGACTCTTATGTTTTTTACGCCACCACCCAGGATACGGACCTGGCCTTTACCGATCATCATGAGGTCCGGGAAGTCAAATGGGCCAACCGCGAACAGGTTTTGGATCTGATCATTCGGTTAAGAGAAACCCATAACGGCGGGTTGATGTACCGCGGTGACCTGACCGCCTCTTCTTTGTGGACTTTGGACAGTCCTCTCACCTTAAAAGAAGCCCGGTCCTTCGATATGCCGGGCATCGAAAAATCCCTCTTGGATTCCCGCGCGGACAATGTTCCCATCGACAAAACCCTCGCCTGGATCGCTGAAATTCAGGGGCTCGAAAGCGGTTGGGTGGCCATCACCGCCCATGATGACTGCCTGGAAATCACCGGATTGTCGGTGGACCCGACCTACCGGGGAAAGGGACTCAGCCACGCCCTGGTGGAATTCGCCTGCGACCAATGGAAGCAATTGGAAAAGCGGAAAAAATTCGCCCAAAAAAGCCCAAAATTTTTGCAGGATTACCTTTGGTTTGTGACTCCCTCTCCCGGTTATTACCTACCCTTGGGATTTACCATCAGCGACAAGAAGGACCTGCCCCCGACCCTTCTAAACCGCCTCACCGGCCCCCGTTCCAAGTGGACCGGCATTAAGTATCATCTCTACAATAAATAACTCATAACAGCTCAGGCCAAACAAACCAACATCCAACACGAAGACACGAAGCCACAAAGACGACAACACCCCCCCTTCCGGATCAACACCCGATTCAAAAAAGCTTAACGTTTAAAGGTGTCATCAATAAATCTTTTGTTTTCTTCGTGGCTTAGTGTCTTTGTCCCCATTTGCGCCATTAGGCGCAAATGAAAGCGGGACAATACCGACCCCATTAAAATTTTTCATAGAAGGTCTGCATGTGTTGGATGTGCCGTTAGATTTTTCCTTGAGGTACGTCTTGAATAACCAAATCGAAATACAAAAAGTCGATATCACCTGGCTGGCCGTTGACGCCATTGTCAACGCGGCCAACCGAAGCCTTTTGGGCGGGGGCGGGGTGGATGGGGCCATCCACCGCGCCGCGGGGCCTGAACTGCTGAAAGAATGCCGATCCCTGGGCGGCTGCCCCACCGGCGAATGCCGAATCACCCGGGGCTACCGGTTGACGGCCCCCTGGATTATCCACACGGTCGGTCCGGTCTGGGATGGCGGCCATCGGGACGAGGACAAGCTCTTGGCCTCTTGCTACCGCAGTTGCTTGGACCTGGCGGCCCAAAAAAACCTAAAAACGATCGCCTTCCCCGCCATCAGTTGCGGGGTCTATGGCTTCCCCATCCCCCGGGCCTGTTTGATCGCCTGGGACGAAATCCGGGAAGGCCTCAAACGCCACCCCTCCATCGAGAAAGTCATCTTGGCTTGTTA
>CAZGKT010000031.1:25404-39626 GCA_964525605.1 uncultured bacterium
TTTTCAGATTTGCTGCTAATGCTGCTAATTATTCTGCTAAAGCTGCTAAAGCGGTGTCTTAGCCATTAGCAATTCTTTTATCAGATTGGTTGACGGTGTTTTAGCTATTAGCAATTTCATTAGCAGAATACCGATGGAAAAACCCAGCAAAAAGGCCAGTTTCAGTTTTGCTGCTAAAGCTGCTAAAGCCGAGTCTTAGCCATTAGCAATTCTTTTAGCAGATTCGTTAGCAGATTAAGCTTCCCCCACCCCCACCATCGATTCCCTCAGCTTGGCAATGTCCTGGGTGGGCGCGGCGCCGAAAAAGCGGCCGTATTCGCGACTGAACTGGGAGGCGCTGACGTAACCCACCTGCCGGCTGGAGATACCCGCGTCCATCATGCCGGTGAGCATCAGCCGCCGGGCTTCCTGAAGCCGAAGAACCTTTTGGAACTGCAGGGGGCTCATGGCCGTGGCCGACTTGAAGTGGGCGTGGAAGGTGGAAAGGCTCATGTTGGCCCTCTTGGCGAGGTCCCCCATTTTGATGGGTTGGGAGTAGTTATTTCTCAGCCAATTGACCGCTTTCGATACGCCATGGAGGCCCGAATCCTTCAAGCCGATCTGGGCCACCCGGGGGCCGAGGGGGCTTCGAAGCAGGCGGATGAGTATCTCATCCACCACCAACGAACCGATGATCTGGGCCTCTTCCGGCTGGGGGATTAATTCCAAAAGCCGGACGGCGGCTTGGACGATCTTGGGGTCCGAGTGACCCACATAGATCGCCCGATTCTCCCGAACCGGCGGTAGGCCGTGGGGATAAACCTTCAGGGTCAATTCGGCGACCTTTTGGGGGTCCAGATCCACCCGCACACCCAAAAGAGGCTCGGCAAAACTGGCCTGGGTCACCTGGATCGTCACGGGCATATCCAGCGAATAGACGATCATCTTCGAGGCGTCGTACTCGAACACTTCCTTATCCAGCATGACGGTTTTCGCCCCCTGGGCCACCACGCACAGGCTCGCCTGGGCGAATACATGCAGTTTCTCGGTGTTCATTTTGGACCGGCGAAAAACATGAACCCCGGGAACCTTCGTCTCGAAACTGCCGTCGTAGGGCGCGTAGGTCTTGACCAGACCTGCCAAGCGGGGAAGGTCCGCTTGTTCGGACCCTGGGTTGGTTGTCTTTTTAACTTTTGCTTTCATGAAAACTTCTCCTTGGACAGTTCCTTCCCTTCCCAGACGTCGTCAATCCGAACCTCGTCAGTCAATTGGGCCAGCTTGGGGGCGAAATCTTCTAGCATTTTCTTTCCGGCTGTATGTTTTGGGCTCATGCCGACTCTCCTTTATTTGAACCAATCGAAGCGATAGGCCATTTCCGGACCCTTTTTACCGCCGTAGGCAATCTCCGCCACCAGCAAGGCGAAGGGTTCGGTATAACGGGCAATTTTAAGCCCGCCAAGGTCCACCGGCTCAAACCCCGCATCCGCGATCAGCTTGCCAGCAATCTTTTTTGCGCCCGCGTCATCCCCGCAATAGACCAGGCTGGGTTTTTGAGTTTTCGCCTTGGCTCCGTACACCCCAAAAAGCACCTCGCTGGGGATCGTGTTGAAAGCGGAAACCACCTTAGTTTTCGGGGCCAACTTCACCAGTTCTTCCGCGCCTGAGGTATTCAGTCCCAGGATAAGCCTAGAAATGTTCTCATCCATCGGGAGAGAGCAGGAGATCAGTACCTTGCCCGCCAGGTTGCCTGTCTGTTTGAGTACGTCAGGAATGCGGGACCAGTGCACCGCCAGAAGCAGGGCCTCCGCTTTCTCGACCGCCTCGCCCGGGGTGCCCGCCTTGGCATTGGCCCCCGCTTCCTTCGCGAGCCTTTCCAGTTTTCCCTTGGTCTTGGCATAGCTGAAAACCACCTCGTGCCCGGCGCGGGCGAAGAGAGTGCCCAACTTACCGCCCATCAAACCAGAACCCAAGATGCCGATTTTCATGCCGACTCTCCTATTTGAAATTGTTTAATGAAGTTGGTATAGCACTGATTTCTACAATGATTTCATTTAAAGAAAATCAGCGCATATAACTTCTCCTTTTTTAGGCGTGTGCCATAGAAGACGAGAGTTCCAGATAGGCTTCGTTTTGTGCCTTAAGATCGGCGGCTTTCTGCTTCACAGCGGCAACCGCATCAGCGCCAGCGACAAAGCGGCGAGGCGGCTTTTCCTCGCTGGCGATTTTGATCAGCGCGTCCGCTAGTTTGGCCGGGTCGTTCGTCTGTTTGCCACCTTGAGATCTCCACCAGATCATCTGTTGTTCACGACGTTCTTTGTAATCTTCGATGGCGTGCGAAGCATAGGCCGTCGATTTTTCGGAAAGTAGATCGGTACGGAAGAACCCCGGATTGACCACGGTGGTGTGGATGCCAAAAGGTCCGACCTCCGCTTGAAGGGATTCCATCCAGCCTTCCAGGCCGAATTTTGAGGCCGCATAGGCCGAACAGAACTCAAAACCGATGAGCCCCGCCAATGAAGTGATGGTCATGATGTGGCCCGAGCGTTGTTTGCGCATGACCGGCAAGATCGCCCGGGTGACGTTCATCGGACCGATCAAATTTGTGGCGATCTGTTTCTCAATCTCTTCAGGCGACAACTCTTCAAAGTAGCCCGCGAAGAAATTTCCAGCGTTGTTGACCAGTACGTCAATTTGGCCGAATCTCCCGACAGCGGCTTTCGTGGCCGCCTCCGCGTCAGAAAGCCGGGTGATATCCAACTTCACGACTAGCAGGTTGTCCGATTTGCCGACCGCCTTTTCCACCCCGGCCGTGTCCCGACCCGTAGCAACCACTTCATGGCCGGCGGCCAGAGCGGCCTTCGCGATATCGATTCCCATCCCTCGACCCGCTCCCGTAATGAACCAAACTTTTTTGTTTTTCATAACGTCTCCTTTAGGTAAAAAAATCATTCAAGCACTTGATCGCGTTCAAGGTGCGGGGGTAACCCACGTAAGGCAAAAGCTGGGTGATCGTGGCGAGGAGGACTTCCTTTCCGTTGCCCACGTTCACATTGCCCTGGATATGCCCCTTCAACTGGGGCTCACAGCCGCCCAGGGAGAGAAGCATGGCGAAGGTGAGGAGTTCCCGGGTCTTCAGGTCCAGCCCCTTGCGGGTGTAGTGGTCGCCGAAACAGTTGGCGGACAGGAAATCCTGGATATGGGCCTGGTCGGCTGAGGCCGACGAACGCATCTTTTCGATGTGGGCATCGCCGAAGATGGCCTTTTGGGCGGCCAAACCCTTTTCAAAGCGCGTCTCGGGCGTCGTGGTGGACTGCCCTTCCAACGGCAGGGAAACCCCCCGGCTTTTCAGCACGTCGTTAGCGGCAAAGACAAAATCGAAAACTTTCGCCCAACCCACATAGGGCACCGCCTGGTACACGATCTCTTTGATTTCCACGGCCGTCACTCCCACGTTCAACGCCGCGCCCATGAGGACCTTGAATTGGTTGACCGACTGGCAGGCGATGAGGGAGGCCAGAATGATCCGCATCCGGCTTTTGACCTCCATGGGCCCTTTCGCGAGCACGTCGTCGAAAGCGAAGTTATCGTAATAATCGATGAACTCCGGGTCCGTCTCTTTCAGCAACGACTTGTGATTGGGAAACAACTCATCGTGGTTTTTTTGGGCTGTCGCGTTCATGGTCATAAGAAATCTCCTGTTTCCAATTTTGTGTGTCATTTCGAGGAGCTGCCCCAATCGGGGCGGTTAGCGACGCGGCAATCTCAGTTCGTCTTACGCGTTTGTCTGAAAAGCGTATTTAAACTGGGATTGCCACGTCATAAACGACCCGCTATTCGCGGGTCATTCCTCGCAATGACATCTTTTCTCTTAACGTCCTACCAGTTTTTGCAGGTTCTCCGGGTACCGATCCCCCTGAAACCTGAACTGGGAGGCGGCGGCGTTGATCTCGCTTAAATCCTCTTTCGTAAGTTCAAGGGAGACGGCCCCGATGTTTTCTTCCAATCGATGGAGTTTCGTGGTGCCGGGGATCGGGACGATCCAGGGTTTTTGGGCCAATATCCAGGCCAGGGCCACTTGGGCAGGCGTGGCGTTCTTTGCCGTGGCGACTTTTTCCAACAGATCAACAACCGCCTGATTGGCTTTGCGGGCCTCGGGTGTGAAACGCGGAACGATGTTGCGGAAGTCGCCTTTGACGAATTCGGTTTTTTCATCGATCTTGCCCGTGAGGAAACCCTTGCCCAGCGGGCTGAAGGGCACGAACCCGATACCCAGTTCTTCCAGGGTGGGGATGATCTCCTCCTCAGGCTGTCTCCAGAAGAGCGAGTATTCGCTCTGGAGGGCCGTGACCGGCTGGACCGCGTGGGCCCGGCGGATAGTCGCCGCGCTGGCTTCCGACATGCCGAAGTGCTTCACTTTTCCCGCTTTGATCAAATCCTTCACCGCGCCCGCCACATCCTCGATGGGCACCGCGTCATCCACCCGGTGCTGGTAGAACAGGTCGATAGCTTCGATCTTGAGGCGTTTAAGCGAGGCTTCCGCGACTTCCTTAATGTGCGAGGGACGGCTGTCCAGGGGATTGGTATTTTCTTTATCCAGAGGATTTGCGCTCCCGACGCCATCGGCATTAAACCGGAAACCGAACTTGGTCGCGATGAAGACCTTGCCCTTGAAGGGAGCCAGGGCCTCGCCCACCAGTTCCTCGTTCGCGAAGGGGCCATAGGCCTCGGCGGTGTCGAAAAAGGTGATTCCCTTTTCCACGGCGGCGCGCAGAACCGCGATCATTTCCTGTTTGTCCCCGGCCTTCCCGTAACCGAAGCTCATCCCCATGCAACCCAAACCCATGGCCGAAACTTCCGGACCGTTCTTGCCTAATTTTCGCTTTTGCATGCCGACTCTCCTTTAAAAAAATAATTAAGGAAGTCGGTATAGTGCCGATTTCCATGTCCGTTTCCATTCATAGAAAATCGGTACATCTTGCCCCCCCTTTTGTCTCGAATGGATCAACGTAGTGAATGATAGGAAAGAGGGGCCTCAAACCCTTGCCTAATTCTACGAATGTTTAGCCTGATTTGCTGATAGGGGGTCCAGAATGGGGCCGGAGGGACCCGGGAAGATAGAGCGGGCGGGTAAATTCGCAGGAACAAAAGAACCCAGTTTCGGGAGAAACGGGGTTCTTTGGGGAGAACTTAATCTGAAATCAGAACGGTTTCAGCACGAGACGTCCATAGGCAATGAACGCGGATAGGACGGCCAGGGTGAAGGACCAGGAGGCCGGATTGGTGGGTTTGTATTGAAACCCGAAAAAATGGACGTTCAGCCCCGTCACCAGAAGCAATTCCACGGCGAGGCAGAGGGCCGCGAGGGGGGTCAGGATCGGCTTTACTTTCAAGAGACCCGGAAGGATGAGGGCCAGCGAACATACGATTTCAAAGAGGCCGATCGCGTTCCACATGCCGTGGGACATGGCCTTGATGGAGGCGATTTGCGAGGCTTGTTCCCAATTCGAATATCTCCAGAAAGCGCCCATGGCGCAAACCCCGGCTACCATGACTTGAAGAATCCATAACAGAATGTTCATAGGTCTCCCCTTGTTTCTCCGGCCTTGGGCCGGTTGATTTTATTACGGCCGCAAACATCCCTTTCCTTCATCTTCTATCGGATATCGATCTGCCTGTAATCCCTGCGGTAAGCCTGACGGGGTTGAAACCTGCCGGTATGCCCGGTCACGCCCGGACGGTCTTATAAGTTTCGACGGAAGTGCTCTTATATTGCATGACCGGCCTCACTTCAATACTTCCCCAACGAACCGATGGAAATTTCCCCGCGATCTGGAGGGCTGTTTCCATGTCCGGAGCCTCGATCACATTGACCGCCGACAGGCTGTCCTCCGTTCGATAAGCCGGGCCATCCTGGACTGAAACCCGACCCTCCTGGGATTGAACCGTCTTGCCGGCCAGGGTCGGCTGTAACCCGTACCCCGCCAAAAGTTGGCCCTTTTCGGTTAGTTCTTTCCCAACGGCCTGGTATTCCACGTATATTTTTCCCCACTCTTCCTTGGAAAAATTCTTTTGAATGTTTTCGTTTTGATAAATCAACGCGATGAATTGCATGTTGCCTCCTGGTGAAGTTATAAAAAGGGTGCGGCTTTGTCACACCCCGCCCATCTTGTTCGTCATATCCATGACGGATGAGCCTCGGGAAATGTGACAGAAAAAAGGATGGGAAATGACAGAAAAGGACTGGCTGGCGGACCGTTTCCAGGAGAACCGTTCCCGTTTGAAGGCCGTGGCCTATCGGATATTGGGCAAGACGGGGGACGCGGAGGACGCGGTTCAAGAGGCTTGGCTGCGGCTCACCCATTCGGACGCGAACCAAATCGAAAACTTGGGCGGTTGGCTTACCACCGTGGTGGCCCGCATTTGCCTGGATATGTTGCGCTCGCGAAAGACCCGGCAGGAGCAAACCCTCGAGGAAAATAAGGTGGAAGCACCCTCCCATTCCCAGCCCAACGACCCGGCCCAGGAAGCGTTACTGGCCGATTCGGTGGGGTCGGCTTTATTGATCGTGCTTCGCTCTCTGGCCCCCGCCGAGCGGATCGCTTTTGTATTGCATGACCTGTTCGACCTGCCCTTTGAGGAGATCGCCCCCGTGTTGGGCCGGTCGGAAGCGGCGGTCCGGCAGCTCGCGAGCCGGGCCCGCCGCCGGGTTCGGGGCGGCCATGAAAGCCGGGAGGACCAGGCCCGGAAGCGGGAGATCGTCACGGCCTTCCTCGCCGCCTCCCGGGAGGGCCATTTCGACGCCCTGCTTCAGTTGCTGGATCCCGAGATCCTGCTTTACGCAGATGATCGGGCCGTCAAGACCGCCGCCGCCAACAAGGGTAAAGGGGCGCCGCCTTTCGAAAGCGAAATGCGGGGCGCTCGAACGATCGCGGACCTTTTCAAAGGCCGGGCCGTGGCGGCCCAACTGGCCCTTATCAACGGTTCGGTCGGCACGACCTGGATAATGGGCGGCAAACCAAGGGCTGTTTTCTTATTCTTCATCGAGAATGGAAAGATCAACGAGATCAACGTGGTGACCGAACCGGAAGAACTTGCCGAAATGGATGTCAAACCTTTGGACCTTTAAGACACAATAAGTGGAGACATCTTTTATTTCGAAAAGAAGGAAACCAACATGCGGTTAAAGCCTGAGACTATACGACGGGCCCTGGCCCTGGGATTAACGCTGGCGGCTCTGCCCCTTTTCGGGACATCCGCAACGGCGACCCCCACGCCCCCGATGAAGATCGATTTCACCCAATCCATCCTGCCGATTTTCAAACGGAGCTGTTTCCCCTGTCACGCGACTTCCCTCAGCGACCAACCCTCCGTTCTTCCCTCGCCCTATTTCGTGAAAAGGCAGGAGGTGGAAGCCCAGCATGGGCAGGATGATTTCGTGATGGGGCCCCAGTTCCCCTTTCCCGACGATGACACCCCCAAAAAACAATTGGATAAGATGGAAAAAAAACTTCGCCGTAAACTGATGCCCCCCAAAGCCCAGAAAAAACTCAAGCTGGGCACGGCCCTTTCCGACCAGGATCGCGGAATCTTGTTGGATTGGATTTCCCAAACGCGCGCGAATTTCCAACATTAATCACGTCCCAGGGTGATTTCCCCCACTCCAAGGCCTGTTTCAGAACCACATTGTCGGTCACGGTTTTCGGTTTATGGGTTAAAATTTGAACGCAGGGGTTGGATGCCTGTTCTATTTCAGGGTTAGGGGAGAAACCATGAAATTCTCGAAACTCCACACAGGGGTCAGGGCATCTTTTTCAGCCGGAAACAGCCGGTGAAAAAAACTTTCCTTTCCCCCAAAAACACCAAGCTCGTCCAATTTCTAAACCTTTCCATCCTGGTTCTGATTCTCCTGAACGTTCTGGCCGTCATTTACGGAACGGTCAACAGCTTGTACCTGGCCTATAAACCCTGGTTTGACGGGTTTGAGATATTCTCCATCGCGGTCTTTTCGATCGACTACATTGTTCGATTGATCTATTGCGTCAATGACCGGGAATATAAAAAACCTTTTATCGGCAGGCTCAAATTCGCGCTCACGCCGATGGCCCTGATTGACCTTTTCTCGGTGCTTCCCTTTTATCTCCCGTTTCTTTTCACGATCGATTTGCGCTTTCTCCGGATCATCCGCTTATTGCGGGTGTTTCGAATCTTGAAAATCGCCCATTACTCCAAAAAGCTCGGCCTGATCCGAAGGGTGGTTTATTCCAAACGACACGAATTGACGGTCACCCTCCTCCTCGCCTTGATCACCCTGGTGATCACTTCCTGTTTGATGTTTTTCGCCGAGCATGAGGCCCAGCCCGCCGAGTTTCCGGATATTCCCACCACCCTGTGGTGGAGCCTCATGACCCTTTCCACGATCGGTTATCACGACGTCACTCCGATCACCTCCCTGGGAAAAATCATCCACGCCATCAACGCCTTTGTGGGTATCGCCCTTTTTGCCCTTCCCGCGGGCATCCTGGGCGAGGGTTTTGTGACCGCCATCTCGAAAAAAAACAGGGATAAATGAACCCGCCGGGGGCTTCCGGCCGGTCTGAAGCGGTAAAGATATGGGTCTTGACAGTTGCTTGATATCGGCAAGAATTGGGCGTCGGCGCTTTTTGATTCGGTATGGTTGAACCAGTTGCACAAAAGGGGGAATCGGATGACTCGAAAATGCTCTGGTCTCAATCTGTTTTGCGCGGCCTTTCTTCTTGGGTCCGTTTTAATCCCCTCTCACGCGCGCGGACAAGCGGCCAACACCCTCATCGGGGCCGTATTCGGATTGACCTATCTTCAGGCCTATGACACCAAGGAAATTGATTTTTACTACGGCCAGACTTTTTACAACAACGATCCAAAACATTTCAGTTATTTTGACACCTATTCCACGACCTTCGGAACGGATATCACCCTTTACAACCACGACGCCTTTAATTGGTTTATGGGGACTGAGAGATTGGGGCGCACGGGAAATGGAACCCTTTCCGGAACATCCCCTTCTCAGTCGAACCTTCAATGGAATATCCCCGTGGTGGGACTCTATACCGGTGTCCGGTACGATTTCGTCCGACTGCCGCTACAACCCTACCTATTCGCCATCGGTGGGGTCTATTCCCTATCCGACCTTCTGGGAGGGGACGCGGTTCTCTTGAATGGGACCTATACCCGGCCGGGCCAAGCCGCTTCCGTAACCTATACCGGGTCCACCTACAATGTCACCGGAACCACGCTTGGCTATGAACTTGGGATCGGTATCACGCCCCTAACCCTGTGGAACGACAGCCTGGAAATATCCGTCGAGGGGAATTATCGGTCCGTCAATTTTCCGAACGCTTATTACGGCCCCACTTCCTCGAGTTTACCCGCCCTTCCCCTGGGGTTGCCTCCCAGCATCGATTACAGCGGATGGTCGATCCAGTTGGCGCTGACCTTTGAGCCTTCCAAAAACGCCAATAAGAAGGAAGAGGGCGGCCCGGCTAAGACCGATGAAGCCCGGGAGAAACTGCTCTCGGGAAATATCCCCTTCAAAAGCGCGGCCTTCCTGGATGCCGTCAACAACTGCGATCCCTACCTCGTCGATCTGTTCCTCAAGGCCGGGTTCAAACCCGGCAAAGACTTGTTGGACCATCTCAGCAACGACAAGGAAAAGACTTATTGTTACGAAATCAAAAAGATCTTCTTCCTGAAATTCGCCAAGGAAGCCTCCAAAAAAGAGTTGGAGAACAAGGGTAAACCCGGCGAGGAAGCCTCGAACAATGAACCCCTTTCCTACGTCAAAGCTTTCCTGGATTCGGGTTTCATTTTGGAGAAAGACGATTACCAGGCCCTCAAATCGGACGCCACCACGGGCCCGGGGGTTCTGGATCTGATCAAGTTGGATTGGAAACAATATAATTATTGAACCCTGAGACGCGGCGGGCGCCGCAAAAGCCATAACCTCTTTTTAGATCGACCCGGTTCCTTCCGACGAAGGGCCGGGTTTATTTTTTTACCGGTAACAATCCATATAGCTTTTGGGGTCCAAATGGGTGTGGGCACATCCAAAGAACCGCCAGTTCTGCATATTGGCCGGTGGATCCGTTTGACTTTCCTGAGTGGCGAAACGAATGAACTTTTCCCGCACCTTCGGGTCGGTCTCAATGGCATCCGCCAGGGATTGAAGAGTGTCCGAATCATAAGTCGAATAGCCGTAGGCCTCATGGAAGGTGTATTCCAACTTCCATTCGGGCGCGCTCGCGTCCAGGGGCAGGTAGTAGGTGGCCATATCCGCCAGGGTTCCGGTGGTTCGGTCGTAAAGCATGACCTGGAACCCGGGATTGTTGAACCGGACCGGGCTTACCGCCGGGGCAATGTGGGTGAAAAAGACATTCTTTCCTCCCCTGTCCTGGACTACCCGGAAGTCGTCCATGTGGGTATGGCCTGAAAACTGCCCGTCGATCAGGTCCCGGTAGGGCGCCAACACATTGAGGAAACCCCAGAGGTAGTTTTCTTCGTAGAACGTGTGTTGGGCCTTGGTTCGGTCCTCATGCTCCGAGGCGTTGCGGCCGTGAATCCCGGGGGGCATGTGGGTGATGAGGGTCAAGCGTTCGTGATGTTGGCGCGCCTTCTTGAGAACCTGGGACAGCCAGGCCAGTTGATCCTTGCCGATCATTCCCGGGGCGTGGCAGGCCGGGGCGTACTTGGCCGACCAGGACACATCATTAAAAACCACGAACCGCCGGTTTGGGAGGGTGGGATGGGGCAGGGTGTAATAACCCCCCTCAATGAAGGTTTTCACCGCCTCCGGGTCCGCCGAAATGGTTTTCCATTCCTGGGCGAGGGTGGGCAGGAAAGACGAGTCGGAAGCGATGCCCCCGTAATCGTCACAATCCGAGTCGTTGTTGCCCAGGCAAAAATAGACCGGCTGGTTGGGAAAAGCCTGTTGAATCTGCCGGCTGACGAACACCATCGTCTTGAGGACAAAATCCTGGTAGGCCTTTTCCCCGCCGTGAAGGCTTTTCGTGAAAGCGGCGCGGAATCCGTGGGAGAGGTAATCCCCGTTGACCAATACGTAATCATAGTGGTCCGACAGACTGACGGCTTGGGCCAGGGAGGATTGGAACAGGGGATCATTGGTGTCTTTTCCGTAGGCGCAAAACTTTGTCAAAGCGCTGGATTCAAAAAGGGAGGCCCATTGGTCCACGGGAGACGCGGCCAGTTGGGTGACGAGGGAGGGGTCGGCATAGGGGTCGAAGTGGATGTCGGAAAGGATGAGGAAGGTTCCCTGTCCCTTGGCGTGGGGCCAAGGGAGTTGCTCGCCCCACGCCACGGTTCCCAAAGCAGAACAAACGACCAGCGCCAAAGACCATACCGTTTTTCGCATGTGGTTCTCCCTTGAGTTATAAAAAAATCCCGGGTGTTACCACCCGGGATTTTAATGACAGCGGCTGAATTTCTATCCGATCAATAGGTTTGTGAGTCGTTGATCGAAATGGTTCCCGCGTTGTTGGGCGAGGCGGTGATGTTGAAGTTTGGAATCCAGACATAGGGATCGCCCGGCTGAATGGTTTTCCCATTGCCCGTACCCGGGACTGCCTGGAAGAAGGCGAGGATGTTGACTGTGCCCGTCGAGCAAGGCCCGGTGAAACCGGAAGCCCCGAAGGGGATCATGTCCGCATGCGCCCCGTTGGCTTGGTAGTTGTTGTCGTCCAGGTCGGTGCAGCCGTTGCAGGTCACGCTTCCGGTGGCGCCCGTCAGGGTGGTGCCGGTCGGCCACATCTCGATCACCAGGCTATGGCAGCCATCCACCGCCCCCAGGGATCCGGTGTAGGTGACCGTTCCGGACAAGCCCGCGGGCTTGTAGGCGTCGGCGAAGGTCGCGTTGATGCCCGTCTGCCCCGTCGCCAGCTGGGACCAGGTTGAAAGGTCGCAGGTTGAGCTGTCGGTCGTGCTGTAAGCGTAAACCGAATCTCCCACGTGGGGCGAGTTGTAGGAAGTTCCGTCGCCGTAGGCGTTATACCAGTAGACGATGAAGTAATTGTTCGACCCGTTCAACCCGTCAATCGTGTAATTGAAGATCGTCGAGGCGGAGGAATAGGTGGAGGAAGGCTGGCCGCTATTGCCACCCGGAGAGGCGAACAAAACCCCCAACGGATGGTTAACGTCCACGGTCCCAGTGCCTGTATAGGTCACCGCGCCGCTGAAGTTGTTACCGTTAGGCAGGGGCGTCGGGGTGTTGGTCTGGGTCGGGCAGAGGGTCGAAGTGTAGGTGATGGTGGGCGTGGACGTGTTGCCCGGAGTCGGCGAGTTGGTGATCGTGGCCGTGGGGTTGAGGACAAAGGAACAGGAACTCACCGTTTGATTCCAGTAGTTTGAATTCAACAGAGCCGCTTCCACGTTGGCGGTCGTGTCTGAAACATCGTGGCAGTTGTAATACCAGACTTCATCGGCGGCGCTTCCGCTGTCCGGATTGCTCAAGACAATGTTGTAACCCGTCAATCCCGGCGGGAGGTAGGAGTTGTAGGGTGTGGCTCCCGACACGGTGCCTGAGGTCACCCAGGTATTTTGAGTCGGCTGCTTTCCGATCCCGTCGATGGCCGCCAGGTAAGTGGTCACGCCGCTGCTCACCTGGTAGGCAATAACAAAATCCCCGGTCGCGGCCAGGGACAGGGCGAAATTCGTGATCGTGGCCCCCGCCGAAAGGCCCGGCGAAGTCCAGGTGGCGGCATGCCGGTTCGTGTTCAGGACGGTCGTCGGGGAAGAGGAGGGATAGGCGTTATCCGTAAAGACGATGGTCGTGTTGGCCAGAATGGGCTGGAAGGTGATGAAACTCAAGTTACCCGCGCTGGAATTGACATAGGTGAAGGCGATATCCCCGCTATTCAAGACCGAGGGTTGGATCACCTGAGTCGCCGTGGCCGTGCTCGTGAGGGTGGACGTGGCGGTCGGCGTAAAGGTGAGGGTCATCGTCGAGGTCACGGTCGGCGTATCGCTTGGGTCCGTCGTGGCCGTGAAGGTGGAGGTGATGGTGGGAGTATTGGTGAAGGTAAGGGTCAAGGCCGGGGTATTGGTAATGGTCGGTGTATTGGTAATCGTCGAGGTCACCGTAGGCGTACTGGTGATGGTGGGCGTATCCGAGGGATCCGGCGTGGCCGTGAAAGTCGACGTATCGCCCACCGTATTGGTCGCCGTGGACGTTGGGTTCAGAACGAAATCGCAAGCGCTGGGGGTCTGGTTCCAATTGGCGGGATTGTTCACCGCCGCCTGCAGGTTGGCGGTGGTATCCGCCACGTCGAAGCAATCGTAGTACCAAACCTGGTAGGCCGTGTTCGAGACCGTCGGGGCGGGATTCGGAACCCAGACCGTGTTCGTCGAGTTTAACTGGGGCGGTAAATAACTGTTGTAGGGCGAAGCTGCTGGAACGGTTCCCGAGGTCATCCAACCGGTAGCCGCAGGCGCGCTTCCCAGTCCCCCGATTCCTGCCAGGTAGGTGGTGACCCCGCCAGAAACCTGATAGGCGAATACGAAATCGCCCTTGCCCGCCAGGGTGCAATTGACGTTCGTGCCGCCGATGGTGGTCCCTGCCGTAATGCCCGGCGAAACCCATGTAAAGTTATGTCGGTTCGTGTTGAGAACCGTCGTGGGCGAAGAAGAAGGATAGGCGTTATCCGTAAAGACAATGGTCGTGTTGGCCAGAATAGGCTGGAAGGTCACGAAGCCCTCATACTGGGCGGCCCCGCCGGTATTGCCGTAGGTGAAGGCGATATCCCCCGGGTTCAGCACCGAGGGTTGGATCACCTGAGTCGCCGTGGCCGTGCTCGTGGAAGTAATCGTGGCGGTCGCGGTCCCGGTAAAAGTTCCTGTGGAAGTGGGCGAGAGGGTGGCCGTGCCGGTATTCGTCGCCGTGAAGGTAGAGGTGACGGTCGGCGTATCGCTGGGGTCTGTCGTGGCGGTGAAGGTGGTGGTAATGGTCGGCGTATCCGTGATCGTCGAAGAGTAAATCGACGTTTGGGTCGGGGTGCCGGACCAGGTGCTGGTGGAGGTGATGGTAGGCGTATTGGTCGTCGTTTCGGTATCCGTGACGGTCGGTGTATCCGACGGGTCCGGTGTCGCCGTGAAAGTGGAAGTGTCCCCCGTCGTGGGTGTCGCGGTGATATTTGGAATTTCCGTGCCTGTCACCGTCGGAAGGAGGCTTACGTTGTAACCGCCCTGGCCCGCCCCGC
>CAZGKT010000032.1:0-39135 GCA_964525605.1 uncultured bacterium
AAAATCAGGGTAAAAATGCCGCTTGAGACGGCCTTCCAATCGAATGGGCCGGGATAAAATTCGAAAGCCCTCTAGGTTCGGTTCTTGGTCGTGCGTTACAATCCTGCGCCCTGCTTCAGGCCAGGCCGAGGGCAATAAAAGGATTAGTTCAACCCCTTTTTTCCTGGCGAGGAATTTGAGTTTATCCCGGTAGGTGGGGATGACCGAACTGTGTGAGATGAACAGTATTTTCATGGAGTGGTGATTATATAGGCTTTTAGGAAAGGTTTCCCTGTAGCCGATATAATGTTCGCCTAATCATTCGTTGATCGCCCTAATACTGGAACATGAGGCGGGGATTGAAAAAAATAGCCATTGATGTCCGAATGATGTGGTCTTCGGGTATCGGTTCTTATATACGCAACCTGATTCCGGGAGTGATGACCCATTATCCGAGCTACCAGTTTTATTTGCTGGGAAGAACCGCTGATATGGAACGATGTGAAGGATTTAACCAAACAAACACCCGTTGGATCGAAGTCCGTTCAAATATATTTACCATTTCAGAACAACTCGAGATTTACAAAAAGATTCCAAACGATACGAATCTTTTTTGGGTGCCCCATTACAATTTCCAACTGCTGTATCGCGGAAAATGGATGGCGACGATTCATGATGTTCTCCATCTAGCTATGGGAAAGCAGGTGCCGGGTCCTCATCGATGGTTATACGCCCAATTCATGTTCCGGCGCCTCGCCCGGAAGGCCCATCGGATGCTTTGCGTGTCATCCTTCACCCGGGACGAACTGACACGCTGGACCCATGGGGATCCTGATCTAATGCGGGTCATTCATAACGGCGTGGATTCCTCCTGGTTTGAAATCGTCAAAGGACCCAAATCCCCTCATCCTAAGCCTTACTTGCTGTTTGTGGGCAATGTAAAACCCCATAAGAACCTGGTTCGCTTGTTGAAGGCCTTCACCCTTTTGAAAGACCGAATCCCCCATGACCTCGTTCTGGTCGGGAAAAAAGAAGGTTTTATCATTGATGACGACAAAGTTTTCAAGGAAGCGGAGCAATTGGGAGATCGGGTCCATTTCACCGGCCTGATCGATGAGAAAATTTTAATGCAATACTACGTCCATGCCGGTTTGATGGTTTTTCCTTCCCTTTATGAAGGTTTTGGCCTTCCCCCTCTAGAGGCTATGGCTTGTGGTTGTCCTGTGGCAGTTTCCCGAACTGCATCCCTACCGGAGGTTTGCGCTGATGCCGTGCTTTATTTTGACCCCTTCTCTCCCAAGGACATGGCAGAGAAGATCCGGACTATTATTAGCGACCCTAAAGTCCGAGATACGCTGGTTCAAAAAGGCCTTCTTCGCGCCAAACAATTCAGCTGGGACCGATCGGTTCTGCAGACCTGCCAGGTGATTGACGAGCTGCTCATTTAATATTTTAAGGGACCCATGGCACGCAGCAAAATACTCATGGCTTGTTCCAATTATTGGACTTCGCCATTTAATGTGGGAAGCCATCATTGGGCCCGAGAGTTTGTGTCCCGGGGCTACGAGGTGGCTTATATTTCTGATCCCATATCCCCCATGCATGTTCTGGGGAGCAGGTCTTTGGAATGGAAAGAAAGACGCCGAATTTATGATTTGGGGGGCTTGAAGCAAAACGATGGGTTGCTTTGGGCCTATGTGCCCGGGACGTTGGCATCACCCCATCCCCAGCCATTACTGCGATCCCCGTGGCTCCATCGAAACTGGTTTCGGATGACCCGCCCGAGCATCCTCCCTTATGTTCAGCATCAAGGGTTTGGAAAGGTAGATCTACTGTACATCGATAGTTTGGTTCAATCCTTTTGGTTGGGCCGTATCGAGGCTAAAAAGACGCTTTTTCGCATGACCGATGACTTGCCCTCGCTTGACAAGGCCACTCCCTCTTTTGCAAAAGTGGAAAGAGAATTGATCCAACAAGCCGATGCGGTGACATATACCTCCCGGGTCCTTGAGAAAAAAATCTTCCCGTTGAAGCCCAAACGGACTTTTTATGTTCCGGCAGGTGTTCATCTTAAGGATTTCGCTGTTTCGGAGACCCGTATTTTGCCCGACGAGTACAAAAAAATTCCGAAGCCAATCGCGGTTTATGTGGGGTCGATCGGATCCCGGTTTGATGATCAACTCTTGAGCCTAACGGCCCGTCGATTGCCTAAGGTTTCATTTGTGCTAATAGGGCCTGAAAAAGAAGCTCGGCAAAAGCTTCCGAATCTTTCAAACCTTTATTTATTAGGAACCAAACCCTATGATTCGATTCCACCCTATCTTTGGAACGCTGCTCTGGGGCTCATTCCGCTTAATGTTCGCCGTAATCCTGGATTGGTTCATAGCACCCATCCCCTCAAGCTTTATCAATATTTGGCCTGCGGCTTGCCGGTTGTCTCGACTGATTGGGAAACGATTCGTGACCTTCATAGTCCGGCCCTTCTGAGCCGAAATTTTGAAGGGTTTGTAAAGAACATTAAGACTGCATTGGACCAACCGAAACCTGTCCGAAATAACATTCGGTTCGCCCGAAAACATGAATGGAAAAACCGTTTGAAAGAAATTTTTTATTGGCTCGAAGAGGCTCCTTCCACCGTCCGCCAGGTTCGAGCGGGAAAGGGGTCGAAATGAAGAAAGGGATCCATTCCTCCTTTCCCATTCTCTCGGAACTTTGGGTGCGGTTCCAAAAATCCTCTTTTGTCAAAGATGTCTGGGATAGCTACTTGTTGAGAATTCTTCAATCTCTGCTTGGTTTGGGATCCGCTGTCCTCTTAGCCAGGTTATTGGGCCCTGCGGGAACGGGCCAGTATTCCGCCGCCCTGGTTTTGGGAACGCTGGGAATGCAATTTGCCCATTTGGGAATTCACTGGTCGAATAATTATTACCTGGCCCAAAACCGCCGGCTTTTGGCTCCCCTCATCGCGAATAGCCTTTGGGTGGGTTGGGTGCTCGGAGGGATCCTGGCCCTGTTTCTGGGACTTCTGTTCACCATTTGGCCCCAGACCGCTCCCTTCCAGGGATGGCTTCTGGTCCTAGCCCTCGCCTGGATCCCTCTTTGCATCTTAAGCTTGTTGCTGGAATCGCTCCTGGTGAGCCTTCAGCACACAACGCTCAACAACCTGATCGAGTTGGGAAACCGGGTTTTGAAAATTCTTCTTATGGCAGTTCTTTGGGCTGTTGGATTGTTGAGAGTTGAGACCTTTTTTGGGTCCGCTTTTTTGGTTTTATTTATCCATTTCGGGGTTCTTTATTGGTTTCTGCGACGAACCGCTGGGGAGAGGCCCTCCCCCTCCTGGACGCTTTTCAAAAAGCACATGAATTATGGATTGAAGGCATATTTTTCCGGATTTTTCTACTTCCTCGTTCTAAAAGTGGATCAACTCATGGTGCAGTACCAGTGCGGATCGGCTTCCACCGGGTTTTACTCGACGGCCGTCAGCATGGGAGACGCGGTTTGCATCCTGCCCTCAGTCATCTGTGTTGTGCTTTTTCCACGGCTTTCCTCGATCAAAGACCTTCAGAAAAAATGGGGCATGGCCCGGCAGGCGGTCTTTTGGACGGCAGCAGGCATTTTGCCGCTTTTTCTTTTTGCGGGTGTTTTGGCCAAACCCCTTGTGGGATTCCTGTTTGGGGATAGATACCTGCCTTCCCTGATCCCGTTTCTTCTCCTACTACCCGGTCTTTATTTTCTGTCCGTCCAATGGGTCGCCGCCAGGTTTCTTTACAGCCTGGGGTATCCTAAACAGGTCATTGCGAACTGGGTGATTGCGGCGGTATTTAACATCGTCTTGAATTTGTGGGCGATGCCTCGATGGGGAATCGAAGGGGCATCCGTGACATCTTCAGCCACCTATTTTTTGGTCTTGATCCTCACCCTTCTCACGATTCGCCGATATATCCGTTCCGGCGGAAAGAATAGGCTCCGATGAACGCACTGGGAACGATTCCAACAGGGAACGATTGGAGGGTTCGGGAAGTTCAGGATTTATATACCCATGAAATGATCGCTGGGAAGGTGGGTGATGTCCTGGGATTGGCCTTGCCCCATGGATGGCGCTGTCCCTGGAAAAGCCCTTATCGACGGCCGGTCGTTCTGGAGGTTCAAGAAGGCGATGTTCCCCGCGGCTACCTGTTCCTGTGGAAAGTCCATCTTTTGGGTTTTGATACGGGACTCCTATCCGATTTTCAAGCGCCTGGAATTGTTACACGAGAAGAAGATCGTGGAAAAGTTCTTCAAGCTTCTCTCGAGTATATTTTCAATGAAATAAAAATTCGAAAACTTGAGCTTCGTGTTTCGCCTAAAGAGAAAGAGGTGCTGGAATCTTGTTTAGAATTGATTTTCAGAAAAGAGAAGTTCAATGTTATTTCAAAGGAACACCGGGATCGAATTCTGGATCTGCCGAATGATTTTGAGCAGTTATTGTCCCGATGGGGATACAAGATGCGGCGGAACGTCCGGCATTATCTCCGCCTTAGTGAGGACAACCAATGGACTTATCAGTCTAAACTCGATTGGAATAATTTTTGCGAGGACTCCCTGTTTTTATCCCGGAAAAGCGATTTGCCCAAATGGGAAAAGCAAACCCTTGGGAATTTGAATAAATTAGCCTTGATTCCGGGATCCTTTTGCGCGGGGCTTTATAAAGGTTCGGAGCCGTTGAGTGTGATAGCCGGGTGGCATTTCGGCTCGAAAGTGATGATCTTATTCCAATTGAATTTATCCCAGCGAAGCGGTCTATCACTTTCTATGACCTTGAGGGCGCTATTAATACGAGAGTTGATCTCCCAGCAAGTGAAACAAATTATTTTTTTGGGTGGAACAAGAGAACCCTTGAAGAGCTATTCGCCGATAGTTCCCAGGTACCGTTGGAGGGTGGGGCGGCCGAGTTGGTTTTGGGACAAAATTGAGAGCATGGATCGTACCGGGTTGTGGCGTTTCATTTCTTTTCTTCCCGTGGTTGCTTTGAAAAGCGATAAAGCCGAAGAGGAAGCGGAGTAGGACGAGTCTGGGTTCTATTGAATTCCCTGGTTTTTTAACCAGTTGGGGCCGAATTGGAAATTCAACCATTTCATCAAAAACGGGGGCCAAACGGCCATAATTAAAAGCGAAAGGGTTTCCAAAAGGGAGTAATAAAGAAGAACCGCTATGACGCCGGGGAACATCCACCATGTCACGTTGAAGTTTTTTCCGTATATCAAAGCCCTGCGTGTTCTCTTCAGAAAAAGGGTAGGACAATTCAAAAATCCACGAAGAAGAACTTCGCCGCTGGAGTGGCACTGTTTGAAAATTTTAGGGCTGAAAATATCCCTCAGGCGTCTTTCCAATGTGGCGCCCAGGTGGGTGGTCATGTCCTCGTGGTAAATGACCAAGTTCTTGTTGAAAAGGAAGGGCTGTCCGCGCTTGACGGCGTAGTTGGAGATGAAAAGGTCCCCGCCTGAACGAGCCTTGTAGGGCCCGAAGGGCAAAGGTGGAAAGGCGGCTTTGCGAATCGAAACATTATGAGTAATTACGGGTAGATCGGTCATTCGCTCAGGTCCTTGCAGGTAAGGGCCCCAACTCAGGAGCGTATTGAGCCGGCTAACGAGCCGGGGTTTATCGTAATAAGTCATTCCGCAAACGCCGATGACCTTGGGATTCTCCTTGAAAAGTTTCAACAAGAGCTTCAGATATCCTTCCTTCGCTTTGCAGTCGCTATCCCAGAAAACGACATACCTCCCCTTGGCGGCGCAAGCTCCCTCGCTTTTGAAACCGTAATAACTGATGTTCGGCCGATCCAAATAACGGCAGTTTTTGGGAAGCTTTTCGGGAGCATTGCCGCTTCCAACGAAAATCAATTCAAATTTGGAGTCCGGAAGGGTCCTTCGAGCTTCGGCTTGGTGTCTTTGAAGCATTTCCTGAAAAGAAATTCGACCGGTAAATTGTCTGGTGCCTGTTTCAATGACAATGGAAATAATAGGTTTACCAGGCATGGATATTCCTTGGTGTTATTGAATAGCCTGAGAAGTTTCGGATAAGACATGATCGTTAGGTTTGATTTCCGAGTCTAGTAAAAGCCGGAGAGATAGGAAAAACAAGAGCCAGTAATCGAGGCGAGGAAAAGTTTGGCTGAAAAAAAGTTGAAATCCGAAATGAATGATCCATGCGGAGAGGACCAAAATACGTAAGGGGCTAGGGGGGGCCTTGTTCCAGGCAAGCCTCATATTGGCCAGGATCGCGTAGAGGAAGGCTGCCACACCCAAGATTCCCGATTCCAGGCCAATCTCGAACCAGGTCGTGATGGATATTTGGCTTAAACCTGGACTGTCAGGATTCGCTTTGGTGACACCGTTTCCCCAAATGGGATGTTCGGCCCAAAGAATGAGGCTTTCCTTCATATTTTCTATGCGTCCCTGCTCGCTCGAGTTTTTTTTATGAAGACGTAGATATGAATCAGCCCCCAAGGGGCCAGAAATGAATTCCACGTATTGACGGCCCAAAGGAAAGACACAAAAGGCTCCTACGAAAATCAAGGTAGCTAAGAGTGTCCTCGACAATAGATGACGGAGACCCGGGAAGTTGGGTGGACGACGTGAAAAGTAATAAATCAAAACGAGAAATAAAACCGCCGACAGAATTCCGGTTCGAGAACTGCACAGAAGAATAGAACCCAGGGTGAGGGCGGGAAGCCATCCTCTTTTACCTTGCGTTCGGCGGAGATCAAGGAGAATCAGTAGAAACAAGGCAAAACTTAAGGCGGCCCCGACATAAGAAGGTTCGTAATAAAAAGCATGTGGCCTGAAAATCGATAATCCTCTAAATGAAAAGGAGGATTGGGCATATCCCAAAAAAGCCGAGAAGAAAGAAACCGAAGATGGTCCGTCTTCTCCTTGATCCTCGATATGGGTACTTAAAGGAAAGGCATAGATGGCCAAGGCTTGAAGCCAAAGAAGAACCGATGTCGCGAGAATTCCCCATTCGAAACCTTGCTCGAGGGCTTCATCTTGACGAGGTTGAAGACAAATGAGCGCCGACAAGCCGATATTGAATAAGGCCCATCCCCATTTGATTCCGGTAAGAAGGGGTGTTGCAGAGAAAAGAGCCGCTAAACCATAAATGAGAAAAAATGGGGTCCAATGAAGAATCAGCTTGTATCTGATGCTTTTCGAAAAGGAGTATCCGCAAATTTGCTTGGAAAAGCAGAAAATGGTCGGAATGGCAGCCAGGAATAAAAGCAATTGCCCCAATCGAAAATTAAAACCATGAAACCGGGTAGTGAAAAACAAATCCGTACTGGAAAGAAAAAAAAGGGCTGCGAAAAATAAAATATCCATCTTTTTCTTCACGGGTTCGGGGGGGGAAAAGAGCAAGTTCGCTTGGCTCCTCGTGGATCAGCGGTTGGGTTTTACAAACACGCCGATGAAAAGGGCGTTCGCGAAGGGGTAAGGGTCCATCTCCCTGCTGTTTCTGACCGCTTCTAGGTCCGATTCTTCCCAACCGTTCACACGGCGAACCCTTTTGAGATAATGCATCTGTGAAAAGGCGATTTTCTTTTCCGCCACGGCTTGGTCGAGTACTGGGTTATGACCCAAGGGAAGGGTCACCACTAGTTTACCTCCTAATTTTAGGCATGGGCCGATGAGGTTCTCAAAAGCTTTGAAAAATTTCTCCGGATCCTTCGGTTCCTCGTCCCAACCCACATGTTCCAGAGTGGATATGCAAAGGATCAAATCGTATGGTTCGCTGTGTGGGCGGTAAGTGACTACATCCTCATTGTTCACGCCAGGAGCTTTTTCGTATTTGTCCACGATATCGTGAGGGAACAAAAAGTAATGGGAGAGGACATTCCCAACTTCCAGAATTTTTTTACCTGCCGCCTGTTCGACGATTTTTCGCATGATTGGAATTTCGACCGCCCGCTCTCCCCGCCAGGTCATGTTGTATTCATGCCAAAAATAGGGGTATTTTTCGTTGTTGAACGTAAATGTGGGCCGGATGATTTGATAAAGAGGCTTGAGTATTTTCCAGACTAATTTTTTCATGGTATCCACTGGCTCCGCAATTCGGGTTGGGACGAGGCGCACATTGCCCCTGCTTTAAAAATTAGCTTGTGGGCGGCCACAGTATAACTGAGATTACAACCTCCCCAAAGAGGTTGGGCGACCTCGAAACAAGGGGGTTAGTGCCTTCCCCATTCATGGCAAGAGGTGTATGTTGTTGTTTTTAAACCTACCGTTAGGAATCGAAAGTTGATTATTGGAATAGACGGCACATGCCTATTGGGTGAACGCACCGGCGCGGGATGGTACTTGACCCATCTGCTGGAAGCGCTCTCCCATGTCCTAGAGGAAGACAAGGCTTACGTCTGGTTGAATAATCCCACGCCGGAGGAAAGAGCGCGTGTTTCGGAGAATCGATTCATCACCCATAGCGTAACGCATTACCCCTGGGCCGCCTTGAGGCTGACCTGGAATACCCTGGGTACCCCGGCCATTGAGAGCCTGATTGGCCGTCCCGCTGATGTTTATTTCTATCCGAATTTTTTATCCCTTCCCCAGAAACAAGGAAAAAAAGTCTTGTTTGTCCACGATTTAACCCATCTCACCCATCCCCAATGGGTTTCCGAGGAAACGGGTAAAAACCTGAAGGCCAACTTGGGGAAACAAGAAGAAAGCGCGGACTTGATACTCACCGCCTCGGATTATAACCGCCAGGAGATTCTTTCCCATTATCCCCGCCTGGGGGAAGGGAAAGTTCGAGTGATCCCGCATGGGGTGCCACCCAATTTTCAAAGACCATCCACACCGGACAAGGTAAGAGCCATGCAGGACACATACCGCCTGGCCAAACCCTATTTTCTTTTCGTTGGGAGCCTGGAGCCTCGAAAGAATCTTTTGCGTTTGATCCACGCTTATCTTCTTTTTAAACAAAAGACGCGGACGGAACACCAATTGGTTTTAGCCGGTCCCAAGGGATACGTGGGTCAAGAGTTCATGGATTTTCTATCCTCTCCCCAGTTGAACGACAAGGTGCGGTGGCTCCATTACATCCCCGAGTCGGATCTACCGGCTCTTTATTCTGGAGCCACAGCTTTTGTTTTCCCTTCGCTCAAAGAGGGTTTCGGGTTGCCGCTTTTGGAGGCTATGGGCTGCGGCATTCCTATCCTTTGTTCCAACACGGGAGCCATTCCGGAAGTGGTGGGGGATGCGGCCTGGATGATGGATCCTCAGAATGTTTCCGATTGGGCTAGGGCCATGGAGAGGGCCGCTACAGAACCGGCTTTTACGGCCATATTGGCCGAAAAGGGAAGGACCAGAATTTCCCTCTTCAAAATCGAAAACACCGCCCGACAGACCCTTGCGGCACTCAAGATGACTTCCCAGGCCCATGTCTAAAAATAAAGGGAAGGACGTCCCTGGCGGCCTTTCGCCTCGTCGCGAGTCGCGAAAAAGGAAAAAGGATTTTAATCCCGAACCTACTCTCAACAAGGTTGGACAAGAAAAAAAGATTCGTCCTTTGAAGGTTTCCGGGAAACTTCCCCCCAGAAAAGGCGAGATTTTTCCTCGGCTCAAAGGAGAAGAATCATCCAATGCCCCTGATTTAGGGAATCTCCCGCGTAAGAAATCGAAAACATATCCCCCGGTTCTTGAGAAAAAAAATAATTTTCCTCCCCTGCCGGAACTGAACCTTGCGGGGTTGATTGGTGAACCCAAACGTCGTTTTGCTCGGGCACTATCCGGGAGGCCTACTGTTACCGCGGTGGTGATCAACCATAATGGAGCGGACCTCCTTTGGAACTGCCTTTTTGCCCTTCGAACTCAAACCTATCCCCTGGATCAGATCATCGTCGTGGATAACGATTCAACGGATTCCAGCTTAACCTTTCTTGAAGCCAATTATCCCCAAGTCCGGATTTTGGAATGCCAGGAGAATTTTGGATATGCCCTTGGATGTAACCTGGGCGCCCGGATGGCCGAAGGTGACCTGGTTGTTTTTCTCCACAACGACACGGTCGCCACCCCAGAATGGATTTCTCGAATGGTTGAAACTTTCAGGGAATGGGGTCCCGATACCGGAGCGGTGACTTCGGAAGTTCACGCTCGAAAAGGGAAGGGCGACCCCGATAGGGAAAACGCGATGAACCTGCTGGGTCTTCCCCTGCGGGGTTTTTACATGGACAGGGATTTAAGATTCTTTCCCGCTGGTTGCGCCTTCATGATTCCTCGATATCTTTTCCCCGAAGGCCCTTATGAGGGCGATTATTTCCTGGGAGGGGAGGACGTTCAACTCGGGTTTAGGCTTCAGGATGGGAACCATCCGGTGGTGGCCGCTCGAGGCGCCAAGGTGTTTCACGGGGAGGGGGAGAAACCTTTTCGTCTTCCCGGGTGGAAGAAAGAATATTTTCTTTTTAGAAACCGGTATCTCACGATCCTGACTTTTTATCATGGAAGGACTCTCTTTAAATTAACCCCTCTATTTATGGCGGATTGGTTGTTCAACTTGTTGAAGGGACTTTTCCTTTCTCCTGAAAGATTGGCCGGGATGGCGGCCGCGGCTGCTTGGATATTTTCACATCCCGGTTGGTTGAGGAAAAAGAGGTTGGAAATCCTGTCAAAGCGGGTTGAGGGTGATGGATATGTTTTGGGGAAGTTGAGTGGAAGGGTATTGGCTGGAGAAGGGGGGGGAGCCCGAGTGGGTAATTTTTTGTCACTGGTGTACTGTTGTTTGGCCCGCATTCCCGTTTTGGAATCTGCCGATCTCCCGCCAAGCGGGAAAACGGCGAAAAACTTGGAAAACAAGGGGGAAGTTGAGTAAACTCGAGATCTTGTTTGTTGAATCCGTCTGGAAAAGGGCGTTGAAAATGGTTTCCAAGAAAAATCCCGGTTTCATAGACGATCCCAATCGGTGCCAGGTCTGCACAACCAATTTGACTCTTTATCCAAAGAGTTTTGCAACTTGCCCCCATTGCCAGAAGGTGGTTTGCCGCAGGTGTTGGGGCGATCAGTTCTCCAAAAAGCCCTACCCGGCTGATTCCTGCGCTCACCAGATTGAGGAAACCAACATCGAAAGATCTCCTCTCGCGAGCAGCCGTCAGGGACAGGTCAAGTGGGACTGGTTTCGGACCGGGTTCGCGGCGATCCTGATTTTATTAGCCCTGGGGATACTGTTTTTCCTTTGGAATATCTTTTTATCCTAAAGAAATGGACGTTTCTGATATTTCCGTCTCCTATCACTGGGTTTATCTTGAACCTCTCGATGAATGATTTTTCGGTTCTCCGCTTACTCAGACCTAAGAAGGAAGCTTCGCTTTGAAAATCGCCATCGTTCATGATTGGATGACGGGAATGCGGGGCGGGGAAAAGGTGCTTCTCGCATTTCTGGAACTTTTCCCCCAAGCGGACCTTTTCACTCTGGTTTACCGGCCGGATCAAATGGATCCGGTTTTCCAGAAACGCCGGGTCACTACATCTTTTCTCCAGAACCTTCCTTGTGGAAAAACCCGTTATCAATATTTTCTTCCTCTTTATTGGGAATTGATGGGGGGATTCGACCTATCTTCTTATGATTTAATCGTTTCCTCTAGTTCGGCCTGTGCTAAGTGGGTTCGCAACCCGAAGCAGATCCTTCACGTTTGTTACTGCCATACACCCATGCGTTATATCTGGGATCTTTTTGATGATTATTTTGGAAAAGAGGCTAAGGCGCCCGTGCGTTGGGCAGCGAGAGCTTTCCGATCCTATCTTCAGCGTTGTGATCGGAAGTCGAACGAAGGGGTTACGCGGTTTTTGGCCAATTCCAATGAGGTAAAAGAAAGAATACAACGAATCTATGGCCGGGAAGCGGAGGTGCTTCATCCTCCCGTGGACGTGGACCGGTTTCAGTTGAGAAATGGCAAAGGGGAATACTTTCTAGTCCTCTCGGCATTGGTCCCTTACAAAAAAATCGATTTGGCCGTGAGGGTTTGCACCAAAAGGGGATGGCCCCTCTGGGTGGTGGGAAAAGGCTCCGAGGAAAAAAAGTTGAGAACCATAGCTGGCCTCACGGTTTCCTTCAAGGGCTGGGCTGGAAACAATGAACTTCCTGAAATCTATGCTGGCGCTAAAGCGCTCCTATTTCCGGGAAAAGAAGATTTCGGAATCGTGCCGGTGGAAGCCATGGCTTGTGGGGTCCCCGTTGTGGCGTTTGGGGAAGGGGGTGTTTTAGATTCGGTCCAGGATGGCGTCACGGGTGTATATTTTCATCAACAAACCGAAGATGCCCTCGAGGAAGCGATCGATAAGCTCGAAAAAATTGAATTTAATCCTCAAACCTTGCGGGATCGGGCTAATCAATTTTCCAAAGCAAGATTTCTATTCAAAGCTCAGGTCTATTTTCGAAGACTTTACGGCATCAAACCAATCGGAGAAGAGGAAGGCAGGCAAACCCTTTAAATTGGATCATTTTAGTTGTAATAATTTCTAAGACTTGGTCGTCATCCGATATTCGTCGGTTAAAATGATACGAGTTTGCTCAAGTGACGAGGGCGTGGGTTTGAAAAAGCCGTTTTCATAAGTATCCTTTGAGGCACAAATGAAATTTCCGTTGAAATCCATCTTCGCAAGCATCAGTTTTGTGTTGGACGGTGTTTTGGTGGCGGGTTGTTTCATTCTTGCTGATTGGATCCGGTTCCATTCCGGCTGGTTAAAGGTGGAGGGAGTTACCGCCTATCCCCATTACCGAACTTTCATGGCCTCCGTAGTGGCGGTTTACTGGTTGATCTTCAAGTACTTGGGCCTTTATCGCAGTCGGCGGGGTATATCGGGTGTGGATGAACTGGCGAAAGTTCTCTTGAGTTCTTTTTTGGCTACCCTCTTGATCTCAGCCGGAACTTTCTTGATTCATTTTTTGACCTTTTCCCGTCTGGTGGTGGTGATTACCGCCGGTTTGGTCTCCGTGAGCGTGTGGCTGGAAAGGACCCTTCTCCGGAGGGCCCAGATCATGCTTCGCCGAAGGGGCGTGGGGATCACCCGGGTCCTGGTGGCGGGTACGGGTGAAACGGCCCGGGTTTTTCTCCAGCGCCTTCGCCATAATCCGGGCCTGGGTTATCGGGTGGTTGGTGTGGTATCGGAGGGGGGCAAGACGAGCGGCGAAGTGGAAGGATTTCGCGTTGCGGGAAACCTGACCCGTTTTGACCAGGTCCTTTCCCGGGAAAAACCGGACGAGGTTATTTTTGCCCTGCCTTCCTCCGCCCACGGCGAATTGCTTCCTCTCCTGGTGACGCTTCAAGACACACCCATTAAATACAAGATCATTTCGGACCTCTTTGGGCTCATTACCAATCCGCTGGAGAGCGACGTTCTCCTGGATATGCCGGTATTTGAGATGAAAGAAGCCCCTTTGAACGCATGGCACAATCGTTTGATTAAGCGGGCATTCGATTTTGTCTTTTCGCTTATCGGCATCATTCTTTTAAGCCCGGTTTGGATTCTCCTGGCGGCGGGGATCAAATTGTCTTCCCCAGGCCCCATCCTTTTTCACCAAAAGAGAGTGGGCCGCGACGGAAGGGTATTTCATATGCGGAAATTTCGCACGATGAGGGTGGGAACCGAAACCATCGCCTTTACCGCCCAGAATGACCCGCGTGTCACGCCGCTAGGAAAAATACTCCGAAAAACGAGCTTGGATGAATTGCCCCAGTTGCTGAATGTGTTGACCGGACGAATGAGTTTGGTGGGTCCGCGCCCGGAAGTGCCGGGCCTAGTCGAGAAATTCCAGAAGGAAATACCCAGGTATTTTGAACGCCATCAGGTGAAATCAGGTATCACGGGATGGGCCCAGGTGAATGGGTTCAGGGGGAATACCTCTTTGGCGGAACGGGTGAAATACGACATCTACTACATTGAGAATTGGAGCCTTTTGTTGGACATAAAAATTATTCTTCGAACCATTTTGGATATATTGGAACATGAACATGCTTATTAGGGCCGTTGACAGTCCGCAGCAAGGTTGGTTCGCATCCAATGCGTAGAGGAATTTAAATGAAAATCCTTGTAACTGGTGGGGCGGGATTCATTCCACTTTTTCATGCCCTGTTTTATGAATGCGGGATCGAAACATCGCAATTCCAGAGGATTCCTTTGCTAGTTCGTGAGGTTTTTCCATGAAGATTCTTGTCACGGGTGGGGCTGGTTTCATTGGCAGTCACGTGGTTGACGCCTACCTTGCGGCGGGGCACGAGGTGATCGTGGTCGATAACCTCTCCACGGGAAAAACCGAGAACCTTAACCCCAAAGCCAAATTTTACGAGATGGATATCCTTAACGATTCCCTCCAGCAACTGATGCAGAATGAAAAAATCGAGGTAGTTAACCATCACGCGGCGCAGATTAAGGTCAAGGCTTCCCTGGAAGACCCCTATTTTGATGTGAAGGTGAATGTGCTGGGCTCAGTTCTCCTCCTCGACCTTTGTCGTAGGGCGGGGGTGAGAAAGTTTATCTATGCCTCTTCCGGAGGGGCCCAATACGGCGAGGCGGAATCAGGCCCATTCCCTGAAACCCATCCGGCCCGGCCTTTTTCGGTCTATGGGGCCAGCAAGTACTCCGTGGAACTTTACGCGGACGTTTTTTCCCAAGCCTTTGGTCTGGAAAGCGTGGTATTGCGATACGCAAATGTTTACGGCCCTCGACAGGATGCCATCGGGGAAGGGGGGGTGGTGGCTATTTTCACCCACGGAATGCTACGTGGAGGTGATTTTCAGATTTACGGCGACGGCTATAACGAACGGGATTACGTTTATGTTAAGGATGTAGCTAAGGCAAACCTTCTGGCTCTCGAATACCCTTCTAATGGAACGTTTAATATTGGGACGGGGGTTGGGACGACGACCAACGATTTATTTAAGGGGGTAGCCCAGGCGACCGGTTACAAAACACTTGCGCGCCATACGGTCGCCCGCCTAGGCGATTTGAATAAAAGCCTGTTAAATCCCAACCTGGCCAAAAACCAATTAAAATGGGAACCGGCTTATGACTTGCCGGCTGGTCTGAAAGAAACAGTCGAGTACTACAAAAAATCCCATTGAGGTTTTAATTTGAGTTTTATTTTGTTGACGCTTTTTCATCATTCGCGAGTTGAAGCTTGATGAAGGCCATTATCCTGGTGGGTGGGCAAGGCACTCGTATGCGGCCCCTGACAGATCACCTCCCTAAAAATATCGCACCCCTTTGCGGGACTCCTTTTCTGACTTACCAATTTGAATTTTTGAAATCCGCCGGTGTCAAAGAAATTGTACTTTCGTTGGGTTATCGTCCGGACGATATCCGCAGTATTTATGGAAATGGTCGAAAATTCGGAGTGAAGATCTATTACGTTACGGAAGAAATACCGCTTGGAACGTCAGGGGCCATCAAGAATGCCGAAAGGTTCGTCAAGGGATCTCCGGTGGTAGTCATGAACGGGGACATATTGACGGATATTCCCCTGAAAAGGATGATCGCGGCCCATTATGAGGCCAGCAACCTGGCGACTCTGGGGTTGGTGCGAGTGGCAGACCCCAGCCCTTACGGGCTGGTCATTTTGAACTCCCAGGGAAAGATTCAAAAGTTTCTTGAAAAACCCAAGCCGGATGAGACGGTAGTGGACACCATCAACGCCGGCGTTTATCTCTTCGAGCCGGGAGTGCTGGATTTCATCCCGGCAGGCGTCAATCACTCGGCGGAAAGGGGACTTTTCCCGGCGATGTTGCAGGCTGGAGTTCCATTTGGCGGTTATGTCTGGAAAGGATATTGGCAAGATATTGGTACACCCCGCAAATATCTCACCACTCAGTGGGATGTCCTGAATGGAGCATTTCCGATTCACTCCCGTGTTAAGCGGGGGCCCAATCATATTTATCGGGGTAAACGGGTTTGGATTGGCCGGGACGCGGTGGTTCAAGGGCCCGTGTTGCTTGAGGAGGGTTGTTTTATCGGCGACGGAGCCAAGATATTGCCTTATTCGGTGATTGGCAAAAAATGTGTAATCGGGCCAGGCGCCACCATTTCTAAAAGCCTTCTTTGGGAGAGCGTCAAGGTGGGGAAGAACGCGCTGTTGGAAGAAGCTGTTTTAGGACGAAAATGCGTAGTCGCGGAAGGGGCCCATCCTCCTGCCGGAGGTGTTTGGGGGGATGAAATCCAGATTTCATAGCCAGCGCTCAGGTAGAGTTGACTTTATCCCACCCGCGAGGATTTGATTGAACCTTCAGGCTTCCCCTTCGAAAGTTGAAAAATTTTTTTATGTCCTTGCCTGCTCGCTTCCTTTTCTTCTAGGTTTTTGGTCCTTTCACCGATATGAGTTTCTGTCCGGCTTTAACTTTATTCCGGGGGACATCGGGGATTCGCGGTTTTGCATGTATATCCTGGAGAATTATTTTCAATCGATTCTAGGCCGAGCCCGAATCTGTTCCCCTGCCATGTATTATCCCGTCAAGGGACTTTTGGGGTACACCGACGCAAACGCAGCGGCAGTTCCCATTTACGTTCTTTTCAGGTTCCTTCATTTTGATATGTATGACGCCTACCAAGCCTGTTCGTTGGTTTTTGATTTACTGTCCTGGTTCTTTTGCTATCTGCTTTTTAGAAAGGGGTTGGGTCTTTTGGCTTTCCCCGCCTCGGTGGGTGCGGCCTTCTTTTGTTTTAATAACATCCGCTACAATCAGACGAATCATTTTGACCTCCAGCTTCAATTTCTCCTCCCCTTGATCCTCCTGGGTTTTGCCTTGATTTACCGAAGCAAAGACCAATACGGGAAAAGGAAGGTTTGGGCGGCTTTATCTGGATCGGGACTTTTATTGGGGTTGCAATTTGCGACTTCGTTTTACCTGGCCTGGTTTTTTTGCTTATGGTTCTTGATCTTCATTTTGATATTGCTGGCACAAGGAAGCTTTCGTAAGGCTCTCGTTGAAGCGATAAAAACCCACCGATGGGGTTTCCTAGGGGCCGCAAGTTTATTTTTCATAAGTCTGCTTCCGGTACTCGTCCTCTATTTACCTGTTTTGAAATTAATGGGTCCTCGCCCAGTCTCCCAGGCCATAGATGCGGCCCCCAAGCTAAAGGCTCTTTTTTGGATGGGGTCCCAGAATTGGGCCTGGGGATGGCTCACCCGATATTCCAGCATTTCCTCCATGCCGTTTGAGTGGGAAAACAGGCTTGGATTGGGGATGGCCTTCTCTCTGTTTTGGATTGGGACGGGAATTTTTCTCGCATCTCGGAATTTTAAAGTTTCATCTTCGGAAAGGAGGCCAGAATTTTTAGGGTCACTCCTTAACAGAATTGAATCTCTGGAATTTTCCGTTTACTTAAGCGTCTGTGTCTCGATAGCACTTGTCGTTAAAATCCTTCATCACAATTATTTATGGGAGATGGTTTATTATTTAATTCCCGGTGCCCAGGCCATGAAATGTATTTCACGGATCTTTTTGGTCCTGGCCTTGCCGGGGTCGTTCGTTCTTGCCTTGGAAACTCAAAGGATTGGCGGGTGGATAGGTCGATTGGTTCAGGGAAAGAGAAAGGTCGTGGCAGGCACTTTCCTAGTCATTTTCCTGGGCATGGTTTGGTTTGAACAGGTGGGTGGACTTCCTTTTGCGGGATATTCCAAGGAAAGGGATCGCCAAAGGATCGAGGTTTTGGCCCAAAAAATTCCTAAGGGTACAGAATATTTTTTTGTCGATTTGGGCCCGAATTGTAAGGATCGTGTTTCAGATACTCACCAGGTGGATGCCATGCTCGTATCGATATTGACGGGAATCCCCACGTTGAATGGCTATGATTCGAGCCCCCCGCCGGGTTGGAATATGGACTTAAATTCAAAGAAATATCTACGGCATGTCCAACAATGGCTCGCCTTTAACCATTTGGATTCATCCGGGTACAGGTTAGAAATAAACGATGAAGATTGAGGTGGAGTAAAACTTCGGTCTTTCGATTAAGAGTCGAGGCTTGTGCGCAAAAACCGCTGATTCGATCGGAGAAGCATTCCGTTTTGCACGTTGACGGGTTTATGCCACTCCCTTAAAATCGTTCACCTGATTGTTCGAAATGCTTTTCACGTTTTTTAGGAGCCCGAATGTTTTTTCGCCCCATCCCCTTTTTATCCCCGTTCTTATTTCTGTTTTTAGCTATTTTTTCACCATCCTGTTCCTGGGCCGATGAGCCCGACAGTCAATTTTATCTGGACAAAGCTAATGTTTATTTAAAAGAGGGTAAGGTAAATGATGCCTTGAACTACTTGAAAGAGGCTGTGGAGCGAAATCCCTACAACGTGGAAGCCCGCAACAATCTTGGAAAGATTTACGCACAAAGATGTCTCTATGATCAGGCTATGGAGCAGTTTGATAAGGCTCTGGCCATCCAACCCAACTTTGTCCAGGCCCTTTCCAACAAATCCTTTGTTTATTTACAGCGCCGAGCTTATCCGTTGTGTATTCAATACGCCCAAAAAGCCCTGCTGCTTGACCCTAGTCTGGGTTCTGCCCATTACAATTTGGGCTTGGCTTTTTTTGCCCAAAAACATTATGGCGATGCTTTGGTTGAGATCAAAAAGGCTGTGAAGGCCTTTCCGGAAAATTCGGAGGTTTATGAACGCCTCGGAGATGTCTATCAGATCCAGTCGAGGACTGAGGAAGCCTTGGCCTACTACCGTCAATCATTAGAAGTTAATCCTTTGAACACGTCGGCTCGGTCCAAGTTGGGGGATGCCTACGCTCAAGAGGGGCATGAAAAGCAGGCGGTGGAGCAATACCAGGCCGCGACCGATTTGAATCCTTCCAATATTTCAGCCCATTATCAGTTGGCCCAGCATTATGAGGACATAAGGGATTGGTCCCACGCTCAGCATGAATACTTGATGATCATCGCTTACGATGATCGGCAGGCGGTGGCTCATCGGCAAATCGCCAAAATCTTCGAGCGCAATGACGAGATGGGTTTGGCTCTTTATCACTGGCAAAAATATGCCTCTCTGAACCCCGATGATACAAGTGTCCAAAAGCATATCGACGATATTCGTAAACCGCTTTTAACCAAAAAACAGGTTGAACAGATGGCGGCTTTTCAAAGTGAGCTTCAGGAAAAACAGAAAATGGCCACTCCCACTCCCGCTCCAGATAAAAACAACCTGTGGAATGGTCCCAAGCCAATCGACAACGCTACTCCTGGTTCTGACGCTCAGGCCGCGGTTCCTGCCGAGGGAACCGAACAGTCCCCAGCCTCACTTCCAACCGAAATTCCCAACGGGGCAACCCAGGCTGTAAATCCGGTGTCTCCTTCTGGAAACCCGCAAGCCGTCCAGGTATACGACACTCCCACCCCCTCGGTGCAGTTGGTGCCGGTTGATGTTGTCCAACCTACTCCCTCGGACATTGCCACTCTTCCCAAATAAGTGGAAATCTATGGGGGTAGAACTTCCCCAGATTAATACCTTGAATTTTCCGTACTGGATTCATAAACCTCAAGCCGAATATTTTTAATTGGAGGGTTATCAAAAAAATGCGGTTCGCAATACTCCTTCCGGTCTATAACGAAGCCCCCACCTTGGAACGGGTCGTGAGAAAACTTGCCGAGTTTGAGGGGGGGGACGTTGTGGTGGTGGACGACGGTTCAACCGATGCTACTCCCTCTATTCTGGAACGCCTGAAAGTGACCGCCATTCTTCGCCATCAAGAAAACCTGGGATATGGACAAACTCTGATGGATGGATTCCGGTTCACCATTGACCATGGATACGATTCCTGCGTGACCTTGGACGCGGACGAACAACATGAGCCTTCTTTTATCCCCCGAATCATGGAGGAATTGGGGCGTTTCGACATCGTATCGGGAAGCCGTTACCTGAATCCCCTCCTCGCCTCCGATCATCCCCCTCCCGAACGGCTGGAAGTTAATACTATAATCACAGACAAGCTGAAACGCTTGACGGGTTATAATCTGACGGACAGTTTTTGCGGATTCAAAGGTTATCGGGTGGAGGGCTTGAAAAAGCTCCGGCTCACCGAAACCAATTACGGTTTTCCGATCCAGCTCTGGCTTCAGTCCGCCAAAGCGGGGTTGACGGTTACCGAATGCGGGGTGCCTTTGATTTACAAGGACCACACGCGCAATTTCAACAACCGGTTTGCTACCCGGGATGAAAGATTACAGCACTATTTGGAAGTGATGGATCGGGAAGCCAGACTCTTGGGCTTGCCCTTGAAACCAAAACAAGGTTGAAAAGAGGAAATTCTCGTGGGTGAAATCAAAGACAAAATTTCTAACCGCCACGGGAGTCTTTATTTCAATCCTTCCTTTTCCTTGTGGAAAGAAGAAGCGCTTCGGAACAGGGAAAAGGCCGTGAAGGCTATGGTCTGGGGTCAAAACGCCTTGAAGGTTCGGGAAGCCTTAAAACTGCCAGGGAACCAACCCATTATTCTTTCGGGACACCAGCCGATTTTTTTCCATCCGGGTTTGTGGACCAAATGCTTGGCCGCCTCCTACTTGGCCGAATCGGTCCAGGGGACGGCCTGTCACAAATTGACCGATACAGCCCTCCCCGCCGAATATCTCCATTACCTTCCCGAGGTGGAAGATAACGGCAAGGCTCGCATGAAAACCCTTCAATTTTACAAAAACAAAGAATTTATCGATCAGGAAAAAACAACACCCTATGCCATGATGCCCGCGCCCGATCACGCTGCGGTAAAGCATATTTTTTCCGAGGCCCAGACCTACAGTCCCCTGGCGGTCAAGGAGGCCATGAAAGGGATCGAAGAGCGGTTTATGAATGATCTCCTCAAGAATGCCACCTGGAACGAATTTCATATATCGACTCTCAAGTACCTGGATTCACTAAGCCAAACCCAGCGTGTATACCTGGAAGCTCATCGTCTCTGGGCCTCCGAACCCTATTACGAATTTCTCGCATATTGGATGAGCCACTTGCCGGAACTCTGTGACGCCTACAATAAAGCATTGAACGATTACAGGGCCCGATATGCCATCAAACATGACCTGACTCCCTTACCCAATCTAAAATTCGAGGATTGGTGGTTTGAAATCCCATTTTGGGGGGTGACCAAATACAATCAGCGTCAGTCCCTCTGGGCCAAGGACGACGGCAAGCATCTCGTTCTCAAGGTCAAGGGAGGTGAAGGTACCTTTCAAGTTGGCCGCGACAACCTGCGGGCGGAATTGGCGACATTACCCATCAAGATTTGGCCCAAGGCCCTGCCGCAGACCTTTTTCTGCCGGATGTACCTTTGCGATTTCTTCATCCATGGCATCGGGGGAAGTACTTATGAGGAAGTGAACGACCTTTTCATTGAGAAGGTCTTGGGTGTAATGCCTCCGGCTTTCGGCACTGCGACCGCGACCTGGCTGGTTGAACCGAAAGAAAGTGAATCGATGGCAAAAGTTCTTTCCTTCGAGGAGAAGATCCTGGCATGGGAAAGAATCCTGGAAAAAAATCCCGAATCCCTTTTCACCCGGGCCGCGGCATGGAAAACTGAACTGCCTCCCTTCATGCAGTCTGCTTTCCAGACTTGCTTGAACAATCCTCAACTGGCCGCAAAGGCCGCCGAAAAAGGGAAGTGGCTGGCGGCCCTTCAAAATCCGGCCCAGAGGGCTGAGGCTTCAGCAAAAATCAAGGAAATCAATGCCGTGATATACGAAGGGTTGACCGAGGCCTTGAAGGCCATTGAAAAAGGGAAATTAGATATGGATCAGCTCAAACAAGTTCACGATGTTTTGTCGTTCCGGAAATTTCCGTATTTTTGTTATAGCCCCGAGGCGTTTAAAGACCTGAAGACACAGGTTCGAGCCTCGATTTCACAAAGTTGACGGTTAGCATCACGCCCCATGGAACAACCCCAACTTGAAGTGGAAATCTTAGCAGGCAATGAGGATTTAGGCTTGCCCGCCTATGCCACCGAGGGCTCGGCGGGATTAGACCTGAGAGCTGCGCTTATTCAAGAACTGGTTTTAGGGCCGGGGGAGAGGGGTGTAGTCCCCACGGGGTTGCGGTTGGCGATTCCAAAGGGCTTTGAGGGTTGTGTCCGACCCCGAAGTGGACTAGCCATGAAACAGGGGTTGACGCTGACCAATGCTCCTGGAACCATCGACTCGGATTACCGGGGCGAAGTGAAGATCCTGGTTATAAATTTGGGTCAGGAGCCCGTGACTCTCCAGCGGGGAGATCGAGTGGCCCAACTCCTGATTTCGCCCGTGGCCCAGGCTAAAATTCTTCAGGTCCCCACCCTTGAGAAGACAACTCGAGGTGAGGGTGGTTTTGGCCATACGGGGAAGTGAAAACGATTTGTCTAAACACGCCCTATCCATAAATTTGTATCAATAAAATTTCGGCATTGTTTTTCAATCTGTCTTTAATGGTTTTCACCTTCAAATTCTAATATTGTGTCTTGTCGATTCTCTTTTTGGCGTTGGAATCCATTTCCAAATGAGTCCCCCCTCGTTACAATCCTTTCTCATCCTTTGACCCAATAGGTTTAAAAATATGACCCTAAGCCCTTCCTTTCGTCCGGTTGGATTCAATTTGGGCGGTTGGATTTCCCAAGCACCCCTCACGGACGCCCATACCAAGGAATTCATTACCGAAGCGGATTTCAAAATCATCGCGCGTTGGGGTTTCAATTCTGTACGTCTTCCTGTGGACGCCCCATGGCTTTTCCAGGAAGGTGGTACAGGACCTCGGCTGGAAGCGCGATGGAATCTTTTGCGAACCTACCTGGCTTGGGCAAAATCCGCTGGGCTAGTGACGATTCTTGACCTGCATCAGGTTCCCTGGCATTCCTTCGCCAAACCCGAGCTTGAAAATTTATGGCGAAACGATGAGGATTTGAAATCCTTTTGCCAGATGTGGAAGAAACTGGCTCAAGACTTGAAGGGATTCGGCGACGAACTATGGTTTGAGATTTTGAACGAACCCACCGCCCGTGATCCCCGGGATTGGAACAAGGTCGCCCTTCGGACCCTCGAAGCCATACGGGAAGCCGATCCCCTCCGGGTCGTGGTTATTGAATCCACCTTTTGGGGTTCCATCGAACATCTTCCGGCCCTTTGTGCTTCAATCCAGGATAAACGCCTGGTTTACAGCTTCCACTTTTACTCACCCATGTTCGTCACTCACCAGTCGGCTCCCTGGTGGAAGGATGGACTCCCCTATACGGAACAGGTTGAGTATCCTGGAAGTCTCCCCAAGGTGGATCAATATCTAGCCCAGGAAATTCCTCCGGCGACCCGATTGTTCCTTGAGCGGGAAGGAAATCGGGAATGGGACAGGAATTCAATGAAAGAATGGTTCAAACCACTTTTGCCCCTGTTAAATCGAGGCCTGCCTCTTTATTGCGGCGAATTCGGGGTCTATGAAAAGGCCTCCCGTTCTACCCGTCTTGAATGGACCAAAGACGTCATTGGAATATTCACGGAACTTGGAATAGGCTGGTCCTATTGGAATTATAAATGGCTGGATTTTGGGGTTTGGCCCAAGGTGGATGGCCGGACAGGCCCCTTGGACACCCAATTGTTGGAAATACTTCAAAAGGGAATTTGAATGAATAAAACCATTGTTTTTTTAACGGCGGCCTTTACGATCGCCGGGTGTGCAACCCAGCCACTCATTAAAAACACTCCTGCAACTGGTACCAACTCGGCCCTTGCAACGCCAACCCCTCTACCAACTTCTTCCATTCCTGCGGCCCCAGCTCAAGTTGATATTCATCCATTGGTGACGATGGTGGATTACCAGGCCGCCCAAGCGAGGATTGGTCTTACCGAGCCCAATGCGCAAAACATTCAAGATTTCTTGACCATAGCCCAATATCAATTCAATCAGAATGACCTCGATTCAAGCCTTAAGACCTATAAGCGGGTACTGTCAGCCCAAACCGGACTTCCCCAGATCGATAAAGCCCAATACATGTTGGGGCAGGTGTTTTATGCCCAAAAGTCTTATTTGCCATCCTTGGCTGCTTTTCAGGGAGTTCTTCAATCTCCCAAATCACCCTATGCCTTGACCGCCAAACAAATGATGGAATTTATTTTGTCCTATTGCCTTTCGCTGGAAGACTTGAGGAGTTTTGTTGCCAATTACCCGGATTCTCCTGGGAAATGCACCGCTCTTTTTCAGCTGGGCAGTAAGGAATCCCTGGGAGGCACCAACGAGGAAGCTCTGGATCACTTGGGACAATTTGTTCAGCAATGTCCTCAACATCCCGCCGTTGCCTCCGCCCAGCTTTTGATTCAGGCCATGAAGAGTCAACAGGTCGGAAAAACCTGGAACATTGGGGTATTGGCCCCGCGCACCGGAGATCGCAAGGAATTCGGGGATTCGGTGGTGAATGGAATCAACCTGGCGGTGCAGGATGCCAACTTGAACGGAGGATCCCAGCGCCATACTCATGTTGAAGTCCGGGACACGGCGGGCGATCCAATCCAGGCGGTCAAGGTGTTCGAGGATCTATCGAAAGATAATACTCTGGACGCGGTGATCGGGCCGGTACTTCCATCGGAAATCCAGGGGGTCGCGGCTCTTGCCAACCAGCAAAAGATCGTTTTGATTTCACCCACCAACAGCCGGGATGGTTTGTCCGCCCTGGGCCCCTTCGTATTTTCCAACAGTATGACCAATGAGATGCAGGGAAGGGCCATGGCGCATTACGCGGTTGAAAAATTGGGAATAAAAACCTTCGGGATTCTGGCGCCGGAAGACACCTACGGTCAGACACTTTCCAAGTCTTTTACTCAAACTGTTGAGGCTCTGGGCGCCACCGTTACCGCCTCGGTGACCTATCCCGCGGGCTCCACAGATTTTAAGAAACAAATTCTTGCCCTGGGAGGCATGGACCCGGACGCGACGAAAGAAAACGATAGAGAAAACGCCCGCCGTCTGGACGAACTCAATTACAACCTCAAGAAGGAAGTCGGGAAGATTCTCTTGAAAGTCAGGGATTTATCCTCTTCGGCCGTTCCCGCGCCGGTTGTCGCCATGAGCCCAACCCCGCTGGCCACGCCAGCCGCCCTGATTCCTTTGGTCGAAGGGCTTACCAACACGACCTGCCCCTCTATCGCGTCATCGATCAACGACGGGCTGAGGGCGGCTTTTACCGAACAACCCGATTTTGAGTTGCGAACCAACGACCTCGTCCAACAAGCCCTGACCAGTCTGCCGCCGGATTATAAGGGAAACACCCTGGTGGGGGACGCGACGGTCTGGGGTCCGATTGCCCAAGATCTTCAAGCCAAGGTTTTGATAACGGGCCGTGTCGTGGAGACTGATCCCCCCGCTGATTTTGACCCGACGGACAATACCTGGAACTTTTCCATCAATCTGGAAGCCTATCTCCTTCCCGAAGGCAAAGACCAGTACATCAAAATCTATCAGAGTCGATTGATATATGGCGTATATAAGCCTACCGCCGGCCAGGGTGCGGTCAAATACCAAGCGCTTTATCTTCCCGCCCACGCGGCGGAAGTTCCCCTTTTGGCGGCCCAGATTCATTTTTATGACCTCAACCCTGTTCTCCTAGGCGCGCACCTCTGGGGCAATCCAACCGTTTTGCAGGAAGCGGCTAAGGATGTGGAGGGGGCTTATTTTGTTACGGGTTTTTATCCCGATAGCCAGGAAGCCATCGTCAAAATGTTCACGGACAACTATATGAAGGCCTATGCCAGCAAGCCGGACCTTTTGGCGGCCCAATCCTACGACGCGGCCCGCCTTCTGCTTGAGGCCATGAATATTTCCACTGACCGGGATAGCTTGCGCGCCCAATTGAGTCAAATTAATAACTTTGTCGGCGCCAGCGGTCTGACCAATTTCAACGGCAAAGGCGAGGCGGACAAGCAGGTTCCGATTCTGCAGATCAAGAACGGCAAGTACCAACAAGTTCAATAGAGGTTAACCCGTGAGCGATACCACCAAGTTTGGCCCGCCCAAGGGCATGAGGGACTGGCTTCCGAAGGAAGTCCAGCTTCGCCAGAAACTCATCCGCCTCATCGAATCACAATACCAGCTTTACGGTTTCCAGCCCATTGATACACCTGTCATGGAAAATATTGAGGTCCTGCAGGGTAAGGGCGGAGGTGAGAACGAGAAGTTGATGTTTAAAATTTTGAAGCGTGGAGAAGAATTAAAAAATGCTTTTGAAGAAGCTGTGAAAGAACATGGGGGTTCAGAGTCTGGATATTTATCGTCAAGTACTCCTGAACAAACGGGTAAAGACGCTGAAAAGATTAAAAACCGTTCTTATGAGATTTACAAAGAACTTCCTGACATGGGCCTCCGTTTCGACATGACTGTTCCCCTCGCCCGGTATTATGCCAACTACTCGAATGATTTGCCCAAACCCTTCCGCTGCTCCCATATCGGCCCTGTATGGCGGGCCGATCGGCCTCAGAAGGGTCGTTTCCGTGAGTTCTACCAATGCGACATCGACATCGTAGGCGGGGCTTCCGATTCCTACGAGGTGGAATTGCTCCTGGCTACCGACCGTGTATTGAAGGCTTTGAACATCGGGAAATTCAAGATACGCATTAGCGACAAGGGACTTTTAAACCTGATTCTCCGGCGCATCGGCACCCCGACCGAAAAAGTCGCCCCGGTCGCGGTTTGCATCGACAAGATGGACAAAATGAACTTTGAGGATGTCAAAAAAGAAATCTCAGGCTTAGGCCTAGAAACCGATAACGTCGAGAAGATTGTTCTGTTCCTCAATAGCGCTAAAAGCGGATTTCTCGATTTAACCCTCTTCAAAGAAAACAAAATCACCGAATTGGGCCAACAAATCGAATCCATTCAAAACCGAGTGAAGGCCATCAACCCAGACGCGAATGTGGTGTTTGACCCCTTGCTGGTACGAGGTTTCGACTATTACACGGGCCCGGTTTTCGAGATCAATGTTGAGGATAAAAATTTCACCTCGTCCATTGGAGGCGGGGGCCGCTATGACGGCTTGATTGAGAAGTTGGGAGGACCAAAAGATACCCCTGCGGTCGGCCTTTCCCTTGGGTTTGAACGCATCCTGGCGATTCTTTTGGAAAAAGATAAAACGGCTTCCGACAACGTGGTTTATTCGCGGGTCTTTATCGCGAATAACGGACAGGCGGAAAAAGACATCCTCGCATTGGCCGAAAAATTACGGTCGACGGGCATTCAGGTAGAAACGGCCCTGGAACAAAAAAAGATAGGCCAGCAGTTGGAAGGGGCCCAAAAAAACGGGATGGAATACGCCATCACGGCTTTTGAACCTGGGGCCGAAAAGTTTAAGGTGCGGCAGCTTTCCACCCGGCAGGATAAGGAAATGACGTTAGGGGAACTGAAAGAGAAATTAAATAAAGCCTGAATGAAATGTCTATTATCGCAGGGTTATCCAATGCGGGAATTCGACATGGACAAGTTGGTAACCTTTGATGACGCCATCTGATTTGAGGTGCCGCTAGTCATGGCGATATCGGCCACTTTTTCCTACAGTTATAAAATAAACCGGTTTGTTTATTTTTTCGTTTTTTTGCTTACAAACTGCTTGCTCTCTTTGGTTTCCATGCCAACGCCCCTTCAGATCGGATTGGCGCTATTAGGGCTTGTTTTACCCTTCTATATCGCCCTGCGTTCGACCTCTGCCCTCCCAGGCTCCCCATCCATTGATCAACTGGAAATATTTGAAAAACTTCCTCTCGCCTTGATGGCGGTGGGATATTGTTTTTTTGTTTTCTTGAGGTTTTATAAGTTGGATTCTTTGTATCTCTGGCCGACGGGGGACGAGGGCAGTTTTGGAACCATGGCCATTCAATTAAGCCAGCATTGGAATTGGAGATTTTTTTATACCTGGGGCCAACTTCCGCCTCTCTCCATCTGGGCTTCGGCGGTATTATTGAAAGTCGGCTGTTCACCCTTTACGAGCCTTTGGTTTCCCTCGGCGTTTGTTTCTTCGCTCACCGTTTTGGCAGGCTATTTTGCGGCGCGTCAATTTTTCTCAAAATCGTTTTCGTTTGTTTTTGGCGGTTTGCTGGGGTGCGGTTATTGGCCCCTTTCCTTAGGGCGTCTTTGCACCCCCGGTGACTGGCTACCGCTTTGGGAATGCGCATGTTTTTGCTTTTTAGGTCGTTTTCTTAAAACTGATTTGTCAAAAAAGCCCGGAAAAGAAGCGGCGGCTTTGGGCTTTGTGACGGGGTTAGGTTCCCTGACCTTCACTTCATGGCCCGTCGTCGCGTTTGTCGTGGCCACCATTGTGTTTTATAAATCCGTATTCACGCCCACTAAAAATATAAAAACACTTTATTTGTTCGGAGGTTTTCTGGCCTTGGCATTAGCCCCATTTAGCATTGCTGCTATAACCGAAGGCTACGGTTGGCACGCGTCTTCGGTCGCGGCATGGAGCGGTTGGTTCCCTTGGCGCCATCAAATACCGGTTGTGGAGCATTACCTCACTTCTCTTTTTTGGGGAACCTTTGAGAAAGATGCGGCTTATTGCCCAACCCTTTGGGGTTTTTTGAACCCTTTATTATCTTCCTTCTTTTTTTTAGGGGTCCTGGAAATTTTACCTAACGCTCGGAAAACATTTTTCAAATGTTTTTTTTGGGCCTTTCTTCTGTTTCTGTTGCCTGGTCTCTTGACGATGAATATCGAATCCATACGGATTGTTCAAGTCATGCCCCTTCTCCTCCTGATGGCCGCCGTGGGACTTTTCTCTTTCTTGTCCTTTTTCTCTCCCCCTAGAAGAATGGCGTTATTCGGAGCTCTTCTTTTAACTTCGGCTGGTCTTGATTTCTATCAACTCGCCTATCCCTTTTCAGATTATGAACAGCATCCCGCATATATTTGTGACGGAAGATCTATCCAATGTTTCAAAGCCTACCAAATACTTTCGGCAACCAATCAACAACTGGGCCCCGGTCTCATCTTCACGGATTTCGATTACGATTGCCCGAACAATACCACCCTTTCGGTGATGACTTACCCCTTTAACGCCGCTCGGAATCCCATCATCGATCCTCACCAAGCCCGTTGGGCCGCCCTATTCATAAACGTGAATTACAGGCCCTATATTGAAAAACGCTTTCCTCAATCCCAATGGGGCTGGCTGGGGCAAGGGCTGGATATCAACGATGGAGGTTATGCTCTGTGCGTCATTCCCATTACCGCTGAGAATCAAGGAATGATCGACCGTTGGAACCAAGCCCACGAACTCATGCAACAAACTAATTTGCTCTGGTATTCCCAATGCCCCGTTCAATGGCCGGCAATATTTCAATCCCTTCAAAGTTCCTATCCAATCGCGCAGACAGATCCTTTTTTAGAAAGCATCTATTGGGAAAAAACTGCGGCCTACTATTACAAGAAAGTGGATTTTAAAAATTGTATTAATGCCTATCTTCAGGCTCTCAATCGGGGTTATCCATCGGCAGGGCTGTGTTTTAAATTGGGAGATTTGCTTATGGCATTGAAGGATCCCGGGGATGCAATTGTATATTTTAGAAACGCGACTAAGGCTCCTTTGGATTTGACCAAAGCTTCATCGGGGCTATTCCAATTGGAAAGAAGATTTTCGGCTGGACCATAGGCTTTTACGAGTTTTTTTCAAACCATCGTATGGAGGTTAGCGCTTTCAATAATGTGTGCTTTCAACAATATTGCACAGTCAACTTCTAAATAGTTGACCTACCTTCTTCGTATTTCTCTATTTCCCCCAAATTTTAACGGATTCTTTTAATCATCTCTGGGTTCGGATTGGCACAAGAGATGCTTTATTCCCGCTTAGCTTTTAACCGAGGGGGTGAAAAATGAAAAAAATCGAAGTGATTCTAATGCCGGATAAATTTGAAGCGGTCAAGAGCATGCTGGAAATAGAGGGGTACGCCGACATCATGACGAGTGAAATTCAGCATCATGGCAAAGGAATCAGTCTCACTCAAATGTGGCGAGGAACCGAATATCGTGTAGCTCAGACAAAGCTCAAGGTCGAAGTGTTCATTCCCAAGAATGAGGATGTGAAAAAAATAATCAAAGAGATCACGAAAATCGCGGCCGGGAGTACCCTAGGTGACAGTAAGATATTTGTTTATGACATCGCAGAGGCCCATGCAGTTCTTAGCACTGAAAAAGAGAAGATCTCGCTTAATTAAAATTCGATATTTTAGAGCATATTTAGAAGTTGACTGGATTCGACAGGTCTTCAGTTAATAAAAGTATGGCTACTCAGGTAGGGTAAAACATGATTCTTCTTAATTTCCCACTTTTCGTTTAAAACAAATAAGTTTTAATTGAACGCTATGGGGTCATTCCCATTTATTGGTGAAAATGGTGGGGAAAATCCCACAAATCCACTCTTGTGCTATCATACGGATCTTCTAAACGGCCCCTTAACGGGGCTTTTTTATTATCTGCATACGCATAAGGCTTCGGCGGATTCGTATTATGAAATGTTAATAGGGGGATGAACGTGGCGGAAATGCTCGGCGGGTGGAAACGATCACACAAATGCGGGGACCTGCGGGCCTCCAACGTCAATCAGGAAGTTACCCTAATGGGTTGGGTGCATCACCGGCGCGACCATGGCGGGTTGGTGTTTGTGGACCTGCGCGACCGTTATGGGGTCACCCAAATCGTATTTGATCCCCAATTGGCCGACAAGGTACACAAGCAATCCCATTTGATACGCAGTGAGTGGGTTTTGGCGATCAAGGGCAAGGTTGCTTTAAGGCCTGAAGGTACGGCAAACCCCAAACTGCCGACGGGTGAAATAGAAATCCGTTGCAACGAAGTGAAGGTCTTGAACCCTTCCCTGACACCCGTATTTCCGATTGAAGACGATGTGGATGTGGCCGAGGAAACCAGGTTGGAATACCGTTACCTCGATCTGCGCCGGGAATCGATGAAGAACAAACTGATCGCGCGCCACAAGACGGCCCAGGCGGTTCGCAACTACATGAACAGTCAGGAATTTCTAGAAATAGAAACGCCGATCCTAATCAAGAACACGCCCGAGGGAGCGCGGGAATACGTGGTTCCCAGCCGGGTCTATCCGGGCAAATTCTACGTGTTGCCCCAGAGCCCCCAGTTGTTCAAACAGTTATCCATGATCGCGGGGCTTGATAAGTACTACCAGATCGCCCGGTGTTTCCGGGACGAGGACCCCCGGGCAGACCGCCAACCCGAATTCACCCAGGTGGATATTGAGATGTCCTTTATCGATGAGGACGACATCTACGCGGTGGGCGAGGGCGTTATGAAGGCGGTTTTCAAAGAAGTACTGGGAGTGGACCTGAAAACACCTTTCGAGAGAATCCCATTCGACGAGGCAATGGAAAAATACGGTTCGGACAAACCGGACATGCGTTTTGACCTGCCGATGGTGGATGTGAGCGCGGTCGCGGCGAAATCCGACTTTAAGGTATTCAAGGATGTGCTGGGCCGGGGCGGTGTGGTGAAGGCCCTCAACGCCAAAGGTTGCGCCGATTTCTCCCGCAAGGACCTGGATGACCTGACGGCATTTGTGGGCAAGCACGGCGCGAAGGGCATGGCCTGGTTCAAGGTGAAAGACGGTAAGCTCGATTCCAACATCGCCAAGTATTTCCAGCCCGAGGTGCAGGCTGATCTACTGAAAACCCTTAAGGGCGAAGAAGGGGACATGTTCCTCTTCGGCGCCGACGATCCTTCCATCGTGAACGATTCATTGGGGGCCTTGCGGGTCGAGATCGCCAAACGCAAGGGCTTGATCGCAAAGGGAGAAAAGTGGGCCTTCCGCTGGGTGGTGGATATTCCCATGTTCGGAAAAGACGAGAAGGGCCGGATTTTCTCCATGAACCATCCCTTCACGTCACCCAAGGAAGCGGATGTGGCTTTGTTGGATACGGACCCCATGAAGGCGAAGTCCAAGGGTTATGATCTGGTCCTGAACGGTTTCGAGCTGGGCGGGGGAAGCATCCGTATTCACGATACCGAGTTGCAGGCCAAAATCTTCAGTCTATTGGGTATTACGAAAGAAAGTGCGGAAGAACGTTTCGGCTTCCTTCAAAAAGCATTGAGCTACGGCGCCCCGCCCCACGGTGGAATGGCCTTTGGGCTGGACAGGGTAGTTATGCTTTTAACCGGAGCCCCCAACATCCGTGACGTCATCGCCTTCCCCAAGACCGCAAAAGCTACCGACTTGATGACCGGATCTCCCTCAGTGATCGATGAGGAATTGATGAAAGAACTCAAGATCAAGATTGAACTGGAAGACTTAACTTAAAGGGAACCATCTATCAGCTTCAAAGAAACGAAAAACATTCAGCAAACCTTTGAAAAGGCCCAAGACATGGGCCTTTTCGTTTTTAAGCCAATCTTGACGGCCCCCTCCCCCCACCGGATAATAATCAAGCTTTGCCTGACAGCAAATTAAGGGGGATTCAATATGCGAGGTTCCAAAGCTCTATGGATGATCGCGATTTTGACGGGCGTTATGGCGGTCGGATGCGCCCATAAGCAGAGGCTTGAAGGCGAAGAGGTACCGACCCAACCCGATTCCAACGAAACAATCGCTCCACCCCCTTCGGCTCCCGCCGTGGAAGCTCCCCCTCCGATTACGGCTGAAGCGCCTTCACCGACACCCACGGAAGCTCCCCCGCCTCCTGTTGCGGAAGCTCCGCCGCCCATGCCCACGGCTGTTCCTTCCCCGAATGAAACCCCCAATCCCATGCAAAAGTACATTGTCGTGACGGGGGATACGCTTTGGGGTATTTCGGGAATGGACATAATCTACAAAGACAACTTCCTCTGGCCCTTACTCTTCAAGACCAACCGGGATCAAATCAAAGATCCGGACCTGATCTATCCCAAGCAGGAATTCCTGATTCATCACGATTTCAGTCTGGGTGATCTCGAAAAGGCCCGCAAGGATGCCAGCGATACACCTAAATACGTGCCCCATACCGAGCCCCGGGAAACCCTTCCGGTGGATTACTTTTGAGGAGAAAAGGGGTTTAAAAGTCCTTTAGCCTTGTTAACTCCCTTTCCTTACCCGGAAAGGGAGTTTTTTTTTACGTCCCGTTAACAGCTGGGGATAAGTTAAGACCTATTCTTGATTCTTTTGAGGAGCTAAAAGTTGTCTCAATCCATCAGCCACCGCATTACGTTGGAAGACCATCAGGAATGCGTTCAGGTATTCGGGGTACAGGATCTGAATTTAAAATTGATCCGGGATTCCTTCCCGGTCACCCTGGTCGCCCGGGGAAACGAGCTTTTGCTTTCCGGCGAACCCCTGCAGGTGACCCATGCCACCCAAGTCATTGAACGGATACGGCTTACACTCCAAAAAGGCCATTCAGGATACCTCTCCTCGGGAGCTATCCAGGGGTTCATTTCTGAAAGTAAGGGAGAAACCGCCGAAGAGAATCAAACCGCTCATGAGACGATTTTGGTTTCCTCCCGTAAAAAGCCCATCGCGGCGAGGAGCGATAACCAGCAAAAGTATGTCGATTCGATCCGGCGACATGACATCGTTTTCGGTATCGGGCCTGCGGGCACTGGAAAAACCTACCTGGCCATGGCCATGGCGGTGGCTGCCTTGCGGGAAAGCCAGGTGGAACGGTTGGTTTTGACCCGTCCTGCCGTTGAGGCCGGGGAAAAACTAGGGTTCCTTCCCGGCGACCTCCAGGAAAAGGTGGACCCTTATCTTCGTCCCCTTTATGACGCCCTTTACGACATGGTTGAGTACGAGAAACTCCAGCGCCTTTTCCAACAAAGGGTAGTGGAAGTGGCCCCCCTGGCCTACATGAGGGGAAGAACGCTTTCGAACGCCTTCATCATCCTGGATGAAGCCCAGAACACCAGCCCCGAGCAGATGAAGATGTTTCTGACCCGCATGGGGGCTGGATCCAAAATGGTGGTGACGGGCGACGTGACCCAGATTGACCTGCCGACCGGCCGGGTCTCGGGGTTGATTGAAGTGAGGCGCATTTTGACCGGAACGGAAGGGATAACCTTCGTCGATTTCGAACCCAAGGACGTGGTCCGGCATCGATTGGTCCAGAACATACTCAAGGCCTACCAGGCCCATGACGAGGCCAAGGAAAAACCGAGGCCTTTCGCCGATCCCGCGAAGCCATGACCCTTTTATTAGCGGTCGCCACGACCGAAAAATCCTTAACCGCTTCCTGGGTCCGTCGCTTAGCGAACATGACCCTTACGACCGTGAAGGGTAAAATTTTCGCCAAGAGTTGCGAACTTTCAGTGGTTTTCACCGGGGATGGCCCGGTAAGAAGGTTAAACCGTCAATACCGAGGGAAAGATAAAACTACGGACGTTCTTTCATTTTCACTTTTAGAGGGGAAAAAACTTTCACCGGGTGCGGGGAAGAAGATGGTTTTAGGCGACGTGGTGATCAGCGTGCCGCAAGCCAAACGCCAGGCCAGGGAGGCTGGAAAAACCCTTAAATCCGAGGCGGCGATGCTTCTGGTTCACGGAATCCTTCATCTTTTAGGGTATGATCATGGGTCCCAACGCGAAGAAAAACGTATGTTCGGATTGCAGACGCGTATTCTGAAGAAGTGTAAGGCTTAACACCACCATGGACGACTACCTCGTTTCCCATCTCATCATTTTGATGGGCCTTATCCTGGTTTCCATCTTTTTTTCTGCTGTGGAAACCGCCCTTCTTTCCTTTCCCAAACCCGTTTTGGACGGCCGCGCCCAGGAGGCGGGGCTTTTGGGCCGCGCCTTCAAGGAATGGCTCGACCACCCCAACCGCATCCTCACCACCATCCTGATTGGCAATAACGGGGTCAATATCGCGGCTTCCACCCTGGCGGCCTATATGGCGGTCCATTATTCGGAGGCCTATAACTGGAACCGGACGGCGACAGGCACCGTGGCCTCGGTCACCTTGACCATTTTCATCATCGTGTTCGCAGAAGCCCTTCCCAAGGTGACGGCCCGCGCCAATTCCATCGCGGCGGCCAACTGGTTGATTGTCCCCATTTACCTTATCGATAAGCTTTTAAGTCCTTTCACATGGGCTCTGGTACATTTCATGGGAATCTTTTTGTCCCGGGTCGGCCATCCCAATGTATCCCTCGTGACGGAGGAGGACATCAAACAAATGATTGAGTTGGGCACCGAGTCCGGGACCATTCATGAGGACGAGAAAAAGATGATGCATTCGATCCTTAAGTTCACCGACACCAAGGTGAACGAGGTCATGGTGCCCCGCACCGAGATGTTTTGCGTGGACGTGGCCACGGGCCTGGATAAGTTGCTGGAACTGGTGGTTCAAAACGGCTACTCCCGCATGCCGGTGTACAAGGGAAACTTGGATAACATCGTTGGCATCGTGAACACCCGGGACCTACTGGCCATCTGGAAGAACAAAGAATTGATTGTTTTACAGGACTTGTTGAGAAAGACCTATTTCGTACCCGAAACCATGCGGGTGGACCGCCTGCTCCACGAGTTCAAACGGGGGAATATCCACATGGCGGTGGTGGTGGATGAATACGGCGGAACGGCGGGCTTGGTGACTTTGGAGGACCTGGTTGAGGAGATTGTGGGGGAGATCCGGGATGAATATGACGTGGAAGAGGAAAAGCCAATCAACAAGCAGGAGGACGGAACCTGGTTGATTGACGCGGGCGTGGCGTTGGACGAGGTCAACGAGGCCCTGGGGGTTCATCTTAAGCCCAAGGGGGATGTGGCGACTTTGGGAGGGTATCTCACCGAGCGGGTGGGACGCATGCCCCGTAAGGGCCGGGTTTTTGACGACAGGGAGGTTGTTTTCACGGTTTTGGACGCTTCCGACCGCAGAGTCAATAAGGTCAAGGCACTGAAGCGGGAACTGCCCCTTCCCGAATCATCCGAAGAACAGCCGGTTCCCAAGCCGAAAAAACGAAAACCAAAACAGGTGAAACCAAAGGAAAGTCAGGATGTGAGAGATGCGGCTGAATCGGGCGAAAACCAACCTGCCGCGCAAGATCCCTCGTGATCCAACCCCTGGTCATTTTATGGATTGGAAGATAAATGAATTTTCTTGATTGCCATACCCACACCGCGGAATGGTCCGATGGGCGCCAGTCCATTGAAGAAGTCATGGCCCGGGCCAAGGCGGAGGGCGTGCGGGTGGGGTTGGCGGACCACGCGGGGCTGGGGGATTACCTGAATTCCAACGATCGGCTCCTGGCCTATGCCGATTTTCTATCCCAATACCCGGTGGCCCGGGGGCTTGAGATGGATCTGGGTCGTGGGTTTATCATCCATCCCGAAACCCGATTGAAGTTCGATTATGTCATTGGGAGCGTGCATGGGCTGCAGGTGGGGCCTTTTCGGATGGAGTTCCTTCCCCTTATCAAATATCTGCAGGGTCAGAACCCTGGGTTTGACCCTCTCAAGGAACTAGGCGACCTGGATGCCTTCTTTCATGCCCACTTGAATTTGCTCAAAAAAGAATTTGGCGCACAAAAGTATGACATTTTGGGGCATTGCACCATGCTTCCGCCCCTGGCCGCCGGAAAACCGGAAGACCATTTTCCTGAATGGTGGGAAAAGGAGCTCATCGCCCTGCTTTTAAAACATGGTATTGCCATGGAAATATCCAACCGTTGGAAGACCCCCTACGACCGGCTGATGGAAAAGGCCGCCAAGGCCGGGGTCATGTTTTCGGTCGGTTCCGACGGGCACGATCCGAAGAAAACTTGCGTACTGGAATATCCGAAAGACATGTTGAGTCGCTTTAAAGTGCCGCTAGAGCGGGTGTTCGATGTTTCCCGCCAAGTTGAAGCGGCATGAACATGAAACCTGAAGCCACTCCCCATTCCGATTTCGTTTGCGGTGCGGTGGCGGTTCTCGGCAAACCCAACGTGGGAAAGTCCACCTTTCTTAATTCTGCCCTGGGCCAAAAGCTGGCTATCGTTTCTCCCAAGCCCCAGACCACCCGGGGGGCCATGGCGGGCATTTTTCAGGATGCGGGATCTCAAATCGTGTTTTACGACACTCCGGGCATTCACGAGCCCAAGAACAAACTGGCCCACTACATGATCTCGGTCGTCGAAGAAGTTTTGAAGGGTTCGGACGCAGCGCTTTTCTTGATTGATGCCCAGGAAGGCATCAAAGACGAGGACCGGCTGGTGGCCAAGTGGCTCCAGGAATTCAAAAAACCTGTTTGGGTCATCCTGAACAAAGCGGACCTGGTCAGCGAAGAAACCTTATCCCTGTTAACCGGAAAGGTGGCCCAGGAATTGGGGTCATGGCTTACTTTCAATGTTTCGGCCCTCAATAACGAGGGGGTGACCAAGGTTATTGAGGAAATCAAAGGTAGTCTTCCACATCAACCTCCCCTGTTTTCCCAGGACGAACTGACGGATAAGACCATGAGGGAAATCGCCGCTGAGCTTGTCCGAGAACAATGTTTTCTTCAGCTAAAATTGGAAGTGCCATTCGGGGTGGCGGTACAGATCGAAAAATACGAAGAACGGGAAAAGCCGGAACCGGTTTTAATCCAGGCCACGATCTATGTGGAAAAGGACAGCCAAAAGGGAATTATCATCGGCGCCAAGGGGGCCCAGTTGAAAGCCATCGGTTCGGCGGCCCGACAGGAAATTGAGAAACTTTTAGACCAGAAGGTTTACCTCGAATTGTGGGTGAAGGTCTTGAAAAATTGGCGAAAAGACGAAAACTTCATGAATCGTTTGGGATATATCCAGCCTTAAAAAGAGAAGCGCATGAAAAACAAGAAACTTAAAACCGCGATTGTCTGCACTATCGGGCCAGCTTCCCGGCCAGAGAAAACCCTCGTCCGTATGATGAAGGCCGGTATGAAAGTGGCCCGCCTCAATTTTGCCCACGGCACCTTCCGGGAACATGGGGAAGATATACGCCATATTCGGCGCATCGCAAAAAAGACCGGGTACAAAATCCAGATATTGATCGACCTGCCCGGCCCGAAAATTCGTCTGGGAAAACTTAAAACCGAGCCCATTCAGATGAAAAAGGGAAGTAAGGTGACCCTGACCACCCAGCCGGTTCTGGGTACCGAAAAACTACTGCCGGTAAACTACGAGAAATTGACTGCAAGCGTCCAAAAGGATGGGTTGGTTTATCTCAACGATGGGTTTATCCAATTGCGGGTCTTGTCCATCAAGGGTATTGAGGTGAATTGCGAAGTGCTGGTGGGGGGGATTCTCTATTCCTTCAAGGGTTTGAACCTTCCCAAAGCCCGGCTTTATGTGGAGCCGGTCACGGACCAGGATTTGAAATCCCTGGATTTTGGTTTGAATCACGGGGTGGCCCTTTACGGATTGTCGTTTGTGGAAAAAGCTGCGGACATTCTCAAGGTGAGGAATCATGCGGGATCCAGAGGCCGTTCGGTGCGTTTCATTGCGAAAATTGAGAGGCAGGAGGCCCTGAAAAACATAGACTCCATCCTCAAGGCCGCCGACGGACTCATGGTGGCAAGGGGCGACCTGGGGGTGCAGATCCCAATTGAAAATGTACCGGAAGACCAGAAAATGCTCATTCATAAAGCCAACCGGGCGAGAAAGCCCGTCATCACTGCCACCCAGATGCTGGAGTCTATGGTGAAAAACATCCGTCCAACCCGGGCGGAGGCCACCGATGTGGCCAATGCGGTTTTTGACGGGACCGGGGCCGTCATGCTTTCAGAGGAAACCGCCATCGGGGATTACCCCGCGGAATCAGTCGAAATGATGGCTCGGATCGCCCGCCGGGCCGAGAATTCCCCCTATCGGCACAAGCATAAATACAATCCGGTTCGTCTTTAGGAACAATTCAAGCCGTTTGTTGAGGCAACCCCCTTTCGTTTTTATTTCTCCCTCTGACTATAATGACCGCCTTCAAGGAGGAGTTTGTGGGTTTCGGAATGATCACCATCGTCGCATTGGGGTTGGTTTTTCTTTGGGTTTTGGGGGGGTTTTTTTCCATGCAGGCCTCCCGGAAAGCCAGGGAGAAAAACCCTCCATTGCCTCCGCGCCCCGAATTCCGGTTGGCAGACCAGTGGCTTAAGGAATCCCAGACTAAACTGGAGGCCCTGATCGAGAAAATGGAGTCTCCACTTGGTACCGCCCAGCATGAATTGCTCGACCTGAGGCTGGAAGCGGGGCGTTTGCCCCAGGGCGTAAAGAGCATCCGGGATGTGCGGGAAAACCTGGCCAC
>CAZGKT010000033.1:0-38206 GCA_964525605.1 uncultured bacterium
ATCCCGGCCCATTCGATTGGAAGGCCGTCTCAAGCGGCATTTTTACCCTGATTTTTCAGCCGTGATTGATGAATTTAAACCCGACATTATTCACATCGAAGAAGAGCCCTACAGCCTAGTGGCCTGGCAAGCCGCTCGGGCGGCAAAAAAAGTTAACGCTCAATTAATCTTTTTCACCTGGGAAAATCTTTTGGAGAATTTCGGTTTTCCACACCAATGGATCCGGCAATACGTGTTGAACACGGCCGACCACGCCATTGCGGGCGATAAAGAAGCGAGTCAATTGCTTCAAAAGGCCGGATTTGCATCTAGTCGAATTTCCGTCATCCCGCAATACGGCGTAAATCCTATCCTCTTCCGCAAAAAAAACAGCGTCAAACTCAGGAAGAGGCTCAAATTAGGCCCGTTTACAATCGGTTATGTGGGCCGGTTAGTTCCGGAAAAGGGTATTCAAAACCTTCTGGAATCCTTCGCAAAAGTTAAAGGCATCCATAACAGCCTTCTCATATTAGGAAGCGGACCTCTTATGCGCAGTCTTCAATCTCAAAGTGTCGAATTAGGAATCGAAAAACAGGTTCGGTGGGTTTCCGCCTTGGAACAAACCAGCGTTCCCGATTACCTGAATTGTATGGATGTCCTGGTTCTCCCCTCCCTGACAACCCCGCGTTGGAAGGAACAATTCGGGAGGGTCCTTATCGAAGCCCAGGCTTGCGAGGTACCGGTCATAGGTTCCGATTCGGGAGCGATTCCCGAAGTGATCGATAAAGCGGGATTGATCTTTCGGGAGGGGGACGTGGAGCAATTGGCCAACAGGATCAAATCCTTGATGGATTCCAAAACGCTTTGTGGAAAATTAGGAAAAACAGGGCGGAAACGAGTTTTAGACCATTACACCAATCAAAAAATAGCTGATTCAATATTCAGGATTTATCAAAATCTAAAATCAAAATCATAAATACAACTTTAGTTCTTTGTTCCATCCCAGCGGGCTAACGTATATACCTTATTCGCCATCCCCTGGGCCAGGAACTTCGGAAAATTCATCTCGATCATCCTGAGAAGTAGATCTTCCCGCATGATTTCCACAGTCATTTTCGAATCGGTAAAACTCCCCAAGCAATAGCAACGCCGACAGTAGGTACCCGTTAGACGTCCGTTTGTTTCGGATCCGCATTCATTTTCACTCCGAATTGGCAACGCGCAACTTTGGCAAATGGATGCATTACTCTTCAAGCAGTGGCTACAGGTTCAACCGATGCGTCAGTGCCTTCGACGGGCAACCCCGCCTTGTACCATTCTCTCAAACCGCCCGGATAATTCAGTGCTTGAAAGCCATCATCTTCCAGAGCCTTGGCTGCCAAAAAACTATCCAATAGGCCGAAACGTTCTCCATAAAGAATGAATGATTTCTTTTTCCCGTACTTCTCTCCTACTTCTTTGGTGAAGGTCACCGGATCATCTGCAAACGGATGGCTCTCCGAACCCTTGATGTGCATTTTCTTGTAATCGCTCTTAGGCAAGATGTTGAGAACCACGGTCTGATCGTTTTTCATGCATTCAATCATTTTTTCTTTGTCGATTTTCATGGAACTTCCTTTCGGGACGTAAACGAGGGGCGAGAAAACTCTGAGGAAACCGGAGGGCTCGGATCGAATAGGTCTGCCTCAACTATAGGCTTAAACCAAAAAATAAAGGGATAAATCGCCATGAGATGGATCTAAAAAAGAAAACGACCTAGCGTCGCCTTTACCAGGGTTGTGTCGCGGGTTGCTCTTTGTTGGTTTGTTCGGGGATAAAAAGAGTTTTGTTAGAGGACAACTTCAATGAATCAAAAAATTTTCCTGCCATTCCACTGTCGTAATCGTTAGACCCCGCAGCCACCTCCAGGCTGTAGAGATAGGGCTTGGTTAGGATTAAGCGCCCAACAACCACATGCTTGGGCGTGGTGATCTTAAATTCGCAAGCCTCATTTCCCTGGAATTTAAGCAGTTTTTGGTAATCTAATTGGCCATGCAGACCTTCTGCCACATCTTCGATGGTTTGAGAAAAGTAATCCTTGGGGCTGATTTGAAAATCCTCAAGTCTTTTGCAAGTTACGTTGTAAGCGCGTTTTTGATGATCAGTTGCGACCCATACCAGGTTCCCTCCCACTTTTCGGGGAGGACCCGGGAGAATTACGCTAAAGGGGCCTGGATTGAAGGACTGCCAATCTGCCAGAAGAAAGGAGGGAAATAAAACAAGGATAACAAGAAGAGTAATTTTTAACAGATCGTCCCAATTGGATTTCATGTAAAACCATCCTAAATGGTGGTTAATCCGGGTACTAGGCGATCCCAGGAATAGTAATAAACGGTTATTGTGCCACTTGGGGGTCGGTACATTCCAATTATTATTAGGATCAAATAATAATTAGAATTTCGATTGGTAAGGGTACCAACCGAAGGTAAAACCACAAAACTTGTTTGTTTCAGCCCCCAAGCCATGGGGCCAAGGCCTTGATGACATCCCCAGGTTGAATCGGTTCCAAGCACTCATGCTTGCGGTTACAAACGGATAGCGTGCATGGGCTGCATGAAACCTCCCTATGAAGAATCTGAACCTTTTCTTCTTTTCCCATAATCCAAGGCCCCCAACGTCGTAAATCGTTCACTCCACTGTAAATCAAAACACAACGGGTCCCCATGGCCACAGCTAGGTGAGCGGGTCCCGAATCAAGTCCCACATAAACACTGGCTCGTTGGAACAGGGCCCCTAGTTCTTCCAAATTAGTCTTCCCGCACAAATTTAGGATGGGACTTTTAACCAGGGTTAGGATTTTTTCAATTCTATCCGCATCCTCTCGTGCGCCAATAACTCCAACGAGTAGTTTTGGATTTTCGGAAACTTTCGACATCACTTCGGCGAATTTGGCAGGTTCCCACTCCTTCGAAGGATATCCGGCGGTAACTTGAAAAATCGCCAATCCCATATCCCCTTGAACGCCATTAGTTGTTAATAACTCTCCAATCTTTATTTTGGCATTCTCGTACACTGTGGGTGCTTCAAACGGACCTGCCTTAAGGCCAGGTTGAAATAACCTGAGCAAATCTAGATTTCTTTCAACTTCATGGTGGGTTGAATTTAGAGATTTTTCATGGGTTAAGAGGAAACCTGCCCCCGTTCCACCATATCCGGCTCGGATCGGTATACAGCACAAAGACATCCAAAGAAGGTGCCGTAAGTCCCCCCGAAAATCGATGCCAATCTCGAACCCTTGTTTCTTGATCCATCGGTTGATTTCCCAAAAATGGGTCCATCTGAAAAATTGCGGAGGCCGCCTAAACCATGGCGCCTCGAATATCTTAACCTCATCCACCCACACACCCGGCTTTACAAAGGAAGAAGCCCATGGCCCCGCCAAAAGTGTCAAATGAGCGTTGGGAAACAATTTTCGCGCGGATTGGAGAGTCGGCAAAAGGAATAGTCCATCCCCCATGTGATCCAAACGAATAAGTAAAATCTTACGGTATTCATCGGGGCTTTTAAGGACTTGCTGTTTTGAAAAAAGATTGAAGATAGTCTTTAGACAATACCCGAAAAAATCTAAGATTCCCGCCAACAGCCTCAGCCATTTTCTTTTAAATACATATTCACCCATCATCGAGAACCCTTGGCCATTGTCACTTTTGACCTGCCACACGTTGAAATATTTCCAGGGTAAGTTCAGCGGCCTTTTCCCAGGAGAATTCCTTAGCCCGTTCCAATCCCAGATTACGGAGCCTTTCTCTTTCCGTCGGTTCCAGCAATAAACGTCGCATGGCTTCCATGATGCCTTGAGTATCAACAGGATCCACCAGGATTCCTGCCCCTCCCAAAACCTCAGGAATCGCCGAAACATTGGATGAAATCACCGGACACCCGCAGGCCATGGCTTCAACCAAGGGAAGGCCGAAACCCTCGTCCAACGAGGGAAAAACCAGGGCTTCAGCACCTGCCACGAGAACCGGCATATCCTCCAGGGGAATATACCCGGTTAACATGACCTCTTTCTCAAGGCCCAGCTTTGCGATTAAAGCCACAATTTCCTCGTAAGCCTCGCCCCGCTTTCCCGTTATAACCAGCTTTACCGGTCGTTCCGGTTCCCTTTTTCGGAGTATGTCAAAGGCCTCAATGAGGCGCACTAAATTCTTTCGGTACCAAAGCAAACTGCTGGTATTGATGAAATAGGGCGTGTCCAGGCTGTATTTTTTCCTGATTTCTTCCACTTTTCTTTCATCGGCAGGGTGAAACACATTCTGGTCATACCCCAAATGCGTCACGGTAATTTTTTCCGGCTTCACCCTGCAGTGCTTGAGAATGTTGCGCTTGGTTTCATCCGAAACCGAAAGAATGGCGTCCGCAGCCGGAATAAAATAATGGGTTGTCAGCCAGAAATGGATTTTACCATTCAAGGAAATTCTCTCCGGAAAGATCAGCCCCATCAAATCGTGGCAAGTAATGACGGTCTTGGGTTTGAAAGGAAAGGGCACGAATTCTTTGGTAACAAACAAAAGGTCGTAACCTCCAAAAATAAACTCAAACGGCAGGCGCAGTACCGACCAAAACTTCGGAAACTTCAGAATCTTCACTTTGAAGTTGGGGGCGTCAACGGAATGGGCCAGGGGGATGTTGGAATAAACAACATATTGATTGGTTGAATCGATCTTGGCGAGGGCTTTGAGGATATTGTGACTGTAGACACCAATGCCGTTGAGTTGGGTCTCGCTTAAAACCTTGGCGTGGACGGCGATTTTCATGAATTAGATCCGTAGATGAATTGGGTCAACAAAGAAAATCATTTTACAGGGACTATTGGCTTAAATTCAGGTTCAATCCACCGCTTCTTCGCTTTTTCCCGAAAGAATCTTCTGGATGACTGAGGTCAAATTGTTGCGTTTCCACATCCAGGGAATCCAAAGTGAGGGAAAAGCCACCCCCAGAAGAATAGCCGAAATCCACCAACATTTTATCAGTAGGATGTGAACTCCGATCATCCAACCGACACCCAAGACTAAACTAACTGCAACAACCCCCAAATGCAGAGCTCCAAAACGTTTAAAGTGGGCCCGCACATAAAGCAAAGCACATGGAACATTCAATAAATGGGCCACAGGCCAAGTAATTGACCCAAGACGGTGTGCAAAAGAAACCATTGCAATCGTGAAAATAATCGCTGCTAAAAGGTTTTGCTTTAAAACTAACTTATTCATTCCTCCAGCTAAGGCTGAAGAATTAAAAATCGTGAAGAGGCCTACCAAGAGATTCGGTAAAACGCCCCAAAGCAAAACTTCAGCGGTCGGGCTCCAGTCCTTTCCATACAATCGAGGTACCCAAAGGGAAGCAGTGGCTCCCAAGCCGAAATAAACCGGTACATAAACCATCAATAGCAGACCCAGCATCCTTTCCGCCAGCCGATTCAATCGTTCCGGTTCTGCCTGAAGTCTGGCAAAAGACGCGAGAGAAATACGCTGAACGATACCAGTTATGAAACCCATGGATCCCAATAAAGTATAGGCAGCATTCGCAAAAGCAAATTGGGATGACCCCGCCATCTTCACCAGAATAGCCGAAGGAATTAACAGGGTAATCCAATTGACTAATTGACTTGTAACAAGTGGAAGAATTTTTCCTAATGACGATTTGAGCCATTTCCAATCGGTCTGAAAAGAAGGGAAAAAACCCGAAAGAAGGGACGAGAGGAAGGCAGGCAAGATCCCCCGGACCACTAGGGCCAAAGCCAGACCCTTAACGTCCCATCCCAGGTAAACCAGGCCGACAGCCAACAGGTTGAACACGACCGGATCGGAGACCTCAATCAAGCCAACCTTGGTGTAAACCAATTTGCGCTCCAGCATTGCCACCGAAAGGGATTGGAAACTATAACCAAGCACGCCGATCGCAGCAGCTAGAAGAAGCAGGGTGAAATCCCCTGCCGAGGCCCCCACATACCACTGAGGAACGCCAAGGAAAATAGCCGTCGCTGCAATGGCCAATAAACACAAGGCGAGTGCACTCTGAAACCAGAAGCAGGTGGAAAGTTTTCGGTGATCCGGGTTTTCAGGCTGCTGGATCAGATAGGTCGAAACTGTGAAATCGATGATCTGTCGGCCGATGATGAAGTAGGTGTAGGTTGTAAAATAAAGCCCCATCTTTTCTGGGCCCACGATGCGATAAAGTGCGATCCCGCCTAGGAAATTGGCGATAAAGGCAAAACCATGCCTAAAAAGCAGAATGCCACCGCTTTTAGCGGCTTTGTGCTCAATTCCCTCGGTCAAATTTTGTTTTTCTACTTCCACAATTACCTTTTCCGGATGTGCCGCTATAAACTCTAGAGCTCGCGTTTTATTCGGTCTTCAATCCAGTCTCATTCAAGAATGATTCGCCATCATATAGGGTGTTATTTCATAGCCATCGAGATAGCGCGTTTTCCCTGAAACAACGAAGTTATTTCCATGATAAATGAAATTCTCCTTCACCTTATCAACATCATTTTGTAAAACGCAAATATACTTCGACGAAGATATTTGATCGTCATATCCAGGGATGCTGTTTGTGCCATTACCCATGATGATTCGTTCGTCCGTCAAGCCAGCAATCATATAGGCCTGCCCCCATTCGGCAATTCCCCGATTGATTCCCCACTCATCCATGACATGAATGGCCTGTTTGAGTTGGGTTACCATGTGCAGCTCGGGCATCTCTAATAAATCGATCTCATGCAAAAACACTCGCCCTAAAAACAAGGTCATGATGAAAACACCTGCAAGCGAAATCCATTTACTTTTGTCCTGGATTAAAGACGCGTAAAACATCCCGAGAAATACTGAAAATGCAATCGAAGAGGCATAGAGATACCGGCGAGGTTCCCAAAAATCGCCATGGGAAGCAGCCGCGACAAGGACGGCAAATAAATTAAATAAAATGAGCGAAGCCATTAAGAACAAAGGTGTATTTTTTCTTTTTAGGGCGGAAAAAAAAGTCGAGACGATAAGCACCAACACGCAACCAGCCACAACCGTGAAGAATATATCCATGAAGCTTCTCGGGTAGGTGTAATAATAGGATGTGAAATATCCAGTGCAAGGCGTTCGAGAATAGAACTGGGCATCAAAATAGGCAGGAATGGATTTAAACAGATTGTGGAAATTACCCATCAATATATACGGTGAAGCGATCGAAGAAAACTTCAGGTAAACTGGGTGATTCCATCGATAATATAATTCGGGTGAATAGCCCAAAAAATAGCCAAGCCCTATTCCTGAGGCTAATTTCAAAATAGGCAGTTTTTTAAGATCCCACCCACTAAATAATGCCAAGGCGAGGATGCAACCCGGCACAGCAGGAATAAATTGTTTTCCCAGGTACATGCTGGCGCCAAGGGTCAATCCCATCAGAAATGTACGTTTAAGGGTTGGCCCCTTTTCAATCAGGAAACAGGTTTCCAAAAGAACCAACATTGCGCAGAGAACGGCAAGCGGATAACCCATGAAGGGTTCGACGTTGTGGTGAAGCGTATAGGGAACCCCAACGGCAATCACCATTCCACCGATGATTCCAACAAATTTCGACGTACCACGGATCAAAAGATAAACCCCCAACGCGGAAGCCAATGACCATTCAAAGAGAGACACGGTCGAAGCAATGGGGATGGAAGGCCCGAACAACTTGAATAGCCAAGCGGCTAAATAAAACGGAGGAGTTCCTTGATAGTCCTGTCCATAGAGATAAAAAGGGTGATCACCATGGGAAATATGCAACGTCGTTAGATAGCAAACAGCAGTATCCCCGTTGTAATTAAGATCCCATCTAAAAAGCAAAGGAATGCGAAGAATAAATGAAAGCGCCCCGAAAAAGACGGCGATCGTGCACGGTTCAACGGAAAGGCGGTTTAGTCTGTTTTGAATATTGGAAATGTAATTATCATCGCCATGCTGGAATTTTAATTTCGAAATCATCAGAACCTTTCTTCCAGTCAATTCCCGATTAAAAACCCAGAATTGAAATTTTCCATGATCCGTTCGCCTCGATGATATGATGCTTCACCCAGCCGGTCGAATTATATTTCAGATGATGCGCCAGGGATAAATCCAAATGGCCAAAAAAGAGAAATCCTCCAAACTCGAAATGAAAAAATCTACTACGCGGAAATGGGACGGCCAAAGGGAAACCCTCGATGACCTATCCGCCGCGGTGAACTACAACCGCTGGATCTACGGGATTTTACGGCCCTACCTTGGAAAAAGCATCCTCGAGATCGGTTGCGGTACCGGAAATATTACTGGCTTCCTTGCCCAACATGGCCGCATCCTAGCCACCGACCTCCATTCCGGTTATTTAAGCTCGGCCAAGAACCGACTTAAGAAGGTCAAAAACATTACTTACAGAAAAATAAACTTGGATGATTCACTTTCCAGTCTCCGGCCCTTTAACCCCGACAGTATTATTTGCGTTAACGTCCTCGAGCATATTTCTGACGACCAAAGGGTATTGGAAGAGTGCTACAAATTATTACCACCTGGCGGGAAATTAATGCTTTTCGTTCCAGCACTTCAATTTCTATTCGGGACAATGGATAAAAGTTATGGCCATCACCGTAGATATGATCGAAGTGAGTTGATGTTGAAGATCGAAAAAGCCGGTTTCAAAATAGAATACTGCCGTTATCTAAACTTGCTCGGAATCCTTGGCTGGTGGCTGAATGGGAAAATCTTGAAACGCAAAATCATCCCCAAATCCCAGATGTTGCTCTATGACCGCATCGTCAGCTTCTCTCAACATGTGGAAAAGTACCTGCCCAAACCTATTGGTCTTTCCCTTTTTTGCGCTGCTTCTAAACCGGCTCGAACAGGCAAGAATTAATTTGGTAAATTTTATTAAGCATTTTCTCAGCTCTAACAAAAAGTCGATAATTCTTGTTCTGGTTTTACTATTTGTCCCCCTTTTCTTTCATGGGTTCCGATTCGGCATGCCTTACATCAAGGGGGGAGACGAACCCCATTATTTACTCATCCTCAATAGTTTGATCAACGATGGAGACTTAGATTTAAAAGATAATTACGAATCAGTTCATCAAGGTTCTTTGCAAGCAGGGAAAAAATTTGCGGGACAGCCCCTGGACCACCAGGTGGCCTGGGTGATCAATGGAAAACGAATCGGTTGGAACGACGTTTATCTGCCCGGCGGAGAATGGGCGAAAGACAATCAAGGTCATCCGATTCCAACCCTTAAACCAGGAAACGCGGAAGAAGTTTCATCCCTACCCCAATATTCAGGACACCCTCCTGGCATGGGATTTTTATTAGCCCCATTTTTATGGCCCTTCAGGGGAACCCGATGGGTTGAGCCCCTTGCGCTTTTGGCCTCAAATTTGGCCGTCATTCTCTCAGTTTTTTTATTTCGGTTAATCCTTGGGCGGTATATTTCAAGCCCTTTCGCGCTCAATCTCACGACATTGTTGGTTTTCCTGGGAACTCCGATTTGGAATAGCGGCCGGACACTATTCACCGAGTCCTTTCTCCTTTGCCTTGCCTTGGCCGCTTATGCGGTTGCTATCAGTAAGAATAAAGGATTTTGGGTGGGAGTCTTCATCGGTTTGGGAATGCTTATGAAACCGGTTTTTCTGATTCTTCTGGTTCCAATCCTGTGGAATTTTATGGATCAAAAGAGATGGAAGGAAATTTTATTTACTTTGATCGGTCCTTTTTTTGCGACCTTCACGCTACTTTACTTGAACAAGTTCATGTACGGATCGCCATTCACCAGTTCCCAACCTTTTGCCTTCTGCAATCCATTGATAGGCATTTCGGGTCTATTATTTTCTTGGAATCACGGTCTTTTCACCTTTGCGCCGGCCGCCCTATTGGCGGTTGTTTCTTGGAAACGATTCGTCATTGAAAAAAGACAGGAAGCCCTGGTTTTGGCCTTTGGCTTCTTGGGATATTTTGTGGTGATGGGATGTTGGATATGCTGGTGGGGCGGTTGGTGCTATGGTCCCCGGCTGATTGTTCCCGTTCTGCCTTTTCTGATGATTCCCTGCATTTACATCTTCGATTCCTATCCCAAACTCACCCCAACCATGAAACGCGTGGTTTTATCCCTTTGCGTTCTTTCGATTTTTCTCAATTTTCTAGGGGCCCTGGACGGATATTGGGACAGTAATCCATTAACTATTCTTTGGGGAAATATTTCTTAATAAAACTTTTTAAAATTTAATACGAATAAAGCAGGGTATATTTGACTCTCGTTATTTCCAACGAATAACCTTCAACCAAAAGGATCGATGTGCTGAAAATCCAAGAGCGCTTAAACAATCTCCCCTATGGCCCCGGATTCATCGCGACCTTCTTCGGATTCCTTTCCTTCACCTTTCGTATTCCCTTTCTTTTTCGTTACGATCTCCATTTCGGCGGCGACTCGGCCACCTGTTATTTGATGGCTTTGCGAATATTAGGAGGGGATCGCCCCCTTTATTTCTATGGACAAGATTACCAAGGCGCTGCGGAAGCCTACATTACCGCGGGCCTTTTCAAAATTTTTGGCCCTTCCATTCCTCTTGCGGGTGCTGTCAGCTTGATGGAATGGTCACTAGCGGTGGGTGTGGGCGTTTACCTATTAATTCGGGGCACTTCAAAATATCACGGCATTGCCGGTGGTTTATTCGCGGCGGTGGCGGTTCCCTATACACTCCATTACGTGGTGGTTCCTTATTGGGGATACCCGGGAGGACTTCTGTTGGGGATGCTGGCGCTTTTGCCGGCTTGTTCAATATTAGGAAAGGGCCCGACGTCCTTTAGTTTCATTTGTTTGGGCTTCATCTCGGGTTTTGGCCTCTTCGTAGGCAAACAATGCATCCCGGGCCTAGCCGCGGCTTTTATTGCTTTATTTATTCTAAAATCCTATTTTTGGGAATGGCGCAAATGGAAAAAACCTACATGGTCTCTATCAACAGGCCTTGGTTTTTTGATGGGATACAGCCCTGAATTACTTTACAGGTTCAGTCACACCTCAACTCGAGATTTTTCTGGCTCTGCTACCCCTGTCATGATTTTGAATAACTTTAGGAACATGTTGAAATCCATACCTGCCTATTTCGATGCCCAACCCATCTCCCGGTCTCCAGAGGCGGTTTATTATTTCATAAAGGATATGCATGGCCTCATTTACCCTAAAAGCCCCCTCGATATCCTCTATTGCGTTATAGGCTTCGGGGTTTTGTATATCGCGTACGAGGAATTAAAAAAATCTTTACTGAAAATAAACCCTCCGCTTTTCCTTTTATCCTCCCTTCTCTTTATCAATATCACGGCCGTCATCATCAGCCGCCAAACCAATGGGGAATTTTCTAATGCCAGGCGCTACCTTTACTCCTCGGCCATCATATTCTCTCTGATGGCTGGTTTTTTCCTTGCCGAAAACCTACTCAAAAATTCAAAACGAACCCGGATGATGGCCGCCCTATTGGGGATTCTGTTCATCGGTCGCGTGTTCACTCATGAATATTTTCTTTTAACCTCGCCTGACGAATTGAGGGAAATACGATGGGTAGTATCTGACATGAAATCTCAGGGTTATGACAGGGGATTGGCCAATTGGGGATACGCTTATATTATTGATGCCTTAACCGACCAGCAGATGGTCATCGCGGGCAACAACGGGGAAAGGATCCCCGCATACGCACAAGAGGTTTCCCAATCAGAGAAATTGGGGGTCATAGGTCTTAAAACCGAATCAATCCAGAAAGATATAATTTTTGGTGGAAACAATTTCGAACAATCAGGCGCGCCCCACGAAAATGAAACATTTAGATGGATTCCCTACCAACAAACGCAATAAACAAGGGACTATTCCTTAGTTTTAGGCCTGTATAGCCCTTTGATCTCATTGAAACGGATCAGGGCCAAATCAAGGAACATGGTCAGCGAATCCCGTATCACATGCACCTTTGATCCCGGGGCATCAAACCATTCCACCGAGGCTTCTACCACGGACCATCCCTGTTTGCGGGCAATAAAGAGAATTTCAACATCAAACCCGAACCGGTCGATGGTCTGTAATGGGAAAACCGCCTGTGCGGCCATTCGTCGAAATGCCTTGAACCCGCATTGGGTATCCTGAATTCCAGGGGTCGCCGCCAATTGGACAAGGATGTTGAAGAAGCGCCCCATCGCCTCACGGTAAAGCGGTTGGTGAACCTTTACCATGCTTCGATCCACAGCCCGGCTCCCCACTACCACATCAAACCCCTTAGTGAAAAGGGGCCTCAACCGGTCAAATTGGTTCAGCGGCGTGGCGTTGTCGGCATCCATAAAAAGAACAATTTCACCTTGGGCTTCCAAGGCCCCCCGCTTCACGGCTGCGCCCTTCCCCTGGTTCTGCTCCTGTCGGAGAAGTTTACATGCCCCCTTCCCCACTTTGCGTCGAAACAATTCAACTTCTTTCAATGTTCCATCCCTCGAACCGTCATCTACGATAAGGATTTCGTACCGAATTTTGGACTTTTTCAGATAATCCAAGGATTCTCTAAAGGTTTTCGGGAGTCGACTTTCCTCGTTGTAAACGGGAATGACGATCGATAATTCAGGCCGTTTCAATTCCGAGTTCCTTTTTGAGGTATTCATCCAGAGCTTCGGTCCAGGGACGAATCGGTTTGCCTAATACCCCTTCCGCTTTGGCCAGTTTGAAACGGGAATTGACGGGCCGGACGGCGGGTCGAAACACGGTCTCGGTTGAAGCCTGGACCAGCCGGCACTGGGTGAGACCCGTCTTTTGCTGAATGGCGGCGGCAAAATCATACCACGAGGCGAAACCGCTATTGGCGAAATGGAATGTACCCGATGGAATTTTGCGTTCCAGCAATTCCAAAGTAAACCAGGCCAGGTCAGGCGCGTAGGTGGGCGCGCCAATCTGATCCGAAACCACCTCAGCCTTGAGACGGTTTTTAAAAATATCGATCATGGTCGTTACGAAATTTTTTCGGCTTCCCGGACCATAAAGCCAGGAGGTGCGGATGATGTAAAATCCGGGGTTCTCAGCCTGAAGCAGCCTTTCTCCCTCCCATTTGGTTCGCCCGTAAGCATTCAGGGGATGGGGGGGATCCGTCTCCTCGTAGGGGCTTTCCTTGGCGCCATCGAACACGTAATCGGTTGAATAATGAACCAGGAAACGGCCTTTCTGTCGGCAAAAACGGGCCAACCACGCCACCCCGGCACCATTGACGGCCTGGGCCACGGGGAACTGGGAAGGCTCCTCGCAGTAATCCACCCGGGTGTACCCCGTACAATTGATCAATACCTCAAAGTCGTTTTCATGGAAGAATTTCTCCAAAAGAAGCGGCCGTGTTAAGTCCACGGTTTCCCGGTTGGGCGCCAGTACCTGATGGGACCGGCGGGAAAGCTCAAGGGCTATCCGGGACCCCAACATACCCGTGGAACCTAAAAGCGCGATCTTCAAGCGTTTATCTCCCCAATGGGTTCAACCGAAATCCAGGACTTCGCCCCGACCCATGCCGTAATAAGCGAATCCCTCATCGGAAAGCTCTTCGTTACTGTACATGTTACGGCCGTCGATAACGACCGCCTGCTTCATGAGTCCCCTGAGTTTTTTAAAATCCACCTGTTTAAATTCATTCCATTCGGTCAACACCAGCACCGCATCCGCGCCATGGGCGGCCTCGTAGGGGTTCTTGGCGAACTTGATTCTTTTGAAAAGGCCGTGGGCTTTTTCCATCGCCACCGGATCGTATGCTTTGACCCGGGCTTTGGCTTTCACCAGGGCCGGAACAATGGTTAGAGAAGGGGCTTCGCGTAAATCGTCGGTATTCGGCTTGAAGGAAAGACCCCACACGCAAAAAGTTTTACCCGCCAGAGGTCCCACCACCCGCTGGATCTTCTCCAAGAACAACTGGCGCTGGCGATGGTTCACATCCATAACCTGGGGAAGGATCCGGAAGGGGGAACGGTTTTTTTGACCTATTTTCACCAGAGCCGAAACATCTTTTGGAAAGCAGCTTCCGCCAAACCCCAGCCCGGCGTTCAGGAACTGACCCCCGATTCGTGGGTCGTAGGCCATACCCTTGGCCACCTGTCGGACGTCCGCTCCCACCACATCGCATAAATTGGCGATTTCGTTGATAAAGGAAATTTTGGTGGCCAGGAAAGCGTTGGAGGCGTATTTGATCATCTCGGCGCTCTTCAGGTCGGTAATGAGGATGGGACTATTTAGGGGTTTGTAAATTTCAGCCACTTTTTGGGCCGCCGATCGGCGCGTGGCGCCGATGACTACCCGATCCGGCCTCAAGAGATCCATCACCGCTGAACCTTCCCGCAAGAATTCAGGGTTTGAAACCACGTCAAATGCCACATCCTTGGGACCGTTCTTGATGATGATCTGGGTCACCACATCCCCCATTCCGATTGGAACCGTGCTCTTGTTGATGATGATCTTATAGCGGTTAATCGTCTTGGCGATGCCACGGGCCACGGCCTTGACGTTGGTAATATCAGCTTCTCCATCTTTTCCAGGGGGCGTGCTGACCGCGATGAAAATGAAATCGGATGCCTGGACGGCTTTGCCCAGGTCGGTTGTGAATGTAAGGCGCTTGCCCATGTTTCGGTGAACCACTTCTTCCAGGCCCGGCTCGAAAATCGGCACCTGGCCCTTTTGGAGACCCTGGATTTTTTTGCGGTCCACGTCCACGCAAATCACCTGGTTACCCAGGTCCGCGAAACAAGACCCGGTGACCAAGCCGACATAACCCGTACCCACAACCGCGATACGCATAAAATCTCCTTGAAAGTTGAACTTCGGCCAAGAAAGCTGTAAAAACTCAAAAACCGGGGCGGTTACCCGCTCCGGTTTTCAATGGAGGCTCAGACCCCTGGAACTCAGGTGGTCAGGCACTTCTCCGTTTCTTTATCGAAGATATGCGCTTTTTGCATGTTGAAGACCAGTTCGATGTCTTGGTTGATCTCGATCTGGTCATGGGTAGCCACCCGGGCGATAAAAGGGCTCTTGCCCGTGGTCAGATAGAGATAAGCTTCGGCCCCGAGGGGCTCGATAATCTCTACCGTGGCGCTGATGGTGTTGTCGGGGGAAGCGTTGGCCGCATCCATCTTGTCATGGATATCTTCCGGCCGAACCCCCAGGATAACGTCCCGGCCCACGTGACCCTCCACTTGCGGGGAGAATTGGTCTGGTAGCTTGATTTCGAAATTTTCCTCGTTGAAATAGATGCCCGTGCGTTTCTTGTTGAGCGTCCCTTCCATGAAATTCATTGCGGGAGTCCCGATGAAACCGGCCACAAACTTATTGACGGGTTTCTCGTAGAGGGTCAGGGGATCGGCTATCTGCTGTACAAAACCATCTTTCATGACGGCGATACGGTCGCCCATGGTCATAGCTTCCAATTGGTCATGAGTCACGTAAATCATGGTGGCCTGGAGGCGGGTATGCAGCTTGGAAATCTCGGCGCGCATCTGAACGCGCAGTTTCGCGTCCAAGTTGGAAAGGGGTTCGTCGAAGAGGAACACCTTAGGTTTACGAACGATGGCGCGGCCTACGGCCACGCGTTGGCGCTGACCGCCGGAAAGTTCTTTAGGACGGCGGTTTAACAGTTCCTGAATGCCCAAAATGTTGGCCGCTTCGTACACCCTTTGCTTGATTTCTTCCTTGGGATATTTGCGGAGTTTCAAACCAAAGGCCATGTTGTCGAACACAGTCATGTGGGGATAAAGGGCGTAGTTTTGGAAAACCATGGCGATATCGCGGTCCTTGGGAGGAACGTCATTCACCAGTACGTCATCGATGCGGATTTCCCCGCCCGAAAGTTCTTCCAGTCCCGCCACCATGCGAAGGGTGGTCGATTTGCCGCAGCCCGAAGGCCCGACCAAGATTAAAAATTCTTTATCTGCGATTTCAATATTGACGTTGTTCACGGCCACCACATTGTTGCCGTAAACCTTGTTGACGTTCTTGAGGACGACCTTCGCCATGAATTCCTCCAAAAAATAGGGACCAAAACGCCTCGAGACACCTTAAAAGCATTTAAGGAGCTGAGCACAAACCGCTTCTAATCTTAAAGCAAGCGAGGTGCCGTCAAACGGGAACGCTTCAGAACCAGCATGGGTTCCGGCCCGAAGTTCCGCCGAAAACCCTGAAAAACCTTTTGTATTTAACCATCCGCCCCAGGGGCTGTCAACGAACAATCCATGTAACAGGGTCCATTGTCAGAGATTTGAAAGTCTTTATAATCCCAACTCATGACCCTTACCGAACCACCTCAGAAATTCTTCTTCTATTCCCTTGTTATCTTCTTCGCCGTATCCACCGCCTCGATCGCGCTTCAAAACCTCGTTTGGGTCCCTGTCCTTTATCTCGTCTGGCTTTATTTAAGAAACCGCCATCAGAAGGTTCTCCGCCTTGACGCTTTCGATAAGTGGACCCTTTTATGGATCTTCACTTTTTATTTAGGGGCTTTGCTGGGTGTGAATCCCGGGCACAGTTTGGAAACCGTCCACCGATATTTGACGATCCTCTTGGTTTTATTCGTCGGTTCGATGGGATTGGGTGTTTTGGAAATTCAAAAACTGTTGAAGGCCTTTACCTGGGGAACCGTCTTTTGCGCTATCTGCGGAATAGGCAAACATTTAATTTTCCACCAGACCCGCATCGATTCCTTCTCGGGCGATAAAATGGTTTTTGCCGGACTTCTGATGACGGCCCTGCTGATCCAGACCGGTTCCCTAATGAATAGGCCCAAGGACCTGGCCCAATGGGCGGGAGTCCTTCTAACCAGCTGGGCCCTGCTTTTGACTGAAACCAGGGGCGCCTGGCTGGGGCTCGGAGCCGGCTTCCTCATGCTGGGATGGCGATTCAACCGTCGATGGCTTTTGGCGGGCCTTTTTCTCGCTGTGGTAGGGTATTTTTTTCTGCCAGCGGACATTCAGGAACGCGTGAAAAGCATTACCCGGCTGGATATTAGCTATAACAAAAACCATGAAATCGGCGACAGCAGTCAAACACGCGTCCTGATTTGGATTGCGGGAGTTCATATCATCAAAGATTACCCATTCGGGATTGGTCAGGGAAATATCGGCGAAGTATTTCCAAAGTATAAAACCCAAGCACTGGGTGAAGCCACCGAGCCCCACCTGCACAATAACTTCTTGCAAATTACTGCTCAAAATGGCTGGTTGGGATTAGCCGCCTACCTGGGTTGGATCCTTTGCTATTTTTTAACAGCGTTCAAATATCAAGCCGCAGAACCCTTGGGGCGGGAAATCAACTGGACCTTGGCCTGCTGTTTTGGAGGCACCCTGGTTTGGGGCCTGACGGAATTCACCTTCTCCCAGCAATTCATGTACCTTCAGTATTCCCTCCTTGGCCTTCAAGCAGGCCTTTGGAAAAGGGAAATAGAAACCTCTACAACTTGACCACCATCCATTCCTCATTCTGGAGATAAACCTCCAAATGATTTTTTCGGACGAACGATTCATTGGCTTTCGTCGTATCTTTTTCAAGCATAATAAAACCCGATTCAGACAATGCGTCCTCAGGATTTTTGAACGAAACGGGGTTCAATCCGCAAACAACTTCTGCCATGAAGCGGTCAGCCTGACCCCAGCTCGCTTTTAGAATCTCCGATCGAGGCGGGACATTCATAGCAACCAGCTCACTCAGCAGTTTTTGAGAAGGTCTCGAATCCGGGATGTTGATGATCTTCCAGATCTCCCGTTCCGATCGAATCATGGCGACCGTTACGAGCAGAAAGACGATGACTTTTCCGACCTTTTGGATTTTTGGTTCTTTCAAGAGCCTGATGGTCAACCATCCCGTCAAAACGGCCAAAGGCGGATAGATAGGATCGATGTACCAGACCAGCTTGGTGGGAACGATGGAAAAAAGGGTAAGAGGAACTAGGGTTCCCAAAACCACAAGAATTAACGGTTTGTTTTTGATATCCGCCTTGAACCCCACTACCGCAAAATAAAGAAGAAGTCCAACAGCCATATAAAGGCTCCAATACGGGTTCTCCCGGCCTAGGTCACGAAAGTAATCCCTCCAATCGCCTCCGTGCCCCTCTATGACTTGCGTCGTTCTGCCTACGGCGTCGTAAACTAAAGCGGTTTTCAAAAACTCCGCGCCATCCGGATAAGACCCGCGCCAAATCGTCCAACCTGCGATGGGTAAAAAAGCACAAAGAAAAAAACCGACATATCTTCCAAATGAAACTTCCCGGTAAAGCCCTGTTAAAAACAAGTATGCAATTAGAATCACCAACAGTTGAACCGCATGGTAGCTATAAACCAGGAACCCCAGAGCGAAACATATCCCGGCCAACGGTAAAAAAAGCCCTCCTCCCCTATCCCCCGCTTTGTAAAGGCAGACAAGAAAAAGGATGTAAAATAAGCAAAACAAAGAGCAAAAGTCACCTGTTCGAGCGCCGTGGGCATATATAAAAAGAGGGGTCATCGTCAAAACGAACCCCGCCAGCAGGGTGGGGATCTTACCGAATATTCCGGGCAAAACCGCCAGCAGGATAATTACCATGAGAAGGCAGGAGAAGGCGGAATAAAACCTTAAACCCATGATGCTAAAACCAAACAACCGATAGCCCAAAAGAATGCACCAGTCCCCGAGGGGTGGCTTTAAGTTCCAATGATCTAATTGATGGTTGAAGGTGCCGGCGCAGAAATCATGATTTTGCAGCATTTCATAAGTATTAACACCATTTCGAGCCTCGTCCCAGTCATAAACGGGCCCAGCTCCCAGGTGATAAAAGAAGTTATATGCCGCCAGGCAGAAAACCAAAACAACACAGAACGAATAACGGGTTTCCATGAGCGATTCGAATCTTTTGAGGGTTCCCCTTAGGATTTTCTCGGACATAGACACCTCGTTTATGAGCCTTAAATATTAATTCGTGGTTTTTAGGGCATCATTGAGTCTGTGGATAGCAGGCAACTGAAAACATGACTTCAACGAAGTTTAACCATTATCCAGTCTTTATTTCGATCTACGACCTGTAAGTGATGGACCTTAACGAAATCCTCATTTTTATCTTTCAAATCCTCCATCAACATCAAATATCCCGGTGATTTTAGGCATCCATTCACATCATCGCAGGATAACGGACTGAACCCGCAAACCACTTCCGCTACAAATCGATCTCCCGGATCCCAGTCGTTTTTGATCCAGACCGGGGTTCGCTCCGCCACACCGGTATTTTTCAAATCCAAGAGAAGGCTTTGGGCCGTTCCAGGATTCGCTTCGTCGCGGATCTGCTTCCAGATTTCCCTTTCCGAACGGCAAAAGGCCACCACAAAAAGGAAACAAAGCACCCATTTGATCGGAGGCCGGCATTGGGAACTTTTCAAGATTCGATAAACCAACCAAGCCGCTAAAAAAGCGAAGGATGGGTAAATCGGGCAGAGATACCAGGACAACTTCGACTGAACCATCGAAAAAAAGACCAAGGGTAATAGAAAACCAAGCAAGGTCAAAATCATCCATCGGTCTTTTACGTTCCACTTCACTTCTATCGCGGTAAAAAAAGACAACAATAATGACCCAAGAAAAAGGGTCCAAAAGAGGTCTTCCTGGCCCAGATAACCTAAATAGTAATCGGCATTTCCCACATGCCCTTCCATTTGGGTCGTGGATCTTTGGAGAACATCCACAAAGAACATTCCCTTTAGGAAAGCCCCTCCTTGCGGGCCTGACAATCGCCAAAGTGCCCACGCCAAAATTGGCAATCCCGCGCTTAAGCAAAACCCTGCATAGTGGATTGCGGAAAGACGGCGGTAAATGCCGGTCATAGCCATGAATACAACGAGAACCGCCAGCATGAAAACTACCTGGAAACTATAGAGAAGGAACGCCAACGAAACGAAAAAACCTGCCAAAGTGAAATAAAACTTTTTTTCCTCGGATTTGAAAAGGCAAATTAGAAAGAGAAGGAAAAAGAAAGTTAGGATCCCGCTATAGTCACCCCTGCGGGCCGCATGATTAAAAAGAAATGGAGCGGTTGTGGATAGGATGGCCCCCGCAAGAATCGAAATAATTTTATTTTCGCGTTTTTCGACGAATAGCATCAGGATAAAGAGGGTCAAGGAGCTAGCGACCGCCGAAATAAACCTGAGACCTAAAGTGTTAAACCCGAAAAGTTTGTAGCCCAAAAGAATGCCCCAAAGCCCCAAGGGAGGTTTGAAACAACCCATATCCAGTTTGTAGTTGAAGGTCGTGTCGCGGTAATCGTGTGTCTGGGCCATTTCAAAAGCGGAAATTCCATAGCGAGATTCGTCATAACCCCAGACGTGCCCAACGCCCAAGTGGTAAAAAAAGTTGAAAAAACCGAGTGCCATGACGAGTGCCATGAGCAGTGGGTAGGCTTGGACTATCCAAGTTTCAAGCCTTCGGCCAGCCATATCCGTCCACTCGGTAAAAATGGTTTCTCCTCGCATGAACCGAATTTTAATCAGAAACTCGATAACGAATCAGGCACCAAAGGGCCGTGATCCCATCCCGCCAGGTGATTTTTTTGCCTTCGGAGAACCCCCGTCCTCGATAAGAAATGGGCATTTCATAGATCTTGTAATTTTGTTTCAAAAGCTTGGCGGTGACTTCCGGCTCGAACTCAAAACGGTTGGAGCGAAGCGTTAGTCCGCGCAATATTTCCCCTTTAAAAACTTTGTAGCAGGTTTCCATGTCGGTCAGGACCGTGCCATAAAGGAGGGTGGTGACAGAGCTGAGGAAGATATTGCCCAAGTAATGCGTAAAAACAAAAGCCTGATGGGTTCCCATAAACCGGGACCCGTAAACCACATCCGCCAGCCCCTCCAAGAGGGGGCCCAGTAATTTTTCGTAATCAGCCGGATCGTATTCCAGGTCCGCATCTTGAACGACGACATAGTCGCCCGTGGTATGGGGAATGGCGGTACGAATGGCCGCGCCCTTACCCCTGTTTTTATCGTGATAGTAAACTTCAATGTGAGGATTCTTCATTTTTTTCAGGATTTCGCGTGTTCCGTCCGCCGAGCCATCATCGACCACGATAATCTGCTTTTGAAGACCCCTCAGCCTTACCGATTGAACCTTTTCCAATAGGGGTAAGAGGGTTTTATTCTCGTTAAAAACGGGAACAATAATAGATAGTGTCGGTTTTTTTCTCGGTTTCGCCAAAAGAATATCTCCTTCATTACAAAAAAATTAATCCCACCTACCTCGTCGAACCACGAGAACAAAAACCAGTATAAAGGTTAAGAAGGCATCCCTTTTGAATAAACAATCTTATCAAATCCTTGATAGACCCCGATGCCCCATCCATTGGCCCCGGCAGGCCCCCCCCAGATAAAGGGAGCCCATGATCAAAAGAGATTTATGGCTAGATTTCGCCATGGAACGGGAAAGGGACAAGGCCTGCTTCCAACCGTCTACCCAAACCGCCCGAACACCTGCCCTTTCCCATGCCCGTACGATTTTCCCACCTTCTTCCGCTCGGTCACTTGGCGCGGTGGTAACGACCGCCAACGCGGCATGCGGCGCCAATAGTTTTGCGCACCTCGTGTAGTCCTTATCCTTCAAAAAGCCATTCAAAATAATCATCTTTTGTCCGGGATATTTCTCCTGAAGGAAAGCCACGAGAGCCTTGGCCGCATCCGGGTTATGGGCCCCGTCTAACAGGACCAGGGGTTTCTCTTGAAGCACTTCCATCCGGCCGGGCCACCTCATGGCCGAAAGACCTTTTTGCCATTTCTCCACGGGTGCAGAAACGCCACGGGATACCAAAAGTTGAATGCCCGCGACCGCCAGCGAAGCATTCATTATTTGAAAGGACGACAAACCGGGCAGGCGGAATGTCCGGTTTAAGCCCGGCCCCTCCCAATGCAACCGGCTTCCTATCCAGTGATATTCGAAATCCCGTCCCCCCACCCAAAGCGATACTCCCTTTTTTCGAGCGATTCGATCCAGAACCTTGACGGCTTCCCGCTGGTATTGAATCGTAGCGGCCAATCCTCCCGCCTTTAAAATCCCAGCCTTCTCCGCCGCAATCTGACCTAGGCTATTCCCCAGGATCTCCTGATGTTCCAAACCCACCGGAGTAATCATCGCCACATCCGGGGTTGGGATCGCATTGGTCGCGTCCAGCCGGCCGCCTAAACCCACTTCCAAAACCAGCCAATCCACGCCCTGCTCTTTGAACCAGCAAAATGCGATGGCGGTCAGGGCCTCAAACTGGGTGGGGAGATGCCCCAACCTCCGTCGTATTTTTTCACAAGCCGAAAGAACCCGACGGGTATGCCGGTTAAAGTCGGAAGGGGAAATCCATTTTCCGTTGACCCGAAACCTTTCACGGATATCGCAAAGATGCGGAGAGGTGTAAAGGCCCGTCTTGTACCCGCATTGACGAAGAAGAGAAGCCATAAAGGCACAAGTGGAACCTTTACCATTGGTTCCCGCCACATGGACAATCCGGAGTCCGAACTGGGGATTTCCCAGCTCTGCCAAAAGGGATTCGGTGGTTTGAAGGCCAAAACGCCAGCCCAGGCGTTCAAGCGAATCGAGGTTCGGACGCAAGGAATGATTTAGTTATGAAAGAATTTAAGGAACTGCCCAATGGCGGCTTTCAACTGGTGCCGATGGACGATGGCATCCACGAAGCCGTGCTCGACCAGAAACTCGGAGCGTTGAAAATCCTTTGGAAGCTTCTGGCGGATAGTCTGCTCAATCACCCGTGGCCCGGCGAACCCGATCATGGCGCCCGGTTCAGCCAGGTTAACGTCACCCAACATGCCAAAGGATGCCGCCACGCCCCCAGCCGTGGGATCTGTCAGTACGGAAATATAGGGCAAACCCGCCTCACCCAATCGGGCCAGGGCAGCCGAAATTTTGGCCATTTGCATCAGGGAAAGGATTCCCTCCTGCATGCGGGCCCCACCCCCAGAAGCTGAAACGATCACCATCCCTATCTTTTTTTGAAGGGCCCTTTCCACGGCACGGGTAATCTTTTCTCCCACCACACTTCCCATGCTTCCACCCATGAACTGGAAATCGGTGATAGCCAAAGAAGCGGCCTGGCCGTCGATTTTCCCGAGTCCGGTCACAACGCCTTCTATCATCTTGGTTCGATCCTGGCCTTTTTTTAACTTTTCCTCATATTGGGGAAAACCCAAGGGATTAAGGGATGACATTTTTTCGTCAAATTCCAAGAAGGTTCCAGAATCCACGGTCAGGTATAGGCGCTCCAAGGCCGATAACTGGTAATGATAGCCGCATTTGGGGCAAACCTTGAGGTTCTTATCTAAATCCCTGTTGTAGAGGATGGCCGAACAGCCCCGGCATTTGGCGTAGAGTCCCTCCGGAACCTGAACCGATTTATTCTCAACTGTAGATTGAGCGATATCCTTCTTACGAGTCTTGAACCAAGCCAATGGGGTCTCCTTAACTTTGACTATTTCGGGGCTGAAGACGCCGAAGAACTTGTCGGCAGTAACTCTCCACAGCCCGAGGTATTCGGCTTTTCGGCGTTTTCGAGATCAACTGAATCAAGGCGCTGGCAATGATCACGCCATCGGCCACCCGGCCAACCTGGGCCGCCTGTTCGGGACTGGAAATACCAAACCCGACAACGAGCGGGGTTTGAAGATCTCTTTTCAATTTGTGCAGGTCATTCAAGAGGCCGAGAGGGAGGGTTTTCCGGGCCCCCGTCACCCCGGTCACTGAAACATAATACAAAAAGGGAGCTTTCAGGGCATCGACCTTTTTCACCCTTTGAGGATTGGAAGTGGGAGCCACAAAGGGAATGAGGTCTAAATTTCTTTTTAAAAGGGCCTTGCCCGAGGAATGGTATTTTTCTAGCGGTAAGTCCGGAATGATGGCCCCGTTCCCCTGCACCTTTTCCAGTTCACGACTGAAAGTTTCCCAACCCATTTGCTCGATCAAATTGGCGTAGCTCATGACGAGCAAGGGCTGTTGAAAACCTTCTTTTCGAAGTGTCCAAATCAACTTGAACACATCCCGAGGTTGGGTTCCCTGCCGAAGAGCTTTTTGAGTAGCCATTTGAAGGGTTGGACCATCCGCAATGGGGTCGGAAAAAGGCAGTCCCAATTCCAAGCCCGCCGCCCCCGCTTTCAAAGCGGCCCTGGCGCTGGAAAGACTCAACGAATAGTTGGGATAACCCAAGCAGATGTAGGGAAAAAACAAGGTTTGCCGGGGATTCCGGGCCTTTTCAAAAACCTGTTTTAGGGATTCGTTCATGCCTTATGGCCCTTGAGATCCATGCCCAATTTAGTCAGAACCGTATTGACGTCCTTATCCCCACGACCCGACAGGTTCACGATGATCAGAGATTTTTTATTCATCCGGGGAGCCATTCGCATGGCCTGGAAAACGGCATGGGCGCTTTCAAGTGCGGGGAGGATTCCCTCGGTCTTGGCCAAGACCTGAAAAGCTTCCAGAGCCTGTATGTCGGTAGCGGACACATATTGGGCCCGGCCCGTATCCTTCAGCCAGGCGTGTTCGGGGCCTACGCCGGGATAATCTAAGCCAGCGGAGATGGAATGGGTCTCGGCGATCTGACCCTCGGGACTTTGCAGGACATAGCTGTAACTTCCGTGGAGGATTCCCGGTTTGCCCTTGGCCATGGTAGCTGCGGTCCTTTTGGTCTGAACCCCATCCCCGGCCGCTTCCACACCCACCATCTTCACTTTCCGATCACGCAAGAAAGGATAAAATAAACCGATGGCGTTCGATCCGCCGTTCACACATGCCACGAGAGCGTCGGGAAGACGCCCTTCGGCTTTCCGAATTTGGCGTTTAGCCTCGTCGCCTACCACCCTCTGGAAATCTCGGACCAGCATGGGGTAGGGATGGGGTCCGGCCGTGGACCCGATCAAATAATAGGTTGTTCGGACATTCGTCACCCAGTCCCGAATGGCCTCGCTCATGGCGTCCTTCAGTGTGCGGGTTCCGGAGGATACGGAATGGACCTGCGCGCCCAACAATTTCATTCGAAATACATTAAGGGATTGCCGTCGGACATCTTCCTCTCCCATGTAAATTTCGCATGAAAGCCCAAAGAGTGCGCAAACCGTGGCCGTGGCTACCCCATGTTGTCCCGCGCCTGTCTCGGCGATAATGCGGCGCTTCCCCATCTTTTGAGCCAAAAGAATTTGCCCAAGACAATTGTTGATCTTATGGGCTCCGGTATGGTTCAAGTCTTCCCTTTTCAAATAGATCCTGGCGCCCTTGCATTTCTCCGTCAGGTTTTGCGCGAAGGTGAGAGGAGTGGGCCGACCATCATAATCTTTCAACAAATTGCGGTAACGGTCTGTGAACACCCGGTCACTTTTGGTCTTTTGATAGGCCCGGGTCAACTCCTCCAAAGCCACCATGAGGGTCTCGGGAACATACCTGCCCCCATAGGGACCGAAATAACCTTGTGAATCGGGCAAGAGGGCCATTTAATCTCTCTTTTCGGAAGGGGGAAGTGGAAGTAGGCTTGCCTTGAGTTTCTCGATCCGTTCCTTGGCGGCGTTATTCCCCGGGTCAATGGCGCAAGCTTTTGTATACTCGACTTCCGCCTTATCGACGTAGTCCAGGCGGTTGTATAAGTCCCCCAATTCCAATGTCCGCGTCAAAGCTTCCTCCATCTGATTATGCCGAAGGTAAAGATCCCTCAAATTGGTCAAGGCTTCCTGAGATTCGGGCAATTGATCCAGCATGGCCTTGTAAATCACTATGGCCCGATCCAGGTCCTGAGGCTCGACCATTTTTTGTACCAGACCCGCCAATTCCCGGAAAGCACCTGAGGCTTTTTTGACGTTCTTTTCTTTCAAAAAACCGGAAGCGGAAGCCTCGAATTCCCGGTAGGCCCGCTCCAAATCACCCTTCTTTTGGTAAAGTTCCCCCAGAGTCAAACGAACATTGTAATCACTCGGGTCCATGGCGATGATTTTTTCGTATTCCAAAATCGCCTTGTCCCAACTTCCGGTATGGTAATAAATGTGGGCCAGCTTGATGATGAGGGACTTTTGGTCAGCCATTGGAGACGTTAAGTCCTTTCATCTCAGGAAGGTTCGCTTTGCGAACCGGATAAAACGGAAAACTTTTCGAGGGTCTTTAATACCAGGACGGCTTTCTACACCACTGGACACATCCACCCCAAAGGCGCCCGACCGCCGGATCGCCTCCTCGACGTTGGAGGGGGTCAAGCCGCCCGCCAGGAGAACCGGGCCCTTCAGGGCCTTGGCCGCTTTCTTCACCCATTCAAACCGAAAGGTCTTGCCCGTTCCACCTGGTTTCTTTTCATTATAGGAATCCAAAAGATAGGCCGCAACCTTGTAAGTCTTCAGAGCCTGATAAGCCTCTTGATTTTTCATGCGCACGGCCTTCAGCACCGGCACTTTCAATTGGGAGCAATAGGACGGTGTTTCCTCCCCGTGAAGCTGAATCGCAAGAAATCCGCAGGAACGGATGAGACGTTTCACCCGGTCGAGAGGTTCGTTGTAAAAAACTCCCACCGGAACCACGAGGGGTGGAACGGCAAGAACCAGTTTACGGGCTTGTTCGGGCGTGAGTTTTCGAGGACCCAAGGACATCTGAAAGCCCAGGGCGTCAGCACCTTGCTTGGCGGCCCAGCGCACATCCTGGACCCGCATCAACCCGCAAATTTTCACTCGAAACATGTCATCCTCAAGGCATCAAAGCTTTGACTGCTGCTTCCACGTCTGTCGAGGTCATAAAAGTTTCCCCAACCAACAAAGCGGTGACTCCCTTATCAAGAAGATTTAAGGAGTCCGCGCGGTTTTTGATTCCGCTTTCGCTCACCACCGGCAGGTCGGCTGGAACCTTCTTCAATAGGTCGAAAGTCGTCTGAAGGGTTACCGAGAAATCGTTGAGATTTCGATTATTGATTCCCAAAAGTTTCGTCCCTGCCTTGAGGGCCCTGTCCATTTCAGACTCATCATGCACCTCCACCAAAACCGTCATGGAAAGTTCCCATGCCAGCTGTTGCAAGGCCGAAAGCTGGACATTCTCCAATAAGGCAACAATCAATAGAATCGCGTCCGCGCCCGCCTCCCGGGCCTCGTAAATCTGATGTTCGTCAATAATAAAATCCTTTCGCAAAACCGGCAGGCCAGAAACCTCTTGGGCTAATTTCAAATAAGAAAGATGCCCTTGAAAATAGGGGGCGTCCGTCAGCACCGACAGGGCTTGCGCCCCGGCCCTGGCGTAGGAATGGGCTAAGGGCTCCAAAGAAAAATCGGGCCTCAAAACCCCTTTGGAGGGACTGGCCTTTTTAAGCTCGGCGATCAGCGAAAGTTTTCCGGGCCTCTGAATGGCACCCAAGAAATCTTTCGGAACCTTTTGCCGCTTGGCGCCTTCCCGCAGGGATAGAAGGCCCCTTTCCCTTTTCAGGCGCTCGACTTCCTCTTTTTTGGTTTGAGCTATTTCTTGTAGGATGCTCATTCGTTCGAGACTTTACGCAGTTGTTCCAGGGCCCGCGAGGCATTCCCTGAATCAATGGAATTTTCGGCCAAGGCCCTGCCGTCGGGTATGGCGTCGCACTTCCCCGCCACATAGAACCCCACCGCCGCATTCATGACCACGACTTCCCGGCTTGGGCTGTGTTCCCCCCTTAGGATCCCCTGTAGGATCTGGGCATTCGCCGTTGCGTCGCCCCCCCGGATTTCCTCCAGGTTCCGGCGTTTAAAACCGAACAATTCCGGGTGAAGAACTAGCGAGGAACGCTTGACCGTCCCCTTCTTTTCTTTTTTTAATTCCCATAGGAAGGTTTCGTCTGCGGGGGAAATTTCATCCAGCCCGTCCTTGCTATGAAGGGTCACGACCCTTTCCATGCCAGCTTCAACCAAGGCCTCGCCGATAAGGCGGGCCCTTTCGGCGTCGAACACGCCGATCACCTGGCGTTTCACCGAAGCCGGGTTGCACATGGGCCCCAGCACGTTGAAGATAGTGCGGATGCCCAGTTCCTTGCGGATGGGGCCGACATTTTTCATGGCCGGGTGAAAGTGGGGTGCGAAAAGGAATGCCATACCGGCTTCCCGTAAGGATTTTTCCAGGACCGCAACTACGGGGTCAATGTTAACGCCCAGGGCTTCCAAGACTTCCGCGCTTCCGCACTGGCTGGAGGCGGCCCGGTTGCCGTGTTTGGCCACCTTTACTCCGCCCCCGGCCAATACCAGCGCGGCGGCTGTGGAAATGTTGAAGGTCCCCCGGTGGTCCCCTCCCGTGCCACAAACGTCGATAGCGTCTAACCCTTCGGCGTTGATCCGCACCATCTTGTCCCGCATGGCCTTGACGCTTCCCACTACCTCAGCGGGAGTCTCGAATTCCAGGTTCAAAAAGGCGAGGTAGGCCGCGACCTGAGTGGGCAAAGCCCTGCCTTCCAAGATCTCGATCATGCACTCGTAGGCTTCCCGTTCAGACAGGGATTCTTTTTTGGACAATTTTGCGAGAATTTCCCGAATCATCGTGACCACTCCAAGTCAAATTTAGAGGGGGTATTGTACCCATCCCCCCTCCTTTTCCATAGATTGGTTTATTTTCGGTTTATTTCAATGCAAATGAGGGCCACTTGACCCAAGGCCCTGTGAACCTGTCTTCATCCATCGTGTGAAGAACAATAGGTTGGCTTTTTTTAAAAACTAAAGAACCGTCGGGCAGTTTCAGAGGTTTGGCGGGCCAGTTCCTCAAAGGGAATACCCTTCACCTCAGCTACCTTTTCCGCCGTGAATTTGACATAGGAGGGTTCATTGCGTTTGCCTCGGTGGGGTTGAGGAGTCAAATAAGGGGCATCCGTTTCCACGACCATCCGATCCAAGGGGATGAGGGCCACCGCATCGCGGATATCCTGCCCATTCTTGAAGGTGACCGGCCCGGCGATGGAAAAATGGCAACCCAATCCCATGAACTTTTCAACATATGCCGCACCCGCCGAATAGCAATGCATGAGGATCTTCATCCCCTGGGCTTCCGCCTTGAGCTGTTCATAGACATCCTCATGGGCATTCCGATCATGAATCACTAGCGGAAGCGCCAGTTCTCGGGCCAGCCTAATCATGCGGGAAAAGAGAACTTTCTGTTTGGCGTGGTCGGAGGCATGGTAATAATCCAATCCAATTTCTCCGATGGCCTTGGGGCGGGTTTCGCGGGCCAAGCGCTCAATTTCGGCCAATTCGATCTCGCCAAAACGATCGGCATCGTTGGGGTGAGCGCCCACCGTGTGGTATACGACCCCGGAATGCCGAGAAGCCAGAGCGGCCGCGGCCGCAGAGGTTATTTCGTCCGTGCCAATGGTGACACAAATACCTACCCCTGCTTCCTGAGAGCGTTTAATGACCTCGGTCTCTTCGCCAAGGAGCCTTTCATCGTCGAGGTGGCAATGGGTGTCGATCAGCATTATTTTTTCTTTTCGATTCGGGGAAACAGCGGCTGGCCCTTGGCAATCATCTGCCCCGCCGGAATCTTACCCCATTCTTCGGTTTCAGAGAGCGAATGCTTGTGTACATCGTCGGCAAACCCCAATTGTTTCCAAATGGAACTGGCCGTGAAGGGCATGAAAGGCGCGATGGAGATGGCCGTCACCCTGAGGGATTCCATGAGTGAAAAAAGGCAGGTGGCCAGCTTTTCCTTGCCCGCGTCCCCTTCCTTGGCCAGCTTCCAAGGCGAAGTTTCCTCGATGTACTTGTTGGCCCGCTTGACGTGGTCCCAGGCGGCCGAGAGGGCTGTCGGAAAGTCAAAGGTCACTATGGCCTGCCGAGCTTTGGGGGCATAAGCCTTGGCTGTCTCGGAGAGCGACTTTTCAAGCTCGCCGGCGGGTCCGGGTTGGGGCACGGCACCCTCGAAATATTTTTCCAGCATGGTCAGGGACCGGCTCACCAGGTTGCCCAGGTCGTTGGCTAGGTCGCCGTTGAAACGCAATTCGAAAGCTGCGTCGGTATAGTTGCCATCCAGTCCGAATTGGATTTCCCGCAACAGGTAATAGCGAAGAGCGTCGGGTCCGTATTTTTCCACCAATTCAAAGGGGTCCACCACATTGCCCAGGCTTTTCGACATCTTTTTACCGTCTTTGTTGATGTACCCAGTGCCGAAAACCCGGTCGGGCAGGGGCTCACCGGCAGCCCAAAGCATGGAGGGCCAAATGGTCGCGTGGAACCGAAGTATATCTTTGCCGATGAGATTCACCACCTCATGCCGGTCGGATCCTTCTCCCTTCCAATATTTGCGGTACTTCTCGCCGTCGGGCCAATCGAGCGCCGTAATGTAGTTGAGCAAGGCGTCGAACCAGACATACAGCACCACATCCTCTGGGACGGGGGCGGGAATACCCCACTTCACCGAATTGCGGGTGATGGAAACATCCGCCAGGCCCGGCTTAATAAAATTATTCACCAACTCGTTTTTACGGCTGTCCGGCTGGATAAAATCAGGATGATCAACCAGGTGTTGTTCCAGCTGCTTCTGGAAAGCGGACATCTTGAGGAAATAATTTTGTTCCTTGATCCGTTCCAAGGGCCGCCCGCAATCAGGGCATTTCCCGTCAACCACTTCGGAATCGAGCAAGAATTTTTCGTCGGGGAGGCAGTACCAGCCCTCGTATTCGCCCTGGTAGATATAACCGGCCGTTTGGACCTTTCTAAAAAACTCGATGGCCAGTTTTTTGTGGCGGTCTTGAGTGGTTCTCACGAAATCGTCGTGGGAGATTCCCAGCTTTTGCCAAGCCTCTTGGAATCGCACCACGACCTTATCGGCCAGTTCGATGGGCGTGAGGCCTTGTTCCTTGGCTGTTTTTTCAATCTTCTGCCCGTGCTCGTCCGTGCCGGTCAGAAAATATACATCATATCCGTCCATGCGTTTGAAACGAGCCATGGCGTCCGCCCCCACCGTGCAATAGGCGTGACCGATATGGGGCACGTCGTTGACGTAGTAGATAGGCGTGGTAACGTAGAAGGTCTTGTTGCTGTTCGGCATTTCAGGCTCCCTTAACTTCTTGGTCAAAGTTTGACCCAAGATTAAATCGTTAGCTCCGTCAGCGGACGGTGAGACATTTCGCCCTTCTGGACTCCATCTCTCAATTCCATGAACAAGTGGTCCAATATCATGCGGGCTTGGAGGTTCGTGGATAGCATTTCCTGGTGTCGGGAGAGGCTTTGAAGTACATCCGCAGGGTTTAATCCGCTCCATCGGGACGGAAGAGGGACCAGGCCCCCAATCCTTTTGCGCCAAAGGTTTGTCCAAGCTTCAAAAACCAGGGTCAGTACTTGCGTTTTACGCTGGGTGGCGGTTCTTTCAACGTCCTCCAAAATTTCAGGTTCCCACTGGTCGTATTCACTTGAAAGGGAAAGCCATCCCTCCTCCGCCCCGGATAGAATTTGATCCAGGTCTTTTTCCACTTTCTCCCGAAATTCCCGCCATTGCGGGTCCGCTTCTCGCAGCGCCAGGGTCATGCTCCCCTGCGCGTTGACGACCGCCTTTTGAGCGTCTTCTTCTTTCCATCCATGATTTTCGACTAGGAGGCGTTTTATGACAGGGTCGGGAACGATCCCAAAGCGCACCGGACGGCATCGAGAAAGAACCGTAGATAAAAGCCCGCCTTTCCTTTCTTCGATCAGGATGATGAGTGAGTGGGCCGGTGGTTCCTCAAGGGTTTTTAAGAGAACGTTTTGGGCGTCGTCGTTCATCTCCCCCGCGTCGGGAATGACGGCGATCTTGAGGGGCGCGGAAAACGGGGCCTGAGAAAGTTTTTGGGCCAGGAGCTTGGTCGTATTGACGATGATCCCCTGTTTTTTCCGGTCCTCTTTCTCGTCCGACCAAAAATGCTCTCGATCCACCCAGTACAAATCAGGGTGGGATTTGGAAAGAACCTGACGGCAATCTGGGCAACCAGGACAGTCCTCGCCCTGTCGGCAGAAAAGGGTCCGGGCAAGGGCCAGGGCATGGGTTTTTTTGCCGACGCCCTTGGGGCCCGTCCAAAAGAAGGTCTGCAACCCGGAGCGGTTTTTAAGGGCGAGTAGCAGTTTTTCGGCTTCCGGCTGTGAGCGCAGTTTCTCGAGTCGCGGGACGATGAATTCAGGCAAGGTTCGCCTCGGAAAACTTGTCCTTCCAGGGATGGGGCAGCCGTTTCTTCAAGCCCTGAAGAAGATCCTTGAAAACTTCTTCCTGGCTTTTCCGCGAATCCAGAATTAAAAACCGTCCAGGTTCTTTTTTTGCGATATCCAGGAAGGACTTACGAACCTTTTCATGGAAGGCCAAGGGTTCCCGTTCCATCCGGTCTTTGTGCCCCTTGGAAGCTTCCGCTCTTCTCAAGCCTAATAGCACCGGCAGATCAAAGAGCACGGTCAAACCGGGCTTTAACCCTCCGACAGCGGTTTCATTCATTTTTTTCAGCAAGGCCATGGGGAACCCACGGCCGCCCCCCTGGTAGGCGAGAGTAGAATCGACATAGCGGTCGCTGATGACCAGTTTTCCAGCGGCGAGGGAGGGCTTTAATACTTCCAGTACATGCTGAGTTCGGTCGGCCAAAAAAAGGAAGAGTTCCGCCTCATGGCTCAAAACATAGTCCGATTGGTCCAAAAGCCAATGGCGCAGGTAGGTGTTGAGTTTAGAACCGCCCGGTTCCCGGGTCGTGACATAGGAGATCCGGTTTTGGCACAGAAATTCGGCCAAAAGCCTCAACTGGGTGGATTTCCCCGACCCTTCCGGCCCCTCAAATGTAATGAAAAAACCTTTTCGTTTCATGGTTCCTGACTCAACTGAATATGGGATGGGAAATATATCACAACTGCCCCATCGGCGGTTTGGAAGCTTGTCTTTCAAATCCCAGAATCGACCAGCCTTCCTTTTTGAAATCGAATTTTTGGGAAGGGCGGTAACCTTGGGTTTCCAATTGTCTTTCCACCTCGGCCAGCCGGTCAGGATGATCCAGCCCATCGATCCAGACCAGGGCGATTTCGGGGGCGTTTTGTGCGGCTTCCGTGACCTGTCGGCTGATTGGAGGATGGTCATAGGGCGCGATCAGGAGCCTATCCCCCGAATAATAACGGATGACTTCAGACGCCCAATAGTTGGAATAACCCGTTTTATATCCAATCTTTTCCAGTCTTTCCGCTAGAAATTGCCCTGGATGGGGTTTGAGCTGGCCGACGGAAAAAAAGGTTTGGAAAACCACCCAAAGACCCATGATCCCTACCCAAAAATATCTCGAATTCAGGGGACGTCCAACCGCAGCCAATCCCAGGAGAATGGGAATGAAATATTGCCAAAACCCAAAGTACCTAAGAGTCAAGGCATCCCAGGCCTGATTACCGAAAATAAAAAACGCCAGAAAAAGAATGGGGGGAAGAAAAAAAAGAAGTAATTCCCTCGGTTCCACTTTCCCTTTCAAGGCCTTCAAGACCATGGTCAAAGTGAGCGCAAGGAGAATCCAAAAAATCAAAGTCGAAACCCAATCAGGAAAGGGACTAGGGGAGGGGTGGAGAAAGTGGCCCAAGCTTGAATTTTGGAGATAACCCCATGGAATGCGCCCCAACCAGTATTGGGGCAAGGCATAAAGAACCAGGGAGGCGTGGCTTTGAATTTCCGGCCAAGAAGCCAGAGCGGGGTGCAGGTATCCTCCCCGGTAGAGAATGGCCCAGGGAAGACTTTTCGAAAATAACGCATAGGCCGTCAGAGCCCCGAGGACAGAAGGTAAAAGATGGTTCAACGCATTTTCCATCGCTAACTTTTTAATATTTCCTTTCTCATACCAAAGAACGGGCAGGAGGAAAAAAAGAGTGAAGGGATCCTCCAAGCAAGACCAAACCGCGAGGAGGCCAAAGGCAAGGCTCCAGAGGTGATTTTTAAACCAAGTTCCCGCGAACAAGACCAAAACGGCTCCGAACCAATAAAAAGACCGAGCCTCCGAAAATTGCGTTCCCAAGTAAAAAACGCAGGGCGGAGGGAAAGCAAGAAAGATTAAAAGGGGAACCCCCGCCGCCCAGGATCTGGTACGACAAACAAGGACAAAGGACCAAAAGAGATAAAGAAGCACGCTGAGCAGACATGCGAAAAAAGGTAGGTTATCCATGCGATGGTCGGCGAAAAGGTAGCAAAGCTGAAATAACCATCGGCGGGTGCCGATGTGGCCGGAGATATTGGACAAAAAATCCGAATCCACCGCATCTCTTTCGGAGAGGGACTGGTACTGGATGTTTCGATAGGTCCACACTTCATCGCTGGTAAGGGACGGAAACCCTGTGGCAACATATTCTGCCCGGACCCAAAAACCCGTTAGGGCGGCCAAAATTAAAAATACGGTTTTCCAACCCGAAAAAGAAAAGGCTTTCGCGGAATGGATCTCCGCTAACATCTTTTCAGGCCCTTTCGATAAGTCTTTAAGTACATATGCCTTGCCTTTCATGAGGCCAAAAAAATAGCCCCTTTCCCAAATTCGAGAAAGGGGCTAATCAACGACCCTCTTACTTCACTTCCAGCTCAGCTCCGCTCTCCTTGAACTTGGCGACGATTCCGTCAGCCTCGGCCTTGGAGACTCCGCTCTTGACCGACTTGGGAGCTCCGTCCACGAGATCCTTGGCTTCCTTCAGGCCCAATCCGGTGACTTCCCGGACGACCTTGATGACGCCGATCTTGTTGGCGCCTGCGGCTTTCAAGACCACGTCGAACGCAGTCTTTTCTTCGGCAGCGGCAGCGGCGGGCCCGGCGGCAGCAGCGGCCACAGGGGCGGCAGCCGAAACACCAAACTTGGTCTCAAGGGCCTTCACCAATTCACTCAAATCCAGCACGCTCATCTGCTCAATAGCGGCGATAAACTCGTCTTTCGTTAACGTAGGCATTTGAATCTTCCTCCATTTTCAATTCGTTTGTATCCCCGTTTGCGGGGAGGGTTGTTAATGACAAAAAAGCCTAGGCGGTCTTGGCCTTGGCTTCCTTGATGGCATTCAGGGCGTACACCAGCTTGCGCGCGGGTCCCGCCAATACCTGGACGATTCCCGAAATGGGCGACTTCATGCTGCCCAGAGCTTTCGCCAACAGAACTTCCCGGCTCGGCAGGTTCGCCAAAGCCTTGATATCCTGAACGGTTATCTTGCGGCCGTCCATCCAGCCGCCTCGAAGAACCAGCTTGGCGTGATCCTTGCCAAATTTGCTCAAAACCCGGGCCGGAGCCACTGCGTCTCCCATCGCCAAGGCGATGGCCGTAGGGCCCACCAACAGATCGTCCAAAACAGTGATCTGAGCCTGGTTCAAGGCCAGCCTAGCCAGGTTATTCTTAACGACGTGATACTCGACCTTGGCGTGGAATAGTTGGGCCCGCAATTGGGTCACTTCCTCCACCGTCAAACCGGTGTAACCAGTAACGACAGCCGATTTGGATGTCTTCACCTTCTCCAGGAACTCCTGAACCACCTTGATCTTTTCAGGTCTAGGTTCACGTTTATGTATTTCTCTCATTATTTTCACCCCCTCTCTTTTGAAAAATATCAACTGGGACTGGGGAAAAAGAAAACCCCTCGTCCGAAACGACCGGACGAGGGGTAAGGGGAAAACCTTAATCCTCGATAATCCGGACCGTCTCGGCAGGCAACCATTAAGCCTTAAACCCGATACTTCCGGCGGTTCAAGGCGCCTGCTGTCTTCGATGGTCGGCAATGGGTTCGAGAAACCTATTCTCTGAACGTTTTGCCGCCCCAGGATTCCATAAGAACCCCAAGGCTACTGACTCATCCCTGCATCTGCCCCCAACCAACGGGGAACATTATTCTTAGTCTGCGTTCTTCGAAGCCGCTTTCATGAATTCCGATGGGTCCACCTTGATGCCAGGCCCCATGCTTGAGCTTAAATAGGCCGAAACCAGATAGGTTCCCTTGGATGCGGCGGGCTTGGCCGCCACCAGCGTGCGAAACAGGGTTTCCCCATTTTCCTTGATCTGGTTTTCCTCGAATTTGATCTTTCCGATTCCAGAGTGACAAATCCCTTGATCGTCCACGCGGTATTCGATTTTACCCGCTTTGATTTCCTTGACCGCCCGGCCCACGTCCGCAGTGACCGTCCCCGCTTTGGGGTTCGGCATCAGCCCCTTGGGTCCCAACACCTTACCCAACTTACCGGCCTCGCGCATGATATCTGGGGTCGCCACCAACACGTCAAAATCCAGAAAGCCTCCGGCGATTTTTTCCACCAGATCGGTATCCCCGGCAAAATCCGCCCCGGCCGCTTCGGCTTCTTTCACTTTTTCGCCCTTGGCCAAGACGGCCACTCGAAGGGTTTTGCCCGTTCCATGGGGTAGGCTCACAGTGCCGCGAACCTGCTGGTCGGCCTTTTTGGGGTCCACACCCAGCATGATGTGCAATTCGACCGTTTCGTTGAATTTAGCGGGGGCTGATTTCTTCAAGAGGGAGACCGCCTCCCCGAGGGGGTAGGCCTTGGTCTTGTCGATCAACTCGTTATTCTTACTGACTCGTTTACTTGCCTTCTTCATCTTTACCTCCCGTGGTTCAAGCGTGAAGGTTCTCAAAAGAAACTTCACTCCCACAGTTAATTTTTAGCTGGGAGTCCCGGAAGGCTCCAGCTTACTTCTGAATCTCAATTCCCATACTACGGGCGGTTCCTTCCACCATGCGCATGGCGGAATCCAACTTCTGCGCGTTCAAATCGGGCATCTTAGTCTTAGCAATTTCTTCAACCTGCTTCAAGGTAACCTTGGCGACCTTTTGCTTGTTGGGCACCGGGGAGCCCTTGGCCAGGCCAGCGGCTTTCAACAATAGGACCGACGCCGGGGGGGTCTTGGTAATAAAAGTAAACGACCGATCTTTAAAGATCGAGATGACCACCGGAATAATCAAGCCATCCTGCTTTTGGGTCGCCGCATTGAACTGCTTGCAGAATTCCATGATGTTGACGCCGTGCTGACCCAAAGCCGGGCCCACCGGGGGCGCCGGATTCGCCTTGCCCGCCGGGATTTGAAGCTTCACCATCGCCGTTAGTTCTTTCGCCATGCCTTTTTCCCTTTAACTTTCTGCCCGGTGAAATAAACCTTCATCGGGGAATTGAATCTACTACTCTTTCTCAATTTGGTGGTATTCCAGCTCCACCGGGGTCTGGCGACCGAAAATGGTCACCATGACTTTGACACGCTCCCTTTCGGGATTGATGTCTTCGACTGATCCCGAAAAGTTGGAGAAGGGCCCGTCCATCACCTTGACCAGGTCACCCTTTTCGAATTGGCTTTTCAGGGCCCGCCGCTCGCGACGTTTGCCGATGTGTTCCAAGATGGCGGTCACTTCCTCGTCCGGCAAGGGAATGGGTGTGTTTCCTGACCCTACGAAACTGGTTACCTTAGGGGTATTTCGTACCACCGACCAGGAATTCTCGTCCATGTCCATTTCCACCAGGATATAGCCGGGGAAAAACTTCTTGTTCGTCACCCGTTTCTTCCCATTGCGGGTCTCCGTGACCTCTTCCGAGGGAATGAGGATCTGGAAGATCTTGTCCTCCATGTTCATGCTCTTGATCCTGTTTTCGAGGTTGGTTTTCACCTTGGCCTCGTACCCCGAATAGGTGTTTATGACGTACCAGCGTTTGGACATGCGGCTTAAAACCTCTCTTTACTGTTACTTGATGATAAGTTTCATCAGGTTGCTGATGATCAAATCGTATACGGCCAAAAGAACCATGATGAAGAAAATCGTGACGCAAACCACGGTCGTCGAGCCTTTGATATCCTCAACGGTGGGCCAGGAAATTTTTTTAAATTCCGACTTGGCCTCGGAGAAGAACTGTTTCAATTGTTCAATCATTCAAACCCCAAACCCTTCGGTCATCCGGATGGCAGGGCAGGCAGGATTCGAACCTGCAACGCGCGGTTTTGGAGACCGCCGCTCTACCATTAGAGCTACTGCCCTTCAAAAGGAACCCAGCCGTTAAAGGCGGGCCCCGGGATTACCCCTACTTGGTTTCTTTATGCAACGTGTGCTTGCGGCACCACCGGCAATACTTCTTAATTTCGATCTTGTTTGGCTTTTTCCGCTTGTCGCGCGTCTTATCATAGTTGCGACGCTTGCACTCTGAGCAAGCCAAGGTAATTTGTTCACGCATGAGACGTTATTCCTTCGGTTACTGTTCTATTCAATGATTTCCGTGACAACTCCGGCGCCCACAGTGTGTCCGCCTTCCCGGA
>CAZGKT010000034.1:0-37957 GCA_964525605.1 uncultured bacterium
TCGCCCACACCGTCTTTTACAACCATTCCCCCGACGGCCACTTTCACCCTGACGGTGACGTCGACCAAGACGGCTACCGCCTCGTTCACGAATACCCCCGTTCCACCCACGAATACACCGACGAACACTTTGACGTTTACCGGGACCATCACTTCCACATTGACCCGCACCCATACTCCCGTGATTCCCACCAGCACCCCTACTTCAACGGCCACATCCACCCGGACTTACACCGCGACGAATTCGATGACCGTCAGCGCAACAGTCATCGAGACTCAAACGGCAACATCAACAATGACCGCCACGTTCACCCACACGGCTACCGATACCTTTTCGTCGACCGCCACCTTCACGCCCATCGTGATCCTTACGCCCACAGAAACCTTTACTTCAACGGTCTCGGACACCCCCACGGATTCGATGACCCCGACGGTCACCGGAACCTCTACCCCAAGCCAAACCTTGAGCTGGACTCCGTCCTTTACTTTCACGGCCAGCTATACCCCTACACCCACCCATACCTTTTCGCCAACCACCACCTTCACTCCAACCTCTACCCATACGACTACGGAAACCCTTACTCCGGCGGTCACTTACACCCCCACCCAGTTTTCTGGACGCGTGGGTCTCTATCCCAACCCCGTGACCGGCTCGACAGTGAAAATCCTTCCGCCCAATTACACGGGTGTTTCCAACGTTCGGGTGGAGGTTTATACGCTCGCTTTCCGAAAGATCATCGAAAGGACCTATGACTCTCTGCCCGCGGGCACGGACATTTCCATGGAACTGGTGGGCCTGACAGGGAACACCCTGGCGAACGGGGTTTACTACGTGGTGGTGACCGTCGATGGGATGCACGCCACGGGGAAATTGCTCGTGTTGAGATGAGAGGGTTTAAACGGGCCGCCCTAAACTTTGAAAAGTATCAAGGTCTCACCTGGTTGGTCGCTTTGGGTTTTCTGGGATTTACTGCCCCGGTCATGGCTCAATGTAATAAACGAATCGTCGCCTATTACGCCTATTGGGACCAGCCAGCCTATACTTCGGCCAACATTCCCATGACCGAAGTAACCCATATCGAGCATGCCTTCATCGGCCTGGATACGACGACCAATGACGGAACCCTTTCGGTTGATCCCAGCTTTTTGGAGCCGGCCCTCATTGCCAAGGCCCACGCGGCGGGGGTGAAGGTTCTCGTATCAGTGGGAGGCAGTGATGCTGGTCAAGGAACGGCCTTTGAGCTTGTATCGGCCAGCGCCGCCTATCGGTCCAATTTCGCCAATAATCTCTACAATTTCTGCAAGACCAATGGGTATGACGGCGTGGATATCGATTACGAATTTCCACTCACGACGACGGATGAAAGCAATCTCACCCTCATGATGCAGGCCATTCGGGCTGTTCTTCCTTCCCCCACATGGCTCATTTCCATGGCGACGAGCGCCATGGGCAACAACACCTGGGATGGCGCCTATTACATGAACCTGACCGCGTTGGAGGGCATCGTGGATTTCTTCAACGTGATGGACTACGACTTTTACGGCGGTTGGGATACCTACAGCGGGCACTTGGCGCCGCAATATCAAAACCCCGCCGACCCAGAACAGGCCGGAAGCTTCAAAACATCCCTCGATTGGTATCTGCTCACGGCGGGCATTACCCCCTCCAAGATCAACGCGGGCATGCCCTTTTACGCGGATGAATTCACTTCCGTCAACGCCCTTTGGGAAAATTGCGGGGGCGATTGTCCTGTGGTGGACCAGGATTATGGGACTTTCGTCAAACCCCGGCTCAACGCCATGGGCTATACCGTTCAATGGGATCCAACGGCCCAGGCCAATTACTTGACCGGCTCCGACTTCATCACCTATGAGAGCGTCGCCACCGCAGCCAATAAGACCAATTACGCTTTGGGAACTCGCGGCGTCGGCGGGATGATGATCTGGGAAATATCACAGGATTACGATGGCTCCTCCCAGGATCTTCTCTCCGCAACCTATAACGCTTATGTCTCCCAATGTCCTATCTATACGCCAACGAGTACTTTCATCGCCACCGCTACCATGACCGCCACTCCCACGAAAACAGCAACCCTCACCCCGGCCAATACCGCCACCAACACCCCGACGGTGCCGTCATCGGCAACGCCGACAGAGACACCGACGAAAACTAACAGTCCCGTGCTGCCATCCCCTACGGGGACGTCGACATTTACCGTAACTCACACATGTACTTGGACAATGTCTCCGACGGCCACGATCACGCCGACGAATACTTTGACCTTCACCGGCACTTCGACTTCCACCTTGACCCGTACCCATACTCCCGTGCCGCCCAGCAGTACCCCGACATCGACGGCTACCTCCACAGCCACGAATTCAATGACCGTCAGCACGACCGCCTCCAAGACTCAAACGGCAACATCCACCATGACTCGGACGGCCACCCCCACGCCCCCCGTTACTTTTTCGCCGACCACCCCTTTCACCCCAACCGTGACCCTTGCGGCCACGGAAACATTTACTTTCACGGTCTCTGACACCCCCACGGATTCGATGACCCCGACGGTCACCCGAACCTCCACTTTGACACAAACCTTGACCCCGTCATTCACATTCACGCCAAGCCATACCCCCACACCTCCCAATACCTCTACGCCGACCACCACTTACACGCCCACCGCGATCCATACGGCCACGGAAACCTTCACTTCCACAGTTTCTGACACCCCCACCCGGTTGCCCAGCCACGTGGGCCTCTATCCCAACCCCGTGTCTGGCATGACCGTGAATGTACTTCCACCCTATTACGTGGGCGTTTCCAATGTGCGGGTGGAGGTTTACACCCTCGCATTCCGGAAGATCGTCGAAAAAACCTACGACTCTCTGCCCGCGGGAATAGCCATTCCCTTGGAACTTGTCGGGCGGACGGGGAACTCACTGGCGAACGGGGTTTACTACGTGGAGGTGACCGTCGATGGGATGCACGCCACGGGGAAATTGCTGGTTCTTCATTAAGGTTTTGTGGATGACTTATCTATCAAGTCCATAGAACGACCGGAACTTAGTCTCGGCTTTCAAATGATAATAATAAAGAAGGGTAATTACCCTTAGGTTCAAAGCTTTCCCTCTTTTGATTCCCTCATCCCACCATTACAATGGCCCAATGTTTTCAAGAATTTTCACCCTGCTATTGCTCGCCCTTCTTTTGGGAGTGGGCCTGCCTTCTATATGTAAGGCGCAGGCTCTCTCGGACGAGGATGATGTAAATATCACCGGTGGCTTCGCCAAACCTTATGAATATGAACGCCAGGCCTATGGGTATGATCCCGAAGGTGTCGAATATAAAGAAAACAAAGTCGAAGATTTTCAGGTGATATTTATCACCGCTACCCCCTTCACCGCATTGGCCAGTTTTGGTCTTTTTGGAACCATATCCCTCTTTACTCAAGGTTCTTTTGGACTGGGAAACACTTATTTTATTCCCTTCATCTGTACCTCCTTAGCCGGTTCAACCGCTATTGCCTGTATATCCGTTCTGCCGAATTCGTACCCGCCCCCTCACCAAATCAATTTCTCGGACAATCAAATCCAACCCAAGGCTTTGGCTTTTCAAGTTCCCCTGGTGACGGCTCATTTTTGAATGCAAATATCCGGAGTTGTTGTCAGTTGAATAGGGGAATATTTTTACTTTTTTATCGGCGGGAAATGGAATTCAGTCTAAAATAAGGCACTTTTTCACCAGCTAGGCCAAGGAGCTGAGGAATGATCAAACGATTTTTAATGACGACGGCTTTTCTGATATCAGCTAGTTGGGTTCTGGGACAGGATATGCCTCCCCTACCCGATATGCCCGACGGAACACCGACGACGTCGACCGCGCCAAGCGGTTCAGCCCCGGCTTTGCCCCCCCTGCCTGACAATGGAAATGCTAGTGCGGCACCTTCTTCCGCAGCTCCCCCCATGCCCGCCTTACCAGCTACGACGGATACTTCGGCACAGCCCCCCTTGCCTTCTGGAACCTCCACGAGCGGAACGACCGCCGCGTTGCCTCCCCTGCCTGATCAGGGTACAGCCCCTGTGCCGCCACAGAGCAATACAGCACCTTCTACTTCACCGGCCTTGCCGCCTTTACCAGGGGCAGGTTCTACCACAGAAACGACTACTCCCCCCGAAACCAAGGCCTTGCCAGCTCCCTCGGAGAATGTGCCACCCATTACGACGGTGCCCAAGACAAAACACTATCCTCGTGTCAGCTGGCCGGTTCCTCCGATCCAACCCAACGTCATTTTTGGCGGATGGATCCACGGCAAGGGTTCCAATCCCATTGCCCGTGCGGCTTGGGCCTCCCAAGAGGTCATGAATGCCCTGATTTTCAGGGGATATAAAAATCATCCGGATCTTGAAACAGGGAATTATCCGGGACAATCGGGCAATCAGAATCAGTGGCGTTCGATGTTTTTCACTGCGCCCAAATCCAAGGTGACCGTTCAGGTCTATGTCAAACCTGAAGGGAACAAGGTTTGGATGAGAGTCGGACCCGATGAACCCCCCGCCGGTCAGAAAATGGCCAAGGTCGTTCAACTGAAAAATGAAGATTGGAAAGCCCTTCAAATCATCCGCACCCATCTGAAAGGCCGGTTGGCTCCCCATGTGGTCAGGGCTGACTGGACGGCTCGGTTCCATCGTCCGCAAGAAACGGCTGACGAGTAAAAAGTTTTCTCTTGGGAGCTTTTCGGCTTTCCTGGCTTTTTTACGGAATCGGCGTCGCTGGGTTGTTGTTTGCCCTTTTTCGTACCTATTCCCGCGTTTGGAAGCTTAGAAACGAAAGAGATTCAGAACCCCAGCGATGGCGGCGGGGAAGGGGCCCTCGGGTCTGAAATAACGAAAAAAGCTTAGGCCTGGCTAAAAAAACAATCAATAATCTGCCGTTAAAATTTTGGGGGAGGCGGAATGACGACACGTCAGCAAACGATTACGAAGGATTTTCTTCGTGAAGTCAGCCTATTTGATGGTATGACCGACAATCAACTTTCCCAGCTTTTTAAGATTGGGAAGGTCTTCAATTTCAAACTGGGCGATTTTATTCTCCGCGAGGGCCAAGTGGGGGGAAAACTCCACATCCTGGTGGACGGCACGGCCGAGGTTTTTAAATCGGGAAAGACTCCCGCTTCCAAACTGAAGTATTTGAACGATTTGAGCCGCGGTTCCGTTTTTGGCGAAATGAGCGTATTTGATGAAGCCCCCTGCTCCGCGTCTGTCAAAGCCACGGGGAACTGCGCCGTTCATGTGATTAAGGGGGAGGATTTTAAAAATTTTCTGAAGAAAAATCCGGAAATTGCCTATAGCGTTTTTTGTACCTTGATCAGTCAGTTCTCAAGCCGATTACGCCGGACCAATTTGGCGCTCGCCCTTCTGGAATTCGATCACTAAAGCATTTAATAAAAAGCTTTTTCACCACCAAGGCACCAAGACGCCAAGAAAACCTTATCCCTTGAGCCAACAAAACCGCAAAGGGTGTTTGGGGAGGGTCCCCAATTTTTGAAGTTGCGGCACAAGAAAATTCTTGGCTTTTTTAATCCCGGTTTTTTTATTTTCCTTTCTTGGTGACTTGGCGTCTTGGTGGTAAAAAGGCCTTAGGTATTCTATATTTTGGGGTATAAAAGGTTTTGACAACTACCTGTGGGAATGTTAGATTTTGGCCAATCGTGTTGGGCTTCATCCTATTTGGCTTCTTCACCTTTCGTTTTCCATCCCTACAAAACCAAATAACACCCTCATAACCACCATGGAGATAATCGCTTGTTCCTGAAAAAACTTGAGATTCACGGATTCAAATCCTTCGCCGACAAAACCGAGCTCATGCTCGAACCGGGAATCACCGCCGTGGTGGGGCCGAACGGCTGCGGTAAAACCAACGTCTCGGACAGTATCCGCTGGGTCATGGGGGAACAATCTGCCAAGGGGTTGAGGGCTTCCGAAATGACGGAAGTCATTTTCAACGGAACGGATACCCGCAAACCCGCCAGCATGGCGGAAGTGACTCTTACCCTTTCCAATGATGACAAGGCCCTTCCTTTAGAGTTCAGCGAGATCTCCATTACCCGAAGGGTTTACCGTTCGGGCGAATCCGAATACCTCATTAACAAGGCCATGGCCCGATTGAAGGATGTCCGGGACCTGTTCATGGGAACCGGGCTGGGGGTCAGCGCCTACTCCATCATGGAGCAGGGCAAGATGGACCAGATCATCACCTCCAAACCCACCGAACGGCGGGCCCTTTTCGAAGAGGCGGCCGGCATAACCCGCTACAAGGCTCGCAAGTTGGAAGCGCTACGAAAATTGGATGCCACCGAGCAAAACCTGGTTCGGGTGGCGGACATTATCGCCGAAATTAAACGACAAATTTCAACCCTGGAACGCCAGGCTAAGCAGGCTGAAAAGTTCCGCAGGTTCAAAGAAGAATTGGGCAAGCTTCAGGTGCTGTTGCATTTAGACAAAACCGTGAAGCTCAAAGACAAGCTCAAGGACCTGGAACATAAAACCAAGCAAGTTAACCAAAGACTGGAAGAGGCCCAGGGGGAAACCCACAAGTTGGAGCAGGATGAAAAGCAACAGCGTGCCCGCCTGGCTCAGATTGATGAAGAACTCTCCCAGACGAGGGAGCAGGCCTACAAGGTTCACAGTGAAGTCGAACTCACCCAGGGCCGCATGGAATCGACCCGCCGTCATAAAGACCTTTTAGTCGATCAAAGGGGCCGCAACGAACAGCAGGTAGCGGAAGCTCTGGCCCGGATCGAGAATCTCAAGATCTGGATCGCCGAACGCCGGCAAATGGTCGCCAATAAAGAGAACCAGAAAGCCGAACGGGAAACTCAAAAACGGGGGTTGGTGGACCAACTGTCCTCCCTCGAGGGGGACCTCAACGCGAAAAACCAGGATCTGGAATCCAAAAATAGCGCGGCGGTCGATCTGGTCACAAAGGCTGCCCAGATGAGGGCGGAGCTGGAATCCCTACGCTCCCAGGATGCTGAAGTTTCCAAACGCATCCAAGATGTAACGGATCAAATCAATCAGGTGTTGACCGGCCTCGCGGACTCGGCCCGGATGCTGGAAGAATTTCGCCAGTCCAAGATCACAGCTCAGGCGGAAGAAGCCCAGATCGACGAGACGATCCTGGGACACCAGTCCTCGCTCTCCCAGCAGGAAAACCTTCTGGATGAAATTAACTCCTCCTTGCGTCAACTAAACAACCAGCATTCCGAGGTTCGTTCCCGTTATGGGGTTTTACAAGAACTGCAAAACAAACTCACCGGATATGATTCGGGGGTCAAGGCGGTTCTTCAGGCCAAACAAAACGAGCCCTTGATGTGGCAGGAAGTTTTGGGGGTGGTGGCGGACCTTCTATCCGTGGACCAATCGCTCGAAGGCGCCGTGGAAAACCTTCTGGGGAGTCAGCTCCAATCCCTGGTCGTCAAAAATCGCGGGACTGCGGCGAAGGTGGTTGAATTCCTCAAAGCCGAGGGTCAGGGAAAAGTCTCCCTCTTGGTGTTGGAAGATCTGCTTTTCAATTCCGGGACCGCCGTTCCATCCGGGGAAGGCCACGTGGGACCCCTGCCTGAATCCGTGAAATTTCTGCCCGAATTGGAACCGATGGTTCGCTTTTTGCTCGGCGATGGCCATCTAGTGGAAGATTGGTCCGCGGCGGAACGGTTGAGCGGGATTTACCCCACTCAGCGCTTTGTGACTCCTGAGGGGGATCGCCAGGGTCCCCGGGGTTCCTGGAAGGCCGGATCGGCCGTAACGGGATTTTCCCTTTTGGGCCGTCACCGGGAAATGACTGAATTGAACGACCGGCTCAAGACCCTGGAAGGGGAGATTCAATCGGCAGAGCAAAAATTAATCGATTCCAAGAAAACCCGCAAAGATACCGAGGACGCCCTTCTGGCCGCCGAGGCCCGCCGCCAACAATTGAAAATTTTCCTCGCCGAGACTGAAAAAGAGTTCCATCGGTTGGACGAAACGAAAACCCGGTTGGAAGGCGAGAAGACGGAACTGGAAAAAGAACGCCAGGGCCTGGAAGTCCATTGGCAGGCGGATAAAAACCGGGTTGATCAGCTTTCGGTTCTGTTGTCCCAAAGTGAGCAGGCCCAGCACCTCACGCAGGATGAAATCGCGGAGGCGCGCAAGTCCCTTCAAAACCTCCATGGGCGTCGGGAAGAATTGTCACGGCTCGTGGTCCAGGCGGAATTGGAATTGGCGGCCATGGACGAAGTGGCCCTTCGCGCCCAGGAAGAAGCGGACCGCTACCAGGTGGAACAAGACCAGCTCACCCATTCGGTCACGCTGAAAAACGAGGAAAACCAGCAGTTGGAAAGCCAGGACCGGCAGTTATCCCTGGATCTAACCAGCCTGGAAGAAAAAGCGGGCGGCCTCACGAATTTCAAAAAAGAGGCGGATGAGAAGGTTCAGGCGGTTCTGACCCAGCGGGAAACGATCGCGGCGGAGACTGAAGAACGCATCGAAAGGGTGAAAAAATCCCGGGTGAAGCTGGAGGAAATACAGAGGGAACTCAATAGTTTTGCCATCCAGGAAGCCCAGTTCAACGTCGAGATCCGAAATTACGAGGAGAAATTACAGGTCGAATACAAGGTGGACCTGGATAACCCCCCGGTCCATCCCGAGGAAGGCTTTGACGCCGGGGCAGCCGAAACGCAATGTATTGAGTTGCGGGCCAAAATCGACCGGCTGGGCCTGGTGAACATGGTGGCCATGGAGGAATATGACGAGCTTTCCCAAAGATACAAGTTTCTGACGGAACAGCAGGAAGATCTGCTCAAGGCCAAGGATGACCTTCAGAAAGCCATCAACAAGATCAATCTGACTTCGAAAGAACTTTTCACCTCAACCTTTGCCACCGTTCAGGAGAACTTTAAAGACATCTTCCAGCGCCTATTCGAGGGCGGACGGGCGGAGTTGATTTTGATCGATGAGGGAGATGTCCTTGAATCGGGTATCGAAATCGTGGCCCGTCCTCCGGGAAAAAGGCTTCAATCGATTTTCCTGCTGTCCGGCGGAGAAAAGGCCCTGACGGCGATCGCGCTTCTTTTCGCTCTGTTCATGGTCAAGCCCAGTCCCTTTTGCCTATTGGACGAAATCGACGCTCCCTTGGACGACGTCAACGTGGGTCGGTTCACCCACTTGCTCAAAGAATTCAGCAAGCGGACCCAGTTCATCATGATCACCCATAACAAGGTCAGTATGGAAACCGGGGATATTCTTTATGGCGTGACTATGCAGGAGTCGGGCGTCTCCAAGATCATTTCCACCAAGTTCAAGGAAAACAAGCCCGAGGAAACCACGGTCGGTTAAGCCGATGTCCCAGGCGGAAAAAACCATCAAGATCGGTTTTTGGTTTTTCCTTAAGCCTTTCTTACGCCGGTTTCCCTCTTCTTCCCAACCCATACCCAAATCTCCCGCTCTTCTGCTTTTGCGGCCGGATCGGTTGGGAGATTTCATCCTCTCCGCCCCTGCCCTCACCGCCCTCCTCCAACAAGCTGGCCCTTCCGCCCGGGTCACTCTGGTGGCGGGAGAACCTAACCAGCAACTCGCCCAATTGCTTTTTCCGAAGGTCAGAATCTGGGTTGTCCGAAAGAATTTATTTTCTCGAGTTTCCTTGTTCATTAAACTTTTTCTACACCGTTTCGACGCGGTGGTGGATTTTCATTCTTATCCATTTTCCACGACCTCAGGCTTGATGACCCTAGCTTCGGGAAGCGCCCGCAGGGTTGGGTTTGTGAAATTTCCGGAGGAAGAGGGAAGACTCGAGATGATTTTTAATTGGGGCGTTCCCAGACCTCCTGAATCCACTCATGAATCCCAAAAAAGCCTACTCCTGGTTAGGCGGCTTTATCCCGGGATCAAAACACCTAACTTAAAGAATGTTTTTAATCTAGAACTGGAAAGATTTGAAAGCCAAGTGGATGAAATTTTATATAAAGCGGGGGTTAAGCCGGGGGACCGGTTGATCGGTTTGCATCCGACCCTTTTGAAAGTCGATAACCGATGGAACCCGGATCATTACCGGCGGTTATTGAGACTGTTTCCGGCGCGCAAGGGATTCAAATGGTTGGTGTTGCACGGACGGGGCGAAGAAACCCAATTGGAAGCATTCAAGAAGTCGATTGAGGATCCATCGGGTGTCTTTATCCTGCCTTCCTGTGATCTTCTTCAAGTGTTGACTGCAGCCAGACGGTGCTCTCTAGTCGTGGCGGGGGATAGCGGACTGACCCACGCCTGTTCCCTCGTCACAAAGGTAATCGCTCTCTTTGGACCAAGCGATCCCAATCGGTGGGGACCCCTTAACCTTCATCACCCTCTTGTGTTACGATCCGCCGACCTAAACTGTGACTCGATTCAACCTGAAAAAGTTGCGGCGATTTTGAAAAAGGTCCTGATCAAAAGATAGGAAGGCTCCGGGATGGGTTTATTTGACCAAATTAAAAACGGACTGGAAAAAACCGCGCGACAATTATCGTCCGGCCTTGGACAGATTCTTCATTCCTCCCAACCCATAAGCCGTGAAACCCTTGCCCTCTTGGAGGAACAACTTATCCTTTGCGATACAGGTGTGGAAACGGCCCAGGCTATCGTTAAAGAATTATCGGAAAAGGCCGCAGCTTTACCGGCTTCCAGTATTCCAGTTGGCAAACAATTATTGAAGGAAGTCGTCGAGCACAGGCTTGTTTTTCAGAATCCGCCATGGGAATTGGCCCGGCCTGTGATTATTTTGCTCGGCGGGGTCAATGGGGCCGGAAAAACCACGACGGCGGGAAAATTGGCCGCCAGGTACACGAAAGAAGGGCGAAAGGTTCTTCTGGTGGCCGGGGATACCTTTCGGGCGGCAGCGGAAGAACAGCTGACGCAGTGGTCTGATCGTGCTAAAGTAGAGGTCGTTCGGGGGGCCCATGGGGCTTCCCCTTCGTCCGTTATTTTTGACGCGTTAAAATCAGGGCTTTCCCGTGGAAAAGATTGTCTTATTGTGGATACGGCCGGGCGTCTACATAACCGTTCCAATTTGATGGAAGAGCTGGATAAAATCGCCCGGGTGATTCAAAAAGCTGTTCCTGGGATTTCCGAGGAAAGATGGCTGGTTTTGGATGCCAATACGGGCCAAAATGCCATCCATCAAGCGAGAGAATTTAATCAGGGGATGACCCTCACCGGTCTGGTTTTAACGAAGTTGGATGGAACCGCCAAGGGCGGTGTCGTGTTGGCCCTTGCGGACCGTTTGTCCCTTCCCATCCGTTTTTTGGGCGTGGGGGAAGGATTGGAAGATCTGGTGCCGTTTGACGCCCGGTTATTTGCTGAGGCCCTTCTTTCTGAGGATGCCCTGGCATAAACTTGAAGCCGAACCCGGAATTTTCCGGTTCCCGTAGTTCCCAGGGAGTATTCCTTTCGGGAGGATTTTGAATGGAGAGTTTGCTTCTAGCCACGCACTCAGCCATGTCCAACACCTCGGTAACCGTGGTGGATATTGAGGGAGTTTTAGATATCAATACGGTCGGTGAATTCGAAACCGTCCTTCAGGATTTGTTTAAGAAAAAGCAGTACAAGATCGTGCTAAACATGAAGAAACTTACCTATATCTCCAGCGCCGGATTCGGCGTTTTGATGAGCGTCATTAAGGATGTCCGAAAAAACAGGGGAGATATCAAAATTGCCAACGTCAGCCCCGACATCTATAAGGTTTTCGATTTACTTGAATTGCCCGGCCTTTTTCACATTCTTAAAACCGAGCAGGATGCCGTCGGCGAATTTTAGCCGTATGTTTTCAATTGCCAAATCCATCCTTCTTCTCCCTTTTCTTGCGTTTTTCCTTTCCCGCCCGCTGTTTGCCGTGGAAGCCAAACTGACGCTGCTTTTCACGGGCGACCAAGACGGACAAATCGAATCCCTACCGCTCAGCGATCCTGCCCAGCCTGTAGGGGGGATGGCCCGACGAATCACACTGATCAACCGAATCCGGCAGGAAGTGGGTCCCCAATCGGTCGTATTGGTTGACAGTGGTAACCTTTTAACCGGTACCGCATTTGCCGATATGACTCGCGGTCAAGTCATGTGCGCTGCCATTCAAATGATGGGGTATGACGCCTTGGCGGTGGGTGAAGGTGATTTTACCTACGGGAGAAAAACCCTTCTCGAATACAGGAAGAAATTCAAGATTCCTTGGGTTTCGGCGAACGTGCACGCGGGTCTTCAGCCTTTCCTCCGCGATTACGAACTCAAATATTGCGGGGTTCGGGTGGGTTTGATCGGTATAACCAACCCAGACGTTCCCTCCTTGACCAATAAGCAGAATGTTCAGGGGCTGAATTTTATTCCAGGCGGGGCCGCCATTAAAGGTCTCCATTCCATTTTCAAAAAAGACGCCGATCTATTCATCGTTTTGAGCCGTCTGGGATTTGATCAAGATAAGAAGCTCGCGAAAGATAATTCCTTTTTGCATGTGATCATCAGCGGAAACAGCGACAAAATATTGAAGGACCCCCTGGCCAACTTGACCAAGGGAGGGGATTTGATCGGCCCTCTTCTTGTCCAAACTGGAAACCGCGGACTTTACTTGGGACGGCTGGATTTGACGGTCGACGGCAAAAGAGACCGAAAAACGAAAAAATCTGAATTCGCTATTGTGGAATATCACTACCAGATGATCCCGATCACGAGCGACATTCCCGAAGACCTGCAAATGAAGGCCCTGGTGGATCAATACAGGAAAACATTGGTGGATAAGCCTTTGGATCAGGTTTTGGCGACCCTCTCCGCACCCGTGACGACAAAAATGGAATCTCTTCTTGGACAAGTGGTGGCCGATTCCCTTAAGGAAGCCACGGGAGCCGATTTGGCCTTGATCCCTACCGGGACCCTCTCCGCAAACCTGCCGGCAGGTCCTTTTACCCGCCAGGATCTTTACAATCTCTATCCGGAAGAAGATTCAGTCTATTTGGTCGAGGTCAGTGGGGCCCTGGTTCGTGAAGCCGTTAAAAGATCGCTTGAAATGAAAGGCCAGCCAGGTTTTCTTCAAATCTCAGGGTTGGCGGTCAATTCATCTAACGGAAAATTGCAACTCTCCGTGGGGAACGAGGCTCTCGGAGAAAGAACGGTTTACAAGATCGTGACAACGGACCGCTTGGTCATGGGGCAGGGAGGTTATTGGCCCCTCAAAAAATTAAAATCCCGCCAAAAAACAGACGTCAACTTTCGGGATCAGCTGGAACAAGCGCTGATTGGGCGAAAAACTCTCTCCCCTTCCGATTTACAAAACCGTTGGCAGGTTCCTTGACGAGTTCGAGTGGTCCGAATCCAAATTTGGTTATTAGGCGACCTTGAAAAGAGGTCTTCTTGACACCCCTCTATTGAAACTTATAATCCCTCCGATTGAATGTCAAAAATCCTGAACCGTTTTCAAACCCAAAACCGGGAGACAAACATGAAGCAAACCAAAAGCCGGGGGACTGTGGCCATTCAAAACCTATACCCCGAGGTGGACGGCGGAAAATACCCAGTTAAGACCGAAGTGAATCGGGCATTCATGGTTGAAGCTGAACTGACTGCGTCAGATGTGGTTCCGGTTTCTCTTAAGAACAGACAAAAGGGCCAAAAAGTCTGGAAAAGCTCACCTATGGAGAAGCAGAACGTACCCGGTCTGTTGACACGCTACCGGGGAAGTGTTTGTTTTGATAAGACCGGCATTTATGAATATACCGTCGAAGTTTCCTCCTCCGACAAGGCGGCTAAAACGATTGAATATGAGCGTGTTTTAGAGGTCTTCGTGGAGCCCGAAGTCGCCCGGTTCGGGGCATGGTACGAGCTCTTCCCGCGATCCCAGGGGCGGGTCCCGGGAAAAAGCGGCACCTTCAAGGATTGTGAAGTCCGCCTGGCAGAGATCCAGAGGATGGGGTTTGAGGTCATTTATCTGGCTCCCATCCATCCCATTGGCCATACCAATCGCAAGGGCCCGAACAACACTCTCTGGGCCGGCCCCAGCGATCCGGGATGCGTCTGGTCCATCGGGGACGAGACCGGTGGCCATACCGCCATCCATCCCGAGTTGGGAACGTTGGAAGACTTTAGGAAATTCGTAAATAAAGCGGACAAGATGGGCATCCGCATTGCCATGGACATGGCTCTGACCTGTTCCTACGACCATCCATGGTTGAAGGAACATCCCGATTGGTTCTTTCACAATCCCGACGGAACCATCAAGTATGCCGAAAATCCCCCGAAAAAATACGAGGACACGGTTTTCCTTAATTTTTACCCGCCTGACCGGGAAAAGATGTGGAATGAACTCAAAAACATCTTCTCGTTCTGGATCAAGCAGGGTGTGACCATTTTTCGGATCGACAATCCCCACACCAAACCGGACGAGTTCTGGCATTGGGTGATCCCTGAGCTGAAGAAGGAATGCCCGGATCTATTTTTCCTCTCGGAAGCATTTACCTATTACGAAAGGCTGGAACTTCTGGCCAAACTTGGTTTCTCCCAGTCTTACAACTACTTCACCTGGCGCAACACCAAGAACGAAATGATCGAATACATGGACCGTTTGACGTCCAGCTATGTGAAAGATTTTCTCCGTATGAATTTCTTCGCCAATACCCCGGACATTCTTCCTGAGATCCTGCAAAAAGGCGGAAGGCCGGCATTCAAGATGCGCCTGGCCCTGGCCGGGACCCTGGCCCCTGCTTACGGAATCTATAGCACCTATGAAATCTGTGAGAACGCGGCCAACCCCGGGGCGGAAACCTATATCCACTCGGAAAAATACGAATATAAAGTTTGGGATTGGGACCGTCCGGGCAACATCAAGGACTATATCGGTGTCCTGAACCGCATCCGCCGAGAAAACCCGGCTCTTCACTATTTTGATAACGTTGAGTTTTGTCCCTCAACCAACGAGCATGTGCTGGCCTACGTCAAAACCGATCCGGCCCATCAGAATATCCTTCTCACCACGGTCAATTTTGATTTCATGGGGACGCAAACTTCCCGAATCACCGTGCCGGTTGAAAAAATCGGGCTCGGATCGAATGAAACCTATCATGCCGTGGAATTGATAACCGGAAAAACATACACATGGAAGGGCCGGGAGAATTACGTGCTTCTGGATCCCCATCAGGAACAAGCTCAGATCTTCCGGTTGGAACCGGTCAAGGGCGGGGGAAAAGCCCTCAAGGGAGCCGTCTCCCCGCAGGCAGAAGAGAACGGCCGATTATTTTTTGAATTCCAGGAACAGGCCGGGAAGAAGAGCGATATCCTGGCCCGCCGTCAGATGTCCCGAATATATCAGGAAGTCATCGCCCCAAAGGTTTATGCCGGGGTGAATTACGATGAGGCCTACCACACCGTGATCGACGCATTGGCCCAGAAGCACGGTTGGGAATCCATCATCGACGCTTATATCCGTACCCCGGGTCACTGACGGGGCAAGATCAAACCATGTTCGTTGCCGTATCTGTCGTCCTGTCGTTAAGTCGGCCGGTTGAGAAAACAAATCCTATTTGGAGAGAAAACCATGAAAGTTACCCTGGTCACCAAAGAATATCCGCCGCATATCTACGGGGGAGCCGGCATCCACATTAAATACCTGTCCCAGGAACTCATGAAACTGATGGACGTGGATGTCAGGTGTTTTGGGGAACAGGATGTCACTGAACCCCACCGTCGCGCCAAGGGTTACAAACCGTGGGAAAGCCTGAAGGACAAGCAGAAATTCGCAGCGGTCATGGAAACCATGTCGGTAAACATGGCCCAACTCTCCGCCGACTTTGATTCCGACGTGATCCATACCCACACTTGGTACGCTCATTTCGCCGGGTTACTGGCCAAGATCCTTTATCAGGTTCCCTTTGTCCTCACCTGCCACAGTCTGGAACCGCTCCGCCCCTGGAAGGACCAGCAATTGGGCGCGGGAGGATACCAACTCAGTTCCTGGATCGAGAGAATCTCCATCGAATCCGCGGACAAGATCGTGGCCGTTTCTAAGGATATGAAGACCGATATCCTGAAGCATTTCAATGTTCCCGAAGAGAAGGTGGCCATCATTCACAACGGAATTGATCTCAATAAGTATGTGAAAACTCCCCTGAACCCTGCGCTAAAGAAGGAATATGGCATTCTTGATGACTTCGTGCTCTACGTCGGGCGCACGACTCCGCAAAAGGGAATCGAACACCTCATCGATGCCGCGGACCAGATTCCATGTCAGGTGGTTCTCTGCGCTGGAGGCGGGGACACAAAGGAGTACGAAGAGCTGATGACGAAAAAGGCCAGCACCAAGAAGAACATCCTCTGGATTCGCAAAATGCTCAAGGAAGAGGAGGTGATCCAGATGTACTCCTCGGCTAGGGTTTTCATTTGCCCTTCCATCTACGAACCCTTCGGGATCATCAATCTGGAGGCCATGGCTTGCCGGACCCCCGTTGTTGCTTCGGCGGTGGGCGGAATCTTGGAAGTGGTTGTGCCGGACGAGACGGGCTACCTAGTGACTCCGGGTCAACCGGTCGAGATTGTGGAAGCGGTGAAAAAATTGTTGAAAGATCCCGCGATGGCCGTTCGATACGGCGAAAATGGAAGAAAGCGGGTGGAACAGTATTTCAGCTGGACTTCCATCGCCGAAAAAACCAGGGACTTGTACGCTTCTCTCCAGCGCTGATAACTGGCTGGTTGGACCTGGGTAAAATAAAAACGATTTTCTAAACGGCTTGGATGTTTCTTGGCCCATTTCACACAGAGTATCCAGCTGAATAGGCCTTTTATTCCTCTGAAAACCCGTCTCGCCTTGACAGGCCCTGATTGAAACTTATAATTGCCAAAATTTAGGGCCATCCGCTTCTTGTTTTAAATTGGCTAAATTTTATGCGCTGACAAAGGCAAACGATGTCGATATTTAAATGGAATCTCCACCCCTTTTCCCGTTCTCCGAAAACAACCGAATCATCCAAAAATCGCATCCTTTTTGTTGCTTCGGAAGCCATGCCATTCGCAAAAACCGGGGGTCTGGCGCATATTCTTAACTCGCTTCCGGGGGCCCTATTAAAGTTAGGGTGTGATGTGAGGGTGGTCCTGCCCTGTTATCGTTCGGTTTCTTCCGAAAAGTATAAATTGAAAGCCGAAGTACGGAATCTTGCCGTTCCAATGGGAATGGGAGATATGCATACGGATATTTTTTCAACCCACTTGGGCGATACCCGTGGAACCGTGTATTTTGTTCAAAACGACCGGTACTTCGACCGTGATGGATATTACGGGACTGCCGAGGGAGACTATCACGACAATGCCGAAAGGTTCGCCTTTTTTTCCCGCGCGGTCCTGGAAATGCTTAAGGCCCTGGATTGGTTTCCTCACATACTGCATTTGAATGATTGGCAGACGGGATTAGTTCCAGCTTATTTAAAGACCCTTTATCGGGAAAATCCCTCCTACGAGCGGGTTCGGACTTTATTCAGCATCCATAACATGGCCTACCAGGGATTATTCCCAAAGTATGTTTTGCCAATGACCGGGATCCCCTGGGAAGAGTTTAGGCCTGACCGCCTGGAATTTTATGATCAGGTCAATTTTCTCAAGGCGGGATTGGTCTATTCCGACGCTTTGTGCACCGTCTCCGACGCTTATGCCCATGAGATTCAAACAGAAGAATACGGACATGGTCTTCAAGGGGTTCTCCGAACCCGGTCCGCGGACCTGCATGGGATTCTTAACGGGATAGATTATTCGGAGTGGAACCCGGCAACCGACAAGGAAATACCCGCTCAATATTCCGTGAAGAACCATAACCATAAGATGGAATCCAAACAGAAACTTTTGAAGGAACAAAATTTGGAATTCAAGCCCGAGACTCCTGTGGTGGGTCTCCTTTCGCGGCCGACGGATCAAAAAGGGTTCGATCTGATTGCGGAAATCTTGAAGGATGTCATGGAAATGGATGTTCAACTCGTCGTGTTGGGCGCGGGGGAAGGCGAGTCCCGTTACCAGGCCTTGTTCCAAGACTTGCAAAGCCGGTATCCCCAGAAGCTCGCGGTCAACCTTAAATCCGACCACCGACTTGCCCGGCTCATTTACGCTGGAAGTGATCTTTTGCTGATTCCTTCCCGAGTGGAGCCCAGCGGGTGGGCTCAAATGGTCGCGATGAAATACGGGACAGTTCCCCTGGTTCGGAAGACGGGAGGGCTTTCCGACACAGTAGAGAACCTCTCACTGGACGGCCTTAAGGGAACCGGGTTTGTTTTTGAAAACTATAAGAGCGATGAACTTTTAGGGGCGCTACGACGGGCCTTGGAGGCATACCACCAATCCAAGCTTTGGGCGGATTTGGTGGAACGGGATATGCGTCAGGATTTTTCCTGGGACACCGCTGCCAAGAAATACATGGAATTATACGAATCCATGGCACGGACCTAATCGTCACTTTTTGATCGTTACCCCTTTTTATTCGAGCAAGGAAACCCGAAAATCTATCCATGAACTTAAACCTTTACCTGGATTCGAAAATGGAACGCTTGCGTTCCCATTGGCAGACGACCCGGGAAGAATTAGCCGGACGTTTGACCCAAATGGGTACCGAAACCCCTGTCTTTGGGGCGATCGGTCATTTGCTTCGCAATCTCGCCGGCATTATTGAAAGAAAAGGAAGCGCCGAACAGGCCGTGGACGCGGCCTTGAAACCCATCGTTCAAAGCCTGAGAACCCTCCAGGCGGAGAATCAATTGTCCGCCACCGACATGGTATTTTTATTGTTTCTCCTCCGCGATAGTTTGCGGGAACTCTCAGGCGAGGCGGCTTCAGAGGGAGGGGATTCCAGTGAAACCGGAACGGTTGAAAAACTGGAACAGGTAACGATGCTCTTAAACCGGTTGGGCCTGGTGTTTTTTGACGGCGCCATGCGCCAGGACGGTAAAGAGGAAGGCTTAGGCCAGGATGTGTTGGCGATAGAGTATGCCCTCTTATATGAACGAACCCGGCAAATGGCCATTACGGACCGTTTGACGGGTCTTTACAATTTTGGTTATTTTTTGGAAAGGTTGAAAGAAGAGAAAATCCGGGCCGAAAGGTATCACCGTCTCCTCTCGCTGGTGATCCTTGACCTGGACCATTTCAAGATTTTCAACGATGCCAACGGCCACCCGGCCGGCAACGAAGTTCTGAAAAAAGTGGCCCGAATTTTGAAAGAAGAGGCTCGGGAAGTGGATGTGGTGGCCCGCTATGGCGGCGAGGAATTGGTGCTCATTCTTCCAGAAACCAGCCGTAAAAGGGCATCGGAATTAGCTCGGCGAATTCTCCGCCGAGTGGAGGAAACAACTTTTGATCATATGGAATCTCAACCCCTAGGTAAGGTCACCTTATCGGCCGGCGTTGCGACCTTTCCCGTGGACGCATCCAATGAGGAATCCCTCATCAAAGCCGCCGATGAAAGTCTTTACGAGGCTAAATCGAAGGGGCGTAACCGCGTTGAATCCTACCTGCCTCCCCAAACAGTCACACTCTCCTATCGGCCTTACCGCGAAGTGAGTCACGTGTCTCTGGTGGGGGATTTCAATAACTGGGATAAGGACGTGGATCCAATGGCGCGTAGGGAAGATGGCACATTCCAGTTCATCATTGCGCTTAATCCTGGAATATATCATTACAAATTTGTTTTGGAAGACGTGGAATGGATCCCCGACCCCAATTGTCTTGAACGGGTCCATGACGGTCAGGGAGGGGATAACAGCATCTTGAGGGTTTCCGCCGCCCCTTTGGCCTGAGCCTTCTAGAAATTTTCTCCACAACAAACCTTCCGAAATTTACTGGGTTTCAAAAAAAGTTTCCTCTCAACATTTCCAAGCCTTTTTGTTAAGCTTTCCCTCTTCAAATCCGGATTTTTGGAAGAAAAATGGCTGAATACAAACATACCCTCAATATCACCCAAACCTCTTTTCCCATGAAGGCCAACCTGCCCCAGACCGAGCCGGACCGGTTGAAGCTTTGGGAAAACTTGGGTTTTTATAAGGGCCCCTTTCAGCGTCCCGGATCTCCTGCCTACGTCCTTCATGACGGCCCACCCTTCGCGAATGGCGATATCCATATGGGACACGCCCTTAACAAAGTTTTAAAAGACATCATCGTCAAGTATCACGCCCTCAAGGGGTTTAACAGCCCCTATGTCCCTGGATGGGACTGCCATGGGATGCCCATTGAGCATAAGGTCGTGGAGCAGTTGGGCTCTAAGGTGAAGGCAATGTCGAAGATTGAAATCCGTGGGGAATGCCGGAAATACGCGGAAAAATTTCTTCAACGACAGAAAGATGAGTTCAAACGTCTGGGGGTTTTCGGGGATTTCGAGAAACCCTATTCCACCATGGACCCTTCCTATGAACTTTCCCTGGTCAAGGCTTTAACCCAAATGATTTCGGAAGGCTATGTCAGCAGGCGACTGCGCCCCATCCATTGGTGTCCGGTTTGCAAGTCCGCACTGGCCGAAGCCGAGGTGGAATACGCCGATCACGAATCCTTATCGGTAACAGTGGCCTTCCCGGCAAAACAATTGCCTGAAGGACTTTTCCCCCATACCCCTCGTAATAACCTGTTCTTCCTGATCTGGACGACTACCCCCTGGACATTACCCGCGAACCTGGGCATTTCCGTCCACCCAGATTTTGAGTATGTCACCGTCCAGGCCGGGGAAAACTATTACATTTTGGCCAAGGTTCTCTTGGCTCAGGTGGCCGCAAGCTGCGGTTGGAAAACCTCTGAAATAAAGGTTTTGGACGAAACTCGTGGACAATCTTTGGACCGGGCGTTAGCCCGGCATCCCTTTCTCGACCAGGACTCTTTGGTTATGGTGGGTTCCCACGTCACTGCCGACACGGGTACGGGCCTGGTTCATACGGCTCCCGGGCATGGCCGAGAAGACTACGAGATCGGGCTTCAATACCATTTGCCCGTTTATTCCCCGGTGGACGAGGCGGGTAGGTACGACTCTCGCTTCAAGGAATTCGAGGGGGTCTCCGTCTGGGACGCCAACTCGAAAATCGTTGAGAAGATCAAGGGACTGGGCCTCCTGCTTTCAGTTGAAAAATTGAAACACAGCTATCCCCACTGCTGGAGATCCAAGAATCCCATCATTTTCCGAGCGACAGCCCAATGGTTCATTGAATTGGACCACAAGGATCTGCGGAAAAAATGTTTGGACGAAATTAAAAAGGTTCAATGGATTCCGACCTGGGGACAGGAAAGAATCCACAACATGGTTGAGGGACGAACCGACTGGTGTATTTCCCGGCAAAGGTCCTGGGGGGTGCCGATTACAGCTTTCTATTGTGGAAAATGCCATAGGGTCGTGGATGACCCGTTTGTTTTAAAATCCATTGTGGAGAAGGTTGAAAAAGAAGGTATCGAGGGCTGGTTTCAGGAAGGTAAATTCGGCTGGTTTGAGGACACAAAGTGTCCGGGTTGCGGAGCTAGGGATTTCGTGAAAGAAGAAGACATTCTGGATGTCTGGTTCGAGTCCGGGAATTCCCACTTCGCGGTCGTTGATCAACGAAAAGAGTTGAAGGCGGGAACTTCTGGAGAAAACCGATTTGTTCTTTATTTGGAAGGAAGTGATCAACACCGGGGTTGGTTCCAACACGCCCTTTGGACCGGTGTCGCTCTAAAAGGGCAGGCTCCATTTAGCGGGGTTTTGACCCATGGATGGGTCCTGGACGCCGAGGGTAAGGCCATGCATAAGAGCGCGGGCAATGTGATTGATCCCATGGACATGATAAAGAAATACGGGGCGGATGTTCTCCGACTATGGGTAGCTTCGGAAAACTACACGGAGGATGTTTCCATCAGTGAGGTGATGCTCCAGCGCATGTCGGAGGCCTACCGCCGAATTCGAAACACTTTCCGGTTCATTTTGGGCAACCTCTCAGATTTCGACCCGGCACGACATCGTGTGGATGAAAAGGAAATGACTCCTCTGGATCGATGGGCCTGGATGGAGGCTCGAAAAACCCTTGGAACTTTGTCCGAGGCTTACGACCAGTACCAGTTCACCAGGGTCTTCCACCAGGTGGATCGTTTCTTTTCCGTCGATTTGAGCGCGGGATATTTCGATATTCTTAAGGATCGGCTTTATACCTTCGCTACCGATTCCAGGGAGCGCCGAGCCGCTCAGACGGTTCTATATGATGTATTGAAACATTATGTGGTGGCAGTGTCGCCCATCCTGACCTTTACAGCCGAAGAAATCTGGCAGGCCCTGCCTGAACGATTCAGGGAAAAGGGCGAGAAAAGCGTGTTTGAGGCGCGATGGGAACCAGTAGATGTGCAAGTGGATTTGGACTTCGAGCAGGAATGGGAATGGATTTTATCGGTCAAAAGATCCGTATCCAAGGCTTTGGAGGGATTAAGGCAGGCCAAAACCATCGGTAGTTCTTTGGAAGCTGAAGTAGCTATATATGTCGAGAACGAAAAAGTAAGAGCGGCTCTGAAAAACCACATTGACCAACTTCGCTATTACTTCCTTGTTTCCGAGGCCCGGATTCAGGAAGGCTTGGCTCCCGCTGACGCATTGTCCTCGGAGGACGCGGATCTCAAAATGAAAACTTTTGCCCGAAAATCCGCAGGCCAAAAATGTGCCCGGTGCTGGAACTATTATCCTTTGGAGCAAATGGACAAAACCCACCCCGACATCTGCCATCGTTGCGGCCCTCGCGTCCAAGGTTGGCCCGCGGTTTTGGACGGTGAAAAGGCATGATCCTCCTGGGCATTGCCATGCTGGTCCTGGCGCTGGACCAGACCACCAAGTTCGCGGTATTGCACGAGCTTCATTTGAATGAGTCCGTTCCGCTTTTTCCTGATATGGTTTTTCTGACTTATCGGCAAAATCCGGGAACGGCTTTTGGCTTTATGTCCGACATGGACCCGGTGGTCCGAATTCCATTCTTCGTCGCCATTACCTTGGCGGCCTTCGCGATTGTTTATACCTATCAGCATTTTTTACCCCCTGAGAAGCAATGGCCCCGGATTGGTCTGGGTCTGGTTCTGGGAGGGGCGCTTGGAAATCTGTTGGATCGACTTCTTTACGGGAGGGTCATAGATTTCATTGACCTGAGGTGGGAAGACTTCCGGTGGTACGTTTTCAACATTGCCGATTCATGCGTGCTGTTGGGTCTAATGATTCTGTTGGTGGTCTTTATAAACGGGCAAAAGGCGAAAGTGGCGGAACCGGGATGATTCGAAAGATTTCATTTTGGGTTCTGATTCTGGATCAGGTTTCAAAATATCTGGTTTCCCGGTTTTGTGTACCCGACCAATCGGTCCCCGTGATTCCACGCGTTCTTTATCTCACCTACATCCATAATCCCGGGGCGGCGTTTGGCTTTTTTGCCCACCTGGGTGTCTGGATTCGCATACCCTTTTTCATTTTGATCACGGTAGGGGCGGGCCTCGTGGTTTATGCCTATCAGCGGTTCATCCCCCGGGAAAATAAGGGTATCCGTTTCGCCTTAGGACTCATCTGGGGAGGAGCCTTGGGAAATTTCGTAGATAGGATTTTCCGAAGGGAAGTGATTGATTTTATCGATGTGGAAAGAATTCGCCTATTTTCCCATAATTTCCCCTGGATCTTTAATGTCGCAGATTCCTGTATTACCGTGGGGTTGGTCCTGATTTTCGCGCTCTATTTTTTAGACTCTAAACGCGAACCAGTTTAGGAGGATTTTTGTTTCCCATACTTCTTTCCCTGGGGCCTTTCGTCATCGGAGGCCATGTTTTCGGGCCTTTGCATTTTTATTCCTACGGTCTTTGTCTAGCGGTGGCCCTGGGAGTGAGTATTTCCCTTTTTGCCTACGACGCCAAACGCAACCTTTCGCAACGGGTCAAACTTAAACCCGAAATGACTTTTCAAAAAGTTTTCGATTTGGCGGTCTGGGTTATTCTCTTTTCCCTCTTGGGGGCGCGGTTATTTTTTGTCCTGGAGAACCACCAGGATTTTGAGGGAAAGTGGTGGGAGGGTTTCTATATCTGGCAGGGAGGATTGGTGTACTACGGGGGGCTTTTTGGGGCCATGCTGGCGGCCGTAGGCTGGTTCAAAATGCAAAAGTGGCCCATGGCCTATTCCTTCGATCTGGTGGCGCCCTATATTGCGTTGGGACAGACGTTTGGCCGTGTGGGTTGTTTTTTGAACGGTTGTTGTTACGGGATTGTGGATGCCCGGTATGGCATGATCTTTCCGGGTGGTGAAGACAATCTGCCGCATCTTCCCACTCAGCTATGGGAAATGACCGGGGATCTGGTTCTTTTCTTTTTTCTTCTCTGGGCACGCAGGTGGACCATTCGATATCCCTGGCTGAGCCTTTCTCTTTACGGATTTACCTATGGAATACTACGTTTCGTCATTGAATTTTGGCGCAGGGACTGGGACAAGCGATACCTCCTGTTATTCAACTCCGCTTCCCAAGCTGTCAGCGGCATATTAATCGCGGTGTCTCTTGCCGTGATCCTGTGGACCTTGATGTCCAACCGTCCCAAAAGCGGACGGACCAGCGTTAAATAGGTTATCCTGTCTTCCGTGAAACCATCCCCGGCTCAATCCGAAGAAATAGTTGTTTCCGTAGGCCCAGACCAAAAGGGCTTGCGGTTGGACGTTTTCTTGGCGTCCCAACTTTCCGAATTTTCACGTTCCCGAATCCGCGCTTTGATTGAGGAAGGACGTGTGACGGCGGAAATTCCGGCGAAAGAGATCAAGCCCAGCTTAACGGTCATGGAGGGGCAGGCTTACCGTATCAGTATCCCTCCTCCCGCACCCACGGATATTCCCGCACAGGCCATCCGTTTGGATATTCTTTTCGAGGATGAAGAAATCCTTGTCATTAACAAACCCGCTGGGTTGGTGGTTCATCCCGGGGCGGGGAATCCCGATAAAACTCTTTTGAACGCCCTCGTGGCGCATTGCCCTGACATTACCGGGGTCGGCGGGGTCCAGAGACCCGGGTTAGTTCACCGGATTGACAAGGATACCTCAGGACTTCTGGCGGTCGCCAAAACCGGAAAAGCCTATCGAAGTCTGGTGCGGCAATTGGCTGGAAGGAAATTAAGCCGGGAATACCTGGGAATCGTGAAGGGGCTATTGAACGAAAAGGGAATGGTGGACGCGGCCATCGGCCGGCATCCCTCGGCGCGCAACCGTATGGCGGTGCGGGCTGAGACAGGAAAACACGCCATCACCCATTTTCAAACCCTTCAAGCGAATGTTCGGGCCAGCCTGCTCCATCTGAAACTCGAGACGGGACGAACCCATCAGATTCGGGTGCACATGGAGTTCATCAAACATCCCATCCTGGGGGACAGGGTTTATGGGGAAGATTCGGGGTGGGCGCCACGCCAAATGCTCCACGCATTACGTCTGACACTTAAACATCCCCTGTCGGGTGATCCGAAAACATTTACGGCCCCGCCTCCCGAAGATTTTTTGGAAAGTCTCCAAAAAATGGGTCTTGAATCAAAAAAATGGGAAGAGTTGTCCTGGACGGTTGAGGATTGAACGGAACCCAACGACGTCCATGCCGGGACAATCACTCATCATGAATGAATTTGTTTTTTAATTTTGACAATCAAGGGATAGTCTTCCCGATAAAAAGATTGGGCGATTTTCAGAGCTTCCTTGAGGTTTTTTTGCGCGGCGGCATCCTGGCCCAGAGCTATCTCGGCCTCGGCTAAATTTAATAATCCTGCGGCGACCCTTGGATGATTGACCCCAAAAGTTTCCCTTGCCGATTGAAGGTTTTTTTGAAAAAGATCGAGTGCTTCGTCAAGCTGTCCCTGGTTTTCATCAGCCTTGGCCAGTTTCAGAACGTAGGAAATTGATGTGAAGCCGAAGTAGGTACCGACGCATCCACGGTAAGTTTTACGGGCAAAGGCCAGAAGATGTTGGGCCTTTTCTTCAAGCTTTTGGGATCGATAAAAAAGACCCAAACGCTCTGAACTGTCCGCGACTTCGATGCTGTTTGCTTTGAAATTCCCCTGGGCCGTACGAAGGGCTTCCTCCAAACAGGACTGGGCTTCAGACGACTGTTGGAGGTTCATGTCATTTTCTGCCATAAAATTCAAGATTTGAATGTGCCCGATGGGTGTTCGGTCGGGCGATTTACGCTCCGCTTCCAGACTTTTCTTAAAGTAGGAAAGCGCGTCCTGATATTTCTGAAATCCCATTTCGATCTGTCCCATATGGCAGTAAGCCTGCCACAGGGTAAGGGTGTTTTTTTCGGCTGGAATCGGAGCCGGTCCTTTGTCTGTTACTTTGGGATTCAGCGATTGGATGAACTGGATAAAACCTGGGAGCCAGGTATTGAGAATAATGCCATGGGATTGATTGGGCTCTAGGATGGAGAGGGCATTTTTTTCATAAAACTCAGCTTCGTCCCAATGTCCCCAGTCCAGGTCCAGGGCGGCTAGTTGGTCCTGGGATTGGGCAACAAGAACGTCGTTTGGGCCGAAAGCTTTTTCTCGGATAGCCAGGGCCCACTTTAAAGAGGATTCGGCATCTGGATAGCGTCCCAGATACCGGTCGAAGGTGGCGAGATCTGCGAGGATGGGGGCCAGGGAAGGATGAATGGGGCCATCACGGTATTCCTGCACCTGAAGCGCATCCTGTTCCGCTTTGAAGCCATCCATGATGTAACCGTTTTTAATTCGCTCCCTGGCCGTAAATCGGTCCACCGTGAGCTGGTCTTGGCTATCCATGAGTTGTTCAGCGCCAAGGGGGATAAAAAAGGGAAATGCAAAAAATAAAGGAACGAGAAGGAAATAATGCGGTGCCGGAAGATGATTTTTATGCCGGTTCATGGTGTGAATTCCTGAAACCATGGCTCGGGGGTGGGGATGGCTTCTATTGTTTGCGGCCCGGCGGGTGGCCCTAACGGTCCCAGGATGACCACGTTCGCATCTCGTTCAAAAAAGTCTTCCCAAGTGGCGCCTCCATCGATGGAACGGGATTCCCTCGAAACGTGAGCCCCGCCATCAAAACTCATATCGGCGGCGGAGGCGAGTCCGCCTGAATTTCCGATTTCTGAAATCAGGTAACAATCGTCACAACCAGGTGCCTGGGAAATGGCTCGACCCGAATCGGTTTGGAATACCACGTAACGGCATTCAGGCGGGAAAGACTGAGCATGGTCCTCTTTTTTAATGCCGATGGTTACCCATTGGTAGTTATCCGTAACCTGTTCCGGTAACAGGGCCAATCCCGAAAAAGCAAAAATAGTTATATGTTGAAGAAAATTGTTCGTATAGACACGGTATTTCAGGGGAGCGGTGGGATGGCCCTGCTTACGCACACGAATCGCGAAACCTGTCGCCGGCAGTCCACTATGGGGGTGTAACACTTCTCCTTGGAGTACGTCATCGGTTGAAAGGTTGGGTGTGTCGTTGCCGTGAATGGGAAGTTCCCCGAAGCTGTCATAGGGAACGCCCTGAAATTTTGAGCCGGATCCATGAATGGCGAAAAGTGGCTGGCGGTTAAGCACCTTCCATTTTCCGTTTTCAAACAACAGGACGTTGAGTTGGGGATCGGGCTTTTCATCCCTCGGATCAAATGGGTTGAGGTGATCCCCATACGATATGGATGCGAAATGCTTGGCGTCGATGATTCCCACGGGGTGTTGACCACCCCGGTTGGCATCATGCTCAATGACAATGTGATAAACCTTTCCAGGGAAAATAACCTGATTGTTAATCAAGCAGGTATTCCAGCACCCGCCCCGGGGAGTAATGCTGGAAAATTCCAAGGGTTTGGAGGACGGTAGGCCGTGTTCATCATCTTGGATGCTGATTTTGTATCCGGGCGGGATTTTGGTTTCCTCACAAAAAAATGAAATTCCGATCAGGCTCATGTCTTGACGGCAGGTGAAACGGAAAGAGATTTTTTTTTGTGGTTCATCCAGGGCGCTAGCTAATCGATTGTTCAGGATGAAATGACATCCAAAATCGGCAAGAACCAAGTTGGGAAGAAAAAGGGAAACAAAAAGAACTATGGCTAGGAGTTTCATGGGGATTCCCAATTTTCCAGTGCAGGATTTGAAACATATTATGAAAAAAATGCCAATAAACCCATGTTAAACGTCGCTATTATTTTTGAATTTATTACACAAAGTGTGTAATAAATCTGCTTTTTTGATCGAAAAGGGTGCTAAAATCAATTTAACAAGGAATGGTTTTTTAGTTTTAACGAGTAACAACGCCAATGCCAAACAAAAATCGTTTTTCTTTTTGAGGGTTTTGCGGTAAACGGGGAAATGAAAACCATTATTAATAGAAAGTTTAAATCAAATTCAACCGCTTTTTCCTTTGGCGATTCTGCTCAAAGTTTTGGACGATTGTTTGTTCTGCTAACCGTTTTTGCGATTTTCCTCCCAACAATCTCCTTTGCTCAAGTCACCTACACAACCTGCCCGTCGGGCAGTCCGTCGCCAGGATATTCCCAAACCCAAGAAGTGGTGGCTCAAGGGGTTGGCCTTGATTACATGGTAGCGGGAGGGCCATGTGGTACTGCAGTGACGGTCACCCTTCCCCCGGGTGCTATTCCTGTGACGGCCTACGCTTATGTGGAATACGACATCGGTACGGATTCGGGCGCACCCAATTACAATCCCATAAATTTTGCAGGCAATTCCGCAGCTGGAGTTTTGGCTGGTGCCCCTGTTACCTGGACGGTGTATGGCAATGTTTTGTACAACATGCGGTATGGATTAAATCCGAGTTGGATCGCGGGCGGTGGCGCCGGCGGCAGCGTGAACTCTTACACGATCTCGACAAGTGAGAACGGGACCTGCATGGGCCAATCGGTGATGGTGCTTTATACAAACCCGGCCGAATCCAGCATGAACGCGGTGGCCATCTCGGACGGAAACAACGCTTGGCACATTGAAGAAAACAATAACATCATCCCTGGGAATGGAGTGGCTCCGCCTGACGCGCAATTGAACTGGACCTGCCTGGGTTTGTCTTGTTCGAGTTCCAACTTGAAGTTTTCCGCAATCGGTGGAGCTCAACAATGCTGGTCTGGTGGCAATGGGGACGAAGATCAGATAGAGGCGTTTGGACAAGGTGGCGTTACCTGTGGTTACGCGGAGGAAAACGGTAATGGGGGTGGATGTGGTGGAGCGGCTGATTCATTGTGGAGCGGCCCGCCGGGAGTATTGAACTGTACTGGAAATAATTCCGTTGGTGGAGATCGTGACCGAACTTACAACCTGGGGCCTAATTTCCAAGGCGGGGCGACTTCAATTGAATGGGGAATGATGCTCAATAACCAGCAGGCCAAGTCGTCCTTCTGGCAGCAGGCTCTAGTGTCCCAGTATGAATGCAACCCGACCACCCAATGTTCGGTGACAACCACGTTTAATGGTACACAGAATTCTCCTCCCTCGGGATGGCAAGCAGGTCAGGTCCCTTATGGAGAAGGCAATTGGATTGAAAACGGCGGGTCTATTTACTACCAGAATGGATCTGGAAATTCACCCAACGATAACTTTTTGCTCAACAACCAAGTACAAAGCGGGCCTGGAACGCTTCAGGTTTCCATGTGTCAACCTGTTGACGGCTCCAATTTCGGTGGTATCGCGCTGGGATATAACGCGACTACGGGCAACGGAAATCTCATAAAGTTTTACAACAACGGAGCCGGTAATGCGGGCACTCTATATTTTTATACCTTCACGAATGGGGTTGGCTCACTAACGACCACCACATCTCTACCGAATGGTGCAGTGAACCCATGTCCATTGTGGGTGGAAGTGGACATCAACGCGTCGTGCCAGTACTCGGTCAAACTAGCGACCACTCAAGCGGGATTGGCCACGGCACCTGTCACGGTTACCTATACTGGTTCAGGCTGTAATGGCGGATACATGGGTCTGTATCAGTACAATCAAGAAAAAGCCACTTTCCAATATTTCTCGTTCACTGGCAATTGTACGATTCCTACTCCTACCTACACCCCTACCTACACTCCCACACGAACCCCCACATATACCCCCACCAGAACACCCACTTGGACGCCAACTGATACACCTACTTGGACTCCCACGATAACACCGACCTGGACACCCACCCGAACACCCACCTGGACGCCTACGGTTACCCCCACCTGGACGCCGACCGTCACCGACACCTGGACTCCTACGATAACTCCCACTTGGACGCCTACTGTCACGCCCACCTGGACACCAACGGTAACTCCCACCTGGACACCAACGGTAACTCCCACCTGGACACCGACCGTAACAAATACTTGGACGCCCACGGTCAGCCCCACCTGGACCCCGACGGTGACTCCTACTTGGACTCCGACGGTGACTCCTACCCGTACGCCGACCTATACCCCAACCAACACCCCTACGGTCACTAATACCTATACTCCGACTGTGAGCCCGACAAACACCTTTACGGTCACCGTGACATTCACTCCGACTAATACTCCCACGGTTACGAACACCCATACTCCCACCGTAAGCCCTACGAATACCTTTACGCCAACCCCGACAGTTACACCCACCAATACCTTTACGATCACCAATACTCAGACCCCTACAGTGACCCCCACGAATACCTTCACCATTACGCCAACCATCAGTCCCACCAATACCTTTACGGTTACCGTGACTTATACGCCCACCAACACGCCCACTGTGACGAATACTTACACGCCGACCGTGAGCCCCACGAATACGTTCACACACACGGTAACCTTCACTCCGACGAATACCCCCACGATCACCAATACCATCACGCCGACCGTGAGCCCAACCAGTACATTCACGATAACGCCGACGATTAGTCCCACCGATACCTTTACCGTCACCATGACCCATACTCCGACAAACACTCCCACGGTTACCGATACGATCACACCGACGGTTAGTCCCACGAATACCTTTACCGTCACCGTGACCTATACTCCAACGAATACTCCCACGGTTACCGATACCATCACGCCGACGATTAGCCCCACTAATACTTTTACCGTCACTGTGACTTATACTCCGTCAAATACGCCCACTGTTACCGACACGCCTACACCCAGTTTCACTCCGACCTTTACCTTTACACCGACTCCGACTTTTTCGGCCACAAATACTCCAACGGTAACACAGACCAACACGCCCACAAATCCCAGTACTCAGACATTCACTTACACGCCCACCGTAACGAACACCATTACCAATACTCGCACCCAAACCAATACGCCGACCATAACAACCACTTTTACTACTTCCTTTACCCCCACCCAGACTTGGTCTCCGACTTTTACTTGGACACCCACTTATACCTTTACCATCACTCCCACCTTTACACCGACGAATACCTATACCGTCACGAATACCTACACACCCACGTTCACTCTTACCAACTCCCCGACTGTGACCTGGACCTATACGTTCACCTTTAGTCCGACATCAACTTTTAGTCCCACCGCGACCTTTAGCCCGACCGCGACCTTTACACCCACCCCAGATGTGGATATCGCCAAGACGGAATCTGAAACGGTGGGCCATTCAAACGACATTTTGACTTATACCATCATTCTTTCTCCTACATTTGGCCAGGCCAATTCAATCGTAGTGACGGACGTACTGCCAAACTATCTGACCTTCGAGGGATTTGGGCCGGTTCCAGCGGGTGTGAATATTCCCTCTTATGTCAACAACACACTGATGTGGACCCTGGCGGTGATGCCCGCCACACCCGTGACACTGACTTTCCAGGCCCAACTAGCCTCTTATGAACCCCAGGGAACCGTTATTACCAACACGGCTCAATTGACCTACGCTAGCTTGAGCACTCCCAAAAAAGCCTCAGTAACATTGTCCATGGCAGAAACTTACACGGTTCATATCGGGGTTTACAACGAGGCGGGTGAATTGGTTAAAGAGATTTCCGTACAAGAGTTATCTCAAGCGATTAGTAGTTTCACCATTTTCCAACAGCCCACCATTACCACCCTGAATGGAAAGGTATTCGTAGAAGTGAATGGTCAGGCGATCGCGAGTTGGGACGGGACGAATCAAAATGGAGACCCGGTGCTGAATGGGTCCTATTACGTGAAGGTGGATAGTACAGATCCCTTTGGAGTAACGAATACGGAAACGCAAATCGTGACGGTAAACAGGCACTTGGCCAAGGTTCAGGTGGATATTTTCAATGAGGCGGGCGAGATTATCCGACACCTAACGAGTTATGTGGAAGATGCGGGGAATTTCAGCATTAACAATGTGAACCTCTCCTCCTCGGTTCTTGAACCAACCTCAGATTCGACACCAGTTCCTGGAAATACGAACTATGTGACGATCAACCTGGGGAACGGAGAGACGTTGACTTGGGACGGAACCAATGACCAGGGTCAGATTGTGACGAATGGGCATTATGATGTGGAAATCCATTATGAGGACGGGACGGGTGGGGATCTGGTTGTAACGAGGGGCCTGCTGGTGGAGTCAACGGGAAGTACCCATCCGAACGACTCGGTGTACGCGAAGCCGAACCTGATGACCTGGCGGACAGGGTATCAGACGACACTGGCGGTGGATTCGGCGGATACCTACACCTTCCAAGTAAAGGTATATGATGTGGCGGGCGAGTTGTTGAAGGATGTTCCGGTGAAACCCAACGGCACTAATCAGGTCCAGGCAGACTTCTCGGGCCGGGCGACAGGTTTGTATTTTGCGATGGTAGAGTTGATAGACGCCGAAGGGGGCGTGGCCAAACACCAGGCTCTAAAAATCGCTGTAGTTAAGTAAGAGTTCCCCTCATCGTTAAAACTGAAAAAAATCCTAAAAACCTTATTTTTCATTTCAATCCCCTTGGGTTAGTTTTGAATAAACAGAATGATAATTATTCACGCTCTCTTCCCCTCCAGCTTCTAGCAGGATCCATGCATTGTTTTGTGTTAGTTTTCCGGCAATTATTGTTTCTTTAAAACAAATCTGAAATATCGGTAAATCAAAAAATTGGTATTTGTTCATTTCCAGGAATAAAAATTTCAAATTTAAACCCATAACTTTAAAAACAATTACCAAGTAATATTGATGAGCCTAGAAGATAAAAGTTGACAAATAAAAAAACTTACAGCTTTTTAAAAAAATACGCTCACAAAACGGTGTTATTTTGATTGTTGTCGAAAATCCGCCAGTGCGATTGAATTTAACGAGCAACCCATTTTTGCCATTTTGATCGAGTTTAACCTAAAACTTTGGACATAAAGCCAAGATAAATTTAAAACAAATTTTGGTACTCAATATGCTTTTAAAATAAATGCGGAAAATCGTTTTTAAAAAACTGAAGAAGCCACTGGTGTTTTAAAATGTGGTAACGCTTTTTCCGCTTATTCAAGTTGTCGAATCGTCGTTTGATGGAAACGGGAAAAGTTGCCAAAACAGAAAATCGTTTTTGGTTTAACATTTTGAAAAATAACAGAAGAGTTGATGGCAAAACCTAACGGTTGATGTCTGTTGTCGATTTCGCCTGACTAGGTGACATATGTTCCCTGATTTAAGGGCACAACTTAAAGTATTTAACCGATGTATCGAACGGATACTTCGATATTCTTTTTATTCGTTTTTTTGGTTTTTGTTTGTTTCAAATGCCTTTTCCCAAGCTATTGATTACAACACAACCCATTTTTGCTCAACCGATCCGCCTACATCCTTTTCAACCATTGCGACAACCTATGGGCCTCTTAATCCCGGTTCGGGGAATTGCGGATTCCCGGCCGGTTCTTATGACCCCAATAACTACGCCGCCATCGCCTCGAGCCCGGTCAATGACTATCAAAATGGAATTGCCTGCGGCGCATGCGCCGACGTGAAAGACGCGGATGCCGGTGGCGCTGCGGTGACCGTCATGATCGTGGATAGTTGTCCGAGTTGTTCAAGCGACCATCAAATTGATCTTTCCCCCCAGGCCTGGAGTACCTTGACGAACGGGGCCATGCCGGGAATCGCGAACATCAACTGGAATTTCATTCCTTGCCCGGCCAGCATGATGACCAATGATCCGACGGGAAACATTGAATACGAATTTAAATCCGTGGCTAACCCCAACTTTGACGTTATTCAATTCTTGGATATGTTGTTTCCCATCACGAGCGTTTCTTTCAGCACATCCCTCAATGGGACCTATTCGCCGCTCATCATGGGGGCGGAAGGCGTGGGGGGAAATGAATATTGGGGAACTTCCAACGGCAACCTCAACGGGACCACGGGGCCCTTCTATTTCGACGTCACCGATGCACGAGGACAATCCGTAACGCTGGGGCCCATCACGGTGGACTCGGGCGGAGCGACTCATTCGGCCAATGCCCAGGAACAACCCTGCGGTCCCACCTATACCCCGGGCCCCCCCACAGATACTCCAACGATTACACCTACCATGGCCCCCATGCCGACGAGTGTGGTCAATGGGGTTTCCTATACCAACTGTACCGTCAACCAGCCCAGCCCCTATTCTGAAAACCAAGAATTGCTGGCCTCAGGAACAGGGTTGGATTACACCATGACCAGTACCAATTGTGGTTCTCCTCTTACTGTCGTCCTTCCCCCGGGAGCGACTCCTGTCACGGCTTTCCTCTATGTGGAGTATCAAAACTCTGGTTATGTTACGGGAAACACCACGGCGGTTTCTTTCAATAACTTCGCCACGGGAACTGGCACGACCACGGGAGCGCCGGTGTCATATGCACTTTGGCCTAACACCTATTACAGCGAACGTTACCCCATCAATCCCGGCGCCTTGACCGGTGGGGGCGCGGGTGGAAGCCAAACAATTTACCCCGAAAGTACCGCTGCCAATACCACCGATACATGCCAAGGGGTGGGTCTGATGGTTCTCTATACCAACCCGGCGGAGAGCAGCGAAAATGTGGTGGCCATTAACGACGGAGAAAGCGCCTGGCACTATGAGGAAAACGGGATGGTCGCCTATGGGATTCCGCCCTACGACACAGACTTGAATTGGGCTTGCCTGGGCCTCAATTGCGGAACCTGGCAAACCCGGTTTTCCGCCCTTGGCGGAGCGCAAGAGTGCCCGGGCCCCCCGAACGTCGACCAATTCAAGGATCAAATCGAAAAATATGGTTCGGGACCCGGAAACGGCGGCACCTTTGGACCCTGGAACGGAAGTCCAACCGAATGGAGCGGACCTCCCGGCGCCCTGAACTGCGCGAACGGCGCCAATACCAACAACCATGAAATCACCCGAAATTATTACCCCCCGAATAGCGCTTTCAACAACGGGGATAACGGTCAAAGTTTCGAGTGGGGGTTGCAGCTCAACGGCAACCCCGCCAAGAGTACCTATTGGCAGCAGGCTGTCGTAGCCCAATACATCTGCAACCCCGTAACCCAATGCTCCGTTACGGATGTATTCACCAACGGTCCGAATGTCACGGGCGCCCCCCCGGGCTGGATCATCGGCCAAAACCCCACGGACGAAGGGGTCTGGCAACAGAGTTCTTCCGGCATCTCATTCATTGGCGGCGCGAACGGCGCTTGCGAGGACGAAAGCAACCAGTTACTCAATACCGTCGTCACCAGTGGCCCAGGAACCATGACGGTTGAGTTCTGTGGAACAGGCAATTCCAACCAAAATCAGGAAGGGGTGGTTTGGGATATTAATACCAGCACCGGCCAAGGTTATGGACTCTACTGGAACGGGGATGTGGGCAACTGCAGCGCCGGGGACAATAACAACACGTTGATATTCAATACCTATGGGACTGGCGCAGTGACGACCACTTCGCAAACCATACATCTTCCCGGCGAGTCTCCCTTGTGTACTTGTCCGGCATGGCTCCAACTCATTATCACTTCCTCCAACCAATTTATTGTTTCCATTGGCGGCAGCAAGGGCTCTTATACCTATGCTGTCACCTTAACCGATTCAACCTATTCCAGCGGTTCCATGGGTATCGCGGACTATGGTTGCCCAATTGCGTCTTTCAAGTCCTTCGAGTTTGACGGGCAATGTGTTATTCCCACACCCACCTATACCCCGACCCGCACCCCCACCCCTACGCCGACTTATACCCCCACCGTAACCCCAACCTTTACTCCCACTTGGACCCCGACTAGGACCCCGACCTGGACTCCCACGCCGACGCCCACGATCACCAACACCTACACCCCCACGATTACCCCCACCAATACCTTTACCCACACACCGACCTACACACCGACCAATACTCCCACGATCACCAATACCTACACCCCCACGATCACACCCACCAATACCTTTACTCCTTCTCCCACTTATACACCCACTAACACTCCCACCATTACCAATACGCATACTCCGACTGTGAGTCCCACCAATACCTTCACCATTACGCCCACGATCAGCCCCACGAATACCTTTACGGTCACGGTAACCTATACACCCACCAACACCCCCACCATCACCAATACGATTACCCCGACCGTGAGCCCCACCTTTACGTTTACTCATACAGTTACCTACACCCCGACGAATACGCCCACCATCACCAATACCGTAACTCCGACCGTGAGTCCCACCTACACCAACACCATCACACCTACCATCAGTCCCACGAATACCTTTACGGTCACCGTGACTTATACCCCGACCAATACGCCCACCATCACCAATACCATTACACCTACGATCAGCCCCACGAGTACCTTCACTCATACGGTAACCTTCACCCCGACGAATACGCCCACGATTACCAATACGATTACACCGACTGTGAGCCCCACTTACACCAACACCATTACGCCCACTATCAGCCCCACGAATACATTTACAGTAACCGTGACTTTCACTCCCACCAACTCTCCCACGGCTACGCTTCCCCAAACTCCCACCTATACCAACACCGCCACGCCCACCTATACTCCGACGAATACCTATACCATCACCAATACTTTTACGCCGACCTATACCCACACCTATACCCCGACCGTGACATGGACATCCACACTCACGATGACTCCCACGGCCACATATAGTCCGACTCCCACACTGACTCCTACTGCCACCTTCACGCCGACGCCGGATGTGGATATCGCCAAGATGGAATCAGAATCGGTAGGGCATTCGAACGATGTGGTGACCTATACGGTGGTGATATCACCGGTCTGGGGCCAGGCCAATTCAGTGGTAGTGACGGACCTATTGCCGAACTATCTAACCTTCGAGGGATTTGGGCCGGTTCCAGCGGGTGTCAATCTACCCACCTATGTTAACAACACCCTCACGTGGACCCTGGCGGTGATGCCCGCTAATCCTGTGACACTGACATTCCAAGCCCAACTGGCTTCTTTCGAACCCCAGGGAACGGTTATTACGAACACGGCTCAATTGACCTACGCCAGCTTGAGCACACCCAAAAAGGCCTCGGTGAGCATGACGATGGCTACCAATTACACGGTTCATATCGGGGTTTACAACGAGGCGGGAGAATTGATCAAACAGATTGCTGTTCAGGAATTGTCACAGGAAGTTACCAGTTTCACCATTTTCCAACAACCCACCATTACCACTTTGAATGGAAAGGTGTTCGTAGAAGTGAATGGTCAGGCGATCGCAAGTTGGGACGGGACGAATCAAAATGGAGACCCGGTGCTGAATGGGTCCTATTATGTGAAAGTAGACAGCACGGACCCCTATGGTGTGACAAACACGGTGACCCAGGTGGTGACGGTGAATCGGCACCTGGCTGAGGTGCAGGTGGATATCTTCAACGAGGCGGGAGAAATCGTACGGCATTTGACGAGCTATGTGGACGACGCGGGGACTTTCAGCATCAACAACGTAACTCTTTCAGCCTCGGTGCTCCAACCGACGTCGGATGCGACTCCTGTGCCGGGGAACACGAATTATGTGACGATCAACCTGGGGAACGGAGAGACGCT
>CAZGKT010000035.1:0-8273 GCA_964525605.1 uncultured bacterium
AGTAGACGTGGCCCCCGTGGTCAACAGGCCGTAAACCACCAGGCTGTTGGCGGTTGGCACATATACCTTGCCGTTCACTACGCTGGGGGGCGCAAATTTGACATTAGCGGCCACGGCCGAATCACGGGTAGAGTTCTGGCCGCTGTCATAAAGCACGTTGGTCAGGTTCGTGGCGTCATAAGCGTAGAGGATGACCGGGGTTCCGGGGTACAGGGCCCAGACGATCCCGTTGGTGGTTCCGTTGGAGGAAACGCTTGGGACACACCCGGTGGAATAGGACCCGGCCGCTCCGTAAATGGCCGCCGTCGTTGAGGAAGGCGTCGTCACATATTGGCCGTTGGCGAAGGTGAAGGCTTTCAGAGCCGCGCCCGACATACCCCAATAAACCCAGTCCGTAGTGCCATTACTATATAGGGCAGGCGTGGTATAGCCCTTGCCCCCGATAGCGACCACGGTCTGGATAATATTGTTGGCGGTGGAACTGTATTCCCCCATCTTGCCCGTGTCCGCGTCCACCACGTAAAGGTCGCCGGGCTTGTCCGCGCCGATCATGATGTTGGGGTGGGTCGTCGTGCCCCAGGAGGCGGGGAGGAGGCACTGTCCCGCCGAGCCGACATCCTGGTCCCCACTGCTCATGGAGGCCTGACTCATGGGGGCGAAATAATCCAACGCGGTCACCGCGTTGCCGACGGTATTGAGCTTGAGGAAACACTGCCCGTAATCCGAAACGGGCGCGGCGGTGTCGAAGGTGCCGTTGGCGGAGAGATAGTAAAGGTTGCCCGCGGAGTCCACCGAGGGGCCGTCGCCCGATTCCCAAAAGGAGGACTCGCTGCCGTTGGGGGCGGAACAAAAGACGCTGACCTGGTTGGTGATGTTGGAAGCGCTATAGCCAAGGACCCAACCGTAGTAATTCCCCGAAATGGCCTCATCGCAGTGACCCGTCCAGCTGGTATAAACCACACCGTTCACCAGGGCCAGGGCGCACCTTTCCTTGTAATCCAGGGGCCTGAATTTGACCGTTGTGCCGCCGTCACCGGTGCCCGGGAAGGTCGCCCCGATGGTTTGGGGCCCGTTGAACTTCTCGGCGCCGGAGGTGATGTCCAAGGCGTGCAGGGTCTGGGTAAAAGTGGTCACGCCGCCGGAAACGGTCTTGGTCATGGCCACAAAATAAATGGTCCCTGTGGCGGGATCGATGACGGGGGTGTCGGTGATGCCGATTTGCGGGGTGATCTGGGAGCAATTGTTCACATCGGCTTGGGCCACGGTCATGGTGACCCCGCCGATGAAGCTATCATGCCAGTAGGTCACCCCCGCGTTGTCGGCGTCGAAAGCGTAGGCGCTGTCATTCTCAGTGACCACATAAACTACGTTGTGGGTTCCGCCGCTGATGGAGACGTTGGGCATGTAAAGGGGCTGGGCGTAAACCTGCCCATCCACGGGGTTCGAAAAGAGCTTTCCAAAATTGGTGCTGTTGACGTTGGAGGTGGTAAGAATCGTTTCGTTTTGATTCCATCCGTCGCGGGCCTGGTCGGAATGGTAGGTCGTCAAGGACGTTTGGGCGCGAAGGATGGTAGTAGGCGCGAGGGCCAACAGGGCAGGTACAATCAACAGCCATCGGTTGTAGGACAATCTCTTCACTGTTCTCCCCTCACCGGCCTCCTCTTCAAAGAAGGCGCGGTCAGCAGTGATTCGAATGAAAATGAACTTGCATAACTTTATCGCATTCAATGGGAAAATGCGCTCCGGGAGGAAATTTAACGACGAGGAAATTGAACGGGCAGGAAAACGAGGACCATGGCATCAGATCATCGTTGAAGCGGTTTCAGAGTTTAACGAAACACCAAAAATATTTATTTTCTCTTCTGAAAATTATCCCTCTCTAAAATTCGGAAAATAAAAATCGGTGGAACCCGTTTTTTTATTCAGGTTGTGCGGATGCGCCCATGGATTGGCTTCTGTGGTGACGCCCTCCATGCTTACCGCCGGGGGTCGGGCTGGGGCTGGGCTTGGCAACCGGCTCGGTCACCACTTCCTCGGTGCCGGTTTTCATTAAATCATCTCCCAAAACTCCGTACGAGTCGCTCACGTGATAATGCCCATCGTCGAGATAGACTTGAAAGGTGCGGGGTGTTTTTGAATCCTGCCACCACCAGTAACCCCGGTCGAAATAGATCCATCGTTCCGAGGTCGGGTCGTGCCACCAAAAACGCCCCTCCTTCCAAAGCACCCAATGAAAGGTTTCGCCCATGCGCCAGCCGTACCAATTCCGGTCCCCATCCCGGTAATGGCAATAGTTCCACGCGTTATAGGGATGCCAGTAATATTTATTGGAATGGCTGTCTTTTTGGTTGATGGAAGGAACTTGTTGAACCGCCGCCGGATCGCCCAGGTTTCGCATGACAGCGCCGAGAGGGGCCGACTCTTCGTCATTGATCAGCTTCAGTGGGGTGCCATCATTGTATTTCTTGGGGGGCTTGGGCAACTTGTAATGAGTGTTATCGGCAATTTTATCCTGCCCCGAAAGAACCAATGGTTTGGGAACCGCAGGGGTTGGCGTCATTGCGGGCAGGAGGTCCGAGGCCAATACAGCACCGCTGGTTCCTAAAACGAAAGTCATCATCCATAATCGCCAAAGGTTCATATTTGCCCTATCAAGGAGATTGGTATCTAGACGCCCTCAAAAAGCCAAAGAGTTGCACTTTCCCCCGTTCTCAAACCCACAAAAGCCTGTTCGAACGTCTAGACAACCATGAAAACAAACCAAACCATACAGCCTTCCGCTGGTCTTACTGAAAAATCTCAAAGCCAATCTACTCCAAATTTTGCGGAATGGGTGAGTTTTGCCGTCATTCTGTTCTTCGGGGCCGCATTACGTCTTTGGGATCTGGATAAAAACGGAACCGGTAACCCCTATTACGCTTCAGCCGTGCGAAGCATGATGATGAATTGGCACAATTTCTTTTTCGTATCCTTTGACCCGGTCGGATTCGTGACCGTGGACAAGCCCCCGGTATCCCTGTGGATTCAAACCGCCTTCGCCAAGATGTTCGGCTACCGGGGTTTCACCCTGATCTTTCCCCAGATTCTGGAGGGGCTCGGCACCCTTTCGGTGGTTTACTACCTGGTGCGCCGCCGTTTTGGAGCCTTCGCGGCCATGTTCACCGGATGGGCCATTGCCCTTTCTCCGGTGAGTGTGGCGGTAGACCGTTACAACAACACGGACGAATGCCTGGTCTTCGTCATGGTGCTCGCGGCCTGGGCCTTGATTCGTTCGGCGGAAACCGGAAACCGAAAACTTCTTTATTTAGCTTTGATACTGGTCGGCATCGGATTCAATACCAAGATGATGGCCGCCTTCGTGGCCCTTCCCGTTTTTTATCTGGTTTACCTCATCGGTTCGCCCACCACCTGGTTTCGGCGTTTCTGGAGTCTTGGCACGGGCACTCTCATCCTATTAGTCGTGGCCTTATCTTGGCCTTTGGCGGTGGACTTGACCCCGCCCGAACAACGCCCCTTCGTGGGAAGCACGCAGGACAATTCCATGATCAGCCTTTCATTGGGATGGAACGGATTTCAAAGATTGCTCGCGCGTGGAAGGCGTGGGTTCCCCCCCAACGCAAGGGGAGGAAATTTCCAGGCGAATGGTAACGGAGCCAATGCGACCCCCATCGTTTCCGCCACGCCGAACGGAAATATCGCCGCCAACGCCTCACCCGCTTCGGTAACGGATACGAATCATCCCGGCTCCGCGCCCGCTTCCCAAGGTTTGGGGCGGCAAAGGGGCGGCGGTTTCATGAACAACGGAACCCCGGGTCCCCTTCGTTTGACGGATAAAAACATGGCCGGACAGATCGGTTGGTTTCTTCCGCTGGCTCTTCTGGGTTTCTGGTCCTCTTTTCGGCGGAACCGCCTCGCCTTTCCCCTGTCACCCGACCACCCGTCCCTCGTTTTTTGGCTGGGATGGATTTTCATTTACGGAGCGGTTTTCAGTTTCATGAAGGGCGCCATGCACCCCTATTACCTGGTTCTCATGGTTCCCGCGATTGCCGCCCTGGCGGGTATTGGAATTCAATCGCTTTGGAATGATTACCGGGAAGGCCGGGCGGTTCTTCCGCTCCTGGCCTTGCTAATATCAGCCGCCTGGCAAGCCTTCATCGTGTCCCAATACCCCGATTGGAAACATCAACTCCTGCCCGTGTTGATTTCCGGGGCCCTTATATCCTTGGCCGGTCTTCTCTTGATTTCCCGATTGGCGTCTCAAAAACCCGCTTGGACCCGGTGGGCGCCCGCCGCCTTTGGCTTGGGGCTTCTGTCCCTTTTCTTCTGCCCCTCCTTTTGGGCCCTGACGCCGGTTTTAGGTTCGGGCCAATCGGTACAAGCCGGTCCGGATTTGCTGAACCCGGGAAGCCGGAGCGGGTTATTTCCCGGATTTGGCGTGAATTTGGACAATACCAAACTCCTGGGATTTCTAAAGGCCCATCAAAATGGCGAAGCCTATCTTCTGGTCTCGCAAAACAGCCAGATCGTGGCGCCCATCATTATCGAAACCGGTGAACCGGTCGTGGCGATCGGGGGTTTCATGGGAGGCGACCCTATTCTCACCGTCAACCAATTCGCCCAAAGGGTGGCGGAGGGCCAATTTCGCTACATGCTTTTAAACGCTCCCCCAGCGAACCAGGGCGCTAGGGGCGTTGGTGGAAATCGGGGAATCGGAAACAACCCCGGAGGATGGGGAGGCCCGGGCGGTTTTGGACGGATGGGCGGGGCCCAGGCCGATATCGCCAAGTGGGTTCGGGAGCATGGAAAGCCGGTCGATCCGGCCCTTTGGAAACCCGTTCTCCCTCCGGTTGTCCCGGTCGTTCAATCGGCGGCCCCGGGGGGTTTCGGCGGACGCAGGGGCGGCATCGCCAATCTGCAACTTTATGATCTGCGCCCGGATAAAGAGGCAAAAACAGCCATAAAGGGCTAAGCTAGTTTGGTGACCTCGAAAGATTTTCTATCCCAAACCACCCTGGTGTTGGACGCCGGGGAAAATCTGGATTTCCTGATCGCCAAGCTAAACCAAGTTTTCGCGAAGGAACAGCCGTCCTTCGGACGGATTTTGTCGGCTTCCCTTCCCGGTCAGAAAACGAAGGTTTTGGCCAAGCTCCCCGAAAATTTTAAAAATGTCGAGATCGTGGAAATTCAATCCCTGCGTCTGGACTTGTTCCCTCGTCTTCAAACCCCATTCCTCGCCTATTTGCCTGCCAACGCACCCTATACCCCGCCGCAATTGAATGTCGCAGCGGGAATGGAGAACATTCCGCTTTTCATTCAGCCGTGGATTCCGAACGTCAACGCCTCGGATACCGAATGGGCCCGGGGAGTTTATTTGTCGCTGGGATGGATCTCCACGCCTGCCCTTTTAAAGAACCTGGGATTAGAAAGAACCCTGTCTTTGCGAGATCTGGAAAGAAAGTTTCAAAACCCTCACCTGGATATTCCCTATCTGTCCAATCCGGCAAAAGCGTATTTCGACCATCAAAAAATGACACCTGACGAGCCCCCCCGATTCACCCAAAAATCCAAAATATTGGCCATGGTCCCCCACTTCCATTGCGAGGAATGGCTGGAACAATGCCTGTATTCCCTGGTGAACCAAACCCGCCCACCGGATGCGATCGTAGTTCTGGATGACGCCTCGCCCCAGCCCCCCCTGGATATCATCGCGAAATTTCCAAAGGTCACCCTGTTGCGCTCGCCTGAAAACGGAGGCCCCTACCGCCTGATCCAATCCGCCATCGATCAAACCCGGTTTGACGGATATATGTTCCAGGACGCGGATGACTGGTCCAGTCTGGATCGGTTGGAAGTTTTGCTGAATGAGGCGGAAGGGACGGGAGCCGATTGGATCGGCACCCAGGAACTCATGTATTTCGAGGATGTGATCCACTCGGTCCGTTATCCAACGGATCTTAACTCGGCGCCGGAGGGTACCCTGCGCCATCCCTTCTGTTATCCCAGCAGTTTGATTTCCAGGGCCTTTTTAACGCGTCTGGGGGGATTTGCCTCGGGTTTACCCTTCAGCGGTGATTGGGAGCTGTTAAACCGGGCCCTCCTGGCCGGGAAGGTCGTCAATCTGGACCGTTATTGTTATTTCCGCAGGATCAGAAGGGATTCCTTGATCACGTCCGAAAAAACCGGCCTGGCCAGCCCGGCTCGAAGAGAAGTGGATGCGCTTATTCAAGGAAGAAAAAAGGAAAACCAGGTTCGGGCCTCCCAAAAGTTGGCGCCCCTGCTAGGCCCCATCCGGACTTCGCCGACCATACCTTTTGAACATCTGGCGGGACCGCCGTTGACTCAAGTTTAAACCGTACCCCTTTGCATTTATTCTAGGTGCTCTTTACTTATTTTGAATGCCGAGTCCTAAATCCATCGAGAAATTCCAAAAGCCGGTTGACGTCCTCTTCCGTGACCGAATTGTAGAGGGAGGCCCTTAAACCGCCCATGGATCGATGGCCTTCCAAACCGTAAAAACCGGCCCGGGAAGAATCTTCCAGAAAGGCCTTGTCCAGTTCTGGGCTGGGCAGGCGGAAAGCAACGTTCATCCAGGATCGGTCCTTCTTGGCTGCGTGGACCCGAAAGAAATCCGGATGGCGGTCGAGAAAGTCATAAAGAGAATTGGCCTTTTTTTCGTTCAAGGCCGCCATCTTTTCAAGTCCGCCGATACGGTCCCGCAGCCAACGGACCACCAGCAGGGTGACATAAATGGCGAAAACAGGCGGAGTGTTATAGATGGATTGCATATTCACGTGATTGTTGTAATCGAGCATGCTGGGTAAGGAGTCCGGGGAATCCTTTAAGAGATCATCTTTGAGTATCACCAGGGTTAGGCCCGCGGGCCCCAAGTTCTTTTGGGCGTGGGCGTAGACGAGGCTGAAGTCTTTGATGTCAAAGGGATAACTTAAAAAGTCCGAGGCCATGTCGCAAACGCGGGGCACGCCTTTTATTCCGGGTAGATAGTGAAATTGCAGGCCTTCCACCGTTTCATTGGAGACGTAGTGGAAGTAAGCGGCCTGGGGGTCATAGGAAAGTTCCTTGGCATCCGGCAGGCGGGTATAACCGCTTCCCTCGCCGTCATAAATCACCCGCACCGGCCCCTCCAGGCGGGCGTCCGGAATGGACTTGGCGCTCCAATATCCGGTCTTCAGGTACTCGGCCGTCTTTCCATTCCCGCGAAGAAGCAGCATGGGGATCATGGAAAATTGCAGGGTACTCCCTCCCTGAAGTTGGAGCACCTGGTAGCCGGAGGGGATATTCAGGAGCGAGCGAAAGATCTCTTCCGATTCCTTGAGGATGGCTTTGAAATAATCGGACCGGTGGCTGATCCCCAGGATGGACTGATTGGTTCCGGGAGCCTGAAGGATCGCCTCGCTGGCCTCCTCCAAAACCTCTTGGGGTAAGGCGCCAGGACCGCCTGAAAAATTGAGGCTCGTGGGAATGGTCATCAGGGGTCCTTTCACCCGTTCAACGTGTTGAAGCGCTCAAAACATTCTCTAGAAGTTTACGGCTGAAGGATCGATCACGAAAGGGAAAAACGGTAGCGTTGGGGGTGAAGGTGAATTCGCTGAAATATACTCCGTCCGGCAAATCGTATAAGTCGACACGCACGAAATCGAACGGCCGGGACAGATCGGAGGCGATTTGGAGCATTTGGTCCCAATGGGTTGGTTTTTCGGGGAGGGGTTCCGGCAGGGGAAATATATTCGAGATCGGAATGTGCTGGTGATCCGGCACGGTGAAAAGCGCCTGACGATGGTTGGCAAACCGACCCTCGTCGTACTGGCAGAAAAGCACCCGGCCTCGCGTGGAATAAAACCGGAAATCAGGCGGGGGTTGGTACCCCAGCCCATCTTTTCCCTGTGGAACGGCGGAGGGCAAGCATTCTTCCACAAGAATCTTCGGCTTCAAACCTAAGTATTGAGCCTCATATTGGCATAAGAAGTAATCCTGCCGGGCGAATTGGAACATTTCTCGGGTCTGTTGAACAATGGTTTGGAGGTTATTGGCACCCAGGAATACCACGCCTCCGGAGGTGTGGGTGGGTTTGGCCACCGCGTTTTTGCCGATATAGGGATGAAGAAATTTTCCCAATTGTTCCAGGGAGGTTTCAGGATGGAAAGTCATCATCGAAAGGGTACGCGCGATTTTCAGTTCCCGGGAAAGGGCGGCGGCGATGATTTTCGCGCTTTCCTTGTCTACACAAGCCTGTTCGAAAGGAGTCCAGTCCCCAA
>CAZGKT010000035.1:8373-9606 GCA_964525605.1 uncultured bacterium
ACAATTTCGAACTTTCCCCTCACCTGTTCTTCCGTCAGGGCGTCGTAATGCCACCATTCGTGGCGCAACTGGCGGAACCCTGCGCCCACCATGGCGTTTCTCAAGATCATGCGATGGTCGATCTGGGTCTGGGTCAGTTTGCCCTCTTTTAATAGCTGGCTTTCGAGCTGAGGTTCGGAAAGCGGCGTGAATCCGTCAAAAGGGGCGCCCATATCCACCAGCTTCCCCTGGGGGTCCAAAAGCCCGATATCGAGAGCAAATCCATAATTGTGCATGGAGCCCTTATCCGGGTCGGCCACGTATTTTTGACGGGTAGTTCCCTTCACCACGTCCCAGAGCTTTCGCTGGACCGACCGGGGCCGGAGAGCGTCGAACACGATGAACCTATAGCCCGGATTGTTTGTCCGGAGGGACTCGAGGGCCTTGCGCAATTTCTCGGCAGTGATTTTATGCACATAACATTTGTTGAAGGGGCCATAGAGATTCTGGTGCGTGAAATTATCGGTGGTTCCATATTTGAGGTTTACGGTCACCCCCTGCCAATGGGTAATCTCCACGAAATGGGGGTCGGCGGCCAGGTTTTTCATGGAATCCTCGATGGAATGGGCTCGAACCGCAAGGGGGTACAGGAGGCATCCTAAAAGCAGGAGACGATTCAGGATGGGATGATAGCCCCGGTTATAAAAATTCAGGATTTCTTCCTCGGAGCCTCTTCTTCTTTGCCTTTTTCCGGGGTCGTGTAGAGGCCGTTTTCGTATTTGAGGATGGTCTTGTTTTGGGGTACGTTGTGGTATTCCAGGTTGATGTCCTCATCCGTGAGGGTCACCTCGTAATAGTAATCGAGCTTCTTGTTGAACCCCAGGATCAGCTTGCGGATGAAGTTGAAATCCTCCTTCACCGCGTCCACATCCTGCAAGCTTCCCACCAGGGTGACATCCAGTGTCTCCTCGTCAGGGTTGTAGATGATCGTGGCCCGGATCGGCTCCAGCTTCAGGTTGGGATACTTGGTCTGGGGTTTCAAAAGCATGGCCTGGGTGGTGGCGGTGACCATGGTTTGGAGATAACCGGCCACCCGCTCGCCCACGGGCACGCTATCCGAGGCGCCCAGATTGTCATTGGCACTCCAAGCCAACCCGGCCGTTAATAAAACCGTAAAAAAGACTAAAGATGAAATGATTCTCATAGTTTCGGGGTCATGTCGATTTCCGTCGAATGGGTGGGTGTGGGTTCAGG
>CAZGKT010000035.1:9706-37041 GCA_964525605.1 uncultured bacterium
GTGTATTTCCTCCCGATAATCCATATCCACCGGGTGATTCTGTTCCCAAATCGCGCATTGAATGGCCAGCATGTTTTGCAGGTAAATGGCCACCCGTTCCCCCAGGGGAGCGGGACTGGCCTGCGACAAGGCGTCATTTGCCCCAAAGGCGGCCGACGCGGCAAGGAAAAGAAAAAAAACAGGGATCATATTTTTCATTTCTTCTCCTTGGCAACGCTTGGGTAATTAGACATTAAACCTGAAATGAACTACGTCCCCATCTTTCATGACGTATTCCTTGCCCTCAGTGCGAAGTTTTCCCGCTTCCCGGCCCTTGGCGGTGGACCCTGCCGCGATCAGGTCCTCGTAGGAGTAAACCTCGGCCTTGATGAATCCCCGTTCGATATCCGAGTGGATCTTACCGGCCGCCTGGGGCGCCAGGGTTCCGCGGGTGATGGTCCAGGCCTTGGATTCCATGGGTCCGGCGGTGAAGAAAGATATCAGGCCCAGGGTCTCATATGACTTGCGGATGATGGCGTGCAAGCCCCTTTCCTTGATTCCCAGGTCGGCCAGAAACTGAACCGCCTCTTCCTCCGGCAATTCGGCTACTTCCGACTCGATCTTGGCTGATATGGGGAGGCAGGTGGCTTGGTGACCCGCCGCGTATTTTTGAAGGGTTTCGAAGGCCTGGTTTTTGGATACATCCGCCAAGTCCCCCTCGGAAACATTGGCCACATAGAGGAATGGTTTGCGGGTCAAGAGGCTTAATTCTTTCAGCTTTTTTTCTTCCTCAGGAGTTGCCGGAAGGGAAACCGCAGGCTTGCCTTCCTCAAGAATCTTTTTCACGGAATGGAAAAGATCGTATTCGGCGATCGCGTCTTTGTCCCCCGCTTTTTTGCCCTTGTCGGTTTTGACCAGGCGCTTATCCACCGTTTCCAGGTCGGCCAGGCATAATTCCGTCAGGATAATTTCAACATCCCGAATGGGATCAATCGTGCCTTCCACGTGCACGATATTGGCGTCCTCGAAACACCGCACCACCATGGCGATGGCATCCACTTCCCGGATATGGGAAAGAAACTTGTTGCCCAGGCCCTCTCCCTGGGCCGCGCCCTTGACCAGGCCCGCGATATCCACGAACTCGACGATGGCCGGAACCCGCTTGCCGCTTTTTTCCATTTCAGCCAGGCGGTCGATCCTTTCATCCGGAACCGTCACGACCCCCACGTTGGGCTCGATGGTGCAAAAGGGGTAGTTTTCGGCCGGGGCCTTGGACTTCGTGATGGCGTTAAAGAGGGTCGATTTGCCCACGTTGGGCAGACCCACAATACCGATTTTCAAAAGGGACTCCTTGAAGGAAATTACGGTTGATGATTGGAAAACTCATCCAGCGGGGAAACAGACCGATCGAACAGCAACTCAAGATCTTGTTCGAACCCCCGTCACTGGATTTTCTGCAGGAGCAAAGGCTCCTGGGGAGGCTTGGGGATCACCTGGAGAGTCCAGGGCCGGGTTTCCCCGGTCAGGGTTGCGGCCGCCGAAGGGGACCATTCATCATAGTAAACCACGGTCTTGTCCGAATAATCTTCCACGCGCTTGAACTTGACCCCGTAACCCGGTTTGGGTTTTTGACCCAGAACCCGTAGCGCTAAATAGTTTTTAGAAAAGTCCATCAGGGGCATATCGACATCAGGCTTCAAAAGCATCCAATAAACCTGGAAATGTTCCTGATCGCGGATGATGTCGCTGTATTCAAAAGCCACGGGAGCATTGTCCCCCTCCCAGTGGGGCAAGGTCACATCCATCACCAGATCGAGGGAGGATTTAGGTCCACAGAAGGGTACCCCTTGCCGGGCCAACCATCTTTGCACGCTGCGAATGGTTCGATATTGACCGGCGTTTTGTACCAGGTGAGTCAACAGGATCACCCCGAAGAGAAGTACCAGGAGCCAAAGAAGAGGACTTCGTAAAAGGGATGATTTTTTCACCGGAGGCGCCATCGTCTGTTCGACGGGCCCCTGAGATGTGGGTGCCGGACGGCGCTTTTGTGTCCTGGTCTGGGAGTTGGCGGGAACGGCATCCTGAGCCTTTTTGGGACGGTACAACCAATTGAGGATCTTTTGATCCCAAGGTACATCCAACGGACGATCCAATACCGGCGGGAGTTTCACGCCTTGACGCAACCGGTCTAATTCCTTGCGGGCGTTGGCGCACAAATTGAGATGGCGGGCCACCATCCGGCGGTCCCGGGCGGTTAATTTATCATCCAGATAACCCCTCAAATGCGGGTGAAGTTGTTCGCACTCGTTCATAAGCCTCTTAATCCCTGAATCCGCTTTTTTCTCATCGGCCATAACAAATACATAGGCCTTCATCATGCACAAAAGCCCCTAAGGAATCAAAACGAAAAAATTGGGGAGGGCCCCTCCTTTCCTTGACAGATGCCCCCTTCGCTCATACCGTAGGAAAAATCATCACAACAGGCGTATAAATGGAGGGCAATATGGATATTGGAGCTGGTTACCTTGCCGAAATGATCATCCGGTGGCTCCATGTGGTTTCCAGCATAGTTTGGGTCGGACTCCTTTATTTTTTCAATCTTGTCAACGGCCCGTTCAACAAAACCCTGACTCCCGAAACCCGCCAAAAAGTTCTACCTGAATTGATGCCGCGGGCCCTTTTCTTTTTTCGTTGGGCCGCCATGGCCACTTTTCTTCTTGGTTTGGCGCTTCTCTACTTGGTTTACCTGAAACCGGGCCACATTCGAGACCTTAATAGCCCTCCCGGCTACTGGATTATGACGGGAATGTCCTTTGGAACGCTGATGTGGTTTAACGTTTGGTTTATCATCTGGCCTTGTCAGCGCAAAATTATTCGGGGCGTGAAAACCGGAACGCCTGTTCCGCCTTTTCTGGGGCCCCGGGCGGTCAAAGCCTCCCGCCTGAATGCTTTTTTATCAGTCCCCTTGGTTTTTTGCATGTTGGCCGGGCCCCACTTCCCTTTCTTCAACCCAATCATTTACGCCGTTATCTTATTATTAGGTTTCGCAATAGCCTGGGGCCTCATGACCCTGGCCGAGAGAATCAAATCACAGGTCTAAGGCACGAAAGGTTTTTTGTTTTTGTGAAGGGTTGGAAAAGGAAAACATGAAACGATTAATTAGTTAACGATCGGACGAACGTCACCGTGGGCCCCGCCAAGGATTTCAGGACCAAAACCCATTTTTTCTTCAAAAAAGCGTTTGAGATAAGTCCGGCGTATGAGCTTAAAAAACTTTTCCAATTCGGCGTCGGGCTCATTGTTTTCCAGATGAAGAAGATTTAAGGCGATGGAAAAAGCAAGCTCCACATATTCGTGCCGAAAATCCAGATTCTTCGTTGAAAACTCGTTGTAACGAGCGATCCCTTTTCGGTAAATCGAAATAGCCTTGGCGTTGTCTTGCCCCTGATAGTACTTCCCCATCAAATAATAAACTTCCAGGTCCATGACCTCGGAATGGTTAATGTTCTCGAATTGGTTGACCGCCTCGATACCGTGTTGTTTAGAATTTCCCCTTTGGCTGAAATAATGGTTTAAGCAGAACTTGGCAAAACGAACCCGTAAAAGGTGGTCATTGGGATTGCGGCGGACGGCATCTTTGAATTTTTTGAATTCAATGCCGCTCACTAGCCTTTTCAGGTAGTTCAAGAAAGGGGAAGCTAGGTTCATGATCAAAAGACTCATGTTCAAATTTTACTTCGAACAGGGGAATTGTCAAATTGAACCAGGTAAGTAATCAATTTGGATTGAATTTTGCCGTGTCGTTTTGTCGAAATATTTCGGTGGCGGGAAAATTTTCACACTTTGGGTAAAATTCACCCAACGCAGAGTCGAATTTTAATTCTTGGGGTTGGCCGTACTTTCGGGAACCACAACTTTCAACTCAATCTCCTTAAGCTTTTCCTCTTGATCAGGCGTGAGGATCTTATCTTCCAACTCAATGTTGGATTTGGCCTTCAGGGCGATCCGCTGGCCATAAATCACACCGATATCGCCTGTGATTTGGTCAATCTTGAGGGGATCAGGCGTGGTTTTCTCCAACTCGTTTTCCAGTTCTACTTGTTTCACCTGAAGTTTCCCTTTTAACTCGGCATCTGTTTTCCGGTAATGCGCGCGAAGGGTGTAGAGTCGATCCATTTGTTTAGGATTCAGCTGTAGTTTTTTAAGGATTTGAATTCGAGGAAGTTGACCCAATTCGGTTTCAGTGGGCTTGGCCTTTCCATCTTGACCCGCCGAGGGATTACTCGATGCCGCTCCCACCGGGGCACCAAGAGTCGTCCCCAGAATGAAAACCAGAGCCCATTGAATTTTTCCCATTTTCAAACCCCTTGTCTCCGCTGGTTGATGCTTCAAAGAAGCGGGTCATCCCCACTCATCTGAACGCCCGGATGGTCCTCATCACCAATCAAGATTCCAACCCCCTCTTGGCTCGGCGCTTCCGAAATGATGGAAGAAACTTTCACGTAGCCCGAATCCTTACCGATATTTTCTGTCGGATTGGAAATGTTGAGAAGATAGGCGTTCATGTCGGCCTGTTCACCCAGTTGGTGCTGATATAACACCCCGCCAAATGCTACAAAAAGAAAGCTGGCCGCCACGACCCAACGAATAGGATGGCCCATCGGCCGCCAAACCTTATGGCTCAGCCAGGACGATTTCCTGTCGGCAAGACGAGTTTCAATTCTGGCCCAAACCCTCTCCGATGCCTGAGTATCTTTTTCAGATTCCTTCAGGCTTCTCAAAACCCGTTCCAGATTTTGGTCATTCCATTGACTTTTCATGGTCCACCTCGCCTTCTCTCCCCCGTAACTAAAGGTCCGCGGAGGAAACCCCTTCATTTTCCAGGCAGGATTTCAGAAACCCCTTTGCCCGGAAGATATTCGATTTTACCGAGCCTAGGGAAAGCCCCAACGCCTCGGCAATTTCTTCGTAACTCAGTTCTTCCATTTCCCGCATCAACAAGCAGGCCCGTTGTTTTTCGGGCAGTTTTTGGAGGGCGGTTTCGATCACCGGGCTTAATCCCAGGTCCGCTTCCCGGCCGCTTTGCTTTTTGTCTTCCACTTCCGGGGCATTCTCAAACCCCATAAATGAGAGTATCTTCCGCCGCCTTAAAATATCAAGGCAATGATTGGCGGTCATCCGGTACAACCAGGTACTGAAAGCCGAATCCCCGCGATAATTCTTCACCCGGTCGAAGACCTTGATGAATACCTCCTGCAGGGCATCTTCAGCATCCTGAGGGGTTCCCAACATCCTCCAGGAGAGGTTGTAGACTTTCTTTCGATGTAATTCGTATAAAACTTGAAGGCCAGTTATATCCCCAGCCCGGCATCGATCGATCGCCTCAAGTTCGGTCATCTTTCACCTGGCTTACCTATTCTTAGGACGGTTAAAAAGGATGTCCGGTTTCAAAAAATCGTAGAAAAACAGTGTTTTATGTGACTTCACTACTTTAGATAAACGGAAGAACAAATAGGTATTACCATTAAATGAAACCCCCAATGGCAAAGAGGGGAAATTTCTGCTCCCTTTTCAAGAAAAACTACTCGTTTTTGAGAAAATTAAGCAGACTTCTTACCATAAGCCCTGTTCCACCATGGGCAAGATAAGGAACGGATGGGAATTCTCTTTCCAAGTAAGCCGGACCAGCGATATCCAGGTGGACCCAGGGAGTTTCCCCAACAAATTCTTGCAAAAACATGGCCGCGGTGATGGTTCCAGCTTCCCGGCCACTTCCGATATTCTTGATATCCGCCACCTTGCTCTTGATATCGTCCCTGTATTCCTTCACGAGGGGCAATTCCCAGATGGGTTCCCCTTCCGCCTCGGTTGCGGCCTTCAACCGGTTTAATAGAGCCTGATCATTCGTGAGTGCTCCAGCCACGAGGGAACCTAGCGCCACCACGCAAGCTCCGGTCAAAGTGGCCAAATCGATGATGCCATCGACTTTAAGACGATCGGCATAGCTGAGACCGTCGGAAAGGATCAACCGTCCTTCCGCATCTGTATTCAACACTTCCATGGTCTTTCCATTGAGAGCCTTGAGAACATCACCAGGTTTATAGGCTCTGCCTCCGGGCATATTTTCGGTAGTGGGTATAATTCCGTGCACTTCAACCCGGGGTTGGGTTTTATTCAATTGGCTGAAAACCCCCAAGACCGCCGCAGCGCCTGACATGTCCATTTTCATGGTTTCCATACCCGATGCGGGCTTCAGGGATAATCCCCCCGAATCAAAAGTGATTCCTTTACCCACAAGCGCCAAGACTTTCTTGGCTTTTCCCGTAGGCTTGTAATGAAGATGAATGAGATAAGGATCCTGGGCGCTTCCCCTGTTGACTCCCAATAGCCCGCCGGCTCCCATCTTTATCAATTCCCTCTTTCCAAAAACCTTAAGCTTAATTTTTCCTTTGGCGATTTTACGGGCAGTATCGGCCAAAACTTTAGGCGTCACATCACTGGGAGCACCATTGATGAGATCACGGGCTAGAATCGTCCCTTCCCCAAAGGCCTGAGCCTTGGACAAGACTTTATCGGCATTGGACTTCCGTTCTTTCGAGATTTTGAAATAAACCTTCTGTAAGCCTGGAGAGGCATCCTTACTGGGGGATTTATACCGGGTAAATTGGTAGGAACCCAAGAGAACCCCTTCAGCAAAAGCAAAAAGATGTTCGTCGGTAAACGCCCTGGGCCATTCGGCCGTAATTACCTCAACACGAATTTCCCGGGCCTTACGGGCCAATCGCCCCCCGGCCCTACGCAAGGACTCCAAGCCAAAACCGGTTTTAGAACCTAATCCCAGGGCAATACTTCGAGCCGGTTCCCCTTTTTCGAGTAAATGTGAAACTCCAGCGGTCGATTCCTTTCCAAGAAACCCCTCTTCTTCCAGTCTTGAACGGAGAATATCGCCTTCTTTTCCCAAAGCGTTCGCGAACCCCTTATCTTTTTCAAAAGCAAAATAGACCTTGGTGGTTTCGCCTTTCGGGCTTGCCAGAATAGTTAAAAATTGCATAGCGACTCCTCCCGTGAATTAATCATCTTGATCTCAAAAAACATTTCGCCCTGGGCCAAATCAAGAGCGTTATTTTATCCAATGGATTTTAAAAGTTACAACTGCGGCCCTTATATATCGGCAAATCGGGAATAAAGCTTCTGCTTTCGTAGCCTGGAGCGTATCAGCTGAAAAGCTTTTTCCAGTTTTGCGCCATTTCCTGGAAGATAGGGCCAGGGACTGGCACCAGAGGGATGGGGAACAGGTATAATGTAAGCCTTTCCTCCGGGCAGTTCTTTTCGAAACTCCTTACCGATGACTTCTGAAAAGGAATGGGGGCCTAAAACCTGCTCGATGGCCATTCCACCAATGGGAACCACGACCGAAGGCGATAAAAGGCGAAGCGCTTCTTGAAGGTAGGGTGAACAATTTTCGACTTCGGCTGGACTGGGTTTTCGATCGCCCTTTCCGTGGGAGGCTTTCCCTGGATAGCATTTAGTGACCGCCGTGATATAGGCATGCTGGCGCAAATTTTCTTCTGTCATCCCAATCGTCGCGAACCATTTAAAAAGACGCTTGCCAGCGGTCCAGGCGAAATTCTTTTGGGCGGTCGGCTCTTTGATGCCAGGAGCCTGCCCTAGCAAAAAAAGTCCACCTTTTACAGCTGTGCCGGTGCCCGAAACAGGGCAATTCCCACCCCTGGGAAAGCAGAGGGAACAAGCCCGGATACGCCCATGCAAGGCGTTTAATCGCTCTTGGATGGGCATGATAGTTTTACTTGGAATCTTTTCCTTCTGTTGGATCCCCCGGAGAAGCTTTTCCATCGGCACCCGAGGTGGATGGAGTGACAGTTTCGGTAGTGGCCTCATCAGGAGCGGCTTCCTCGGATTTTTCCGGGCTTGCCGTATATTGTTTAGCGGCATCGGGGTCCACTTCCTTCAACTCGTCTAAAGCCATAACTAAATTATCTTTATGGAAAGAAGGGTCGATTGCGTTGGCTTTATAAAGGGCATCCACAGCCTTTTTAAGTGTTTCTTCGTCCCCTTTTCCTGAATCGTAAATTTCAAGGTAGCTGTATCCAAGATTATTCAGGTACACCTTTTCATTGGGCTGATCCTTGACGGCTTCCTCGAAATAGGGGATGGATTCATGGGGACGTCGAGCATCCAATAAAACCTTTCCCTGGAGATTAGCCGCCTGACCCTTGGAGACAGCTGAGTGAGCGATTTCGCCGGCTTTTTTAAAGATTTTCAACGCGAGGTCAAATTGTCCCTGGGATTGGGCTTTATTTCCAAGAGCCACAAGAGCCTTATAGTTCAAATCTGCCAGTTTGGGCTCAACCTCTGGAGTGGCTTGGGCATAGCTCTCTTCGCGGGTTTCGGCGCCCTTGGCGAGTTCCAACAAGTCCGTGTCTCCGCCTGCCTCCAGATTCGGAATAGCTGTTTTCAGGTCTTCCACGCCCCCAAAACCAAACTCATAAATTCGATAACTGGCCACGCCAAGGTTTTTAGCAGCAATTTTATTGGTGCTATCCGCCTTCACGGCCTTATCAAGTACAGATTGTGCGGATTTCCATTTTTTTCCCTTGATCAGCATCCACCCTTGGGAATTTAAGGCCTGGCTTTTGGATTTGTCGTTAGCCGCAAGAGAAGCCGCTTGAGAATAATCCCCTGCCGCTTCATTCCAATCCTTATTCTTGTAGGCCTGGTTACCTGCGTCATAAGCCGCTTTGAAATTCGCAAAACTTGTATCGGTCCCGGTTGTCGAACCCGTAAGGGAGGGGGTCTTTGCCGCAGGCGCAGGAGTTTGCGCCATGACCCGACCAGAAATCACGAACAGCAACCCTAAAGCCAGCCAATATTTGTTATTCATCGAATCCTCCCGATGGTGTAAAACCTTTTATATTCTACTTCTACCGGAGAACCATCACCACCTTTTCGGCTTTTCATATTAAAGGGAAGCCCACCATTCCCACTTAAAACCATTTCAATTTTCGACCCATTTCGGGCAAAATACTGGCGCATTTTGAAAAAGAAAGGTCGCAATGATATCCAAAAAAGTTATTTGGTTTGGTTTTCTCGTCATGGCTGTGATGTTCTTTTTCGTTTTAAAAGATGTTCATTGGGACCAGCTTTGGGACGCTATTTTCCATTTCCATCTCATCTGGCTTCTTCCGGCTCTATTAGTTTATCTTGCCGGTTATATTGTCCGAGGATTCCGCTGGGTTATCCTCCTTTCACCCATCAAAAAATGCTCTTTTAATAACCTTTTTCCCACTTTGATCATCGGGTTCATGGCCAACAATCTATTGCCCGCAAGGGCGGGAGAATTTGTCCGAGCTTATCTTAACGGAAGCAAAGAAAATATCAGCCGAAGTGCGTCCTTGGCCACCATCATCGTCGAGCGCATCTTTGACGGTCTGGCCATGCTGATTATCCTCTGGGGCGCCCTGACCTTTGGCCATCTACAAACCGAAACCCTCGATCCACGCCTCCAATCCGCTATCCACAAATGTCCCTACGTTTTCGGTACCGCTTTTTTGGTTCTCTTCATCGTTGTTTTACTTAGGGATAAGGCCATGCGGGTGGTCGGTTTTTTCACCCAGTTTCTCCCCGCCAAGGTCAGCGGTCCCCTGGATAAAATTGCCCATACTTTCATCGACGGTCTTAAGATTCTTAAAAACATCCGTGAATCGTTTCTGGTATTGGCGTTTTCCTTAGCCGCTTGGACCTGTGAGTTCAGCAGTTATTACCTTCTTGCCATTGGCATGGGAATCGCCCCCTCACCGCTTACCCTTTGGTCCGCCGCTTTACTCATGGCGGTGGTGAACATCGCCATTCTGGTTCCAAATGCCCCTGGCGGTTTCGGGCTTTTTGAATTCGTCGGGAAAACACTCCTCATTTCTCTTACGGTTCCAATCGAGGTGGCCGTCGGCTATATCCTGATTGTCCACTTCGTGGTATGGCTTCCCATCAATCTTTTGGGGCTTTACTACATGAGCCGGGAACATCTAAGTTTGAAAAAACTCGAGAAAAGTCGGGAAGAAGAACAAAAACCTAAAAAGGCAAAAAAATGAAAATTGGCGTCGTCGGGGCGGGGGTGGCGGGTCTGACCGCGGCTTACCGTTTGGCTAAGAAGGGCCATGAGGTGGATGTTTATGAAGCTTCCGATCACGTGGGAGGCTTGGCCGCCGGTTTTCCCATCGCAGGGACAACCCTCGAGAGGTATTACCACCATATCTTTACCAGCGATATAAAGATTAGAGGGCTGGTGGACGAGTTAGGTGTCCGTGACAGCCTGCATTGGCTTCCAAGCCAAATGGGACTTTCGTATCAGGGTAAACTTTATCCCTTTGGAACCCCCTCCCAAATATTAAAACTACCCCTCCTCCCCATCTGGGAAAGAATCTGGTTCGGTTTTCAGGGTCTTTACCTGGGTTTAAAGGATAATTGGAAACCTTTTGAATCCATCACGGCCTATGAATGGTTGAAAAAATACTGCGGACCAACTGTCCTAAAAATTATTTGGGAACCGTTATTAAAAGGTAAGTTTGACCGGTACTACGACAAGGTGGCCATGGCCTGGTTCTGGGCCCGGGTGCACACCCGCTTTTCTTCCCGAAAAGGGGCCAAAGAAACCTTGGGCTATTTCAAGGGCGGTTTCGAGGTATTTCACCAGGCCCTCGCGGAGGGTGCTCAGCAAGCCGGTGTTCAAATCCACCTGAAAACACCCATCCAAAAAATCCTGACACAAAACGGTGAATTCAGAAGCCTCGTGACTGAAAAGGGCGAGAGATCCTTTGACCGCCTTATTTTTGCGGCCGCCACACCGATCTTTCTGAAGACTTGTCCCGAACTTCCGAAAGATTACGTACAGCGACTCACCCAGCTTGATTTTTTAGGCGCCCAATGCCTGATCCTGGTCATGCGAGAGAAATTCAGCGACATGTACTGGATCAATGTTGGGGATTCAAATAATCCAATCCTGGCCCTGATTGAACACACCAATTTCGTTCCCCTGGATTGGTATCAGGGAAAGCACCTAATGTATGTGGCTAATTACCTGCCCCAGGAACACAAGTACTTTAAAATGAAAAAAGAGGACATTTTTGCCGAACTGCTTCCCCATTTAAAATCAATCAAACCTGATTTCGATCCCGCCGTGGTCGAGGAAATCCATTTATTTCAAGATTTATACGCCCAACCCGTGGTACCTCTCCATTACAGCGAGGTCAAGCCAGGTTACGAGACGCCTATCCGCAACATTTATCTAGCCAATATGGCCCTCGTTTATCCCGAGGACCGCGGAACCAATTTTGCCGTGGATGTGGGCAACAAAGCCGCGCGACTCGTTGATTCCACGGTTGAAATCCCTGCGTTTCAGGAGTAAGAACCCGGTTTTCTTTCCGGCACTCTCCCGCGCGTGGTAAAATTTCCAAGCATTGAATCCAAGGAGTAGTCATGCCAAAGCTTTCTTCCCTATCTGTTTTTTTCCCCTGTTATAACGAGGAAGCTAACGTTGAAAGGATGATTCGTCAGGCGCAAGGGATCTTGCCCGAGGTAGCCGAGCAATGGGAAATCATACCTGTCAACGACGGCAGCAAAGACAAAACGGGTGAAATCATTGACCGCCTGGCCAAAGAAGATCCTCATGTTCGCCCGGTACACCACGAAAAGAACAAAGGTTATGGGGGAGCGGTCATTTCGGGCTATAAATCCTCTAGGTACGACTTCGTCTTCTTTACGGATGGTGATCTGCAATTCGATTTGAGGGAAATAACTCTTTTAATCGAAAAAATAGACGAAGGCGACCTGATCCTCGGCTACCGAAAGAACCGGAGGGATCCAGCGCTCCGTAAAATGAACGCTTATATGTGGGGTTCATTGGTGAAGTTATTGTTCGGGTTTAAGGTGAGGGACGTGGACTGCGCGTTTAAGTTGATGAAACGCCGAGTAATCGACAAAGTCGAATTGACCGCCGGCGGGGCAATGGTTTCCACTGAATTGCTGGCCCGCTCCCACAAGGAAAAATTTCGTTTCATTGAGGTGGGGGTGACCCACTATTCCCGAACCGCGGGAACCCAGACTGGCGCCAAGCTTTCAGTAATTCTGAGAGCTTTTAAGGAGCTCTTCAAACTCTACAACCGCCTAAAGTAATCCAGTATCATCCCAAACAAAAAAAGCCATCCCCTTCGAAGGGGACGGCTTTTTTATTCTTTGATTAACTCTGTGCTTGTAAAAAAGTCAAGTGCTGCTTGGCCTGCTGTATATAGTCGGATTGGTTGGAATACTGCAACACCTTGTGCCACGCATCTTCCGCATCCTGTTTTCGACCCAGGTGTTCGCAGGCCAGGGCCAAGTCGGTATAGATGTCCGGGTTTTGAGGGTTTAAGGTTGAGGCTTTTTGGAAAGCTTGCAGAGCATCCTCATTCTGGTTTTTATCTAAGTAAAGATCCCCCAAATTAAATTGAAAATCGGCGTTCGAGGGGTCCAAGCTGACCGCCTGCTGGTAAAGACCTAAGGCGTCGTCGTAATTGCCCGCATCTTTGAACTCCTTAGCCAAATTATTGATGGATTCCGCATGGTTCGGGTTAAAGCGCAAAGACATCTCATACATTCGAACCGCAGCATCATCCATGGAAAAGTGGTGGTAGAGGTAACCCAAGGCGAAATAAGCCATGGAATAGGTGGGATCCACCTGAAGAGCCTGCTTCAGGAAATTGAAAGAAGCATGATAGTTCTTCTTATCATATTGAACCCGGCCCTTCTGATAAAAGGTTTCCGCGTTCCCAAATTGGACTTCCGGATTTGATTCAACGGTCGAAGTCTCCACAGAAGCGGCCGGATGAGCGGCATGACCGCGATGGTGTTTTGGAACGGAGACCGGAGTCGGCTGTCCAAAAATGGGGTTTGACACAATCCGCGCTTCTTCGGTTTCAGTAAATCGCGGAGGCCAAGTCCAATGGCAGGATTCTTCCATAAAATAAAAACCAATTAAGGCAATGATGAGTAAAAGAAAAAGAACATCCACTAAATCCCGGACAATATCACCCAGCCGGAAAGAGCTCTTAGGTGCAGCTTCAGCGGCAACCGATTTTTTCTTTTCCTTCTCTGTTTTTGGAAGTTCGGTTCCGCACTTGACGCAAATTTTCGTGCCTTCGGGATTTTCCGCGCCGCAGGCCGGGCACTTAATCATGAACAAACCTCTTGACGTTGGAATGAATGGCTAGAAAGCCCGTTAACGTTTTCAGGCGGGCTCGAACCTTTTTACTTTAACTCGCTGTGTTTGAGCCTGTCAACTTAAACTCGGCTAGCTCGAATGAGCGCTCCGGGCCTCGGTTATTTGATCCCGTATTTTTTGGGACAATTTTTGAACCTGGTCCAGTCCCTGCTGGGCCAAATCAAATTTATCTCGAACCTGTCCACCCGCGCTGTTGATCTTCTCCAAAAGTTGCACGAGCAACTCATTGTCATTTCTTTGGTCGTCCAGGGCCTGGGAAATTTCGCCCAGCAAACCGCCCGCCTTACGGATGGATTTCACGATATTCATGAAAACGTCACCGGCACTGTAAACCACGTTGACGTTTTCTTCGATTTTTCCCGTGGTATTGATCAAGGAAATGGCATTAGCGGTTTTGCTTCGAATATCATCCACCAAGTGTTTCACGTCTCCCGCGGCTTTAGCGGAAGCCTCAGCTAAAATTTTAATTTCTCCTGCCACCACCGCAAACCCGGTTCCCTGTTCCCCGGCACGAGCGGCCTCAATTCCCGCGTTTAATGCCAAAAGATTCGTTTTTCGGGCGATCGAGGTGATCGTAGCTAGAAAATCTCCAATTTGCTCGGAGGCCAAGTTCAGTTGTTGGATCACCTCGGCGGATGAACCTATGGTGGCCTTGATTTCGGTCATGGCCTTGATTTCTTTGCCGACAGTCTTGATCCCTTCGGTAGCGGATCGAGCTGCGGAATCCGTATCCTGGGCCACTTTTTTACTATCGCTGACGATGATTTCATTTAATTGCAACAATGATTTATTGATTCGGCCAGCTTTTTCGATTGTCGTGGACCAGTCTCGGATGACATCCTTGAAAGCGTAAAAAGCCTGAATAGTTAGTTCCTGTTCCCGGACTAAATGTTCCAGGGTTTCGAGGATTTCCAAAGAGGGCAGGGCCGCAGTTTCTATGTTTGTCCCTGGGCCTGGGGAGGCAAGGTTCCGATCCATATCTGTTACACCCAGGGCGAAAACTTCAAAAGGATTAGAATCGGAGGAGGATGCATCTAATATTTCGGCCAAGTTCCGGGAGAGGCTTTGGGATTTCATCCTTTCTTTAAAGGAATGGAAGGCATCCCGGCGGCCTCGATTAAAAGCCCATGCGCCAAAAATCCAAAAAGCCAAACCTGAGACGGCACCGGCGATCCAGACATTAACAGAAGCACACACCACTCCCACGATTCCCCCCAACAGGACCCAAAAAAGCAAAAAGGGGAAAAAAAAGGAGCGTCCGTTCATAATTTTATTTATTTTCCAGGTTGGGTTTGATTTAGGTAGTTCTTCAAAGAATCCACGTCTTCTTCTTTCATGGCCAAAAAGTGGAGGCCCCCGCCAGTCTCATTAGACCAAACAACTTCGGCAAATGCCGATATTACGTGGGAAATCTCGGGTAGGGTGATATCGAGACGAAGGATGCTGCCCACGTTGAGAACCTGATCGGCGACCAAATAAAGGCCCCCTAGGCTTACATCCATGGTTTGACTGGTTTGTTCGCGCTTTTTTCGTTCGAATACTGTTTCGATTTCCTTCTGATCTTCGATCACCCGGTACTTCACGGGAATCTTAACCGAAACACGGGGATGGACTCTTTTTTCGAGAAACATATTTGCGTCCGGCATCGCTTGTCCTCCCTTATACAACCAAACTCACAGAGGTTTGAAATCCATGCTTAAGTTGAACATCCATCCTTGATTCGGGCGCCCTATTCCGCCGAAATACCAAGGAAAATAAATCAATTGTCCATCTACCGAAAAGGTCTTATCCACTTGGACGTCCATTCCAAATGTTGAAGTGGTCAATTCATCAGTAGTCATTCCATAATTAAGCGGATTTTTATTCTCTCCATAGCTTAACACTTGACCGTTAAATGTCATCAAACCACTTATCCTGGATCGAACCATCCAATAAACCGAAACAGCCCTTTGGCCCAATTTATACAACTGGTAGCTAACTCGTAATGAGGTAAACCAATCGTCAGGCCAATGGAATGTCCCGGCGCCCAAATAGGAGGTGGCGTTAAGATGAACTGGATCAGTCGTTTCATAGTTTAGGCTCTGAAAAAAGGAAAATCCATAAGCTTCTTGATCCATGACAAGACCTATCGCCTGCCGGGCCGCCCCCACCCCTGTTCCCAAAAGGGGATATGATTGGTAAAAAGGGTTGGACCCTGTCGGAAAGCGGTACCAGCCATCCAAACCAATATAATTCCCCTTTTCCCATTTACCCACCAATAGAAAAGTGCCTGCCACTTCGATATCCCCAAATTTTTCTGCGCTGTGGGTTGCGTTTACAGTCGCTCCCGCGCTGTTAACGGAACCCGTATCTTCCAAAGCATTTCCCTCAAAGGGAAATGTAATCCTCAAATTCAACTGGTCTGTAACCCAATCCTGGGCCCGGACCCCATATTCGATGGTTCTTAATGAATAAACCACTGGATTTGGAAAGGCTTGAACCACGCTGACGGGATTAAAGAAACTATCGGGAACACCCGCGTTGACCCAATAAAAACTGGGTCTTTCCTCGCGAAAAAAAGAAATGGAGAACTCATCGCGGGATACTTCTGGCAGGGGAAAAGGGTCCAATTCAAGAGCTTCAAGATGGTAGGTTGTAAAAAACGAAAGGAGCATTAGGAAACAAAAACTAGAAAACCTGAATAAGCTCAATTCCAACCCTCTGCATTGCCTCTTCACAGGCTAATCAGAAACGCAGGGCCAGCTGGGCGCCGCTCCGAGGATTTATTTGGAATGTGAGAGATAGGTTGTTTCGACGATTATAATTATTGGCCCCATTGGCGGCATCCTGGATACCGAAACCATAAACTGCCAAAGTCGCCAGCCCGATTAATTCCCCGGCGTCCTCGTTTCTAACAACCGTATTATCCCCTGTTGCAGCATTGTTTCCTGGAACCAATTGTAGATTATAAATAGTTTGCCAGAGTCCAACTCCGAAAAGTGCGGCGAATGCAACGCCCCTCAAAGGATCCTCGTCATAGACCTGGCCCATGCCGGGAACAACCGTCGAGAAAAGCGCAGCAGTTGTTGAATCCTTCGAATGCATTCCAGGCAAAGGAGTAGGCGTCGCCGTGGGAAAAGTAACCGGTTTGACCTCCACCGGAGTCGGTGTGGCCGTTTGAACGGCGGGGGGTTCCTCGGTTTGCTCGACTGGAGGAGGCGGCACCGGGGTAGGCGTCTCATTTGCCCCGCCCCAAAAACTGGGCGAAGCCCACAAAAGGTTACCCGGCAGTAGAATAAGGATGAAGCCAGCTAATAGTTTTGATTTCATGCGTTCTAAGGTATCTTTCCTGCCAGCCTCTGTCAAGAAAACGGCATGGATTAAAGACTGACGAAACGCAAATCCTGAATATGCGGAATCCCCTTCAATTCGGCCAATACTTTCTGGGGAACTTCATTATCTACATTCACCATGGCGACAGCCTTCCCGCCTACTTCCTGACGCCCGACATGAAGCCCCGCGATATTCACTCCGTTGCTTCCCAAAATAGTACCCAACTTTCCCACGATGCCGGGTTTGTCCTGGTGGGCCATCCAAATCATGTGGCCCGAGGGGGTAAAATCGGTGTTGCTTCCATCCAAACTCACAATCCGCATCTCAGTTCTTCCAAAAACCGTACCAGAAATGGAATGTGCTCCTTTTTCATTTTTGATCGTTACGGTGATGAGTGAGGAATAATCTTTCACTGTGTTGTGAACTGTTTCTGTAATTTGGAACCCTTTTTCTTTGGCGATCACGAGCGCGTTAACATAATTGACACCTCCGCTCATTCCCTTGTCCAGAATGCCTTTCACCAAGCTCAGGGTGAGGGGTTTGTGATCATACTTGGCGATTTCGCCGTTGTATTCCACCTGAATGGATTGGATGAAAGATTCTGCCAATTGGTAATGGAAAGAGCCTATTTTTTCCATCAAGTCTAGGTAGGGTTTTAATTCTTCCAGCAGTTTGGGGTCCAGAGAGGGCATATTAATGGCATTGCGCACCCTTCCCCCCTTCAAGGCCTCCACCATTTGCTCGGCAACCACGACCGCCACATTGACCTGGGCTTCCTGGGTGGCCGCGCCCAGGTGGGGCACAAAGACCACGTTGTCGAGTGTCAGGAGAGGACTATCAAAAGGCGGTTCTTGTTCAAAAACATCCAGGGCCGCTCCGGCCACCTTGCCGCTTTTCAAGGCATCATAAAGTGCCTTCTCATCAATAATGCCGCCCCGAGCGCAATTGATCAGCCTCACTCCGTCCTTCATTATGGCGATTTGAGATGAACCAATCAGCCCCTTGGTCTCTTTCGTGAGCGGCGTGTGAACCGTGATGAAATCGGCTCGAGCGATCAAGTCTTCCAGCGTCACAATCTCAAACTCATGGCCCTGGGCCCGAGCCGGATCCAGATAAGGGTCGAATCCGATGATTCTCATCCCCAGGCCCTTGGCTTTACGGGCGACATTGGCGCCGATACGGCCCATGCCTACAACGCCAAGTATTTTTTCGTTTAGTTCACAGCCGGTAAACTTGGCCCGTTCCCATTTTTTTTCCCTCAAAGATTGCATCGCCTGAGGTATCAGACGGGCCATGGACATCATCATGGCCACGGTGTGTTCGGCAGTTGAAATGGTATTTCCGTCCGGGGTATTCATGACGATGATTCCCCGTTTGGTTGCGGCTTCCAAATCCACGTTATCGACACCAACACCCGCCCGCCCGATGATTTTCAAGTCGGGAGCGGCCTGGATCAAATCAGCCGTCGCATTGGTTCCACTGCGGATCACCCAGGCCTGAAACCCCGGCAGGATGGCCTTAAGTTGTTCCGGTGTCTTTTTCAGGTGTTCTTCCACCCGAAAGTCTTTTTCCCGGGTGAAAACTTCCATCCCTTGTTCGGACAGTTTGTCCGTGACGAGGATCTTGATCATTATTCTCCCCTTAAAACGGCTGATTATAAGTTTTCTTCGAGCAGAACCTGCTGGACCGCCTTCACTCCCGCCCCCAGGGGTACGGGTTTGCCCAGCTTGTGCAGAATCATTTCAAGACGCGCGATGGCCAGTATCGTATCCGATCCATCCACGTAACCCAGATGACCAATGCGGAATATCTTTCCCTTGGCCGGTCCCTGCCCCCCGGCAATGCTAATGCCGTAGGTGTCACGGTAGGCCTTGTTGATGAGCCCGCTGTCAATTCCTTCGGGTGAGATGACTGATGTCACCGCAGGAGACGGCGATTTAGGCGCGTAAAGCTTGAGCCCCAGAGCTTCTACTCCGGCGCGAGTTGCCTTGGCCAAACCCGCGTGCCTTTTCCAAACGTTTTCCATTCCCTCTTGGTGAATGAGTTCCAGGGCTTTTTTCAGCTGGATCACCAGTGAGATAGCCGGGGTAAAGGGGGTATCCGGCATTTTCTCTTCCGTCAGTTTCTTCAAGGCCTTCTCATAACTGAAATAAAATCTGGGATTCTTGGCGATTTTATTTTTTTCCGTCGCCGCCGGATTAACCGAGGTAAAACTCAATCCCGGGGGAATCATAAAGCCCTTCTGAGATCCTGAAACGACCACATCCAATCCCCATCCATCGGTTTCACAGGGAGCCGCACCCAAGCCTGAAACTGCGTCCACAACGATCAGAGCCCCCGCCGCATGGGCCACTTTCGCTAGGCTTTGAACATCGTTTAAATTACCCGTCGCCGTCTCATTCAACGTTGTGAAAACCAGTTTTATCTCAGGGTTCGCTTTGAGTCTTTTTTCGACCTCGGCGGGATCCACCGCTTGTCCCCATTCACATTCGTAATAATCGGTTTGCACACTGTAAACCTTGCAGATGTCATTCCAGCGCTTCCCAAACCACCCGGAAGAGGCCACTAAAACTTTTTCCCCGGGAGACGTCAGGTTGGCAACGGCCGCTTCCATAGCGCCGGTGCCAACGGAAGCGAACGTAATGACAGGATTTTTCGTGCGAAAAAATAACTGGAGACCCTCCGAAGCGGCCTTGAACATCGCCTGGAACCCGGGAGTCCGGTGGTGGGGAATAGGCATGCTGGCTTCCGCCAAAACCTCAGCAGGAATCGCAGTGGGACCTGGGGCCATAATGAACTTTTTCATCATTGGAAACCTCGTTTCGCCCCTTTTGGGGCCTCAAGATTAAAAACAAACCGTACAGAATGCTCCCATTGGGCCGCAGTCCGTCAGGCATTCTCCCCTGGTTTTTTTCAAGAATCTCGTTAGTTTAGCCTTCGACTTCGGGTAGTCAAGGGTGTTCGGAAATATTTAAAGGCTCAGAAAGACAAAACCAGTTATCTCAAAAACTCAGCGATTCTTTTTCCCACTTCCAACGGCTTCTCCTGGGCAAGAAGGTGACCTGTCCCAGGAATGGTTTCCAACTGAACGGTTCGATTGGCCTTGCGGAAAGCTTCTCCGCTCGCCGAAGTGAAAACCTCTGATTCGCTCCCTGATAAAACGAGGGTGGGGTGGGTCAATCGCCGGGCTGCTTTCCAGACATCCGTAGGAATCGTCTGGTAAATGCGCGCCTCCCATTCAGGGGGATAGATCAAATCGACACCCCCCCGGGGGGAAGAACCGGTGATACTTTTCGCGTAAGCTCGGACCGTTTCTTGTGGCCATGTTTTAAACAATTGTTTTTCTTTGAACGACACGAAAGCTTCATGGACGCTTTGCCAGTGATTCCGCCGCCTTAAAGCACCCTGCACCAGTGATCGACGGGTTTCCAAACCCAAAAATCTCATGATTCGTATTTTACGCAAACGTTCCGGATCCAGAAGCGTTGGGTCCAGCAATACCAGACGACTGAAAAGATCGGGCCTTTTGATTGCCGCATAAAGAGTCACCACCCCGCCCAGGCTATGGCCGACCGCAACGATTCCTTTTGCCCCAATGGAATCCAGACCACGGATCAAATCATCGGCGAACAAGCTCCAATGATTTAATTGTTTTGGATTCTCCCCTTCCCAGAGAGGGCGGATCTTTAAGGATAGGATTTGATAATGCTTTACGAGGGGTTGGAGCGCCTTTTTATAAGTGGGCGGGAGAAATCCATTCGCGTGAGAAAGATGAAGAATGGGTTTAGAGGATTTTTTGGTGAGGCGGTAAAAATTCAACGGTTTTAAACCCTAGGCCGTATTCTCGCCCCGGCCCTTTTGGTAGACCAGGATGGGTTCTTCTTTTTTCAGAATCACTCCCTCAGTAATGACGGTTTCCTTGATGTCCTTGCGGGAAGGAATCTCGTACATCAGCTCCATCATGACATCTTCCAGAATGGCCCTTAACCCCCGTGCGCCGGACTGCCGCTTGATGGCTTCCTGGGCCACTGCTTGAAGAGCCTCAGGAGTGAACTTCAACTTCACGTTTTCCATTTCAAAATAGCGCTGGTATTGTTTGGTTAGCGCGTTTTTAGGTTCGGTTAAAACCCGAACTAGGGAAGCCTCGTCCAATTCGTGCAGGGCGGCCACGATCGGTAACCGTCCAATAAACTCAGGGATCAAGCCAAACTTGATGAGATCTTCTGGCTGGGTCAAATCGAAAAGTTCTCCCAATTTCTTATCCTGACGGCTGATTGTTTCTCCCTTGAACCCAATGGAGCGGCGGCCCAGCCGGTTTTCGATGATCTTTTCGAGCCCTACGAAGGCCCCCCCACAGACAAACAGGATATTGGAAGAATCGACTTTAATATATTCTTGGTGCGGATGTTTTCTCCCGCCTTGGGGAGGAACGTTCACTTCAGTGCCCTCGATAATCTTAAGAAGGGCCTGCTGAACCCCTTCTCCGGAAACATCACGAGTGATACTGGCGTTCTCCGACTTTCGGCTGATCTTATCAATTTCATCTATATAAATAATGCCCCGCTGGGCGCGTTGAACATCGAATTCAGCATTCTGGAGAAGTTTGAGGATGATGTTTTCCACATCTTCCCCCACGTACCCCGCTTCAGTCAGGGTCGTGGCGTCGGCCACGGCGAAAGGCACATCAAGTATCCGGGCCAGGGTTTGCGCCAATAGCGTTTTCCCGACTCCCGTTGGGCCGATCAAAAGAACGTTGCTTTTCTGCAGTTCCACTTCTTGAGGACCGGTCTTGACGGTCAAGCGCTTGTAATGATTATGGACGGCCACCGAAAGAACGCGTTTAGCCTTTTCTTGGCCAATCACGTATTGATCCAAAACTTCTTTTATTTCCATCGGCCGGGGGATGGTCAGGCGGGTTCTTGTCACCCCAGGTTTAGGAACCTCGGTTTTTTCCTCTTCCCGTAGAATATCGTTGCAAAGGGCGACGCACTCATTACAGATATAAACGGTAGGTCCCGCCACGAGCTTTTTGACTTCCTCCTGACTTTTTCCGCAGAAGGAACATCGAAGGAGAATAGATTTATCGCGGTCGCCGGCCATGCCTATTCCTTTACTTTTTCTTTGTCTCGGGTCGTTTCACCAATATATCGTCGATAAGTCCATAGGCCTTGGATTCTTCCGAAGACATGAAGAAGTCCCGTTCAACATCCAGGCTAATCTGCTCGACACTTTTGCCCGTATGAAAGGAAAGGATGGCATTGAGCCTTTCCCTGATTTTTAGAATTTCTTTGGCCTGAATGGCGATATCCGTGGCTTGGCCTTGAGTCCCTCCGGAAGGCTGATGGATCATGATGCGGGCATTGGGAAGGGCGAACCGCTTGCCTTTGGCGCCAGCGGACAATAGAACGGCTCCCATGGACGCGGCCTGTCCCACGCAAATGGTTGAAACAGGAGCCTTCATGAATTGGATGGTGTCGTAAATGGCGAGCCCGGAAGTCACCACCCCGCCGGGGCTATTAATGTAAAGATTGATGTCTTTATCCGGGTCTTCCGACTCCAAGAACAAGAGTTGAGCGATGATGGTATTGGCCACATCGTCATTGATCGGGGTTCCCAGCATGACGATCCGATCCTTCAACAAACGGGAATAAATGTCGTAGGACCTTTCGCCCCGATTCGTTTGTTCGACCACTATGGGTATAAGAGCCATCACTTCCTCCGTAATACGTCTAGGTTAAGCGGCTTCGATTTTGGCCGAGGCGATCAAAAAATCCAACGTTTTTTCGTATTGGATCCACTCTTTGACCGACTCAACTCGGTTCTGCTGCTGCAGGTAACGTTTCACCGCGTCGGGCGGCTGGTTGGATCCAGCCGAAATCTTTTCCAAGTAAGCCTCGTAATCTTTTTCTTCACAACGGATTTTTTCCGCCTCGGAAATCTTCTCGACCAGCAAGGCCATATGTACATTTTTCTTTGCGATGGGCCCCAAGGAGTCGACAAATTCCTTCTTCTGGGCTTCTGTCCATTTTCCCGCGTCCACCCCCTGGTTTTTCAGGCGTTCCACTCCCTGTTGGATCAGCCGCTGTTGTTCCAGATTGACGAGGGAGGCCGGGACATCCAGCGGATGATCCGCCATCAATTTCTCGGCGATCTGCTCGATCATTTTGGAGCGTTGCTCCACTTCCCTGTGCGACTTGAGATCGGCGGCCACCCTTTCTTTCATTTCTTGAACCGTCTGAAACTTCCCGACCTTCAGGGCAAAAGCGTCGTCCATCTCCGGCAATTTCTTTTCTTTAAGCTCTCGCAAAGTTACGGTGAATTCCGCTTCCTTCCCCTGTATTTTTTCGTTTCCGTATCCCTGGGGGAATATGGCTTTGAAAACCTTGGTTTCACCCTTCTTCAAACCAATAAGATTCGCCTCGAAATCTTTCAATAGGCTGGCGGATCCCAGCAGAACTGGATAACGGTTAGCCTTTCCCCCTTCGAAGGTTTTACCCTCGATGCGTCCCTCAAAATCAATCACGGCCAGATCATCGGTTTTAGCGGCGCGATCTTCCGCAGGGATGAAATCGGCCTGCTGTTGGCGAATGGTTTCGAGTGTTTCCTCCACTTCTTCAGGCCCAACAACCGTTGATTCTTTTTTGACCTTCAGGGCCTTGTATTCTTTTAATTCGAAGAGGGGTTTCACTTCCACCGAGGCCACGAATTTCAGGGGGGCCCCTTCTTCAAATTGCAGGTGGGTGATTCTGGGTTGAGTCACGGGATTAATTTTCTGATCAATGAGGGCTTCCCGAAGATAATCCGGCAGTTGATGCTGAATCATCTCTTCGCGCACGTTGGATTTGTATTCTTTCTTTATGACACTGATCGGAACCTTGCCTTTGCGAAATCCGGGCAATTTAGCCTCTTGCGTGATTTTTCCGTAGATTTCATCCACGCGAAGTTGAACGTCTTCCGCCGGAATCTCAACCTGGATTTCTTTCGACCAACTTGTAACTTCGTTCACGCTGACTTTCACAAGCACTCCTTGCGCTTTAGATAACTGCAAACATTAAAATCAGTGACCGGAAAAAAGGCTATCTCGCCAATTTTTCCAGCAAAAAAGGGATAAATGGTGCGAGGGGGGGGAGTCGAACCCCCATGGGTTACCCCGCCAGATCCTAAGTCTGGTGCGTCTGCCAGTTTCGCCACCCTCGCCTTTAACTATGGGTGAAACTCCGTTTCACCCACTTGGAATTAGGGAGGGTGGCACGTCCCAAAAATCTTGTTAAGTTTTAAAAGTCTTTTTGGGGCGCCACCCTCGCTTATTTGCCTTATTTCAAGGAAGGCAAAACCAATTCATATCTTAAACGAGCCCAGGGGCGCATTCAATTTAAGAGGGGTCATTTTGACTAAAAATAACTGGCTTTCAAGGGTATAACGGTTCCAGAATAAAAGAAAAGACTCGCCTTCAAGAGGTTGTTCTGATGAGCGAAACACCCGAAGTCGATTTGGTCATCCTGGGCGGCGGCATCAATGGCGCCGGGGTTGCCTACCAGGCCGCTCAAGCCCGCCTGTCGGTGGCGCTCTTCGAAAAAGGGGATTTCGCCTCGGGAACCTCCAGCAAATCCACCAAATTGATTCACGGGGGCATCCGTTACCTGGAACAATTCCATTTTTCGCTGGTTTTCGAATCCCTGCGTGAAAGGTATCGGCTTCTTCAAACAGCTCCCCATCTGGTTAGGCCCCTTTCCTTTTTATTACCCTGTTATGGGGGGGATCGCAACCCTCCCTGGATGCTCAAGATCGGTCTTTGGCTCTATGACATTCTCGCAGGGGCCCACCGCATTGCCTTTCATCAATGGCTCGACAAGGAACAATCCCTGAAAAAAGCTCCCTTCCTTAAAACGGAGGGTTTGCTGGGATGCGGAGTTTATTTTGACGCCCAGGTCAATGACGCGCGACTGGTTCTGGAAAACATTTTGGGTGCTGAGGAAAAAGGAGCTTCCTGCTGGAACTATCGATCCGTCACGCAATTGAATAAGTCGGAGGATGGTTACCATGTTTTTTTCAAGGACGAAAAAACGGGAGAGAGCGGGGTTCTTAAAGCCCGGTGTCTCCTCAATGCCACCGGGCCTTGGGCCAACCAGACTGCCAAGATTTTAGGGGAGGACGGGGTCGTGCTCGTTCGACCAACCCGGGGAAGCCATATCATCGTTCCCCAGGTGATTTCCGATCACGCCGTTTTAATCACCACCGCCAAAGACAACCGTATCATCTTCGTCATTCCCTGGCAGGGTTTCAGTCTGGTGGGCACCACCGATTTGGACGATTCGACCGATCCAGACCACGCGATACCAACCGAAGAAGAAATCCAGTATCTTTTAACTGAAGCCGGCCGGGTTTTCCCAGGTCAAGCCTGGGAAAGAAGCAGTGTAATATCCGCCTTCACGGGGCTTCGTCCACTGGCCTTTTCGACAGGCAATAACGCATCCGCCGTATCCAGGGAAGACCGTATTCTGGCTAAGGGCCGTCTGGTTACCATCGTTGGCGGCAAATTGACCACATACCGTTCAATGGCCGAAAGGGCTGTTCAAAAAATAATGGTGATTCTGGGCAAATCACCCGCCCCATCCGCTTCGGACCGCCTTCCCGGAACACCATCGGTTCCCCTGAATGAGTTTTTGAACGCTCAAAAAAAGCAGGCTTCCGAAAAATATTTTTTAGGGCCGGATCAAGTTGAACAGCTGGTCGGGCTCTACGGTCAAAGAGCATCGAAAGTTTTGAAACTTCTGGAGGAAAATCCGGCGTGGGCCGAACGACTTGTTTCTAACCGTCCTGAAATCTTAGCCCAGGTGGTTTTTGCCGTTCGAGAGGAGAAAGCCGTTCATCTAGATGATGTCCTTATTAGGCGCCTGGAAATAGGTTACAGTCCCGAAAGATGGGGAGAAGCTTCCCAAAAAGCCGCTCAATGTATGGCTGCCCAATTGGGTTGGTCAGAACCGCAGGTAAAAGACGAATTGTCCCGTTACCGTCACAAACTTTTCCCCACTCCCACAGGAGAATCGCACGGGCCTCAACTCGAAACCCAATCCGAGTAACAAACCTTTATCATTAATCGTACTTATTGACTTAGTAGGCTCTAAAACCCTACTTTAACTGTCGGTTTCCGCTTATTGATCTCAGGGAGGAATATCATGGAAAAAGTCGTCATTATCGGATCAGGCCCGGCTGGCTATACGGCGGCTCTTTATGCCTCCAGGGCTAACTTAACTCCCCTTCTAATCGACGGACCCCAGCCTGGAGGCCAATTAACCACCACTACGCTTGTTGAAAACTTTCCCGGCTTTCCCGAGGGCATCCAAGGCCCCCAGCTTATGGAAAATATGAAGCAACAGGCCGCCCATTTCGGTACTCGGTACAAAACCGGCTTTGTAACCAAAATCGATCTTTCCAAAAGACCCTTTAAGCTCTGGGTGGATGAAAAAGAACTCATCGAAGCTGAAGCCGTTATCGTAGCCACCGGCGCTACCGCCAAATACGGCGGCGTTCCCCGCGAAATGGAACTAATCGGCCGGGGCGTTTCCGCCTGCGCCACCTGCGACGGCTTTTTCTTCAAAAACCACGATATTGCGGTCGTTGGCGGAGGGGATTCGGCCATGGAAGAGGCCGGTTTTCTCACCAAATTCGCTAAAAGCGTAACCCTGATCCACCGCCGGGAAGAATTCCGGGCTTCCAAGATCATGTTGGAAAGGGCCAAAGCCAATCCCAAGATCAAGTGGATGATGAATACGGTCATTACGGAACTTCTGGGAGATCAGGAATTGACCGGCATGAAGGTGAAAAACGTCAAAACCAATGCGGAAGAGACTCTTCCCATGACAGGGCTCTTTTTTGCCATAGGCCACACGCCTAACACCGGCATCTTTAAGGGACAGTTGGATATGGATGAGGTGGGTTATTTGAAACTTCCCAAACCGCCCTATACCATGACGAATATTCCAGGGGTTTTCGCGGCAGGCGACGTGGCGGACCATTACTACCGCCAGGCTATTTCCGCGGCGGGCATGGGCTGCATGGCAGCTATTGAGGCGGAACGCTGGTTGTCTTCGCACGAAAAATAACAGCAGTTTGTTTCTTGGATGAGCCCGATGGTTATCTGGATGGACTTATTCTAAGCGGTATAAACAACTGAGCGTGACAATGGGACATAAAACGAAAACGTATTTAAAGACTGGTTTTATTTTTGTTTTCATTACTAAAATAATCTTTATTACACAGGCTTTTGGACAAACAACTAGCAAGTCATATGCCTACGAACCAGCTATTGTCGAATTGAGCGGGACTATCGTAAAAGAAACGAAGTATGGCCCCCCCAACTTCGGGGAAACACCAAAGTTAGATCGAAAAGAAAAAATATTTGTCTTAAGGTTAGATAGTCCGATTAACGTTAATGGTGATTCGAACAGCGACACTAATCAATCTAGTTTTATTGATGTCAAGGAAGTCCAACTAGTCCATTTGACTAAAATGGCCAACTGGGCAAATACCATTAATAAACACGTCCAAATAACAGGAACACTGTTCCAAAGCTTTTCAGGAAATCATTACACAGATGTTTTGATGACCGTAAAAGTTCTAAAACCCTAAAACTGCTTAAGTAGTTAAATCTCCATTACCACAGGCAAAATCATGGGCCGACGGTTGGATTGGGAAGAAAAGAACTTTTGCAGGGATTTGCGCATGATTTCCTTCACCGATCCCCAATCGTTCACCTTCTCGTGCACTTCCCCTT
>CAZGKT010000036.1:0-36525 GCA_964525605.1 uncultured bacterium
CATTCTAAAGCCAACTGTGACTTTATTTTTGGACCAGTTTTTGGGGGGCAGGTCAGTGAAAAAATTTAGTTCAATGGTTCTGCCTGCGCTGACTGTCTTGACTATTGTTTTTAGTATTGTGTGGATAATTCTTAAATCACCGCCATCATTTCAACCCTTCCTTGCTGGTGGATTAGGTTATTTAATAAGTAGGTTTTATGAAAATTTAAAGGAAAATAAAAGTCGTCTTTACGAGAAAAAAAGGGAAGTTTATGGGCGGCTTTTGCATGCTTGGAAGCAACTTTTAATAAATCATATTAATTCAAAGGATAAAGAACAAACGATCACAAATGAAATGCTGGTGGAAACTACCGATGCCGCCTTTGATGCAGTTTTTTATGCTTCGGACGATGTTATTAAAAAATATTCGATAGTTAGAAACTATTCGCGAATGCTACCCCCGAATGGAACAATTATTTATCACCTTGGCAAATTATTAAAATCGATAAGAAAAGATTTAGGACATACCTACACTTCATTAGATGAGGCGGATATTCTTTCTATGTTTATAAATTTTGAAACTAAAGAATATATTGAAATGAAAATTCTTTCCTCAAAAGATAAATCATAATTAAGAACGCGTTTAAACAAATCGCTCCCCGCAATAAAAAAGGCCGTTCCCTTTTAAAGGAACGGCCTTTTTATTTTTAAATTAGAAGCTGTAGAAATTAAGGGAAGCACCAACATCAAAGCCGGTGAAATCAATTGTGGCATAAGGTTCACCATTTGTTCCGATATTGGAGGGATCGTCGATATCTACAGTACCATCCTTGAATTTGTCCAAGACTCAAGTGTTGCCACCCAAAAAGATACCTCTAATATTGTTTTTAGGAATATTCCCAACCAATTGGTTTGAAAGTTAAACCAACCTTACGCGACTCAAACCCGAATCAATAAGTTTTTTCACAAATTTATTTTGAATTATTATCAGCTCGCTTTTTTATATCGGATATTTAATTTTGAGGAGGCTTATATGCCGTCTGCGGAAAAAATCAAAACGTTGGCCGCTATTTTTTTCTTAATCTTGGGAATGGTTTTCTGGAACACAGCTTGCAAAAAAACAGAAACACCCTTTGGCATCGATGCCCCTCACGGGGTGGACATACCAAGCCCGACTTTCACGCCCATAAGCGGTAATTTAACGGTGAATGTTCAGGATAGCGGGGTGGCGGTGAATGGGGTGACCGTTTGGGCGATAGAGCCAAATGGCACCACGCTGACGGCCGTCACGTCGAGCGGGTCGACCAACTTTAAGTACGACTATATTCAGGTTTCGCCCGGTCAAACCTTCCTATTGGAAGTTCCCACACAGGGCAATTACTGGAACTCACCCGTCAATTTCAACCCGGCTTCAGGCAACGTATTTACCTTCGCTTCCAACGCACCCGCCAACTCCGATTCCTTACCCTTAACTGGTCAAGGGCCGGGGAATCCCAGTTACCCCTATACGGCCTTGCCCACAAACATACCCCTGACTCTTGTGTACAACCAGCCGGGCAATTTATCCGTGCCCCTCATCGTTTCGGCCTTGGGGCTACCCGCAGGTTGGGGTCTGTCCTACCCCACGAGCATCTTGGGTGAGGGGGTTTCCATGACGCCGGTGAGCATTACGATACCGCCCCAATCCTACCTAGAACCAATTATTCAATTCGCGGGCATTGACGCTGGAGGGGCCACTTACGTTTCATCTAATCCGGTTACGATCGATAGAGGCTATACCATCACGGTCCAACCTAATTTCAGTTATACCTGCAATTGTTCTAATGGTGTTTTAACGGGGACTTTCAACTTTGTGATTAGTCCACCAGTAAGTATTCTGTGGCAAGGTTCATATACTTTGAATTTTAAAAATATTGATCGGGGTGATATCACTTATGCCGAGCAATCATCCCCGATAAGTTTCACGGGAACCGGCTCAAGTAGTTGGTCATATAACAGTAATATGATTTGTACTTATGTTGAAGCCTGCGAAATTACCTCTATAGGTGTCAGCATTAACTCCTCCCTTGGTACCTATAATGTTACTGCTAGTACACCGGGGGTTAGCTATTCATTCCCTGCTTCGTCCTATTGAGTTTAAAAATTAAAAAGGCCGTTCTCTTTTAGGAGAACGGCCTTTGGTTTTGTTGCTTAGAAACTGTAGAAATTGAGAGAAGCGCCAATATCGAAACCTGTGAAATCTATTGTGGCGTAGGTTTCCTTGTTAGCGGCTATATTGCCAGGCAAGTCAATGTCCACAATACCCGATGAGGATTTTTCGAGGGCCCAGGTATTACCGTCTGAAAGATTTCCAGTGAAATTTGAAATTTGGGCATAGCGGAAACGTCCATAAATCGAAATACCAAAGTTTCTATTGATGGCGAAATCTCTTCCTATTCCCAATTGAAATCCTATGTTACCGGCGGTCAAATCCCCTGTGGGAGAGCCGTAGGTGGGTGAGCCTTCATAGTTGTTTAGACTATAGTTCTCCGACACATTGACAGTCGCCATGTAATAACCAATGCCGCCCGTGAGGAAAAAGCGTCCTCCCGAATCGGGTAAAAAGAAGTAGTAATCCAAAGTTAAGGGAACAACATAGGGTGTGAAAGTCGCGTTCTCATTATCGTATGGGGGCGTTTGCGTATTAGAAGTATTGCTGGCTTGGTAGATATAATCGTTGGATTGGATATAACGTATGCCGATGGCGATGCCATTATAAGGATTTAATAAGAAGCCCAGTTCTCCGCCTAACTCGAGACCACCAGGCGGCATGGTTGCGGCGCCATTGGTAAAGTTGAAGGGTAAAGTTCCAGACGTATTGGCATTGGAAACGTTTGTGACGCTATTCATCAAGTCGCCCTGGGCTGAATAGTTGTACCCCATCTCGTACTTGACCCAAATCTTTGCGTGGTCCATGGGGGCCAAGCCGTCTTTCCAATTGTTCGGAGGAGGGTTCTCAAGGCGGGGACGGCGTCTGCGGACAACGAAGGTTTCTTGGGCGGGGGGGGCTTCGGTGCCCTGGTTATAAGAGGGTTCCGTGGACTGGGTCTGGGGCGGGGGGGCGGTGGTTCCATTGGCGCTCATACTGTCGACCAACGCCTTCAGGGTTGAGTTATTCGGATTGATCTGTAGGCTCTGCTGAAAGGCCGCGATGGCGTCGGTTTGGTCGTTTTGCTTCAAGTAGGCGTTCCCCAGATCTTCATAGGCTTTGGCATTGTTGGGGTCCGCTTGGATGGCTTGTTGGAAATAGGGAATGGACTTGGCGTAAAAGCCCTTCGAATAAATCGACTCTCCCTGGTAATCCAATTCTTGAGAACTAAGCTGTGCCGCCGCCAGGCCGGGGATCAGGGAAAGCAGGCACAGGCCCAACAAAGTCATTGTGTTTTTCATGAAATTCTCCTTAGTGAAGTACATTCTTTTGACGATTGGGGCTCTCCAAACGTTACGAAGTAAAAAATCCAACACATGCCGACCCTCAATGAAACATTTAATGAGGTCGGTATTGTCCCGGTTTCCTTTGCTTTTATGGAGCAAAGGGGGACAAAGACACTAAGACACAAAGAAAGGTGTAATTCTTGGTGCAGGCAAAGACAAATAATCAATTTTTAGAGGTGTCTTCAATAGAAGACCTATCAAATAGATTGGGATTTGAGACCCTCTAAAGCTCAATTTTACCGCATCCGGGCTTTCCTTATAGGGCCGCCATGAGGGCGGGGACCCCCGGGCAGGAGGGATAGAGCGACAGGACCGACTGGTAGCACGAACGGGCCTTATCTTTTTGGCCCAATTTGCCGTAGGCCGCGGCCAGGTTGTAATAGATCTCGTAATAACGGCCGCCCGATAACACCAGGGCCCGGAAGAAATAATCCTTGGCCGTGGCGAAATCACCCATTTCATAGGCCAGACTGCCGAGCCTCATGCAGGGCATGGGATAGCGCTGGCGTAACACAAAGCCATCCAGCCAGTCGGCCAGGGCGCTGCGCGGGGTGTTTTGAATGTCCTTGAGGGTTTTATCCTCATCCAGCGGCGCGATGCCCCAATCCTTTTCCAGATCGCGGGGCGCGACCGTGGGCAAACCCGCCTCCGCGCCCGGCGCGGCCCAGACGGCGGACAGGTCGTCCAGGTAGATCATCCGCCAACCCGGCAGGGTCAGGAGTTGTTTCGTCCAGGGGATGTCGGACATGTGGTCGTAAACCACTTCCTGAAAATTGGCGCTCCGGTAAAGGGCGGCCAGCCCGCCCGCGCCGAAACTCTGGTGGTATTGTCGAAAAAGATCTTCGCCCATGACTTCCAGCCGTCCATCGAGGTAAACCGGATTCTGGGTTTCCCATTCCAAAAACCCGCCGAAGGCCATGTCGTTCATCAGGGGCGACTGGATGTGGTTTTGGGTGAGAAAGTCACCGGCCCGTAGGGGAAGGTGTTCGGCGTCCATGCCCCATCCGTTGTGGACCATGCGGCGGTCGGAAACATAGTAGGCTTCCGTCGCCACGCGCAAACACAAAAGAAAAGCCAACGCGGCCACCGCGATGCCCAGGCCCCGGGGAGGTTTCCAATAGGCTTTGCCCCCGTCTTCCCGCCGAAACAAAAACAATTCCCCCGCCGATTTTCCCGCGAGGGGCAGGATCGGCAGAAAGAAAAGGGGCACATTGCGGATCGCCAGGGAAGAAAGCACGAAGAAGAAAACGGTCAGGGCGTATTCGTGAAATTTACGGCGCCGAATGGAAATAAAGATCAGGATGAGAAACAGAATAGAGAAAATTCGGTAGCTGTTGACGAGAAAGGCCGGAAAAAACGGCGAGTCGGGAAGGGCCGAGGCGGTCCAGGGGGATTGCAGTTCCGCGACGCCTTTCTTGAACACGCCTGCGGGGTCGAAGCGGGTCAGAAGGTAAAAAGGAAAGGTCACCATTTTGTACCCATAGGGGTTCACCAGGGTCACGCCCACCGAGGCCCAGAAGGTTTTGAAGAGGGCCATGTCCAGCCGGTTGGTTTCAAAATAACCGGTGAGGAGGTAGGCAACGATGACGGCCCAGCCCAGGGGAAAGAGCCCCTCGATGTTGGCCCAAAACAAAAAGATCACGGGCAAAAGAAACAAGACGCCCGTTTTTCCCCGGCGGTAGAGGTCCAGGGCCAAAAGAATCGCGACGAGGAAAACCCAGGAAAGTATTTCGGGCCGGGCCAGAAACCGAATTTCCATGGCCAGGGTGGCGGGAAGAATGAGAAGGGCCTGAATCCATCGGGGACAACCGTAAAGGGAAAGCCGCACGGCCGTGAGCGCGAAGGCCAAGAGGATCAAGGCCAGGTGGCAGACCGTCAACAGCCGATAGCCGCCCAGGCGGTCCAGAAGATAAGCGAAGACCTGGTAGAGCCACTGGCTATCCAAATATTCGTGGCCCGCCGCGCCGTAAGTGAAGGTGTCCTGCTGGGGAACTTCCACGTGCTGGATGATCCACCGGCCCGAGGCCAGGTGAAAGCCTAAGTCAAAGTCCAGGCTTTTTCGGGCGGCGAAAAGGAAAACCAGGGCGAAACAAAGGGCGAGAGACCAGGCCCAGGGATCGGAAAACAAAAGGGAAAAACGACGGGCCATTTTTTGAAAGGGGCTGACGGGAGGGACCGGGAGGGGATCCACGGATCTAAAAAATTAAGACTTGGGGCGGATAACAGTCTTGAAGTCCTGGAGCAATACGCCTTGGACAAGAGGAAGGGGGGCATCTCCAATGGCATGTTCGGCGGCATCGAAGGGGGTAAATTTACGGACGGTCGGGTCGTCCCCAAAGGAAAAATCCAGCTTCACGCGCTCGGGCGCGGGAAAGTCGGGGTAGGTGTAAGGCATGGCTTCTTCGGGTTTGGCGAATGCGTTCATAAGGCTAGTTTATCGCCTGGCCATAGGGTTGAAAACACCTTTTATTGAGGGGCAGGGGGCTTTCGAGAGATTCTTGTTTCTAGGGGGTCTTTCCCGTTCAAGAGGACTAAAATAGAAGTGTCAGGCCATTCTATACCACGCTAGGAGGGCCGTCATGAGTGTCGCCGATACTGCCAAGCATCTGAATGAAAAAGAGAAAGAATCACTGGAAGTGGCCGAGGGGGCTAGGGAAACCGAATGGACCCAGCCCAGTTTTGTGGCCGAGCTTTTCATGGGGCGTTTCGATACCGAGCTGATCCATCCCTATCCCCTGCAGTCCGCCGAGGATAAGGCGATCGGCGACGAGTTTATGGGACGTCTTGAAACCTTCCTCAAAGAAAACCTGGACCCGGACGAGGCGGATAAGACCACCCTTTTGCCCCAAAAGGTCATCGACGGCCTGGCGAAGCTGGGCTGTTGGGGCATGAAGATTCCCAAAGAGTACGGCGGTCTGGGCCTTTCGCAAATCAACTACAACCGCGCGGTGGCCCTGGTGGCTTCTTATTGTGGTTCCACGGCCGTGTGGCTTTCGGCCCACCAATCCATCGGCGTGCCCCAGCCCTTGAAACTTTTCGGCACCGAGGAACAAAAGAAAAAATATTTCCCGCAATTCGCCAAGGGGGCCGTCTCGGCCTTTGCCTTGACCGAACCCGGCGTCGGGAGCGACCCCGCGCAGATGACCACCACCGCCGTGCCCTCATCCGACGGAAAAACCTGGACGATCAACGGCTCGAAACTTTGGTGCACCAACGGCCTGGTGGCGGATGTGATGGCCGTGATGGCCCGCACGCCCCCCAAGGTGGTTCACGGCAAAGAGAAACAGCAGATCACCGCCTTCATCGTCGAAAAGGGAACTCCCGGCATCGAGTACACCCACCGGTGCGACTTCATGGGCATCCGGGCGATCCAGAACGGCGTCATCAAGTTCAACAACGTGAAGGTTTCTTCCGACGCAATCCTGTGGGGCGAGGGGCAGGGGTTGAAGCTGGCCCTCATCACCCTCAATACCGGGCGCCTGACCTTGCCGGCCGCTTCCGCGGGCATGAGCAAACAGGCTTTGCAGATCGCGCGCAACTGGGGCAAGGAAAGGGTGCAGTGGGGCCAGCCCATCGGCAAGCACGAAGCCGGAGCCGTCAAGATCGCCAACATGGCCGCTTCCACCTACGCCCAGGAGAGCATGACCTACTACACTTCCGCCCTGGTGGATAAGGGCGGGGCGGATATAAGGCTCGAAGCCGCCATGGCCAAACTTTTCTGTTCGGAAGCGTCGTGGAAAATCATCGACGACCTGATGCAGTTGAGGGGAGGGAGAGGCTATGAGACCGGTCCTTCCCTCCGGAACCGGGGCGAAAAGGGTTACGCGGTGGAACGCATGATGCGCGACGCGCGCATCAACCGCATCATCGAAGGCACCACGGAAATTCAACATCTGTTCATCGCCCGGGAGGCGTTGGACAAGCACATGCGTTTAGCGGGCGATCTGTTGAGCCCGAAAACCAGCATGGGCCAAAAGGTTTCGGCGCTTTTGAAATGCGCGGCCTTTTACCCCTTCTGGTACCTGCGCATGTGGCTTCCGACGGGTTGCTGGCCGCGTTTTTCGGGTTATGGCACCCTGGCCAAGCACATGAGGTTCGTGGAAAGAAATTCCCGCAAATTGGCCCGCACCCTCTTTCACCAGATGATCAAGTTCGGCCCCAAGCTGGAACGCCGCCAGATGATTTTGGCCCGCCTGGTCGAAGTGGGTACCGAACTTTTCGCCATGACCGCCTGTTGCACCAAGGCGATGGCCGTGGAAAAAGAAACCCCCGATTTTCATTGTTCCCGCGAACTGGCCGATCTTTTCTGCCGCCAGGCTAAGCTTCGCATTCACAACTATTTCATGGGCGTCTGCTGCAACACGGACGTCAAGGATTCCCAAGCCGCCGCCAAGGCCCTGGAGGGCACCTACGCCTGGATGGAAAAGGGGATCATCGTGGACGATGGGGAAGGGTTTAAGGGGAAGAAGTAAATCTATTTGAATATTAATAATTAATTACTGACCCTATTTACTGATCTATCGGGAGGGCCCATGTTCAAAGAGATCGATGTTCGGGAGGTGGAATACCGTATTGAAGTCATCGAACACCGCTTGGGCATAGACCGGAAGGGCCTTCCATTAAGCGGCTCCTATACCCCTGATCTGCTAAGCCGAATCGAAAAGATCGAATTCAAATTGAACATTGAAATTGGCTACCACAATAAACTCGAAGATGTCCTCATTACTTTGGATGACCGGACTCTTCAACAGATTTTCCGCGAGATCGATGCGCGGGATTTCGCATTGGCTCTTTTGGGCATGAAACAAGAGACCATTCTTCATATCAAAAAGAACTTTTCCCATAAAGCTTGGATCATGATGTGTGACGACGTGGCCTTTGCGATCCGTTGTGAAGTCACGGACCGGGATCAAAAAATGGCCAAGGCCAAGTTTTTAAACGTGATTCATCTTTTGGAAAGCATGGGTGAAATTGTCACCGCACGAGGTGACGAAGACCGGGAAAAGGCTAAAGCCTATTTTCAGGAATGGAGTCGGCAATTCCAGCAAGATAAAAAGGAAAAAGAAGACAATAGTAAAAAGTTCGAAGTTTGGAAAAAGGAAGTTTTTGACCCACTCAATAAACCCTCACAAACCGCGTGAAGGTTACGTTGTCCATGACGGGGCCCCGTCGTGGACAAAGAAATGACAACGGTTTGGCTATCGAAAATGCTGGAGTAGATGGATGAAAAAAACATTAAACGAAAAAGGCGTTATGGCTCCGGGTCCTGGCGGTACGAACCCGATGCCGATGTCGATGTTTGGCTTTATTCTAGGGTTCGTCATCATGGGTATTTACGGACTGATGTCTAAAATCTTCGCGGGACACTGGCCTTCCGGAAGATATAAGGGAGCCTTGAAGTATTTTTAGGGATTGTTGGTAGCTATATCCTGGCATGGGTCATTGACACGGCGGTTCATAAAATAATGAAAGTTGAACAAGATATTTAATGCTCGATAAGGTTTTCGATTCACTGGATAGAGAGAATGGCTTGATAACTTGGGGACCTGAATAGGGAGGCGTTTATGATTATCGAAACAGCAATCATCACATTGGAATTTGACCCGGTTCATGTGGTGGCCAAGGTCACCCGAGTCGCCAATCCGGCCGGACGTTATAAAGTGGGGGATGTGATCCGAGGCAAAAGCGCCGACGGCGCCAAATTTGGCTATAACTTTTCCATCAAAAACGAAGCCGGGGAAGTGATTTTAAAGACGGATACGGTGAAAAAAGTAACCGTCTAAAATTTCAAACGGGAGACTATAAAAAAGGACATTAATGAATATTCCCGAAGCGACAGGAATTCTTTCAGAAAAAATAAAACTTTTAAGAAACCTTTCTTATTCAACGTTGTTGGAATATCAGGACTGCAAAAAGCACGAAAGTTTGGAAATCACTGGGATGTCAGGCGTGAAATATTATGTTGAAATTCAATCCTTTTGGGACGACAAACCAAATGAAAATCTCAGAGTAATGGTCGAGATATACGATAGTGGTATAAGGTCTCTAGCCCCACTAACGAAAACCTTTATTATTTCTCCATCTGGTTCATTTTGTGGGGAACCATGAAAAGGGGGATTGAATGTCATTTCATGCTTTTCTGATGGTAAAGATTTTAGATTTAGGATTTTGTACGGCTTATTTTTTATATTTTGCATTGAGAAGTTTCATTACAAAAAAACCCTTCCTGTTTTCCACGAGATGGTTTTTTGTTTTTCTTTTATTATTATTTCTTCCCTACTGCATCCCGGATCATGTTTCGACAGAATTAAACGATATCAGCTTGGCTAGTTGGATCATTATTATCATGAGTTTGTTTGTGTTTTCATTTTTATGGAAAGTTTTTAACGGATATACGGTGTATGGAATTACTGAGGAATCTTTTAGGGAATCACTACTTTCAGCTTTCAAAAAATCCAACCTCAAACACAAAGAAAATATCATCGGATTTCACTTTAAATCCTACGACGCGGTATTAAAAGCTACGTTTTCCATGGGAAGAGGACGAATAAGAATGAGGGATAAATATTCAGAAGAATTACTTGAGAAAATCGTACCCCTTTTAAAAAAAGAATTGGAGAAGCCGAGTGTTGAATTCAGCCCAAGTCCGGCTTTGTTTTCTTTTGGGATATCCGTTTTTTTACTAATTGATTTAGTAACCGATATTTTTTTATTTCCAAAACTAGCAAATCTTTTATAGCCATATCCGCGACGGGAACCCGTCCTGGACAACGAAAAAAGAGAATGGCTTGATAACTTGGGGACCTGAATAGGGAGGCGTTTATGATTATCGAAACAGCAATCATCACATTGGAATTTGACCCGGTTCATGTGGTGGCCAAGGTCACCCGAGTCGCCAATCCGGCCGGACGTTATAAAGTGGGGGATGTGATCCGAGGCAAAAGCGCCGACGGCGCCAAATTTGGTTATAACTTTTCCATCAAAAACGAAGCCGGGGAAGTGATTTTAAAGACCGATACGGTGAAAAAAGTAACCGTCTAAAATTTCAAAAAGAGAACATTGGGTTTTCCTTGCGGGCACCCATCGTGGACAAAACAAAATGGGGTATGCCTGATATTTCTCCGGATTGCCCCCGCCTCCAAGTTTTGTTAAAGTATGGCAAGTCGTGCCATACTATTGGAGGAAGAAATGAAAATCACAACCCATATCGACGAGGATCTCTTAAAACAAGCGCAGCGGAAATCGGGTATCGTTTCCCAAAGGGAAGTCTTGGAAATGGGATTGCGCAACTTGTTGGCGGATATTCAAAGAAAAAGTTTCGTGAAGGATTTCGATAAATTCCGCCTGGATCTCACCCCCAAGTCCCTTAAAGAATCCAGAAATTGAATCAGCTTTACCTGATTGACAGCTCTGCGTGGATTTTCACTTTAGGGCCGCATCCTCTTGAAGTGATTCGGGCAAGGGTTGAACATTTGGTTGAAAACAACCTGGCCGCTATCACCTCGCCTATTTTTTTCGAGCTAGTTTCATCAGAAAAAAACCATTCCCAATCAGCTCGATTGGCGGCCCATTTATCGGCTCTTCACCCTTACCCTTTATTGCCGGGTGAGTGGGCCGAGGCGGCCGAATGGACGAGGGAACATCGCCAAAAAGGGCATAAATTAAAAACAGTTGACGCTCTGATCGCTTATAAGGCGTACAAACACCGCCTGACCCTTGTTCACGCGGATGCGGACCTGGATCGAATTGCCGCTTATGCCCATTTTGAAGTGGAAAGTTATGTCAGGCATGCCCGCTCCGGTCATCGGAGCGAATAAGGTTGTCCGCGACGGGGACCCGGATTGGTCAAGTCCGGAAAGGGAAAGTGTATGATCGAAGCTTATTGGTTTGGGGGGTGTCCTATGAAGTTTCGTGTCTTGTTTCTTCTATCGGTTTTAGTCTTTGCCGCTGGCGGGCCCGCTTTTTCACAATACATGGGTTTTCGGCATGGAGCTCAGGACAACGCCGTCCCCAAGCCCATCCTCGGATTCAACGCCGCAGATTATCCTCTCTTGGCGGGAGGGTTGGCCGTAGAAACCCGGGACTTGGGCAAGCTTCACCCGGGGCGCGGCTTGGTCCTTTGGATGAAGAACGCGAAGAAAATCGAAATTGCGGAATACATATCCTGCCCGGATAACGTTAATGGGAGCAATTACAGCGGGGAAATATACGCCTCGCTCCTGGACACGCAAAGCCACCGAGTACTCCAAACACTTTACTTCGACATGACCAACATGGAGGGCAACTCCCTTCCATTCCGCATCACCAGCGGCCTTTATTCCACACACGGAACGGCCAACGCGCTGGGGGAAAAGGAAACGGTGTTGCTCGACCCGGTTCAACTTGATCCTGATCCCACTTGCGAGGTATACGCTTTTTATGAGGACCCGGGGGGGTGTTTCTGCCCCGACGTCTTTCCCTTTGGCTACGATCTTAAGACGGACAAGTTTTCCGCTTCAAGGAGGTTGGTTACAGTGTCGGGGAAGAGGAGGGCGGAAGGACTGAATGGGAATTCATGACGGAACTTTACTTTGAGGTCATTGGGGCCCCCGGGAAAAAGGTCTACGATTTTTCCAGTTCGATCGGTCACGGGTCCGATGTTTTCACCTTGCACAGGTTCAAATACGACCGCAAGCTCCGCACCTTTTATGGGATCAACGTGGATGTTCCGGATGATGACAAGCACAACGAGCTTTATCTCGATAAGGTAAGGCACTTGACCCCTGCTGCTCGCCTCTATTTGGACAATGTATGGAAAGAGAAGAAACCCCAACCGCAAGCGGGAAACGGTAAGAACTGACGAGAACGAGCTGTCCACGACGGGGACCTGTCGTAAACAAGGTCTAAGCTATATAAGTGCTGATTAATAGAAGGGGTTGGGTATATGAAAAAGAATATATTTTTGCTTTTGGCAATACTTGGAATAACCCTCGGCGCATCCGATGGTTTTGCCCAATTTCAGAACGATCCATTCAATCTGGTCCAAATTGAATTCGGGGACAACTATTACGGCCAATCGATCGAAATAAACTATTCGAGAAAAATGATCGACCACTTTTGGGCCAATCTTTCGCTGGAAACCGGGAGTTTTTCCCTGGCGCTCAATTCCGGCTCGGACTTCTTGTTTTACGACAATGGACCTATCTCCAACTATCATTTTGGCCTGAGCATCCAAGACGTGGACACCTTTTGGATTTCTTATTGCCGCAATGAAACCGAGGAATTTCGGATTCTCAACTCCTTGGGTGTCGGCGTTTCTTATTACGACCTGACGTATCATTTGACCGACCAGCACGTGGGCAGTACCGATCTTTACCAGGGGCAAAAGGATATTTCCGCTTTCGCCCTCTACACCGACCTTCATTTGCTGGACTATATCCCCGCCCATGACCAGCTGGTCTTTTCGCTGGGCGTCAAATGCAACACGTCCTTCTTGCCCAGTCCGCAGACCGTGATCATCAAAGACAACGCCGGAAACGTGGGTAGCGCCACGATGGCCTCCTCGAACGGCGGACCGATCATGTTTCCCTATTTAGAAGTTTTTCTGGGAGTCGGGCGATATTTTTGAGAATGGACGCAAGCGTGTCCCAGGGCAAATTGTAAGTTTTCCAATCGGGAGACCTGTAACGAAGCCGGGGAAGTGATTTTAAAGACGGATACGGTGAAAAAAGTAACCGTATCATAATTAGGTTTTTCCTTACGGGACCCGCTATGGCGACCCCGAATGGCGGATCGATCATGTTTTCTTATTTGGAAGTTTTCCTGGGCACGGAGCGTTATTTTTAATGGGTTGAGACGCTTTGAATAGAGTTTATCCCACGAATTTTCTTTGCTTATTTATTAAAGCTTTATACCGCTTTTACCTACCCCCTTCAATTTGGCGTCCTAGGAGCGCATGGGGACGGGAATGAAAGGCCTTTGGAAGGATATGACAGGTTCACCACGGGATGCCTTCGGGCAGTCTTAAAAAGGGAATCATGGCTGACGACGGCGAAGGGTTTAAAGGCGATAAAGAAGCCCGTTAGCTGAAAAGGGATTGGCCATCGAAACTGTACTTTGAACGATCCTCTTGAGGGTTCCCATCGACCGTGATAACGTATGACGATAGGACTATCGATGGAGGACTTATGAGCACGGTGACCGTTTCCCCCAAATATCAGGTGGTCATCCCGGAATTGGTCCGCAAGGGCATGAAAATAAAGCCCGGGCAAAAATTCGACGTCATCGAATTCGAAGGCTGCCTGGAATTCGTGCCGCTCAAGGACATTCGTTCCCTGAGGGGCTCCCTCAAGGGCATTGATACGGATGTTCCCCGGGACCGGGATGAGCGCGTATGAACGTGGTGGATTCCTCCGCCTGGCTGGAATATTTCGCGGGGGGGCCCAACGCCGGGTTCTTCGCCCCCGCCATTGAAGACCCGAAACACCTGGTCGTGCCTTCCATCTGCCTCTACGAGGTTTTTAAATCCCTTCTGCGTCAAAGCGGCAAAAAGGAAGCCTTGGAAAAGACCGCGGCTATGCGGCAGGGGTTGGTGGTGGATTTAACGGCTTCCCTTTCGATCCGGGCGGCTTCCCTCAGCTTGAAACACACGCTTCCCATGGCCGACAGCATCATCCTGGCAACCGCAAAAGCCCACGAAGCGAAGGTTTGGACCCAAGACTCCGACTTTGAGGGACTTTCTGATGTTAAATACCGCAATAAAAAATAAGGTTATGATGAAGTCGATGAGCGGTTTATTGGTATGCCTGGGGTTTATCCTGAGAGTGAGAAATCGAAAAAAGTCTATTGAGGCCCAGGTTTGGAATTGAATTCTTCCCCAAGACAATCGGTCCTGTCGCGCCGGCCCTGGCTGCTCTTCCTCCTCTTCGCCCTTTCCAGCGCCGTACTTTCCTACGATCCGGTTTCCCTTACCGCGAAACTTGAAATCGGGTTGTTCGGGATTCTGGTTCCTTTTTTCTGGGCTCTTTTCGAAATCCATGGCCAGTCTTCAGAGGATGGGCCCCTGATTGAAAAAGAAGTTCTCCCCCCCTACTCCTCCTGGGTTTTCCTGCTGGTGGGCGTGGCGGCTTTGGAATTCCGATTCGCCGACCTGACGAGCTGGCCGGTATGGCCCAACACCGATGAGGGGTTGGTGGCCCGCTTCGGGTTGGATCTTTCGAACCATTGGCAGTGGAAGTTCTTTTACACCTTCGGCCAGGTGCCGCCGGGCATTCAATGGCTCTTCTCCCTGGTCTCGGCCCGGATGACCGATCCGCTTCTGGGGCTTTGGGTGCTTCCCGCCGGGCTTTCCTTTCTCGCCTTCCTTCTCAGTTACGGGGCCTTTCGGCCTTTCGTTTCACGGTCCACGGCCTTTCTGGGTTTTTGCCTTTGGGGCTTGTCCTTCTGGCCTTTCTTTTACGGGCGCTTCTGCCACCAGGGGGTTCTTCTTCCCCTCTGGGAATGTCTTTCCCTCGCGGCTCTTGGGTTCTACTTGAAGGCCTCCTCGCCTGGGAGCCGGTGGGTTCGGGCGGCTCTGCTGGGTTTGGCGACCGGGTTGGGGACTTTTACTTTCACACCTTGGCCGATTTTTGCCCTGTGGGTGGGGGCGATCGTCACGGCCGAAACCTTCGCGCTTAAAAAACCACGGGGGCCGTGGGTTCTTTTCGGGTCCGTCTTTCTTTTTTGCCAGATCCCCTTTCTTCACGCGATTTTCACCGAGGGGTTCGGCCACCATATCTTCGCGGTCTCCTCCGTTCGGGGTTATATGCCCCTTCCGAAACAATTCCTGGCCACCCTTTCCTATCTCACGGCTTCCTTCTGGGGGGTCTTTGAGGACCAGCCGGCATACGGGCCGGTTTGGGGAGGGATGCTCAATCCCATTCTGACGGCGGCTTTTTTGATCGGGCTTGTGGAAAGTTGGCGCCACCGGCTCAACCCCAAGGTTCAGTGGGCCTGGGCGGGGGGAGTGCTTTGCCTTTTGCCGGGGCTTCTTTCCATGAACGTGGAAATGTACCGGGTGATCCTGGTGCTTCCGTTTCTATTGATGGGGGCCGGTTGGGGAATTTTGCGGATCTTGAAGGATGTTCCGATGGATCGTCGGACCCTTCTTTTGCTGGGAATGGTTCTCGTGTCGGTGGCCCTGGACACGGTTCACCTCGCTACTCCCCATTTCTATCCCCTGGATTCGGCGAAGGGGCCTTTGCTGGGAACGCCGCCCCTCAAGAGTATGAACACCTACCGGGCCTACCTGATTCTCAAGTCGGAATCGGAGAAGGGGCCGGGACTTTTCTTCAACGATTTCACGGCCATCCCCTACGACCAGAGCCTGGATTGCGGGGTCTATGCCTTTAACGTGTTGGAAAACAAAAAACTTCCCCAGGGGGAGGCGCGATGGGCTTCCTTTTTGGTCAACTCCTGCTATGAGCCCTTTCTTCAAAAAACATTTCCCAACGGAAAGTGGTTCTGGGTGGATGAAGGCGCCGGAACGGCGGATGGGGGAGAGATGCTCGCGGTGATACCCCTGGACGATTCCAACCGGGACCTTTTCGCCCGATGGATCAAGGCCTATCCGGCCTTCCGCCAACTGGATTGGGGTTGGCTGGAACTGGCGGATTTTCAGAAGGGGGAAAACCACCTGGCCGATTTTTCCCAGGTGAAACCCTTATTGCAGGATGATCCCTTTCTCCTCTCGATCTACTGGGAAAAGACGGCGGAGCTTTTGTACCGGGACAAGGCCTATCCGCATGACGTGGAGGCGCTGGGGCAAGCGATTCAGGAGGGGGTTCCCTCGGCGCATTTCTATTACAAGCGGGGAAGTATCGAGTTGAGAAAGAACCTATTCGCCCAGGCGGAAGCGGATTTGACCCAGGCCCTTCAAACCGACGGCAACCGAACCCTGGCGGCCCAGGCGTTGGGGATGGCCCGGGAACTTGAAAAAGAAGGTGGCTTGCCACCTTCTACCCCCTGAGGCGTCCAAAACCCATGACCATCCGTACCGCCACCGAAAAAGACATCCCGGCCATCACCCGCGTCTACACGCAGTCCTGGCAGTCCACCTACCAGGGCCTTTTGCCCGAACCCTTTTTGAAAGCCATCAACCCCGTCAGCGCCGAAAAAACATTCCGGGAAAGTTTCCAGTCGGAAGGTTTTTCCTATTTCGTTCTGGCGGCGGAAAATGAGGATGGCGAAATCATGGGCTATCTGGACGGCGGGAAAGACCGGGATACCTTGGGCGACGGCCTGGGACTCGGGGAAATTTACGGCATGTACCTGTTGGAACCATTCCAGAGGCGGGGAATTGGCGGGGAACTTTTGCGCGAATCGTTTAAAAAATTCAGGGACTTGGGCTTTCTGGAGATTCGAGCCTGGGTTTTGCGGGAAGGCCTGGCCCGGGGTTTTTACGAGAAGGAAGGCGGAAGGCTCGCGGCCGAATCCAAACTCATGACGATCGAAAAGGATTCCGCCACCCTGGTTTCCTACCGCTGGAACCTTTAGCCCGGCCTATGATCCAGATCCGCGAAGGAAACGAGGGGGACGCGGTGGGGTTGGCCCGGGTTCACGTGGAAAGCTGGAAAAGCACCTACCGGGGCCTGGTGCCCGATGCCTACCTGGATTCGCTCCATATTCCCGACCGGGCGCAAAATTTCCGCGATTGGTTTCGGCAAACCGACGGCCGGTTTCTTTACGTGGCTTTGGAGGGTGCGGAACCCATCGGTTTCGTGAGCGGGGGATATGAAAGGGACGGGTCGGACCCCGCTGTTGGGGAAATTTACGCGATTTACCTCTTAAACAATTACCAACGAAAGGGGGTTGGGCGAAGGCTCTTTTCCGCCTCGGTTTTCTGGCTTCAAGGACGGGGCTTCAAACGGATAGTGCTTTATTCCCTCTCCGGAAATCCGAACCAGTGGTTTTATTCCTCCCTGGGCGGTATGGAGGAAGCCTGCGAGAAGAAGATCCAAATCGGCGGGTCGAGTTATGAGCTTTTGAAATTTTCCTTCAACCTCTGAGAGGTTCGGACCGGGCCGGACGGATCGAGTTATTTCAGTTACCAAGGGTGACCTGCGGCTTTGTTAGCTATATTATGACCACGGTCATAACTTGGGCCTCCCCGCGGTTTCAAAATACGACTGTCACGCAGGCATTTCATGCTGGAGGACCCTTTCATGAACAACCCATCCCCAAAGCCGGAAAAACCCCAAATGCCCCACGCGGCCAGCTGGGCCATCGCCGGTTTCGTCATCGCCGTTTTTATCACGCTCGTTTTGGCTTTCGTGAACCTTCAGGAAAAAACGATCGGTTACTGGGTAAAACCCAATCTGGCCCAGCCGCCCCAGCTGCTCCCCAAGGCGACGCCCGTTCCGGCGGCCATTCCCGGCGAACCCAAACCCGTGGTGGATGTGGTCAAGACCGCCCCGGAGACCCTTCTCTGGCAATCGACCGCGGAAGGCCTGGCCGAAAGCCAGGTCGGAGGCAAGGCCCTGCTCTATTTTTTCACCGATGGGTCCAGCGACCTTTGCCAAAAAGTGGAGTCTGATTTTTTCGCGGACGGCCAAATCGCGGCCCGGATCAACCGGTCCTTCATCCCCATGCGGGTGACGGATGGGATCAAGACCAAGGGACAAAACAGCGCCGAGGTGATGAACCTGGAAAACAAGTATCAGGTCTCGAGTTTTCCCGTGATCGTGGTGCAGGCGCCGGGCCGCAAGACGTTCAAGAAAATGGTCAGCTATTCCGACGCCCCCTCGGCCATGACTTTCCTGAATAACTCGGTCAAATAAGGTTTTTCCGGCGGTCCCCAGACCCTTTAATTTTTCCGCCTTCTTTCATTGAGCCGTCTCGGGCCCTAACATGGCCCGGAGTTTTTGAAAGGGGGAACCTCGATGGTCTGCGCCACGTCTACGGCCACGGAAGGCTACACCGGCCGATTTTCTCATTTCAAATCAAACGGTTTTTATCGGCCATTCCTAGGCGTCCAGATATCCTCCCTGGGATTGGGAACCTACCTGGGAGACTCCAGTGATTCGGCCGACGCCCTCTATGTCGAAGCCATTCAAACCGCCCTCTCCTCCGGCATCAACCTTTTGGATTCGGCCGTCAATTACCGCTGTATGCGCAGCGAGCGAAATATCGGGCAGGCTCTCGGCGCCTTGATCCAGGAAAAGAAAATCTCCCGGGAAGAAGTCGTCCTCTGCACCAAGGGCGGCTTCATCCCCTATGAAGGCCAGCCCCCCGCCCATCCGGAAAAATATTTCCAGGAAGCATATTTCAAACCCGGGATCTGCCAACCGAACGAGATGGTGGCGGGGTGCCATTGCATGACCCCCGCCTACCTGCGAAACCAGGTGGAACGGTCGCTCCAAAATATGAAGATCGAAACCATCGACCTCTATTACGTCCACAACCCTGAAATGCAGTTGGAAGAGGTTCCCCGGGAAGAATTTCTTCATCGCCTGGAAAAAGCTTTTCAGGCACTTGAACAACTTGTGAAGGAAGGGAAGATCAGGGCCTATGGGACCGCGACCTGGAACGGCTACCGGGTCAAGCCGGACAGCCAGGAATATCTTTCGCTCCACGACATCCTGCGGACGGCGGAAAGGGCGGCGGGCCATTCCCGCCATCATTTTCAGGCCATCCAGCTTCCCTACAACCTGGGGATGCCGGAAGCCTTTTTCTTGAACAACCAGACCGCGGGCGCGCAAACCCTGCCGGTTCTTTCGACGGCCCAGGCCAACGGGATCGCGGTTTTCACCAGCGCCTCCATCCTGCAAGCCCGCCTGTCCCGGGATCTTCCCCCTTCCGTCGCCGGTGCTTTTCCCGGCCTTCCCACCGACGCTTCCCGGGCCATTCAATTCGCCCGCTCCACGCCCGGGGTGACGGCAGCCCTGGTGGGGATGAAGCGCAAGGAACATGTCCGGGAAAACCTCAAGGTCGCCGAAATCCACCCTTCCCCGGCGGAAGCCCTTCACAAGCTTTTCAAATAAACTTTGTCAGGCCATGGATTTGCGAATCCAATCTTTTGACAGGCCTGGTTAAGGGAAACGCAATGGGCGGCGCGGGACTAAATAATGGCTATAGAGGTAAGCCGCGCTTGTTTGGTTGTCGGGACATTTCAAGGCGTTCTCAAGCGCCTTCTTCGCCTTATCAAAATCACCTAATACGAGATAAACCACTCCCAGCCGATTGTAGAGGTGGGCTTCCGGAACTCCCAGGCGGATGGCGTTTTGGAGCGGTTGGACCATGTCCTGGTATTGATGGCTTAAAAAGGCAATCTCCGCTTGCTTTTCCCAATAGCAAGATTCCAAAAAAGGATCGCCCTGAAAAAGCGGATAAAGGAGATTTAGGCGCATGGAGGGTGACCCGGCCTTTTGTGAAATGTCGCTTTCATTGCTTTCACCCGTGAAAAGATGGAGGGCCTTTTCGGCCTTCACCCAATGCCGCATCGTGGGCAGGTCGTTCGGTCCCACGGGGATAATCGCGGCCATTAATCCCCCGTCCTCCCTGAAAACATCCGACGCAAGCCCATAGCACTTGGCTCCCGGAAAATGCTCGTTGATATAGTCGCGATAATGGACATTGCAAAGGATGCCGACCCAGGGTTGAAGGGGGGGTAACGCTTTCGGATTTTCCACGGCGTTGAACTCCCAGGAGGCCAGGCCCAAGGTTTGATCCTGGTTATCGTCCGTCAGGTTGGTCAGGATGAGACCCGAACCCCATTGGCTTTGGGTACGGTCGAAGATTTGAAAAGCCCTTTGACGCTCCAGAGACTTGCAGTTAAACCCCAGGTCATGGGTGGGGATCCACCATTGGTGGTAAACCCCGAACAAGTGGTAACCATCGAAGCCCAAGGACGCGCCCAAAAGAGCCAGGGCGAGATAACCCACACGCAACGGTATGCCCGGCGGTTGGATGAATAACCGCCGAGCCCCTACGGCCGCCAAAAAGAAGAAAAGGGGCATTAATTGGACCACCCGCATATATTCCTCTCCCAAACTTAAGACCTGGGGAAGCCACAGGATTATGAAGAAAAGGGAGAAAAACCTTGCCCAAAGCCGGGATCGGAACCGCCACAATTCCGCCCCACCCAAAAAAATGAGCGATCCCAGAACGGGATTGAAGAAGCCTCCCCAAAGGGGATTGTAGTAAAAAACAGTGGACGGAACCCGGCCCCAAAAGAGGGTGCATAGGTTAGAAGACACATTCTGGAATATAAAATCGCAGGAATACCAGCCATTAAAAACCCATAACTGTTTGTAAACACTCAGATCCGAGGCATGCCACAAGTTTAGGGCCAGCGGAGCAAAAACCACCCCCATAGCCGACAAGAATAAAAAAAACAGGAAATAATCCTTCCTGGTCTTCTGAAGGCAAGCCCATGCCATGGCGAGCCCAAGACATAAGGCCGCCACGGCCCATGCGTGGTAGATGTAAAAGCCCGTTCCCGCCGCCAAGCCCAGGGCCCCCGCTTCCAGCATTTTGGGTTGACCCGGGGCTTTTTTAAAATACAGGGAAAACAAGGCTAGGGAAATTCCTTCCCATAAAATCATGACGTTTCCCACGGCGACGAGTCTGCCGATCAAAAGCGGCCAGAAACCAAGGCCCAGCCCAAGCCAGAATAGGAAAGCGAAGGATTGGGAGAATAACCGTCGGCCGGCCCAGGCGAATAAACACAGCGAAACAGAAGAAAGGATCGCCGGATAGAGCCAGAGGGAACCCAGGGAAACGCCGAGGATCTTGAAAAAAGCCTCCAATCCTAAAAAGGTCAGTATGGGAACGTGTCTGTCAAAGTAAAACCACCGGACCGGGCCGCCTTCCAGCAATCGCTGGGCCACGCTCCCAATTGTTCCCTCATCTTGCAGGGGCCAAATGGATAGAGTGGTTAAATCCCAAAAGCGCAAAAACAAAGCCAGGCCCAAGATAAACAGCCCCCCTTTCATCCATTGGGCGGGAAGAAATTCATCCTGAAGAGGATGGGATTCAAGGCGGTCTCCTTTCGACGGGATCGGCGAGCCCGGGGAAGGGGGGCCCGTTGGCCGGGGGGTGGATATATCCCGGCAAAACAAGAGAAAGGGAACCAACAAGCCGAGCGCACCCAGCCAAAATTTCAAGGAAGGCGATAATGAAAAGTAAGAAAGCAAGGTGTTGCAAAGGAAGAATAGGGCGAATAAGACCCAGGGATGAAAGGTTATTTGATTATTGACGCTGTGGATCGAGGAGGGACCTTTGAGTTTAACCGGCTCGCTCATAGTGTCGATTCTAACACGAGGATTTTCGGCCTTCACCAAGGGCTCTGAAGAAGTCGATGAGGCAGCAAAAAGTGAGTATATAGAAAAGAAGCGGATGTTTGGTTATCGGGAAATTTCAGGGCTTTCTCAAGCGCCTCCCTGGCCCCATCAAAATCCCCCTCCACGAGGAAAACCACGCCCAGTCGGTTGTAGAGATGGGCTTCCGGAATCCCCAGACGGATGGCGTTTTCAAGCGGCTGGACCATGTCTTTGGTTTGATGGGATAAAAAGGCATTTTGGGCTTGTTTCTCCCAGTAGCAGGATTCCAAAAACGCGTCGCCCTTGAACAGCGGATAATAGGCCTCCAGCCGCGAGGCCAAGAGCCGGGTTTGAGGGGAGAGCTGGGTATTCAAGACGTCCCCGGCGAACTGATGCATGGCCTTTTCCGCCTTCGCCCAGCGTTGAAGGATGGGAAAGTTGGTGGAATCAATCGGAATGACCCCCGCCATCAAACCGCCGTTTTCCCTGAACACATCCGAGGCCAGCCAAAACCACTGGGCGCGGGGAAACTGCCGGGACAGAGCATCCCGATAGTGGACGTTACAAAGGATACCCGCCCAGGGCACCCGGGGCGCGGGGGCTTTTGGATTTTCCAAGGCGTTGAATTCCCAGACGGCGATCCCCAGGGTCTGGTCGTGGATATCGTCCATCAAGTCCCCCAGGATCAAACCGGGCCCCCACTGGGCCTGGATGCCGTTGAAAATTTGAAAAGCCCTCTGACGCTCCAGGGATTTGTTTTGAAACCCGGTGTTGGTGGGGACCACCCACCTTTGGTGATAGACCCCGAATAAATGATGGCCGTCGAGACCGAGGGATAACCCCAGCAGGGCCAGGGCCCCGGCGGCCAAAAGTTTTTTCGGGGTATTCAAAAACAACCGGCGGGCTCCCAGGGCAATCAAGATCAGGAACAGCGGAATCAATTGGAGCGCCCGCATATATTCCTCCCCCCGGCTCAAGGCCTGGGGGATAAACAGGACCAGGGCGCAAAAGGTGAAAAAGGGAACCCACTTCCCGGACCGGAACCGCCAGAGTTCCACCAGGCCCAGGAAAGCCAGGGAGGAACCAACGGGATTGAGGAAACCGCCCCAGAGGGGATTGTAGGAAAAGATGGCGAAGGGCATCGGCCCCCAAAAAAACGCGGCGACGTTGGAAAAAATATTCTGGAGCGAGGGCCCGGCGGAAGGGCTTTGGAAAGCCCATAAGGCATGGAGGAAGGTCCAGTCCATGGTTTTCCATAAATTCCAGGCCAGCGGGGCAAAGGCCAAGGCTGCCGTAAGGCCAAAGGCGATAAACGAGACGAAATCCTTCCGGCCTTTCACGCAACAGGCCAAGCCCATTGCCCCGGCGAGGACCAACGCCACCACGAGCCAGATGTGGAAGATGTAAAAACCCATTCCCACCACCAAACCCAGCACGGCCGCCCAAAGGATTCTGGATTGGGGCCGGTCCTTTTTCGCGAAACACACCCAAACGGCCAGCGAAAGCCCCTCCCAAAAAAACATCAGACTGCCGAAAAGGGTAAACCTTCCTATATAGAGCGGCCAGAAACTAAGGCCGAGTGCGAGGAGAAAAAGGTAGGAAAAGGATTTGGAAAGAAAATGACGGGAAGCCCACCCATAAACGAACAACGAAGCCAGCGAAAGCAGGGCCGGGTAAAGCCAGAGGGAACGGAGCGAAACGCCGAAAAGCTTGAACAAGAGGCCCAATCCCCAAAAGGGAAGGAAAGGAATGGAGTTATAGGCGTAATGCCATTGAAGAGGACTTCCTTCCATCCAACGCTGGGCGAAATAGCCGTAGAGTCCCTCGTCATCCAGCGGCCAAACGGATAGCGTGGTTAAATCCCAAAACCGCAGGAGGACGGCCAGCCCCAAAAAGATCAGGCCTCCCTTCCTCCAACCGGTTGGGAGGAATTCATCCCTAAAAGGAGCTTCGGCGGAAGGTTCGGAGGGGAGATTGGTTTTTGCCAGGTCCCAGCAGGCGACCAGAAAGGGAACCAACAGGCCCAGGCCGCCGATCCAGAATTTGAGGTAAGCGGCGAGTGAAAAATATGAAATCAATAGATTGGATACCAGGAATAGGCCGATTAAAACCCAGGGATGAAAGGTGAATTGATTTTTTAGCGCGGGGAGGGAAGGAGGGGGTGTGGTTCGGTTCGACTCATTCATAGGAAGATTCTAACATGCCGGTTTTTTGAACCGGCGGGTAATTGATCGGCGCTTTATATTTCAAAGATGCGGCGAGCCTGGGGGGTCTCCGGAACGGGAATCACCTGGTTCAATCCCCGGCCGGGAATTTTCCAGATTCCGGGAACGGGTTTCAGGCATTGGGGGCATCCGCCCTCGGCCTTCACCAGATTTTTTTTGACCCGGTAGCCCAGCCGTTCCACCAGGAGAAAATCGCAGGAGGGGCAGTAGGTATTCTCGGTGATGCCCACTTCTCCCGGCCGGTTGCCGGAATAAACAAAATCCAGACCGGCGGAACGGCCGATCTCGTAGCTCACATTCAACTGGTTGGCGGAGGTGGGGGGGCGGTTGTCCATTTTGTAATCGGGATGGAAGGCCGTCACATGCCAGGGAATTTCCTTGGAAATGGCAGCGATGAACCGGGCGATGGCGGAAAGTTCTTCCTCGGTGTCGTTCAATCCCGGAACCACCAGGGTCACCACCTCGACCCAGAAGCCCATGGCCTTGAGGCGTTCCAAGGTTTCCAAAACGGGTTTCAGGGTTCCCCCGAAATATTTTCGGTAGTTTTTGTCGTTGAAGCTCTTGAGGTCCACCTTGTAGGCGTCCAGGTGCGGCCTCAGATATTCCAGCGCTTCCCGGGTGGCGTTGCCGTTGGAGACGAAGGAAGTCAGCAGGTTCCGGGGCCGGGCCAGGTCGAAAACCTGGGCGGCCCATTCGGCGGTAATCAGGGGTTCGTTGTAGGTGGAGGTGATCACCCGGCATTCGTTCTGGACGGCAAGGTCCACGATCTCCCGGGCGGTCAAGTCGGTCATGGCGGCGGAGGCTTCGGCGCAATCGGGATCGCGCAGGGCCTGGCTGGTGAACCAGTTCTGGCAGTAATCGCAGTGGTAGTCGCAACCCAGCATGCCGAAGGAAAAGGCCCTGGACCCGGGCAGGACGTGGAAAAAGGGTTTCTTCTCGATGGGGTCCACCTGAAGCGCGGCCGAATAGCCGCTGGGCACCCGCAAGATCCCGTCTTCGTTAAATCTCACCTGGCAAACGCCGCGCTTGCCCGGAGGGATGGGGCAACGGTGACCGCAGGCGTAACAGCGGACCTTTCCGTCCTTGAGCTTTTCATACAGCTCCCCCGGCACGGTTCGTTCCCCAAGCATTTTTTCCAGGGTGGTTTTCTCATTCATGGGCTTCATATTAACCCCCGGGAAGGTCAAAAATGGGCATCTCCCCGCCAAAAAAGTCGTAAAATCATAAAAGTTATCAACAACACCAATTTGACCGCTAAGACGCCAAGGACGCCAAGAACAACTAAGAAATAATGTTTAAAAATCTTTTTAAACCCTGAGTATTTTTTGTCTTTCTTGGCGAACTTTGCGCGATGCAAGTCTGCCCCCGAAGGGGGCGCATCGTGGCGGTAAAAATTGTCTCCGTTTTTAAGGTTTTGTTAGTGGTTTTAAAACTTTGATCTCATCAGGAGTAAAAGACAACTCATGTCTAAACCCAACGCCCGTAAAACCGCCCTGGGTATCCCCTCGGATGTTCCCAAAACGATCCCCGCCTCCGCCAACGCCCTCAAGGCGCTGGAGTGGATGAATTCCTTCATCCTCCTGGAGGGAATATTTGACAACGAAGTGGGTAAGGCCTTCCGCAGGGTTTTGCGCTGGCTATCCAGCAAGGAGGAGGAAGACCCGGCGCGCGGATTCCGCCGTTGGGGTTTGCTTTGGAAATCGGTGGTGGCATTTGAGGAATTCATCCTTTTCCCCCGGACCGGGACCCTCTTGCAGGACTATTGGCTGGAACGGCTCCTGGATGACGACAATTCGTTTCACCGCAAGGCTGAAGGTTTTCCTCTTTCCGGGTTGAGCCCCTCCCTCTATGAGGCCTATGTCCGGGAACTGGACTTGTTTCTCCACCTGCTCAAAATTGACTGGGAAGGGGAATTTCTGAAAAAGTCCGGCCTGCTGGGCCGGGCGGAAGCGCCCTCTTTGGAGGGTGTGCGGGAGTTGAAGAAACTTAAAGACATGACCAAGCCCCTGGCCACCCGAACGGCCTTGAAAGACCGATTGCTTCGCGGGACGGAACCCGTCCGCTCGAAGGTGGAGATGATCGCGTGGCACTTATATGAAAACGGCTGGGGCCTTTTTGGCCGATACCGCGCCTTCCGCTGGGAGGACCGGGGCCAGGGCGGGAACCTGACGGGTCTGGAATCCCTGGACCCGATCCGCTTGAGCCAACTGGTGGGCTACGGGGAACAACGCCAACCCTTGATCGACAACGTGGAGGCTTTTGTGGCGGGCAAACCCGCCAACAACGCCCTTCTCTACGGCGAAAGGGGAACGGGAAAGTCTTCGACGGTGAAGGCCCTCTTGAACGAATACGGGGATAGGGGACTGAGGTTGGTGGAGGTGTCCCCCTCGGACTTGAAAGAACTGCACGACATCATTCCCCTTCTTCGGGGACGACGAGAAAAATTCATCATCTTCGTGGACGATCTTTCGTTCGAGGAGAATGAGACGACCTACAAAGGCCTCAAAGCGATCCTGGAAGGGACCTTGGAACCCACCCCCCGCAATGTCATCCTCATCGCCACCTCCAACCGGCGCCATCTGGTGAAAGAATTTTTCTCGGACCGCTCGGAAGGAACACAAACGGACGGTGAAATCCACGGCGCGGACACGGTCGAGGAAAAACTATCCCTTTCGGACCGCTTCGGTCTGGTGGTTTCGTTCTATTCGCCCGACCAGGAAACCTATTTCAGGATGGTTGAAAGCTGGGCCAAAGCCGAAGGCATCAAGATACCGTTGGATCAATTGCATTTGAAAGCCGCCCAGTGGGAAAGGGCCAACAACAGTAGGTCAGGAAGAACGGCGAGGCAATTCATTAATGACTTGCAGGGACGAGTTTAACACCTTTTTTGTTTTCTCATATCGAGGGCGACGTCTATGGGCGAAGTTTATTTTGGAACCCATCATTTTGATCGAGATTATTTAATACTGCTGGATCTCTCGGATCATATTGTTGCCGGTATCCGCGACGTAAATATTCCCGATAGAATCAACGGCAATTCCTTCCGGGCTACTGAAACTTGCGGTTGCTCCTGAACCATTGGTGGCGGTGCCCGATCCACCGCCGGCAATTGTTGTTACCGCACCGCCAGGTGTGATCAATCGGATCAGTCCGTTGCCTGTATCCGCTACATAAACATTTCCAGAGGAATCAACGGCGACCCCATAAGGACTATAAAACGTTGCGGATGGTCCCGTTCCGTCAACGGATCCGCGCGAGCCTGATCCTGCAAGGGTTGTAGCTTGGCCCCCAGAACTGATCTCACGGATCAAGTTTTGACCTGAATCGGCAACATAAATATTCCCGGAAGAATCGATGGCGACCCCATAACAAGGATTTGGATCCCCCCAATTTCCATTCAGTTGTGATTGAATCCCCCCGGGGGTAATTTTAATGACTTGAGCCATTAACACGTTTGTCATTGCGTAGACATTTCCAGAAGAATCGACCGCGTCACCAAACAGAGTTTGATGCCAGGTATACCAGGTTGAAACTGTGCCACCTGAGATGATTTCCCGGATCAAAAAATTATTCGTATCAGCAACATATAGATTTGAGTTTGTATCCACGGCGATGCCCCAAGGATGGTTAAACAAAGCAGCAGGACCTGTTCCGTTAACGGCTCCAGTTACTCCAGCCGAACCCGCCAAAGTTGTCACCGCGCCCCCGGGATTGATTTCACGGATCGTACTGTTAACGGTATCCGCAACATAAACATTACCGGAAGAATCGACCGCCACTCCCTTGGGACCATTAAAAGACGCGGAGATGCCTGTGGCGTCTGTCCATCCGGGTATGCCCGAACCGGCGAGTGTTGATACGATGACTCCATACGTGGGAGTGATAGTCGAGGTAAAACCGTACAAATTCGTTGGGGTGATGGTGGGTGTCAGTGTGGATGTGCCTGTTATGGTGGGGGTGGGTTGAGTGGGTGTAATGGTGAATGTAGGGGTGTACCCACCGAGATCCGTTGCTGTGGACGTGGCAGTAATGGTTGAAGTTTGAGTGGGGGTTTGGGTTTGAGTGGGTGTCATGGTAGTAGTGGGGCAATTCGTTGGGGTGTTCGTGTAACTTTGGGTAGGCGTGGCGGTCATCGTAAACGTCGCAGTTTGAGTGTTGGTTTGGGTCATGGTCGTGGTAGGGCAATTGGTAGGTGTCCCGATGGGGGTTTTGGTTGGTGTTTTTGTGGTGGTGCTTGTCATGGTTGTGGTGGGGGTAAGTGTGGTGGTTTGAGAAGAGGTAAAAATACTGGTGAAAGTTAGTGTGCTGGTCAAGGTTTGAGTTTGGGTGTTCGTGCTCGTTTGGGTAGGAGTGTTTGTAATCGTACAGGTTATGGTGGGCGTGACGGTGAAGGTTTGAGTCGGGGTATTTGTGGTAGTTTCGGACGGAGTGACGGTAGAAGTGGTGGTCTCAATTGAAGTCGAAGTCTGGGTCGACGATGAAGTCGCAGTTTGAGTTGGGGTGACCGTGCTAGTTGGGGTCGACGTGCAGGTCGTGGTTTGGGTAAAGGTTAGGGTGGGGGTATTGGTAGGCGTGAAAATGGTCGTTTGGGTCGGGGTGATAGTGCTTGTGAGAGTTGGCGTACCAGACGGGGTATTGGAAATAGTAGAAGTAAAACTGGCCAAGTTGGTTTCGGTATTAGTGACAGTCATAGTTGGGGTGGTTGTCACAGTGCAGGTTTGAGTTTTTGTTTGGGTTGGGGCAATCGTGATGGTGGAAGTTGCGGTAATGGTTGGAGTGGGCACCCCGGTTTGAGTCCAAGAAGGAGTGACTGTTGGGGTCAGGGTAAAAGTAGACGTGCTGGTGAAGATGTTGGTTTTCGTTATGGTCGTAGTATTGGTGAAAGTATTAGATGGCTGAAAAGGTCCTGTGGGGTTGAGGGATCCATGGATGCCACAAGCTGAGCCCAAAAACAAAAGGGTTTGTAAGAGAAAAAGAACAGTTAGGATTTTTAAGAAATTACGGGAGAACATAAAGTCGCCTCTGCGCCTCAAAGACGATCAAATAAGCTTCAAATAAGGTTTGGGTTAAATTAAGGTTATGTTTGTTCACTCTTACTAGAGTGCCTAAGTCCGATTTTATTCCTTTTTGGGCATCATAACTCGTGAACAAGGACTTACCAGGAAACTTATTTCAAGATGGTGGAAAGCTGGGCCAAGGCCGAGGGCATCAAGATGCCCCTGGACCAACTGCACTTGAGGGCCGCCCAATGGGAAAGGGCCAACAACAGCAGGTCAGGAAGAACAGCGAGGCAGTTTATCAACGACCTTTTGGGAAAGAATTAATTTTTTATCATTTGGGTAAGCAGAGGATATTAACGGTTGAATTATTTTAAAAACCATTTCCTGGCCCTGTAGTAAAAGTGACACTTCCCGTCGAACCGTTAGAACTTGGCGGGGTACATCCCGTGGTACCATTGATGGAGCCCATGCCTCCCGCTGCCGAAATGGTACCCTGGAAAGAGCTCAAGTTTTCAATTAAGGATATTATTCCACCACCACCTCCGGCACCTGCATTCAGGTAAACGGTTCCTCCGTTTGCTTGCAGCAAACCTGATCCCGAAATGTTAATAGCTTCAATAAGAATCGTACCTCCCGCCCCGCCACTACCGCTTTCCATTTGGGGGCCGCACATATTACATCCGGGTGATCCACTCATATCGATTGTTCCGTTAATGGTCGCTGGAGCTAATTTGTTGGTTACGGGGTTATAGATAACAAGGTTCAATAAAGCACCACCAGCTGAATTGAGGGAATCGGGACCGTTAGAACTATATCCAAAATCTGGACTAACACCCGCGCTTCCCATTAGCGATGGATGTACGGGATCGTCATTCGCCGCTCCGCCCTGGGCCAAGACACAGTTTGAGTCGTGATCTGTTCCACCCGCACCCCCATGGCCTCCACCTCCGCTGATGTACCACATGCAGGGTTGGCCACTGTAGTCGGGAATTCCTGCGCCAGGACCGCCGATCAGTCTTGTCTGCGAATAAGAATCGTACGTTTCGAGATATCCTCCTCCCACGCCGTTGATTGTCGCTCCTGCGTCCAAGGTAAAACATTCGCTATAGATGGTAACGCTACCCGTAATGGTCATTACGGCTCCCGCACTAAGATGAACACAGCTGAAATAATAAACTCCGGTCGTCAAGGTGGTCACGCCGGAAGTCATGTTTAGATTCGGTGCCGTGGCCAGGGCTGTTAAAACAGCATAAACAGGATTAGTCGTGGTGTAAGTTACAGTAGGTGTAGCCGAATTGGTTTGGGTAGGGGTCAAGGTGGAGGTCGAAGTAAGCCCACTCAAATTAGTTGCCGTATAAGTGGCGGTCATTGTCTTGGTGGGTGATTGAATAATTGTATCGGTCATTGTTTGGGTGGGGGAGTTGGTACTAATTGTTGTCTGGGTCACGGTGGGTGTAGGACTAGGTGTTGAACATGGAACCCCCAGGGTCACCGTTGAGGGGATCGAATTGGCGCCTGAATTCCAACTGATGTTTTCCAAAACATTAGAATTCTGGCAGGCGTAACTTGGATAATTGCTGTTCGTGAAAAGTTGCTCGACGGTCACGCAAGCGCCAGCGGCAAAGCCATTTGCGAAAACCATGTTGCTTCCCGACGCCGTGGGTCCGGAACCAGAAACATAAGGGTAGGTCCCGTTAAAACCCCATCCCGAAAAGGTAAAACCGCCATTGTTGTTGAGCCAACTCTCGGTCACCGTAACAGGAGTTGAGACATTTGCACCTGTGTTGCAGATCCCTAAACATAAAGTGACAGAATAACTATTTCCCACTGTGACCGCGTTGCCACAGGGGTTCAAGACGACGGTGATGCCTTGGCTGGAAAATAAGGTGGAGGTAGGAGTGACCGTTGAGGTGAAAGCCGGGCCGGCGGGGCTGAGCGTGACATGTTGACTGGTACAAGCTGAACCCAAATATAAAAGGGATGTTAAGAGAAGAAGGACCGTAATGATTTTTAATGATTTACTGGAGATCATTGAGTTGCCTCCACTCCCCAAAGGCGGCGAGAACAGCTTTAAATAAGATTTGAGTTAAATAAGGGTTATGTTTATTCACTCTTACTAGAGTGCTTAAGTCGTATTTTATTCCTTTTTTGGCACAAAAAGGTCTTAAAAGGGCCTTAAAACAGGCCGTTTCATGAGTTTTTTTAATTCAAACCTCTTTAGTCTAGTGGGTTTGAATTATTCACCCGACCAGGGAACCTATTTCAAAATGGTAGAAAACTGGGCCAAAGCCGAGGGAATCAAGATACCGTTGGATCAGTTGCATCAAAAAGCCGCCCAATGGGAAAGGGGCAACAACAGCCAATCGGGAAGAACGGCTCTGCAGTTTATTAATGATTTGATAGGGAAAAACTAGCCAATTCATTTGTTTGACCATAAAAGCAGGTCCAGCCGCAGCCCTGAGATTTATTTAATGATCAAAAGCTTCATCACCGTCTGTTGGTTCCCACCTGCGCGTTCCTCGGTTAAAACCAGGTAATACAATTCGTTGGAGAGATTGCCCAGCTTTTTCCAATCCAACGAAAACATTCGCGGTCCGGATGTGACGGGCTGGCTGTCATCTTCGTAAATTTTCCGGAAAGCCAGGGTAAAAATCTTGATCTTCACCTTGTTTGCGCCGGGCTCCACCGTATGGAAAAAGCTTAAGGGCCCCGCTCCGTTCCAAGGATTGGGGAACGGCAGGTTCTCGTTCGGAACCGGTGTCAGGGTAATGGTGGGAGATAGAGTTGGGGTTGGGGTGAAAGTAAATGAAGGCGTGAAAGTGAAAACGTTCGAGGGTGTAAAAGTTGCGGTAACCGTAGGGGAGGATGTGGGAGTGGGAGAAAGGGTCATTGTAGGGGTCCAAGTGACCGTAGGCGAATAGGTCTGGGTATAACTGAATTGGGGAGTCTGGGTCGCTGTCTGGGGGGGCGTAAAGGTGGGCGTGTCGGTGAGAGTCCAAGTGGTCGACCAGGTCGGACTATAGGTCCATGTCGATGTCCAAGTGGGTGTTGAAGTCAAAGTGAAAGTTGCAGTCGGTGTCCAGCTCGCCGTCGCCGTGGGTGTGTAAGTGGAAGTCATCGTTCCCGGAGTCCAGGTAGGGCTGTAGGTCGTGGTGGAGGTTCGGGTGGCCGTCCAAGTGGAGGTCGGGATCGGCGTGCCGCAAGGCGCGATCTTGATGAATTCATCCGGCCCCCTTGCCGTCACATACAAGTTCCCCTGGACGTCCAGCGCCATTCCCGTCGGCTGGATCCCCGAATGGCAGGCATGGTCCAAGGTCAACAAACCCGTGCCGGGGTCCATGTCGTAGACCAGGAATGCTTGACCCCCATAGCCTGGTATATAGAGATGGTTTCCCGTATCCACCGCCATTTGAAACGTACCCCACGATGCCCACGAGACGCCCGAACTCCACACCGTCGTCGGTGAGGAAAAGGAGACGCTTCCCGATGTTTCAGAAACCTTTTTAAACATCGTGACCTGGGGGGGGACGGCCTGGTTGTCCGCCACGAACAGGAAATTGCCTGTCAGTAACACCCCCCCGATGGAGGGGTTGATTCCCGTGAGGTTCGTCGAGGCCAGGGTGAAATTGCTTCCGTTGGGTTGGAACACCTTCACCCCAGAGTCATCGGCCGTGTAAACATCGCCGTTCGTCCGATCCACCCTTATACCCCTTACTTGGTTCGTTGCGGCGACCGATGCGGTCACGGAACCCGAAAGGTTCATCTTGACCCAACTGCCGTATTCACCCACGTAGAGAAACCCGGAATAAAGATCAATCCCGAAAGGCTGATTAAGTCCTGTCAATGGCGAGGTCCCGTTGGTCACGATCCCGCCGCCGTTCAGGTTAAAAATTTGAACCTGGCCGTTTCCGGTATCCGTTACGTACAGAATCCCATTGGAAGGGTCTATCGCCTCGCCATAGGGGCCGTTAAAGGTTCCGCCCGATCCCCCTGTGACCGTCTGCGAGGCCTGGCAAGTGTTGCAAACACTCGTGGAGGTCGGCGTGAGGGTGGGATACCAGGTCGCGCTGTTGGCCGGGGTCCAGGTGGAAGTCGTGGTCGCCGTCAGGGAGGGGGTCCAGGTCGGGTCCGGGGTAGGGGTCGGGGTCGAGGTGGGGAGGCTGCACATCCAAGGACAGGGCCCGACCGTATCAATGGTTCCATGGCCCCAATCCGCCGCGTACCAGGCGCCGTTGCCCACGGCGATCCCCTCGATATCGCTGCTGTCGTCCCCGAGGGCGTAGGTCCCTTCCACGCTTACGGGATTCGACGCTCCCAGGTTCACCCCAAATACACCGACCGAACCAAAACCATCCGTGACGAAGACCTGGGTGGTTCCGCCGCCGCAGGCTTGCCCCACCGCCACGAATTCAGCCGTTTCCAGGCCCGTGTCCTGGGCGGCGTCCCACTGGGCGAGCCAAACTCCCTGGCCGGTGAATATCTGTACCAGACCCGTGTCGTTGTCCGCCACATAGACGTTCCCGCTTGGATCCACGGCCACTCCCTGGGGCGAGCTGAAAGTTCCGTTCCCCGACAGGCCCGATCCCCCCCATTGGGTGATGAAACCGCCGGAGGAGGTAAAGGCCTGGACCCTTTGGTTGTCTTGGTCGGCGACATAAACGGTCGTGGCGGATGATCCCGCATAGGCGGCAATCCCTTCCGGCTTTTCAAACTCGCCGGCGATTCGACCTGGAGTCCCCCACTGGGCGAGGGGTACCCCCGTGGATGAAAACGCGAACACCTTGTTTTGATATTCGTTCGTCACGTACACCGAACCGTTCCCGTCCACCGCTACGGCCATCGGCCCGGCGGTGTATTGGCTTTGCCCGACCTGGTTGGGGGCCGTCGAGAGGCCCGTGGCAGGATTCACCACTTCCACATCGTGGGCGCCGCCGATGCTGGAAACCAGCAGGTTTCCCGCGCCATTCACCGCGACCGCCCAGGGTTGGGAAACCGTGCTGAAGGACAGGGTCGAACCGCAAACGGCGAGCGGAGCGGGTGTCCCGCCGACCGTGGGGGTGGGGGAGGGAGCGGGAGGCGTCGGGGTCGCCGTGGGGGTCGGGACTTGGGTCTGGCACATCCAGGCGCACTGGCCGTATTGGTCGACACGGTCATTTCCCCAATCCGCCACGAACCAGGAGCCCGGCCCCACCGCCAGGCCCTCGGTCTCGCTCAATTCGGACGCGGAAACCTGGACGGAGCCGATGACCGTTATGTTCGATCCGTTGATCCCGAAGGCCCCAACCGATCCGTAGCTGTCCGAGACCAGCACTTGGGTGGTGGGGCCCGGGCAATTTCCGTTTACCGCCACGAACTCGGCCGATTCCAGCCCGGTGCCCTGGGTCGCGTCCCACAGGTCTAATAAATTGTTTCCCGGACCGTCGAACACCCTCACGGTTCCCATATCGTCGTCGGTCACATAAAGATTCCCGGCGCCATCCACGGCCACCCCCTCGGGCGAGCTAAAGAGGCCCGCCGCCGAAAGGGCCGGTCCCAGGGTGATGGAGACCCCATGGGGGGTGAAGGCCTGGACCCTGGCATTGCCCTGGTCGGCGACATAAACGGTGGTGGCGGAGGAACCCGTGAAAACCGCAATTCCTTCAGGGCCCGCAAATAAGCCCAGGCCCGTACCCGGACCTCCCCACTGGGTAATGGGAGCTCCGGAACTTTCGGCCCCGGGGTTGGGGGTGCCGGAGCCAGGGAAGGCGGGAGGGTTAAAAACATAGACCTTGTTCTGGGTTTCATCGGTGACATAAACATTACCCGTAGCGTCCAGGGCCACTCCGACAGGGGCGCTCAAGGTGCCCGAACCCACCTCCGCCACCAGCGTTCCGGGTGAGGAAGACTCAAACACATCCACCAAACCGTCCGCCTGGTCCGCCACATAGATCAAACCGTTGGAACCGTAGGCCATCCCCAAGGGTCGGGCCTCCGTCCAATAGGAGGAGGAACCGCAACCCACGGTGATCGGGGTGGGGGTGGGCGTGAGCGAAGGCGCCGGGGTGAAGGTGGGCGTGGAGGTGATCGTCGGAGTGACGCCAGGAATCGACGTTGGAAAGGGATTCCAATAAGCCAAAACCCGGTTCCGGTTGGTGTCAGAAAAGAACAGGTTTCCCTGGGAATCGAAAGTGGAAGCGGTGCCGGCCTGGGATTGGAAATCGTTCAAAACCCCGTCCGGAATGATGGGATTCGTGGGACTGAAGGGCCTGGCCACGGGGTTGTAGAAAAACACGGGCCATCGGGCGTTTCCGGCCGATTCTCCCATGTTCCCCACCACCATTACCTGGTCATCCCAACGGATGGCGGGTTCCAGCGGAGCGGTCAATGCGATGAATTGACTGGCCGATCCGTAGTTATCAGGGGCTGTCGTGTTGAAGCTGGTTTGGTCATAAACGCGCGTTGCGGAGATATTCCCGACCCGGCAGGTCGAGGCCCCGTTCGGGAATTGGGAGGCGTCATATTCCAAAAGTCGGTTATTCCCCTGGGTCTCCAGGGAAAAATCGGAAACAAAGACATTTCCTTGGTGGTCCACGACTACCGAGCCGGGCAGATACAATCCGATGGAAGTGGGCTGGGAGCAATTGCCGTTGTAGTTGCAATTGGTTGAGTTGATCGTGGGCTGGCCCAGGATCACATCGACTTGGGGGTTAGTGGCGGGGTTTCGTACGCGGAAAACCCGGTTATTATCCGTGTCCGTGACCCAAAGATAGGGACCGGTCGGGTCCGACGAGATACCGTCCAACCGCTGATTCCAGGTCAAGGTCTGTCCCGCGTTCCCAAGGATCGGGAGCGAGGTATTTGTGAGCTGATAAACGGAGGCCGCCCAAGGGGTTAAGGGTAAATGGTAGGCTTCAATATAAGGATTGGGCGCGTTACTGCCCCAAACCACCCAGAGGTATTGGAACCCGCTAGGAGCGGAAGGCGGGTCCGCGGTGACCCGGCCAAAGAGCGAGGCGCTAAAGGGGATCAGATAAAGATTAGGTGTGGTCCCCGCATATCCGTCCGGGTTCTTGTTATTGAACAAACCCAGTGAGGAGCTGGAATAATCCAAAGCCCAATAATCGATCCGAATGTCGTCCGTGGAAATCAACTGGGTGACCCCCGAGGTCAGGGCGACCGCCAGTCCCCATCCTTCGGTGGTGTTGGGTGAGTAAGAGTTGTCGGATAAAGGGTGGCTGGTGATTTGCTTAAACAAATCCACATCGGGGGCCGTCGCCACATTGGGGGGCAAGGCGTTGGATCCCGTGATGGGTCGGGGGTTCGGATAGCGCCAAACATCCACGCCGTCCAGAAAGGCGACAAAGGCGTTTCCTGCCCGGTCCACTCCTATACCACCCTGGAAGTTGTTACTCGGTTGAATGGCGTAACTGGGCGAACCCGAGCTGGGTGAAAACATGTAGTTGAATAGGGTCGGCGGATCATTGGAAGCGGGGTTCGTCACGAAGGTGCCCGTTGCCGGATCGTTGTTGCTAAACGCGTTCAACAAAACCTTATTGAGCGCGTAGGAGATTCCTCCGTTGAAGCTGAAGA
>CAZGKT010000037.1:0-6686 GCA_964525605.1 uncultured bacterium
TATGGAATTGGGGCAACCAAAGCTTGTCCCTCATCCGGAGGATTCGGGACAGGTGTCCCCCATTCCCTTATGGAATTGGGGCAACCAAAGCTTGTCCCTCATCCGGAGGATTCGGGACAGGTGCCCCCCATTCCCTTATGGAATTGAGGCAACCAAGGCTTGTCCCTCATCCGGAGGATTCGGGACGGGTGCCAACGGCTTTCTTGAGAAGCATCACCCGATCCAACAACGGCAGTTAAAACAGCCAAACCGGCGACTCGTATCATCGGGACAAAAGTAAGGCAAAAACGAATTGCTTTACTTTTAATGGTATGCTTTACTTATATCAGGAGGTGCGAAATGGTGACTGCGACGGTTTCTTCGAAGGGCCAAATTACCCTGCCGGCGGGCATGAGAAAAAAACTCGGCATCGGGGTTTCGGAAAAGGTGGTGTTGGAATCCGAGGGAAACGCCATTGTCATCCGGAAAGCCAAGGATTTCTTTAAGTACGAGGGTTTCGCGGGCAAGGCGCTTTTCGCCGCGGAAGAACGGGCCCGGATGGCGAAAGACGTCGCGAACCACACGCGGGGCCGGTCCCCCTACGCCAAGGCTTCCCCCTACGTTAAAACGACAGGGGACACGTCGGGGGACAGGGGGAAATGAAGCCTGTTTTCGTGGACGCGAATCTTTTCCTGCGGTTTTTCACCCGCGACGACGAAACCCACCACCGGAAGGCGGTTTCCTTTTTCAAGCGGGTTTCGGCGGGGCAGATCCGGGTTCTGACGGGGCCGCCGGTCCTTTTTGAGGTCGCCTGGACCCTGCGTTCCGCCTACCATCAACCCTCGGAAAAGGTCTTGGAAGTCCTGGGAGCCATCCTTTCCTTGCCCGGCCTCAAGATGACCGATACGCACCTGGTATCCCAAGCCTTGGATTTGGCCCGGAACTCGGGGATCGAGTTCGCGGACGCTTATATCGCCGCCAGCGCGGCCGAGGCCGGGGCGGTGGTGGGAACTTTCAACCGCCGCCATTTTGAACATTTGAATTTGGAACTTTACCCGCTTTAAAAAACCCGTAAGCCCCCACGACCCCCGTGATCCCCCTTGCCGCGCCCTTACCGGATCTTTATAACTCTTGATCCGGTACGGCCAAGGCTTGTGTCTCATGCCGGTTCCTCTACGGAACCGGCACAACCCATACAAGCCGCTCACCTGGAAAGTTCGCAGCAGGTGCAGGCTTCGGCACAGGCGCCCACGAACCACAATGGATGTCACCCGAACTAAGTGTCTCTCCCCGGCTGCATGATATCCTGAATTGACAGTTTATAATATCATGATAAACTAAACCAATGTTCAAACGACTCCAAACCTTCCCTCGGCGAAAACACGAAAGCGCCTTTCTTTGGGGCGCCCGGCAAACGGGCAAAAGCACCTTGCTCAAAGAGCTGTACCCTAAGGCGCCGCTTTATGACCTTCTTCTTTCGGACGAGTACGCCCGCCTTTCGCGCAAACCCCAGCTGCTTCGGGAAGAGTTATCGGCCTCACCCCCCCCGAAGGGGATGCCCGTGGTCATCGATGAGGTGCAAAAATGCCCGGCCTTGCTGGATGAGGTTCAGTGGCTGATCGTGAACCAAAAGATTTCCTTCATCCTTTCCGGTTCCAGCGCGCGCAAGCTCAAGCGAACCGGGGCCAATTTGCTGGGGGGGAGGGCGCTGCGGTATGAGCTTTTTCCCCTCGTCAGCGCGGAGATCCCCCATTTCAACCTGGAAAGGGCCTTGAACAACGGCTTGTTGCCCCGCCATTACCAGGCGCCGAACGCGGAAAAACTGTTGGCTTCCTACCTGGGCGATTACCTGAAGGAAGAGATTGCCGCGGAGGCCCTGGCCCGCAACATCCCCCTTTTCGCGCGCTTTTTGGACGCGGCGGCTTTCAGCAACGGGGAGATGCTGAACTACCAGAATATCGCCACCGATTGCGGCATCAGCCCCCCGACCGTGAAGGAATATTTCCAAATATTGGAAGACACGCTCCTGGCCCGCACCCTGCCGACCTACCGGAAAAAGCCCAAGCGCAGGGTGATCCAGGCACCCAAGTTCTACTTTTTTGATGTGGGGGTCGCGAACCATCTCTTGAAGCGGGGGAAGGTCGTAGAGGGGAGCGAATCCTTTGGGAAGGCCTTCGAGCACTTTTTGTTCCAGGAAATCTGGGCCCACAGCCGGTACAGCGGTTTGGATTACCCGGTTTGCTATTGGCGGACGGCGTCTCAACTAGAAGTGGATTTTATCCTGGGAGACCATGAGGTGGCCGTGGAGGTCAAGTCCACCGCATCCGCGGACGAACGGCATTTGAGGGGCTTGCGGGCTTTTCAGGAAGAATACCAGGTCAAGGAAGCGCTGCTGGTTTCGCGCGACCCGAAACCCCGCAAGACGGGGAACATCCGCATTCTGCCATGGGCGGTGTTTTTGGAAGAGCTTTGGTCGGGCCGGCTTCTGTCCTAATCGCCTATAGCGATTGGGATAACCAAAGAAAAAGAGGGGTCAGCCTGACCCCTCTTTCGCTCGCGAATGGATGGGTCTACCCTCTTGAAACCATTGGGAGGGGTTGTAGAATTGGTGCTGTTAAGAGACCTATAGAAAGACCTGTTAAATGGTCGCCCGTTAATGCCTCGAAGGAGATCCCGATGAATGTGAAATTTTCGCAAGATGTGGTGCCCGTGACCACGATGAAGGCCAATCCCGCCAAGGTGATTCAGCAAGTGACGGAAGCCCACCGGCCCGTCTTGTTGACCAGCCGGGGGAAGGGGGTCGCGATCGTCCAGTCCATCGCCGATTACGAAGACCAGGCCGAGGAAAGAGCCTTCATGAAGGCCGTGGTGGAGGGACTCAAGGCGGTGGAAAAAGGGAAGACTTTGAGCGTGGCGGAAGCCCGGTTGAAATTCGGCCTGAAATAGAAAGAAGTTCACCCCAAAGTAAATATTATTTGATTTGAAGAATAAATATATATCCCGGAAACCACAAACAATGAAAGTCGAATTGACCGAACCTGCGTTCAAGGATTTGGAAAATACACTCGAATCTTACGCGGATCAGGGGGTTCCCGAGCAAGGGCGGCGCTTGGCGGCGGAACTCCTTCAAAAATCGGAAAGGCTCGCGAAATATCCCGAGTCCGGAAGAATCGTGCCTGAATTTAGCGTCCCCTTTTTAAGAGAATTGATCGTACCGCCCTACCGTCTTGTTTATAAGATCGAGCCAAAAAACATCTTGATTATCCGTGTATGGCGAAGCGAAAGATTATTGAAGTTAGATTGATCGAGAGATGGCCATCTCACTCTAGAAAAAAGACCCGATCGACCTTCTATTGGGCTTTTAAAGAGGCCGGTATTGTACCGATTACGAAATAGGATTATGGAGAATCGGCACAGCGCGTGACAGGGAACCGATAACACTTATTTCAGGTGTGCGTTTTTTCGAGGGAAGTCCAGGTTGACCCTCAATCTACAAACCTCTATTTCAATACCAGGATCTTGTTGATCTTCTTGACCGTCGACCCGTTCCCCGCGACTTCAACCACCCAATAATACAGGCCATCCGAAACCGGGTTTCCCGCTTTATCCGTCAAATTCCAAACCAGCTGGGTGGAGGTGATTTGATTTTGCTCCCCCGACGCTATTTTGCGGAAGGCCAGGGTGTAGATGCCCCATTTGATATTCGCGGGGCCCGGCGAATCCACGGTCACCACCACCGGCGCCACATGGACCGGATTGGGATAGGGGATCGAAATGACGGTCTGGGAAACCGGGGTGGGGGTGAGGGTCGCGGCGGGCGTGGCCGTTAGGCTGGCGGTGGAGGTGGGGGTGGCGGTTTGGGTGGCTTCGACCACGACAAAGGTATTGCTGGCGGCCGACCCGGTGACATCGGCCGTGCCGTTCGAATAAACCGCGGACACCTGGTTGGAGTTCAACACCGTGCCGTAATTGCCGCTGGCCGTCGGGGCGAAGCTGAAGGTCACGTCATAAGTGCCCGAGCCGTTGGGCCCCAACACCAGGGGGATCGTCAGGGTGATCACCGCGGTGCCCGCGGAGGGAGCGGCCGATCCCAAAACCTCGGACCCGTTGGTCACTGAAACGCTGATCACCCCGCTGCCGCCCGACACGGGCACCTGCAGGCTGGTGATGGTGACGGGGGTCGAGGTGGTGTTGGAAAGTTGAATTTGAAGGACCGGCACATTCGACGTGCCCGATAGAACCACCGAACCGGAGGGGTTGGACCCGCCGACGGAAAGTTGGATCACGGGCGGGGTCTGGGTCCAGGTCCCCGTAGGGGACATCGTCGCCGTTGGAGTAGAACTATGGGTGTTAGTCGGCGACTCTGACGGCGTAGTCGTGGACGTGTGGGTGGCGGTGCCCGACCAGGTGGCCGTGGGAGTAGAGGTGAAAGTTGGGGTGAAGGTATAGCTGAACTGGGGCGTCTGCGTGGGGGTAGATGTGGTCGTCGGGGTTCCGGTGAGGGTGGGGGTCTGGGTGGTGGTTTGGGTTCGCGTGAGCGTGGAAGTTTCCGTCCCCGTGGAGGTGGAAGTCAAGGTCGGGGTGAAGGTGGCCGTGTGGGTGGTGGTGAATGTCGGGGTCAAGGTCGCGGTGGACGAGTGGGTGGGGGTTAAAGTTACCGTCGGCGTCAAGGTGACGGTAAAGGTACCGGTGAAGGTAAAGCTGAACTGGGGCGTCTGGGTGGGCGTCGCGGTCGTTGTCACTGTACCGGTGGTGGTCGGGGTGGAGGAGCGGGTGGCCGTGGAAGTGGAGGTTACGGTCGCGGTGGCGGTGCGGGTCAGGGTACTCGTCACGGTAGCGGTAAATTGAGGCGTTTGCGTGCTGGTATAAGTGGTCGTCGGGGTTCCGGTGACGGTGGGGGACGGGGTGGAGGTCAAGGTTCGGGTCGTGGTGGAGGTGACGGATGGGGTGGGGGTGAAGGTGGTGGAAGGGGTCAAGGTGGAGGTCAGGGTGGAAGTGACAGTCGGGGTTTGAGTGCGGGTGAGGGTCGACGTACTCGTCAAGGTCAAGGTGGGGGTGACTGTGGAGGTCAGGGTACGGGTGACGGTAGGGGACATGGTAGGGGATAGGGTCGCCGTTGGAGTCAAACTATTGGTTTTAGTCGGCGTTGCTGTGGGCGTAAAGGTATAGGTGTAGGTCGGGGTGTTCGTGGGCTGGCCGCCGCTGGAGCAGGCGGGAACAGGGGTCAAAAGAAAATTCTGCACGTCGGTGCCCCAACTGGTCGGGTCGAAATTCCAATCCGAAATCAGGTCCGGGCAGGAATTATAGGTGAGGGACCAGGCGGTGGCTCCCACGATGCCGTTGGTGGTCATGATCCAGTTGAAAAAGGTACTGTCGAAATTGCTCATGTCCCCCGAGTTGGGCGGGCAGACGGCGTCGGGGCCGTATTCGCCCACGAACACGGGGTAACTGTTCGTAAGGGCGGTGGGAATCTCGGTGGTCCAGGTGGCCGGGCTGTCCCCGTCGTTGGTGCCATAAATATGGGCCGCGAACATCACGCCCGCTCCCGTGTTGGTCACCGAAGAAGCGGGAAGGCCCGCCAAATTCGCGCACCAATGGAGGCCGCCCATCAGGCACACGTTGGTGGCTCCGGCGCTTCGCACCGCGTTCAAGAGGGCCTGCATCCCGGGGGTGGTGATATTGGCTCCCCCGGCTTGCGGGTTCAGGGCGCCGTTGCCCTTGAGCCAGATGTTATAGCCGTTGGTATCCGTCGTTCCGGGGTTGTCATTGCCCGCGTCGAAGGGTTCATTATAAAGATCGAAGATGACCGCCGGATTGTTGGCGTAGGCCGCCGCCACCGAGCTCCAGAAAGTCACGGCGTTGGCATCGGCCATGGTCTGCTGTTTGGTGGTGGCGTCATTGCCCCAGCCGGCCCCGCAGGGCGCCGTGGCCGTGTTGGATTCGCCCGACCAATGCAGGTCGAGAATCACGTAAACCCCCTGCCCCGAGCAGTAATTCACCACACTGGAGACATAGCCCTGGTAGTTTCCCTCGTTGGCGCCGCCGCAGCCGAACCAATAATCCTGGTTCAAGGGGAGGCGGATGATTTTGCTATGCCAGGCGGTCACCGCGGCCTGGGCCATTTCGGTCGTGTTTCCGCCGTTCCCTCCGGTCGGGCCCTCGCCCGTGGACGAAAATTCCAATCCGTCGCAATCCACGCCCCTTAATTTTTGGCAGCTGCCGCCGTACACGAGGGTATTTCCTGAAACGGTTAATTGCGCGGGCGCGGCTAGGACTCCATTTGGAAAAAAGATTCCGAGGGCCAGGGCGAGTGGGAGAAATAGAAACCCGAGTGGTTTCTTAGAAACGAAAAACGTTTTGAATGGGGTGTCCAAGGGTGTCCTCAAAATTAGAAGTTCAGTCCTAATTTTTTTCTATTTACCGGCCGAAGCTTGTCTCAACGATCCGAAAATTTCTTGAAAAAGGTTTAACGAGAAGACAATTTCGAGTGCTTTTGGTAATTAAATGCAATTTTCAAGCCTGAAAACTTTGGGGAAAAAGGGTTTCCATGCGCGGAGGCCTTCGATCAAAAATGGCGAATAGAATAAAAACCAACAGGTAAAGAGAAAATTTTTACTACAGAAGAGGCTTGAGGTGAAAGGAAAACTGGACCACCCCGATCACCTCATTCGGGCTGAAGCCCGATTGTCAAAAAGAGGATCAGGGTG
>CAZGKT010000037.1:6786-35992 GCA_964525605.1 uncultured bacterium
AGCGCGCTCGAACCCCAGAAACGGACCTCTCCGGCGAAAATGAGATCCCCCTCTTGCATGAGGTGGAACATGGGAAATAGCTTCTTCCGTTCGACGCTTTTGGTTTTACCCCCCTCGTTGGATATCCCTACAAAGCCCCAGCGATCCAGGCGCCGCAGGCGATGGGAAATAAGAAAAACCTGTCCCTATTGTTTAACCCCCCTGACCGATTATGACCCGACGGAATTTAAAGAAATGGGTTATGTCTGCCCCCTGTGCCGCCATCCCATCCTGGACCATCTTTTAACCACTCCGATCTACCAAATGACGAGGGCCCAGCAATGGGATCTTTTGGACAATGAAATGGAATATATCTGGAACGCGGAACATTTCGACGTGGATTCCTACCTGTTCGGGATGGGGTCTTACTACAATCCGGATTACGGCGAAGCCAAGGAACGATTGTTCGGGATGTTGGAAGAAAAAGAGGCGCTTCAGAGATTGAGGGAAGAATTTCTTCTGGCCGAAGGGGAACTCGACCTTCTGATGATCGCCCACTTGAATAAGATAAAGGTTTGGAGAGGGGACATGGCGCGGCGCCTGTTCGCGGGACACGGCTGGAGGATGACCGCCCGACGTTTGAGCCTGACTTTTCCCAGCGAAAGGGAACTGGCCGAGTTTCAACTGGGTTTGATCAGCGCCACCCCCTGGGCCGTCTTCAAAGACCCGGCGGAAAAGGAAGAACTGGTCGATCTTCTGGCGGAAAGGTTGCGCAAACTTTCACCCGGCCAGAGCCGTTGGGGGGCTTGAGGCTAAAGCTTGTTCCCTGCGCATAACCCGGAAGGCCACTTTTCTCCTTTTAGTAGATAACCGTTTTCTTTACCCCGCCCATATGGATTTTTGACCGAAAAAACCCCTAGAATTCCCCACCGAATAAATCATCCCAAGGGGGAGGGGCATGAACAAGGCATTAGCGGCGCTGTGTCTGGCGGCCATAGGTCTTTGCCCTCTGGCCTGCAACAAGAATGACGCGCCCACCCGTCCCGGGCCGGTCACCTTGGTGGTCGTGATCTCGCCCACTTACCCGCCTTGTATCATCAATGGGGTCCTCTGCACGCCCTCTTTCACCCCAACACTCACCGCCACCTCCACGGCCACGAATAGTTCCACCGCCACCCCCGCCAATACCTCCACCCGAACCATAACCCCTACCGCCACGATCACCGCGACACCGACTTATACCTTCACGGCGACTCCTACGGCGACGGTGACGCCCACACTCACGGATTCGATGACATTCACCCCGACCTATACCGTAACGTCGACCGCTACCTCGACAGTCACTTCGACCTGGACCCCGTCCGCGACCGCGACCCACTCGCCGACCATCACCCCGACCCCGACCCACTCCTCCACGCCCACCGTCAGCTTTACCCCGACCGCCACCTGCGGAACCGTGGTGGGCAACTTTACCGTTTATCCCACGGTTGAAGCGTCGAACGTGGCGTGGTTTTTCACGGTCGCCCAGCCTTCCTCGACCCATACGGTGAGCGATCTTCACTACTACACCACCGATGCCTACGGGGATAGTACGGGCAATGTGGTGATGTCCATCTACACGGATAACGGGGGCGATTCGCCCGCGACGGTCATCGCGGCCACCGGCACCCAGGCGGTGGGCTTGAACGGCTGGTATTCGCTGCCTATCACCAGCAATGGAAACGGCACTTCCATCTCCAGCGTTTCCTTGACCGGGGGGTCCACCTACTGGATTACCCTTCAATGCTCGGGTTATTTTTATTTCGCCGAACAATCGAACGCGGATAACGGTTATGTCATCTATCAATCGACGGCCGGGATCCCCTTCGATACCTTTCCCGCCAATCCTTTCACGACTTACGGCGCGGACGGGGGGGGAAGCTTGATCGATTACAGTTTCTTCGCGGCTTCCTGTCCCTGACGGGCCTCAGGCCTGGGCCAAAAAAAAGGCGGCACCTTAATTTCGGCATTTTCTCCCCCAAGGCCTTAAAATCCCCCCATGGGAATATCGATGAGATCAACTCATTTCAAAATCAGCTTGGTGGCCGGGGGCTATGCCGCGGCTTTCGCGGCGGCCTGGGTGGGCGAGGATATTTATGAAAGACTAACCTGGGTCATGCGCAGCCAATCCTCCCAGGGCATGGTGGCCGAGGGCGATGCCATCCTTTTCTTGATACTCTTCGGGGCGGCGGCCCTGGTGCCGACCGGGTTGGCGCTTTATTTCACCCGGTCCTCCCTCAAGTTTTGGTCAATCCTCTCCAAAGCCGCGGGGGTCTTCGCGTTGACCGGGCCCTTGATGGAGATGGCCAACATGACGATGAAGGCGCTTAAGCTTTTAGAATTGCCCATGCGGATGCCCTGGGACTTGCTGTCCTTCTTTTGTCTGGCACGCGTCTTCGCGGCCCCCTTACTGATGGGAGCCTTTTTTCTTTCGGTCTTGATCGCGCCCGAACCATCCTCCCGAAAAAGGTTATTGTTCGCGATGGGGGTTGAAATAGCTTTGTTCGGTTTCGTGTTGATGAAATATGTTTTTTTCCAAAGGCTGTTCTAGGCGTTAACCTTTGGGGCTCAGCCGGGTAACCCCGCCGAATCATGGGCCGGATTTCTCGTAAATTTTTTTAAAAAATAACCGTTTACCCTCGTCCAACCCATATGGCTTTTCCGCTCGAAGCTCCCCTAGAATCCCGAATCGATCAAATCATCTAAAAGGGGAGCGATGATGAAACCTTCAATGATCATAGGTTTGCTATTTTTATCCAGCCTGCTTCTGGGGCACTTGGCTTGCGGCGGCAGCAGTTCGCCCACCTCCTCCTCTTCCAGTTCCCCTTCTTATCCCAATTTGAATATCACCGGCTCCGTCACCCTCAACGCGGGGTCCTACAACTATGACAACGTTCATATCTACAGCACCGGCGTGCTCAATCTGCTGGGGCCCAGCGGCGCGGCCACGGGCGCGGCGGTGACCTTGAACCTGACCGGGGACTTCGTGATGGATGCCGGCGCCACGGTGATGGGGTACGGCGCGGGTTACGGGCCGGGCCAGGGGCCCGGGGCGGGCGGTGTTTCCTTCGCCAACGTTGGAGGCGGCGGGCACGGGGGCGCGGGCGGCGTGGGCGGGATCGCGGCGGCCGGGCCGGCGAACGACGATTCGGCGGGCCCGACCTTGATGGGAAGCGGGGGAGGATATTTGAGCGGCAACGGGGCCGGCGGGGCCTTGTTGAAAATCATCGCGGTGAGCGCGACCTTGAACGGCACCATCGAGGTGAGCGGCGATAATTCCACCTCGGGGGGCGGGGCGGGCGGCGCCCTCTACGTTCAAGCCAACACCATCTTTGGGTCCGGGATCTTGGATGCCTCCGGCGGGGGCTCCCTCACTCCCAATACGGGCGGCGGCGGGGGAGGCCTGATCACCCTGTCGGTCCATTCCGGCTACTATTTTTCGGGTACGACTTACGTCGTCGGGGCCATGGGAAGCGGCACCGGTTCCACGGGGGCCAACGGCTATTTCACGCAGACGGGTTATTGACCCTCGGGGACCCAAGGAGCCCCGGCCAAGAAATTTCGCCGCTTTTCAATTGGATGCGCGGGATGGGTTAGGGGGGAGAAAGCAGTTTTGCTTTTTTCGAATACAATTTTCGAAGCTCGACCAATTGATCTTGGGTCATGGGGGCATGGCGGATCATGCCCGATTGGCTTTGGATGAGGACAATGGCCTGGCCAATGGTTTCGAGTTCCTGGAGAGAATCGGCTTTTGATATGAGGGTTTTGAAATTGGTAAAACGGTCCATAATGAATAATGACGGCGACGGGTGATTTATTCCAAAGTCCTTCAAAATAATAAAAGTGCCAACCCGATCCCGCTTGGCGTATGACTTTAAATAAATGTCTTGGCAGATCCGTCAGGCGGGGAACCTCCACCGCTTGCCCTGGCCTTCAGGAAGAACCCGCCGTTAAACAGGGATTTCAGTGCACGCCCTTGGCATTCAGGAAGGGCGCGAACTTGTGGTCCGAAACCAGGATGTGGTTCTGCAGCCAGTCGCCGAGGAACCGGGTCATGGCCTTTGGAAGGTTCATGTCGTCCTTGGCGAAATCTTCCTTGAAATGCAGGACGCGCTTGAGGAACATCGCGTGCTCGGCCTTGTGGGCCTTGGCGTCAGGGTAATGGTAGAGGTCGAAGTAGCGTTCCTCGACGCTGAAGTGGTACTTGGCGTACTCAATGAGCAGGTCGATCACCATGCCCATCACGACCCGTTCTTCGTGGTGCTGGATGCCTTCCTCCAGCGTGTTGATGAGGTGGATGAGGCGCTGGTGGTGCGAGTCGATGTCGCGGATGTTGACCTTGAAACGGTCCACCCATTCGATCCTAGGCATGTGGTCTCCCCTGTTGTTCTACCCGTCATCTTGTCATGAGGTCATTCGTAATATCAACCCGTGCCCGAAATGGACTATTCCTAAGAGTTGCGCTCGGATCGAATGGAGGCAGGTGGGAACCGAGACGCGGAAAACGCTGGTAGAATCGGGACTAAAATTTCTACAAAAGTTTTCCGAAGAAAATCAGGAAGGTGGATAATAAGCGGGCGGGTCGGCGGACGCCGACCCGAGACAAAAAAAGGGGAGCGAGCGGGTCGTCCTCGCGGGGCGGCCAAGGAGCCCCTTTTGTCCCCGATTCGAACCTCTTCCTTCCAACCGATCCTTCCCGGTTTATTCCTGGTTCTCACCCTGACCCTTCCCGTCCTTTCCCGGGCCCAGGTCCAGGGGGGGTGCGCGCAAGTGGCTTGCTTTGACGGCTCCATGCACCCTTGCGGGTTCGATTGCCAGGCCTACTATTACCGGCTCCATCCCCAAGGCGGCGGCAACAATGGGGGAGGCGCGGTCTACACCGGTCCTTCCCCGGAGCAGATCGCGGCCCAGCAAAGGCGCGACGCGTCCAACCAGCTCGTGAACCAGGGCCAAACGTTTTTCAACGAGGGTCAGTGGGCCCAGGCCGCCAATTCGTTCCAGGCCGCCCTGGACCAGGACCCCACCAACGACTCGGCCCGCCAATACCTGAAGAACGCCCAGGATAAAATCGACTTTGAGAATTCCAAGAACGACGCCCTGCACGACATGAAGGGTTTTTCCGACGACAACGGCGCCCTCAAGGGCGGCGGCGACACCGGCGGTTTGAAAGGCGTCGGAGGGGACGACCCGGGCGGTCTGAAGGACCCTTCCAATGACGAGCCGGCTCCCCCCCGGCCCCACCCCGCCCCCTTTCTTCACCACGCGAAAAAATTCGTGGCGGGTCTGGGCGATGAGACGGTGTTGGAGGCCGAGGGACCCGTGCCCGACATGGGGCCTGACATCGAGCATTCCCCCGCTTTGGCCGATGCTCACAAGGGGTTCAAGTGCCTTCAACAACAGGATTGGCCCGCTGCCCTGGTCTGGTTCGAGCAGGGCCTCGTGAAGGACCCGAAGAACCCGGCCCTCTTGAGATTGGTGGACCTGGGGAAGTACACCCTCCGACGCCGGAAGGAATTGGAAGCGGAGAAAGCCGTCCGATCCGCGCCGGTCGACTCGGATATCCTGTTCCTTTTCCCCGCTGAAAAACAAACCCACCCGCCGACCGCCGAGGAATGGGCCAAGGCCGACGCGGCCCTGGACCAATCGCTCTCCAACCTGATCAACGCCCAACTGCTTGCCATCAGCGAGAGACAGCTTTTTGAGTTCCTGGGCAAGCGCGATATCGCCCATGCGAAGGAAGAATTGAAGTTTTGCATCCGTTTCGCTCCCCCCGATCAACCCCGCTACCGCGAGGCCTTGGAAGGGATCGAGAAAGCCGAAAAGGCGGAGAAAGAAAAGAAGGCGAAGGAAAATTGAGGAAGACACCTTACCGGGAGGCGGTTATGAAATTCAGTTACCACTCGCTGCACATGGGGATGGTTTTGGCGGTGGCCGCAATCCTGGGGGGAGCCGCCTGGGCGCAGGACCCCGCGGCGCAGATTACCGTCACGACGGTCGCCGGCGACGGGACCACGATTTACGGCGGGGACGGCCAGGCCGCGGTCTCGGTCGGGATCACGGACCCTAAAGGGATCGCGGTCGACAAGGCCGGTAACCTCTATGTCTCGGATTATGGTTGCAAGTGCGTCCGGAAGATCGACCCAAAAGGCATCATCACGACCGTGGCCGGGAACGGGACATGGGGCTTCAGCGGGGACGGGGGCCCAGCGACCTTGGCGGCGTTTCAAGATCCTGAGGCATTGGCGGTCGATCGCCGGGGGAATTTATATATTGAAGATTCTTTCAACGATCGAATTCGCAAGGTGGACCCTAAAGGCATGATCTCCACCCTTGCGGGCAATGGAGCGCCCGGTTATTCCGGGGATGGGGGACCGGCCAGCCAAGCCATGATATCCATCGTCAACGCTCATGGATTGGCCCTGGACAAGGCCGGGAACCTTTATTTTTCCGACTGGGGCAATAGCTGTATCCGCAAGGTGGACACAAAGGGAATCATCACCACCCTGGCGGGAAATGGAACGAGTGGCTTCGCGGGGGATGGCGGGCCCGCCTTGAATGCGGAACTCAAGGAGCCCCAAGGGCTGGTGGTCGATGGCGGTGGGAATCTCTATTTCGCCGATTCCGGAAATCGACGGGTCCGGAAGGTGGACCCGCAGGGAAATATCTCCACCGTGGCGGGCAACGGGTCTTTCAATGACCAGGGCGCGGGAAACCTGGCCGTTTTGACGGGACTTCACCCGATCAATGTGGCATTGGATAAAAACGGCGAGCTTTGTGTCGCCCAGGTCGGAAACATCTTCAAAGTGGATCGAAAGGGCGTGCTCACGCTGTTCGAGAACGATCATTCGCTCGGCGTGTTCCCCGCTTTGACGGCGGACGAACAGGGGAACTTCTACCTTGCCTGCAGCGATGGATTGATCCGCAAGATTTCCACAGCCTCCTCGGCGGGGGTCGCGGCGTCTACCTCCCTCGATCTCCCCCAGGCCCTCCAGCAGTGGTTCCAGGACCCCGACAACAAGGATCTGGGGAAAACTGTGGCCAAACTGGCCAAGGCCGAAAAAGCCAAGCAAGGGAAACCGGAGGATTATGACCGCCACCTGGAACACGGCCTCATGGCTTTCAAGGACGCCCAGAAGCCGGAAGACTTCGGGGCGGTGGTCACCGAGTTCCAGGCCGCCACGGACGCGGCCCCCTGGATCGCCGACGGCTGGTACAACCTGGGCAAGGCGAAGGAAAAAGCCGGGGACTACCTGGGCGCCCAGGACGACCTGAAGCTCTACCTTCTCCTGGCCCCCAAGGCCAAGGACGCCGCGGCCGTGAGGAAGTCCATCTACGACCTCGAATACGAGGCGGGGAAGGCCGCGAAAAAGCAGGTCGGGCAGGCGGTCCTCGAGAAGCTGAAAGGGATCTGGTATTGCTGTTTTTGCGCCGTCAAATGGTCCTCCGGCATCGAGACCACGGGCTGTACCCTTGAGGAGACCCAGGGGAACAACTGGTACCGGTTGGGGGACAACACGAACGGATCCGCTCCTGTTCAATTCGAATTCCTGCCCGATGGGACCGTGAAGATGGGGAATGGGAGCTGGGTGGGATGGGGCTTGATCGGAACGAACTATTCCGACGGGGATCTTTATGGAATCCCGAACGGGCCCCTCCTCTCGGACATCCATTGGGAGATCCGCACCAAGGATGGGCGGGTGATCCCGGTTTATTCCAGCATCCAGGAGGACGGGTCCTGGTTCGAGTTTAGCGGGGACCGGCCCCTCAACGGCGCAGACCCGAACTTCAAGTACCACTACGCGGCTTTTGATAGAATCCATCGGAAGTAGGAGCTAAAAATGAAAATCAAATCCATTCTTTGTTTAATGGGGCTGATTTTATCTGCGGGAATAACCCGCCCTCAAAGCGTTTTCGCCCAGAATGCCAAGATCGACGGCCTTAACCAAGCTGTTTCCCTGTGGCTTCAAAATCCCGACGATATTGAACTGGGGAAAACAGTGACGAGCCAAGCCAAGTCGCTCAGGGCGAAGATGGAGTCCCCCGATGAATACGATCGTCATCGGACCCGTGGCCAAATGGCCTTCAAGGACGCCAAGACCCCGGGGGATTTCAGGGACGCGGTCACCGAGCTTGAGTCCGCGACCCAGGCCGCGCCCTGGCTCGCCGAGGGTTGGTATAACCTGGGAATGGCGCGAAAGATGGCCCAGGATTACCTGGGCGCCGAGAACGATTTGAAGCTTTATCTGCTCCTCTCGCCTAAGGCTAAGGACGCCAAAAAGGTCAAGGAAGCGATTTATGGTATCGACTATGAGGCGGACAAAGCGGCGACAAAACTAAGAAGTCTCGAAGGCGAATGGTGTCCAGGCGATCCAAAGAATCCTAATGTCTGCAATCCTCAAATGGCGGGACATTACGTGATCGCCCAATCCGGGGGAATCTATTCAGTGCAATTGATTTCCGCCAATGTGAACTTTCCCCATTATGCCGATGGCATCTACATCAATGCGGTCGAAGTAAGCGGAAACAGCATCAAGTTTGATATCCACAACACGAATCCCGGGGGAATGACATGCAAGATAGATTGCGCTTTGACGTCTGATGGTAGACATTTAGAGGGTCACGAAACTGATTACTTTTCCGATGGATCTTTGGTGGGTAACTCAAATGATAATTTTGTGAGGGTTAAATAAGTTAAAAAACGAACCACTCCTATTATTCATTGAAAAATCGGTGTCATTTATTGCCCCCTCGCATGGGGGATACTCGTCCCCCAGAGCGCGGCCATCCTTCAAGGCCAGTTTTAGAAGGCGATGAGCCGGATGCCGACTTCACCGGACGGAGAGGTTTTGAGGGACAAGAATATCCAGCTCGCTCAGAAAGTGAAGATCGTCACGCCTGACAGCAACGTCATCCAGAAAAGTGGCGGCAGTGGGTGGCCTCGACGAATTATCCCCAACGTTTGGATGCCGATGCCCTTGAATAACTTGGGGTGTTATCCGGTTTTTTTCTTTAGCCTACCAGACCCCGGGTAAAAGCCGGTACTTCACCTTTTTTCGATAGGCCGCATAACCCTTCAGGCCCTTCACCAGTGTCTTTTCCTCACCCCAAATGCGAAAACAAAAGAGCAGGGAAAAGATCACGCCCAGGGCCAGACCGGCCTTGGAATTCAACAACAGGGGCACACCCACCATCATCAGAATGCCTCCCAGGTACATGGGATGGCGGACCATCCCGTAAACCCCCGTGGAAACCACCTTCTGTTTTCGCTCCTTCTGGATACGGATGAAAGGCGAGACGAAACTGTTATCCGTATAGGACCGGTAGGTAAAAAAAGTGGAGGGGATCAGCCCCAGAGCGCCCAGCCATTCCACCCAAAGGGGGAAGGGAGCGAACCAGTGGAACCTTTTCGCGTCCAGTGGCATGACCACACACCAGGCCAGGAACAAGAGCATGATGAAGGGGACCAGAACCTTGTCCCAACTTTCCTGGCCCTGGACGCCGGGTTTGCGGAGTCTTTCGCGCATGAGTTCGGGGTCATGGCGGACAAGGTAGCGGATGGCCGCCGCAGAAATCCCCAGGAACCAGAGGGTGAAGACCCAGCCTTCAAGCCAGAAAAGGTCGCCGGAGAGGCCCAGGATGAGTCCGGGAAAGAGAAGGAGGCTGATCGTCATGTAAGCGGTCTGTCCGACGGTAAGGGGAAAGGAGGTTTTTTTCATAGGGGTTATTTTAGGCCGACGGGGGATAAAAAAATGGTATTTAACGGGTTCCGATGCTCCCTTATCTGGGTGCGGCTGGGGGACTGGCAATTTGGACATCAGTTGGTTTATTTTGCAGGCCATCACAAGGAGAAATCCCATGCCCCGACTGCCTAAAGAGGTTCAAGCCTACCTGGATAAAGAAAAAGAGGTCGTGAGGCTTCAAAACGAGCTGGCGGCGCTGCAGCGCGAGACCGAGCATTTCAAGCAGTACGGCACCTTTCACGAAGAAGTGAAACTGGAAATGGGCCGCACGAGGGTGATGACGCTGGTGATCGCCGGGGTGCTGGTGGCGGGGGCGGTCATCGCTTTTTTTTCGTGGAACAAGAAGCTCGACGACGCGCGCCAAAATATGGAAAAGACCAACCGCGAGATCGCCAACCGGGTTTTCGGCCTGGAAAGGGGATTTTTCCTCTACCAGCACGACTTCTACCAGGACGCCATCCCCTACCTGAAGACCGCCTATGAGCAGTATCCCCGGGACGAGACGGTGGTCGTGGAATACCTGGACTCGCTGGACCGGGAAGGGGAACTGGACGAGGCCCTGGCCGTCATCCAAACTCTCCGGTCGGACCCCGCGAAATTCGGTCTGTATAAGACCGGCGACTTTTTCAACCGGGTGGGCTGTATCCTTTTCGAGAAGGGCCTGACCAACCCGGCCGTATTGGATGATTCCTTTTCCATGTTCAATCTTTCCCTCGGCGCCTATGCCCCCGGGGACGGCCGACGGATGAATCCCCTTTACAATCTTTTCCGCTACTGGCTGGTGAAGGGAGACAAGGACCAGGCCGAGGCCGCCTTGTTGCAAAGCGGATGGACCCAGAAGAACGCGCTTTCCGACCTGATCGGGCAAAAGTGGTTCGCGGCCATCGCCAACCCGAAGAGCAAGAAAATATTCAAGATCATCGAGCGGGATTTCGGGAAGAAGGGGACTCGATCGGACCTGCTTTCCACCGGCGGGGCCGCCCTGAAATCATCCGGGAAGAAAAAGTAGGTTGAGAAAAGGGATCGGTTTTAGGATCGAAATTGTCTGAACCGATCCAACTCGACGAAATCACCCTCTCCGTGGTTTTGAAAGCCATCAAGAACATGCACCTGCGGGTTATCCCGCCGGACGGGGAAGTGAGGCTGACGGCCCCCTTCCAGATGAGCCCCGAAAAGATCCGCGCCTTTGCCCTCTCCAAGCTCCCCTGGATCAAGCGGCAGCAAAAAAGAATCCGCGAACAGCCCTGGACGGCCCCCCTTCAATATATAGAGAACGAAAACCATTTCGTTTGGGGGAAGGCCTATCCGCTTCAACTGGTGGAGAGAGTGGGAAAACCATTGGTTGAATTGTTGGATGGCTTTCTCGTTTTGAGGACCCAAAAGGGAACCAGCCTGGCCGGGAAGAAGGCCCTGGTGGCGGAATGGTATGAGGAATTGGTGCGAAAGGCCGTGCCCGGGCTTGTGGAAAAGTGGCAGCCCACCCTGGGGGTTCAGGTCAAAGGCATTTTCGTCAGGCCGATGAAAACCCGATGGGGAACCTGCCACCCCGCAAGGGCCACGATCCGTCTCAACGCCGACTTAGCCCAGAAACCTTTCGCCTGTCTCGAATACGTGGTCGTGCATGAGATGGTTCACCTGCTCGAACCCTCGCACAATGCCCGCTACCACGCCTTGATGGGGCGTTTCATGCCCGACTGGAAAACCACCCGGAAACAATTAAAACCCGTTCCGACGCGTCCGTGAGAGTGTGGGCGGGGCAGGCTTGGTTTTGGGAACCGAGGAAGCGGTATAATATCTATCTCAATAATTTTGAACTCTGCTTATTGCACCCAAGGAGATACCCCATGAAATCCCACTCACTGCTTTTGACGCTTGGCTCGGCCCTTTGCTTCGGACTTTTGGCCGGGTCGGCCAGGGCGGACGGCCAGGTTTTCGCGGTCACGGCCACCCCCACTGTCACCCCGATCGTTTCCGGTTATGGGTATGTCAGCGGCGTCATGATGCCGGGAGTCAACGGCGCCCCCGCGACCTGTTACAACGCGCAGGGCAAGGTCGTTCCCTGCAGCTCGTTGAACCCCACCGCCACCAAAACCCCGAAGGTCAAGGTTCGCCCCACCCCCCACCCCACGCCCATCGCCGCTTCGGTTCGCCCCGGCGGCGTGAACTAGACCCATCGGGTTTCAACCCAATAAACCAAAGGGACTGACCCGAGGAAGATTAAATTGGCCTCCGAGCAGGTTATTTTTCTTCGGCGTCACCTATCTTTAGAGATATCCAACCTAAAAATTTAAATCCGGACCCTCCCGAACCCTTTAATTATTTTCTGGGAGGCTTGGTTTATAAACGTGAAATCTTGATAAATTCCGAGAAACTCTTGAGTCCATTTTTTGATGGACTCAATAAAAGAGGCGTGGCAATTTCACCGTCGTATAATGGTCCCAATAAAGCTTTATCTGATTTTTATATTAAGGACTATTTCAATGGTGACCGAAGAGCTTTCCTATTTCGAACTCCTGGATTCAAGCCTCGACCTCTTCAATCCCACGGTCCAAACGATTGCCCGGCTGGATGACCGGAACCGCATCGCGACCGAACTGATTGCGGACTACGCGAACCGGCACGCGAAATGGGACGTGGGGTTCGGGATCGCCAGCCTGGTACCTGGCTTGGCCATCCCCGCTCTGGCCACGGCCATCCTGGAAGAAACGTCCACGGTTTATCAGCCGCTTGCCCGGGATTTGGCCAAGGTCTATACGGCCGATCCATCCAAACTGGATAAATCGATGGAAGCCCTCGTCGGCGCCCCCTCTCCCTTGACCGAAGTCTTTGATATCGGCGGGGATTTTGACAAGGATTTTATGATTTCCATTATTGATGAAGTGATCTATGAGGCCGGCCATGGTCTTTTAGGGGCTTTATTTGTTCCCGTCCTGAGCGGCTCGGCTGGCGCGGCTTTTGATTATTTGGCTTCCGCGCGATTGACCTGGCGTGTCGGCACCATGGTATCGATCTATTACCAGAACGGGGATCAATGGATCGAAACTCAGCAACGCACCTGGGATGTGGCCAAGGTTCTGACGGGCACGATCCGGGGCGGGATGGACGACCTGATCAGGGGAAAATTCAAAGACCCTGCTCCTCGCGTTGATTTAAGTGAAATTCGGCGAAATGTGTTTGAGGTGCGTAAAAACCTTCAAGCCAACGCCCGCGAGTTGGCGAATAGGCTAAAGACCGGCCCGAAATCGGGAAATGCTAAGGAAATGATGAAGGCGAGGGGTATTCCCCGCGATTTAATCCAATATGCTTTAGGCGATTACTCCGAAGACGGCTGGTGAATCGGTAATTAAACGATGGTCCTGTCTATCCAGAATCTATTCGAAACCGCCAGGTAGGCTTCATTCTTCGCTGGAAGCCTTTGCAGTTCATGATCCCCAAAACCCCTATTTTGGGCCGCTTTGAATTCTCTAAATGATCCTTACCCCTTATGACTCAGGCTTAAATGATCCATCGTAAGGGACCCTTTAGCGGTTCGCGTGTCTCATACATATAGGAAGCTACCCAATCAGGAGGATTGAGGAAGATGGCGGGGAAAAGATAAATCAACTTGCGCTCAGCCCAACCAGTGGTGGAAGGGCCAAAACCTGTGAATTCTCCCGGGCCTTTTGAACAGGCCCGGCTAGAACCTCACTTCGGCGTCCAGGGCTCCGCCCACCGCGATGGAATTCTGGATGGCGGGAAGGCTGCGGGTTTCAAAAGCGACATCAATCGTGAAAACCTTGGTCAAAACGCCCCAGCCAAAGGTCCAAAGCTGGGATTGGGAAATGGGATCGTTCAATGTCCCCAGCCTCACCACCATGTTGTTTTCCGGATAATACCGCTCCAAACCGAATTTCCAGTTGGTCTGGCCCGGCGCCCATTGGACTTCCCCCAAGAGGAAAATGTTCTTTCCTTGGGGTGAGGCCGTGAGGCCCAGGCTGGTGATATAAGGAAGATTGGCGTTCACCGTTTGGTTCGCCGCGGTGCTTGAAACCGTTTCTTGTCCTGTGGCCTGATTGAGACTCATGGTTTGCTGGGTGGCCGTCCAGCTGAAGTTAGATTGGATATTCTGAAACATCATGCCCAATTGAATGGCGTCCGTGAGCTGGGCTAAAAAACCAGCGTCAATACTTAATCCCAGGCCGTTGGAGGAAGTCGTACGGTTGTATTGATAAGTGCTAGATGAACCGCCCTGGGTGAACGAACCTGTCAGCGAGTTCTGAAGATATTGCAATCCGTCTTCGTATTTCAGACTGCCCCCCACGTAAACCGGCATCATGCCGAAGGGCAAAGATTGACCGTAGCTCAAAACCAAAGTGGCCATTTGTTGCTGGGTTTCCTGGTAATTCAAGTTGTTGAATGATACTCCTGCGGACAAAGGACCGTTCGAACGGGCCTGAAAAAACTGGTAGGCGCTCTGGGAGGTCTGGGTCTTGAGACTTTGATCGAAAAGGACACTGCCGGCTCCGGTCGTGTAACGAACTGTGAATAAGCCTGTGTAGTCCTGGTACCGGTTCACGGGATCAATGCCCGATTGAAGCGCGGCGTCCTGATTGAACCGGAGGATAGGGGAGTTGCTGTTGCTGGTATCAAAGGCGGAAAACCCCGTGCCCAAGGTCCAGGGGGCTGGACCGCCCGGCAGGGCAATCAGGGCCGGGTTCCAAACCACGCCGAAAACATCCATGGGCGCGGAGGTCGTGGCGCCGCCGATCCCCATGCTATGGGCATCCTGGGCCCAGGCCCCCCCAGGGGCCAACGCCCGGATCATCAGCGCTAAAAGAAGGAACTTTTTCATGCGGGTTATATTAACAACCCGACTTCCCGGAAATCAAAACAAATTCCTCCGCCCATCGACGCGGAAAAGGGTTTCACCGGGAATGATTCCGCTTTAGCGGGGTTCGGCAGCTTGTTACAATTTTAAACAATGACTCCCTCTCAAATTTTGGATGGGCGCCCCACCCCTTGGGCCCGCTTGGACCGGCGTGTTTTCTGGACGTTCGGGTTGGGCCTGACCGCCTGGATCCTCCTTCAAATCTGGCAAACCCGTTTTGGGATTCCCTTCTCCTGGACCCTGACCCTCAAGGGACTGCCTCTACTGGCGGGAGCTTCCGTTTTCTACGCGCGGCTGGACCGTGATCCGAAATCCCGGATGGGTTTTTTCCCCCTTCTTTGGCTGGGCCTTTCCCGGTTTCAATGGAACCTTTGCCAAACCATGGATCACCGGCCCTGGGACTGGGTGCTTTTGTTTCTGGGTTGGGTTCTCATCCTTTTGGCGGTGAGGGACGGCAAAAAACTGGCCCTTTTTCTTGCCCCTTTTTGGATCGGCATGGGTGCGGTTTGGAACGTTTCGCTGCTTCTCGGCCTCTCCTTCCTCGGGTTTTCCCGAAGCCGGATTCGATCGAAGCTTTGGGCCTGCGGGGCCGGCGTGACCTGCCTGGTGGTCTTGGGGGTTTTTCTGAAGGCGTGGCATTTCTGGTCCTGGAACGAATTAGGCTTGGTGGAATTTCTCTGGATCAAGCGGATGGGGATCTATTGGATCCTGGGTTTTTTCGGCTGGATGGTGCTTCCCAGGCGGGGGAGGGAGAGGGTCGCGGCCTCCAGCTTGTTTTGGGTGACCCTGGGTTATTTTCTCTGGGCCCCCTTTTCATATCCCTTCTGCGTGGACGACCAGGCCTTTGGCTGGTTTCTGGTTCTGTGGGCCGGCACGGGGCTGGAGGCATTTCGGCGCCAAGTATTGGATGAAAGCTGGGCGTCCCAGTGGGTGTGGGCGGTCTTTGGCGTGGTTCTGGGTTTGGCGGTTTGCCCGGGTGTTTTTGCGATCAATCCTTAGATTAGAATGCGCTTCCCGTTTACCCAAGTTTTTTGTTGGGCGGAAAGGGCCCTTTTTTGATAAACTTCGCTTGAAAATTTTCCTTTCCATTTTTGGAGGTACGACATGCGTTCATTTTTGTTTTTCCTGTTAGCGGCTGGCCTGCCGGTTTGGCTTTCGGCCCAGGGAGCGGCCCCGCCGTCCCAGCCGGCGCCCACGCCCACCCTCACGGACGCCCAAGCCCCCAAAATCGTGTTTAAAGAAACCGCCTTCGATTTCGGCAACCAGGAAGAGGGGCCGGACATCACCCATGAATTCATTTTCCATAACCGCGGCAAAACCACCCTTCATATTAACAACGTGGGGACTTCCTGCGGATGTACCGCGGCCGTGGAAGACAAGAAGGATATCCTGCCCGGCGGAAAGGGCGTCATCAAGGTCACGTACCACACCCAGGGCCGTCCGGGCCACGCCACCAAGATCATCACCATTACCTCCAATGATCCGAAAAATTCCAGCTTCCAGGTCAAGATCGACATGACGGTCGTGCGGGAAATCGATGTGATGCCGGACAAGGTTTATTTTTACGGGATCAAGCATGGCGAGGAACACACTTCCCAAGTCAAGATTCTTGGAAAACCCGGAATGTCGTTGGAAGTTACTTCGGTGGAATCCACGACCAAAGTCGTTTCCGTCACTTCGACGCCTTATTCCGAAGGGGATGGGGGCTCCAAACGCACCGGGGCCACCTTGAACGTGACCTTGCCGGCCACCCAGCCCATCGGCAGTATCACCGATGATTTGGTGGTCAAGACCACCGATCCCAAGAAACCCCAGTTGGATGTTCAGGTGATCGGGGAGGTGGTGGGCCGGGTTCAATGGACCCCCAAGAACGTTTATTTTGGGACCAACCAAGAGCAGCCGGTTTTCGTCAACATTACCGCCAACCCGCCCCAGGGATTCAGCGTGAGGTCAGTTTCCAGCCTCAAGCACCTTTGCCGTCCTTCGGTCAAGACCTTGAACAACGCGGACGGAAGCCAGTCCTACCAGCTGAGCATTACGGCGGTTAAAAGCATTCCCAAAGACAGCGACGGGAAAGACCAGGTGGTCGTCACGACCAACGACCCCGAGATGCCCGAATTCAAGGTGGATGTGCAGACCTCCCATTGATCGGTGCCCTGGAAAGGGGTTTTTTGGCCCCCACTCCCGGGGCCGCTTCTGTAAAATAGATTTGGTTTGAAAAAAGCCCGGGCGGCACCCGCCCGGGCCTTTTTGTTTCAGCAAGGAACTCCGTGGCCCCCGAGAATCCCCCGAAAAAAGACTCCTTCCGGCTTTACCTTCGGCTTTTAGCCAACGCTCAGGAATATAAGGGGCGAGTCCGGCTCCTGTGGATTTGCATGATCCTTCTGGCGGTCTGCACCGCATTCGTGTTTTCCCAGTTCAAACCCTTGATCGACGGGGCTTTTGTGGTCACCGATCATCCGGATGAGGCCTTCCATCATCTTCTTTTCTTTGTTGTACCGCTCACGCTTTTGGCGGCGATCGTTCGTTCAGGAGCGGGGTATGGCCAGGCTTATTTGACGAGCTATATCGGCCAACAGATTATTCAGAAACTACGCAACCAGCTCTATCAGCACTTCCTGAGCCTGCCCATGTCGTTTTTTAACTCCAAACGGACGGGGGAATTGGCCTCGCGCATCACCAATGACGTCCAGCGTCTCCAGGATTCAATCACCAACGTCGTCGGGTCTGGAATCCAGTCCGCCTTGATGGTAGTTGTCCTGGCGGGATCTCTCTTTTATTACGACTGGCAATTGGCTTTTTTAGCGCTCGTCGTGTTCCCCTTGGCCGTCTATCCCATCTATCGTTTCGGCCGTAAGATCCGCCGTTCCTCCGGGGAGCAACAACAATTGCTGGCTGATTTGAACTCCCAAATTTTCGAGACCCTCATGGGAATCAGGGTGGTGAAAGCTTTCGGGATGGAAAAATACGAGAGGCAAAAGTTCGAGAAGACGAACGACCGTTTTTTCTCGGCGGCCATGAAAGCCGCCCAGGCTTACGCGGCTTCCTCGCCTATCGTGGAATCCTTCGGTACTTTGGCAATTCTAGGATTGGTGCTTTACCTGGCCACCCGGGCCCTTTTTCCGCCCCACTCATTGACTGCGGGCGATTTCGGGCGTTTCATCGGCCTTGCGGCTACTCTTTATCCTTATCTTAAGAATTTCAATGGGCTCTGGGGAGGTCTCCAGAACGCCATGGCCTCAGCGGAACGTTGCTACGATATCCTCGATACCCAAAATCCCATGATTGATACCCAAGGTTCGGTAGAAATCGTGCCTTTCAAGCGCGCCCTCGAATTCAAGGATGTGAGCTTCCATTATCAGTCGGGTCATCCCATCCTGAGGAACATCTCCTTTACCCTCAAGAAGGGAGAGGTTCTGGCCCTGGTGGGACCCTCGGGCGGAGGAAAAACGACGCTGGTCGACTTGATCCCGCGCTTTTACGATCCCACCGAAGGGAAAATTCTTTGGGATGGAAAGGACATTCGTGAAATAAAAATGGAAAGCCTTCGATCCCACATCGGCATCGTGACCCAGGAAACCATCCTCTTTCATGATTCCATCCAGAAAAACATCGCCTATGGCCGGCCGGGCGCCACTTTCTGGGATGTGCAGGAGGCCGCCAAGGGAGCCTTCGCCAAGGAATTCATCGACAACACGCCCCAGGGTTTCAACACCCCGGTCGGGGATCGGGGCGTCAAGCTTTCCGGCGGTCAGCGCCAGCGGCTGGCCATCGCGCGGGCGCTTCTCAAAAACCCGCCGCTGATGATCCTCGATGAGGCCACCTCCGCCCTGGATACCCAGAGCGAACATTTGGTGCAAAAGGCTTTGAATGGATTGATCGGCCATCGGACCACCCTGGTCATCGCCCACCGGCTTTCCACCGTGCGGCGGGCCCACCGCATTCTGGTTATCGACAAGGGGAGGATCGCCGAACAGGGAAAACATTCCGCTCTTCTGGCCAAAGGCGGGCTTTACGCGAAACTCTATAAGATGCAGTTTCGGACGCCCGGAAGCTCCTCCGAGGACTCGGAATGAAGCGGATCGCCATGAAACCGGCCATTTTTTTGGACCGGGACGGCACCTTGATCCACGATGAGGATTATTTGAGTGATCCGAAAAAGGTTAAGTATTTTTCGGGGGCAGCCGAGGCCTTACGGACCCTCAAAAAAGCGGGATATCTACTGGTGGTCGTCACCAACCAATCCGGCGTGGCCAGGGGTTACTACCCCGAAAGCGCCGTGAAACGAATTCACCGGAAAATGAAGCGGGATCTATCGAAATTAGGCGCGGCGCCCGACGCCTTCTTTTATTGCCCCCATTACCCGGGAGGAAAAGTAAAATCTCTCAGCCGATCCTGCGCCTGCCGGAAACCCAAAACGGGCATGGTTCAACAGGCCCAACGGGTTCTTCCCATCGATTTGAAAAGAAGTTTCATGGTGGGGGACAAACGGGATGACATGCTTCTATCGGTAAATGCCCGCCTGGCGGGGGGGCTTTTGGTCAGGACGGGAAAAGGCAAGATGAGTGAAAAAGAATTAAAGAAAAAAAATATCCCCAAAACGTGGGTGGTCTCGAACCTGCGGCAGGCCGTGAAGAAAATACTATCCCTGGATGTCACCCCATGAGAAAAAACCATTTTCCCTCGAACTTCGCCTCCCGCTGTTCCTTGCTCCTGAAAAAAATAACCAAACTGAACCTGATGGTGGCCGGTGACCTGGTGGCCGATGAGGCCATTTACGGCGACACGGAGCGTATTTCGCGCGAAGCGCCGGTCCTGATCCTGCGCTATACCCATACCGAACTGACCCCCGGAGGAGCCGCCAACGCCGCCAACAACGCCGCCGATTTGCGGGCTCAGGTTTTTCCCCTGGGCGTGGTGGGGGAGGATGATCAGGGCGCCCGGCTTCTCCATTACTTCAAGGGCAGGCGGGTGGATACCACCGGCATCCTGCAGGTCAAGAACCGCCCCACGACCGTCAAGAGCCGCATCATGGCGGGGGCCCATCACACGGCCAAGCAGCAGGTTATCCGAATTGACAGGCTGGAGGACAAGGAAATTTCCAGGGCCGTTGAGGCGAAGCTGGTGGGACGCATCACCGCCATGGCATCCCGGATGGACGCCCTCCTTATTTCCGATTACGGACTGGGAGTCTTGACCGAAACCGTCCGCCGGTCGCTACTTTCCGCCTTCGCGGGAAAAATCATCACCGTGGATTCCCGGCATCAATTGGGGGAATACCAGGGCGTCACGCTCATCACCCCCAACGTTTCCGAGGCGGGCCCCGCGGCGGGCATCGAGATCGTGGATGAGGACAGTCTTTTCAAGGCGGGCACCGCCCTTCAAGAACGGCTGGGATGCCAGGTGCTGATCACCCAGGGACCCCAGGGCATGACCCTGTTCGGCGAGAACGATGAAAAAATCCAGCTTCCCGTTTTTGGACCCGACCAGCCGGTGGACCCCACAGGCGCGGGCGACACCGTGGCCGTGGCCGCCACCCTGAGCCTGGCTTCGGGGGCCGATCTTTTGACGGCCGGCGCTTTAGCCACCGTGGCCGCCGGGATTGTGGTGGGAAAAAGGGGAACGGCCACCACCACACCGGATGAGATCCTCAAAGCCCTCAAACCCAAATAAGGATCAAATGTTCAGGTACGGAAAACCCACGGCCAACACGAAGATACTAAGCCACGAAGAAAGGCAAAAAAAGATTTTCTAAAGAATGTTCAAACCTTTCCTTATTTCTTAGTGACTTTGTGTTGGATTTTTTTATTTTGCAGGCTGAACGAATACAAACAAGGATAAACCGATGGCCGAGGTTGTTTTAAATCACGGGGATTTGGCCGACAAAACCAGGGCTCTTCAGGCGCGCGGCAAAAAAATCGTGTTCGCGAACGGATGTTTCGACCTTTTGCACGTGGGCCATGTGCGTTACCTGCGGGGGGCCAAGGCCCTGGGGGATGTTCTGGTTCTGGCTTTGAACTCCGACGATTCCATCCGCCGTTTGAAAGGGCCCGAACGCCCTTTGCTACCTCTGGAAGACCGCCTGGGTGTGCTTTCGGCCTTTGAAATGGTGGATTTCGTCACGTCCTTTGAGGACGATACGGTGACTCCCCTTCTGCTGAAACTGAAGCCCGATCTCCACGCCAAGGGTACGGATTACACCCCGGACACGGTTCCCGAAAAGGATACGGTGGCTTCCTACGGGGGCAAAGTGGCCGTGGTAGGCGATCCCAAGGATCACGCTTCCAAAAACCTGATCGGGGATATTCTCCGAAAATACGGGCCAGCCCAGTCAAAACCTTGATGAATTTTCCCAACCCGCCCCGCCATATCCTGGTTTCCCGCACCGACAAAATCGGCGATTTAGTTCTCACCCTTCCCGTTTTCCAGTCCCTCAAGGCGTCTTTTCCCCAAACCCGCCTGACGGCCCTGGTGAGCCCCTACACTCGGGAAATTGTGGCAGGCCATCCGGCGATTGACGCGGTGGAAACGGTCGAAAGAGGCGAGAGCGTGTTTTCCCTGACGGGGCGCTTCAAGCAAATAAACCCCGATGTCTTTCTGGCGGTTTATCCCCGCCCGAAACTGGCTTGGGCCGCGGCCTTGTCGGGGATCCCTTGGCGGGTGGGTACCGCCTATCGCTGGTACAGTTTTCTTTACAACCAAAGGATCGCCATCCATCGGCATCATGGGGAACGTCATGAAGTCGAATTCAATCTCGATCTCGTCAAAGCCTTGGGAGTGACTGCCTCCGTCAAGAAAATCGTGTTTCCCCTTTCCGCGGGAGATATTGAGTTTGCCCGGGATTTTTTAAAAGAAAGGGGTCTTGCCCCCAAGACCCGGTACGTGGTGGTCCATCCGGGGCACAAGGGCTCAGCCCTGAATTGGAGTCCCGCCCGGTATGGGGAAGCCATCCGGCAATTAGCGATGGTGAAAGGTTTGCGGGTGGTCTTGACGGCGGGGCCGGATGAAACGCCCCTGGTATCGCAGGTGACCACTTTTCTTGAGGGAATCCCCAAGGAAAAAAGACCCATCCTGGTCATCGGAGAACTGGGATTGAAACAACTGGCGGCTTTATACAGGGGCGCGGCTTGTTTTCTTTCGGGCTCCACGGGAACTATGCACATGGCCGCCGCCGTGGGAACCCCTACGGTCGCTCTTTTTTGTTCCATTCCTGAAACCACTCCCGTTCGGTGGGGGCCCTGGGGCAATGAATCCACGGTATTCCTGCCGAAACCCTCGGGTTGTCCCGCGTGCGAGAGTGGCATTTGCCGAAAACATGACCCGATGGATCAGATTGCCGTCGCGGATGTTATCTCGGCTGTTCAAAAACATATCCGGATTGCGGGTAAGAAAAAATGAACCGATGGGGAAGAGGCCTAGCGCTCACGCTGGGGATGATGATCACGGCCTCGCTGGGGCTCTCGGGTTGTTCGCTTCTTTTCGTGGCCAAGGGCGGAACCCGAATGGGAAAGGGAAAAGAAGCCCCCGCTCCCGCGGCGGATGATCTGACCCAGCAAATCAACAAGCCCAACATCGTGACGTTTAAGACCCGCCCTGAGGAAACCTTCGGGACGGTTTCCGAGCTTTTTTTCGGGGATAGTGATCAGGCCGCCGCCATTGCCAAGTGGAATCATTTGTCCCCCAGGAAAAAGCTGAAGCCTGGAACGAAACTCAAGATCCAAAATCCCGATCAATCGCCGAACCTGGCCAAACTGCCGCCCGTGGCGAAGACCGCTCCCCCCCCGCCGGTCCCTTCGGTGAGGGCCGTGCCGACTCCCCAGGTTTCCATTACCTTGATTCCCCGGGCGACGGCCAATCACGCCTTCGGCCCGGGGGAAAAGTTGAAGTTCGAGGTCCGGGCCCTTTCCATGCTGGGGGGGTATGCGACCCTGGATGTTGAAAATTACACGACCGTGGCGGGCCGTCCCTGTCTGGTCATTACGGCCAGGGCCAATTCCGTCTTTCCCTTCAGCGCCCTATTCCCCGTGAAGGATGTGCAAAGCAGTTACTTTGACTCGAAGAATTTTATGACCTGGAAATTCGAGAACCATGTGAATGAGGGGAGCTATCACGCCAGCAATATGGAGGTTTATGACCAGGTTCAACATTCTTTCTGGCACCAACATAATCAAGAACTTATCGAGACCAAGCCCCTGGCGCCCTTCAGTCAGGATCTGATCTCTTGCTTTTATTATTTCAGGCTCTTGCCGATTGAAGTGGGAAAAAGTTTTTCCATCCCGACCCAATCGGGAGGCAAGAATTACCAACTGATCGTGGAGGTGCTGGGGCGGGAGTCCGTCACCGTGCCGGCAGGAACTTTTGATTGTTTCCGGGTGAAGCCCATCGTGAAGGAAGACACGGTCTTTCACAATACGGGCGATATCGACCTTTGGGTCACCGCCGATGAACGGCATTTTCCGGTGAGGATCAAAAGCAGTCTCGTGATTGGCAGCATCAACATCGATTTGGTGGATGCCAGTTTCCCCCCGATGGGTCAATAAAGGCTGTCGGGACGCCGTTCCCCCAACAGGTGATAATTTTTTTCCGTGATTGCCCTTTGGACCAGGGCGCGGTCGCTGGAGAGGGTCTTGGGGGAGTTCAGGTTTTTCTCAATATATCCCCCCCAGAACCAAAGGCTGGAAAGAACGGCCAGTATCCCCAAAGTGCGCCACAGGGTTTTCCCCGCGAGTTCCCGGTAGGCCATGAAGGAAAAAACCATGACCACGGGAATCAAAACGTAATAAATGTGGGCCAGGGGTTCCTTGTAGGTAAACCAAAAGCTGACATAAACCAGAAAAAAAGTTCCGGCGGCCAGGATCAGGGGGGCTTTCGACCCGTTCTTCCAGAATTTCCATCCCGCAAAAATAAAAATCAAAAATTGAATGCCGTGGGCGGCCAGCAAAAACAAACCCGGAGGGATCAACCAGGGTGATTCCTGGAAAAAAGCCAGTCTTTGGGCCGTGTGATCCCCCACAAAGCGGGGAATCTCAAAACAGGCCAGGGAAAAAAACCGGCCTAGGACTGTCCCGAAAGCCAGGACGTTGTCCGGGTTGAAAAGCCTGGCCGTGCCCAGCCCGCCTTGACCCTGGGTCCATCCATATTTCAAAAAAGTGGGGAGGATCAATAGGGCGATGGGCAATAGGCCCAGTAAAAATCCCGATGCGGACAGTTTCCATTCCTTGCGGCCATCCCTAAAACGGATCAGGAAAGCGAAAGCGACGAATGGCAGGAGAAGTATCCAGGAAAAATGGAACTGCATGTCCCAGAAGAGGCCGAAACCCATGAGGGCAAAGCCCCACCTGGGAGAAAACCAACCCGTGGAGAGGGATGGTACCGTTTCGAGAAAACCGGTGAAAAAGAGGATGCTTCCCAATAGAAGATAAGAGGGATTAATGGGGTTGGCGGATTCATGAAGGTTCCAGGGCAAGAGGGAAATCCAAACAAAAATGAACAGGTAAGGAATAGCGGGAACCCTTCGATGAATGACCTGGGCGAATAAAGCCAGCGCGCCCAGGGAAAGGAGGTTCAATATAAGAAAAGGAGCTTCGGGAATGGGAAGGATCCAGAGCGGCCCCCCGATCAAAAGCCCTTCCAAAGGGCCGGGAATTTGGGAATAAAAACCCGTTTCGGTGACGATCAGGTCCGGGCCAAAAAAGGGCCAGGCATGGGTACAGTAGAATTTCAATCCAATCAGGTAGGTTTGAATTTCATCGGGGCTGAAAAAAGTCTGCGTGAGGCCAAAAAGGGTACGGAAGACGTATAGGAAAATGAAAAGAAGGATGAATTTGAAGCTATTCGACATAGATATTCCTCAGCCGATGAAATAGATAGAGCCTACTCGTGGAAAATTTAATTTTCAGTACAGCGTTTCAGGTCTTCGTTCTCCCAGCAAATGGTAATTTTTATCCTGGATGGCTTTTACGAACAATTCGCGGTTCTTGTACAGGGATCGGCTTTGAAAATGCTCCGCCGCCAGGCCGGCATGCAGAAGGATATTACAGGATAAAAGAATGACGGTGAGGATCCTAAACCATCGGCGGGTCATGAAGGGGCTGAACGCGTAAAACCCATACAACATGGCCACCGGTAAGGCCAGGTAATAGGTGTGGGCCGCGGGCACCTTTATGGCGAATATAAAACTAAAGTAGATGAGCAAGAAAGTAGCGAGGGCAAGGATTCTCAACGCGGTCCAATCCTTTTGGGCGTTTTGGTTCCGGAAGCCTAAAAAAAGAAGGGCGAGGGCCTGCGCGAGACCCCCCAGAAATGTGATGAGGGCCACGGGCCATAACCAGGGATTTGAGTTTAAAAAAGCCAATCGTCCAGCCGTGTTGGCCCCCAAAAAACGGGGGATTTCGCAGGAGGCCAGCGACAGATAACGGGCTAAGACGACGGGAAAACTGAGAATGTTGGCCGCATTGAAAGTCACGGCATTTTGACTGCCGCCCATACCCGCCACGGGACCGTATTGGACGAAAGTCGGGATCAGAAATACCCCGCTTAATAGGGAACCTAAAAAAAGAAATAAAACGATTCGGGGGAGCGCTCTCATCGCATGCCGGGTTTGGTAAAAGAGGGAAGTGAGGATAAAGGGAGCCATTAACACAAAGGACATATGGAACTGAGCGGTCCAGAAGAAAGCGAATCCCATGAGCGCGTTCGCCAGGGAAGCTGGAAGAATTCCTAAGGACAATTCGGGGACGGTCTCCAGGAAGGCCGGGAAAAACAGGCAGCTGGCGAATAACACATAGGAGTCGTTATCGATGTTGGTGGACCAATTAAGGGTCCAGGGGGCGGTGAAGAGCCAGGTATAGATGACCCATCGGGGAAATTGGGGAAGGCGTTTCGCGCAGTACCAACTGAAAAAAACCAGGCCGATGAAGGAAAGCAAATTGAGGAAAAGATAAGGGGATTCGGGAATGGAAAAAACTCTCAAGGGCAGGCCAACCACAAGGCCTTGGAGGGCGCCTGGTAGCTGAATGTGGCGACCCACGTCCGCGCCAAAATAGGGCCAGTCGCCTGTGCAAAAATACTTCAGGCCGATCAAATAAACCTGTTGCTGGTCGATGAACCAGATATCCGAACAGAGTCCATAGCCCAAACGGAAAAGGAAGGCTAATCCCAAGCCGAGTAGGAGGTAACGAAATGAGCGGGAACGGATGGGGACGGAGGAAGATGTTGCCACGAGCTTATTATTATGAGTCCCTCGGGCCCGTTCAAGCTTATAACCCGCCGGGCGGAAGGACGGTCAGTAAAACGAACCGGGACGCCTTTCCTGGAAGAGGCGGTAATCTTTTTGGTCCAGGGCCCGGACCAGCCGGGGGCGATCCGGATAAAGGGAATCCTTGGATTGCTTGACGAGGGCATAACCGATCTGAAAATAAAGACCTAGGATTAAAAAAACTCGAAACCCAAACTGGATTTGTTTATGGCCGGCGAAAAGGGACCAAACGTAGCTGGAATAAAGCATCAGCAGGGGATAAAAAACCAGGTAGATGTGCGAGAGGGGGAGTTTGATCGTGAACCAGAAACTCACCCAAACCAAAAGGAAGCAAAGCGCGGTAAGGTTGCGGATGGGGGCCCAGAAGGGGTCCGGATGCTTTTTTACGAAAGCGGCAAGAAATAAAACGATGGCCTGAACCAGGCCGCCGATCCACAGGATGACTCCCGGCACCAAAAGCCAGGGTCGATCGGTGAGGAATTGGACTCTCCTTGGAAGATCCTCTCCCAAATATCGGGGAATTTCGAAACAAACCAGTGAAAGATACCGGGCCAGGATCACCGGAAAAGCCCATACATTTTGGAAGTTAAACGGCACCGCAAAACCTGACGCCACATTAGAATGAAAAATACCGTATTTCAGCCAAGTCGGTACTATCAACGCGACCATCGGAGCCGCGCCGATCAAAAATCCTCCCAGGGAAGGAACAATGTGTTTTTCCATTGCCTGTGACCCGAGGGAATAGGCGGCCAGGGGCAAGAGGTACACGTAAGAAAAATGGAATTGCATGATCCAAAAGACGGAAAAGCCCATGGCCGCATTGGCCCAAAAGGGTTTCAAAAGATTCAGCCTGAAAGTGGGAAGGGACTCAAAAAAACCAATAAAAAACAGAACGCTGGGTAAAAAGTCGTAGGCCGGATTGATGACATGGGCGCATTTTTGGAGCACCCAAGGCGTGACGCATATCCAAAGCATGAGCCAGGAGCGGGAGAGGGCGGGCAGGCGCCGGTGGATATACCAAGAAAGTAGGGCTGCTCCCAGCGTGTTCAATAGACCCAATAGCAAAAAGGGGGCCTCGGGGATCGGGCAGAGGTAAAAGGGAAGGCCGATTAAAAGACCCTCCAGGGCTCCCGGGATTTGACTTTGGAAAGACTCGTTTTCCGCCCCATTTACGTCGGGACCAAAATAGGGCCAGGTTTGAGTGGTGTAACATTTCAACCCGATCAGATAAGTTTGGATTTCGTCCCTTTCCCACCACTGGGACTCGCAAAGACCGAAAAAAACCTGGAACGCGTAAAGGAAGAAAAATAACAGGATAAAAGAAACGGTAAGTGAAGGACGATTTGAAGGGAAAGGGTTGGGCGGGCTTGTCACGGGTTTATTATTATTGGCCTGTGAAGAGCGTTCAAGTATATTACCCGCCTGCCGCAGGCTGTCATGGAATTCACGGGTACCGGCGGGTAAAATGGTTCGTCGCAAAAACAGGAGATCTGAATGATCGAGAAAATTCGCGGGCGCATCGAGGAGAGCATCCAAGTCAAGCAAACCCTCATGGCCAAGTGCCTGCCTCAAATTGAAAAGGCGGGAGAAATCCTGGTGAATGCCTATAAGCGGGGCAACAAGGCGGTTTGGTTTGGAAATGGCGGAAGCGCCGCGGACGCCCAGCATATCGCGGCCGAACTGGTGGGTGATTACCGTAAACGTCGGCGTGCCCTTCTCTCCCTAGCCCTGCATACCAACACTTCTACGCTGACGGCCCTGGGCAACGACTATGGATATGACCAGGTTTATTCCCACCAAATCGAGGGAATCTGTTCGGAGGGTGACGTGGCGGTGGGCATTTCCACCTCCGGGAACTCCGAAAACGTGTTCCAGGGCATCCTGGCGGCCAAGAAGAACAAGGTTCATGCCATCGGCCTTTTGGGGCGCGATGGCGGCAAGATCGCCAAAGAATGTGATATCGCCATCATCGTTCCCGCCTCGGCCACCGACCGGATCCAGGAATGCCACATGATGATGGGGCATATTTTTTGCGAACTCATCGAATCCGCGATGTTTCCATGATGAAAAAACGCCCCCTGCCGAAGAAACCCAGCTTCAATTTCAAGATGCCGGCCCTGAATAGCGTCGATAAGTCCGCGTTGTTGGCTCTGATCGGTAAAATCCAACGGAAGAAAATCGTAGTCATCGGCGACGTCATGCTGGATGTTTACATCAAGGGAACGGTCGCCCGTATTTCCCCTGAAGCTCCCATTCCCGTAGTTGAAATTAATGAAAAAGATAAAAAGATGCCCGGCGGAGCCGCGAACGTGGCCGCCAACGTGACCGCCCTGGGCGGACAGTCGACCATCATCGGCGCCATGGGCCGGGACGCCGCGGGCCGGGAATTGGCCGCCGAACTTAAAGCCTTAAAGGTGGATACCTCCGGTCTCTTAGCCTTGCCGGACCGCCCCACAACCGAAAAAACCCGCGTGATCGCCAATACCCAGCAGGTCGTACGCATTGACCGGGAAGTGAAAAGCGCGCTTACTGAAAAACAACAGGACCTGGTAATCCAAAAGGCTCTCACCGCCATGAAGGACGCGGACGGGGTAATTTTCGAGGATTACAACAAGGGTTTGTTGACTCCGAGGGTCATTGGAAAAATCGTTTCCTACGCCAAAAAACACAAGAAGATCATCACGGTGGATCCCAAGTTCCACAATTTCTTCGAGTTCAAGGGTGTCACAGTCATGAAGCCTAATATGAAAGAAGTTACCGAGGCCCTGGGCACCGAAGCGGTGGGCGAAAGTTTTGAGTCTATTGGTTTCAAGGTCATGAAACGCCTGAATTGCCAATCGGTGGTGTTGACCCGAAGCGAGCACGGCATGACGATTTTTGAAAGAAACCAGGCCCCCCGAACCATCCCGACCGTGGCCCGTGAAGTCTATGACGTGTCGGGCGCGGGGGATACGGTGATTGCCACCTTGACCCTGGCGCTGGCGGCCGGTGCCACCTTGCTTCAGGCGGCGGGCTTGGCCAATTATGCCGCTGGCATTGAGGTTGAGAAGCTGGGCGTGGCCACTGTTTCGGCCGAGGAATTGGGTCAACGTCTGATTGAGGAACTCAATCGTTGATAGCTTCATAAACCTTCGCATTCTTCACCAATAAAATTACCCAGACCGATTTTCTAATACTCAAAGTTGAGCTAGACAGTTGCTCCTCTCATGAGTTTGGTTACTGAAGTTGACCACTGCCCATTAATTACTTCTCAGAAACTCTTAAATGGACGAATATGATGTTTGTCATATAGGGCTTTTACCGCAATCTTTAGCATGCTCGCAC
>CAZGKT010000038.1:0-35753 GCA_964525605.1 uncultured bacterium
GGAAACAAGCCAAGGATTGACCCGCACATTACTGCGCCTGTGTTCTACTCTACAATAAAATAAGAAAGGTCTTCACAGCTAAGGATGTTAAATAAAAACAAAGAGATAAGACTTACTAAAGAGGAAATGATATTGCTTCGGAGATTGCCGGCTTTCTCGGAAGCAAAAGTCAGCTATCTGGAGAAAATTTCGGAAGATGAACATTTGTTAATCGTTTCCGAGGATTATGCGTTTGAATTGTATCGTGGGTGTCGGGACGCTTTTCAAGATTATGGTATCGGAAAAGACGACGAACCTAATGATGTGGGTCTCATTTACGAAGATTTGGCGGAAAAATTTTAAAAACCTGTCCACGGCAGGGACCCGTCAGGGACAAATAAAAATGTTGATACTATTCGAAAGGGTTAAATGAAAAAGCTGAGGATCGAACCCTATTTCTGGCTGGTTGCCGCTGTGGGGTGCCTGGGCGTCAGCCTGTGGCTGTCCTGGCAAAGCTATGACTTTCTCAAGTCCGCCAAACCCGCGAATGGGGTGATCGTTACGGCGGATTTCATACGAAGCGGCCGGAGCGGGCACTGGAACCTTCTGACACGTTTCCAAATTGCCCAGGGGCAGCCGGTCACGACCATGATTTGGACCCAAAAGGGCAATGTGATGATGTCCGACTGGCTACCGGGTCAGTCTTTCCCAGTGCTTTACGATCCGGCAAACCCCCAGGATGCCCGCGCGGACGGGTTTAAGGATTTTTGGATGTACCCCATTCTGTTGCTGGCCTTTTCCATTTACGGTTTTTTTACCGCCTTTCGTACCTTCAAGAAGGTTGAACAGCACCATTCCACGTATCGGGAAGGTCATCCGCATCCTTTAGACGAATCGACGGAACCGGATACTGTTAGGGAAGCAATGAAAGCGGGTACCCGTAGTTATTGGAACCTGCTCAACCCTATCCTGATCATCGGTTTCCTCTTGTTAATAGTTCTGGTGATTCTTCCATTTGGATATCGAGAGATCCCCAGGCTTTTGTGCCCGGGGGCCTTCCTTTACCTTTTCCCGGGGGAAGGGCTGGGGTGTTTTATCTGGCCCACCTTCTATTTTCTCTTCGGGTTCTTCGCGATATTTCCGTTCATCTTCATGGTGGTGAACCTGGTGGAAATCTGCATCCCCTGGGCCAAGCGCGCTTTCGAAAATATCGACGCCAAACATAACCCCCGATGGGGTTTCAAAGGCGCCATGAAGGATCTTTGGGGTCTGGGCAAATGGTCCCTGTGGCTGATCATCCCCGCGATCATCGGGATCACGCGCTTTTATTACCTGGATGACGCGGGAGTACATCTCTTCCACGCCCCCTTCAAGACGGAAGCATATCCCTGGGACTCGATCGTCTCGGTCCAATTTTCGGCGAAAGGTGAGGATGAAATTAAGGAGGGCCGGCCCCTGGTTTACCATCTTCTCCTGAAGAACGGGGAAGACCTGGAAGTGAGTTGGGATTTCGGGCAGGACACCACCAATGACCAACTGGCGGAGGACTATTGGCTTATCTCCAAGCACCTTTCCCCCTACCCATCGGTCAGGGTCCATGCCTATGTCACCGAGAAGGGGTCGGCCCTGCTCCAACAGCTTCTGGGCGAGAGGGCGAAAGATCTTTTGCTGAAACGTTAGTTTCTTCGATAGGGGCACTTCCGGTGTTTGGATGGGGCCGGGAATAAAGCAAAGTAGGCCTGACAGCCGGGGAGGGGTTGGCTATAATCAACCCTTCTTTTCCCACTTAAACCAAGGAAAATCATGGAAGCCTACAATTTCTCCGAAATCGAACAACGCTGGAAACGCCACTGGAAAGAAACCAAGGCTTTTGCCTGCGACCTCGCCCAGGCTTCCAACAAGTATTACACGCTGGTCATGTTCCCCTATCCCTCGGGTGATTTCTTGCACGCCGGCCATGGGCGCAATTACATCATCGGGGATGCGGTTTACCGGTATTTCAAGGCCAAGGGCCACAACGTTTTGAACCCTATGGGGTTCGACGCCTTCGGACTGCCCGCTGAAAACGCCGCGATCCACAAGGGCGTCCATCCCGAAGATTGGACCCTGGGTAATATCGAGCGCATGAAGGGGCAGTTTTACGATTGGGGCATGGGCTACGACTGGGACAAGGAAGTGGTTTCCTGCCTGCCTGAATATTACCGATGGACCCAGTGGATTTTCCTGAAGCTCTACGAAAAGGGACTGGCTTACCGCAAGAAAGCCTACGTGAACTGGTGTCCCTCCTGCCTGACGGTGCTTGCCAACGAACAGGTGGTGGACGGCCGTTGCGAGCGCTGCGACTCCGAAGTGGAACAGAAAGACCTGGAACAATGGTTCTTCAAGATCACCGACTACGCCGACAGGCTTTTAAAAGATATCGACCGGCTTGAAAACTGGCCCGACCGGGTCAAGACCATGCAGAAAAACTGGATCGGCCGAAGCGAGGGCGCGGAGGTGGTTTTCAAGGTCGAGGGTTCGGCTGAAACCATCACCGTTTTTACCACCCGTCCGGACACCCTCTACGGGGCCACCTACATGGTGTTGGCTCCCGAACATCCCCTGGTCTCGGTCTTGACCAAGGGCAAACCCCAGGAAGCTGAAGTCAAAGCATTCGTTGAAAAGGTCAAGAAGCAGAGTTCCCTGGATCGGATCGGCGAAAATGCGGATAAATTGGGCCTGGATATCGGCGTGAAGGCGATCAACCCCGTGAACAGCAAGGCCATACCCATCTTCATCGCCAATTACGTCCTGATGAATTACGGCACGGGAGCCATCATGGCCGTTCCGGCCCATGACACGCGCGATTTTGAATTCGCCAAAAAGTACAACCTCCATATTGTGCAGGTCATCGACCCAACCGAAGAGGTCAAGCGCGCCTGGATGGCCGCCGGACATACCTATGACCCCCAAAAAGAGGCTTATACCGATGACGGCAAACTGATTAACTCGGGTTTCCTGGATGGCATGGTGGTGGCCCAATCGAAGAAAAAAATGTCCGAATGGCTGACCGAGAAAAAATTGGGTAAGGCGGCGGTCACCTTCCGCCTGCGGGATTGGCTGATTTCCCGCCAGCGCTACTGGGGCGCGCCCATTCCTATGATCCATTGTGAAAAGGACGGCTGGGTGCCGGTGCCTGAGAAAGATTTGCCCGTGCGCCTGCCGAGGGAAGTGGAATTTAAACCCACCGGTGAATCACCCCTTAAGACCGTTCCTTCGTTCGTGAACACCACCTGCCCCAAATGCAGGGGCAAGGCCCGCCGGGAAACCGACACCATGGACACTTTCGTGGATTCCAGCTGGTATTACCTGCGTTACGTCTCGGCCAAGGATGGCACACAGGCTTTTGACTCATCCCTGGCTAACAAGTGGCTCCCGGTGGATCAATATATCGGCGGGGTGGAGCACGCCATCCTGCACCTGCTTTATTCCCGGTTCATCACCAAGGTCCTGAAAGACCAGGGAGTCATCAACTTTGACGAGCCCTTTGCCCGTCTTTTCACCCAGGGCATGATCACCAAGGGCGGGGTCAAGATGTCCAAGAGCAAGGGCAATTCGGTCCAGCCGGACCAATTGATCCAAAAGTACGGTTCCGATACCTACCGGCTCTACACCCTTTTCATCGGTCCTCCCGAAAGGGACGTGGAATGGGACGACCGGGCGGTGGAGGGCGGGTTCCGCTTTTTAAACCGCGTCTGGAAGCTGTACCAGGAATTTCTTTCACGGCCCGACGCCGGGGTTTCTCAGGCGCCCGAGCCCATCACCGAGGACGACAAGGAACTCAAGCGTAAAACCCACCAGACCATCGTCAAGGTGAGTGAGGACATGACGGGTGGGTTTCATTTCAACACCGCCATCAGCGCCATGATGGAACTGCTCAACCTGCTTTCCGACTACAAGGGAAAGCTAGACGCCAAAACCGCCTTGATCCGCGAAGCCCTGGAGGCCTTGGTGAGACTGCTCGGGCCTTTCACCCCTCATATCGCCGAGGAAATGTGGAAGGGTTTGGGCAAGGAAGGTGGGCTTTTTGCGGGCGGGTGGCCGGTCCATGACCCCGCCTGGCTCAAGGCAAACGTGGTGGAAATCGCGGTTCAGGTGAACGGGAAGTTGAAAACCCGCTTAACAGTTCCATTTGGATTGGACGAAACCGGTGTACGGGTTTTGCTCGAAAAGGATGAGAAGGTTCGAAAGAGCCTCGACTTGACGAAGGTTCAAAAATTAATTTGGGTCAAGGATAAGCTGGCTAATTTCATTGTGAGGCCCTAATGATAATTCAATTAAACCAACATCAAACACAAAGCCACGAAGACACAAAGAAAAGCGCAAGACAAATAGAGGTAATCGATTTGAAAAAATCAAAAAATGTTATGTTTCCGTTTTCTTTGTGTCTTCGTGGCTTTGCGTTGGCGGTTTTTTTTTCTTTGGGGCTGGGTTGCCGCCCGGCTTTTCTGATTATCCCTTCGTACATCAAAACCGTTGGAGTCGCCCCGACGGAAAACAAAACCAGCTGGTTTGGGCTGGATATCGCCATGACCCAGAATCTCATCCAACAATTTCAGTTGGATGGGCGGGTGGGTATTGAGGACCCCGATCGTTCGGATATGGTGGTGAAGGTCATTATTAAGAAGTACAGTGAAACCCCTCAATCCCAGGACCCCAAGACCAACGCGGTCCTGCAATATTTGATCACCTTGGACTACGATGTGGTCGCCCTGGACCACGTTGAAAATAAGACATTGTCGGAATACCCGGGGCTGCAAGACAGCGTTTATTACTACACGACTTACAATACGGGGGCCATCCCCCAGACCCGGGATCAGGCCCTCCAACAGCTGGAACAGGACATGGCCCGGTTGATTGTCTTACGAGTCATGCAAGGGAACTGAGGGGCTTCGTCGAGTACGTCCCGTGACGAAGGAAAGGAATCTGAACGTGCTTATCACCCATTTCATCAAAATCACCGCTGTGGGGGGGATTCTGCTTCTTTCCTCGCCCGCCTTTGCGGATCTTCAATGGATCACGGGCGGGACGCCCAAAAACGCCCCCGAAAGTCAAACCGGAACCCAGGTGACCGACGCGCCCGGCACCACGACCACGGTCGCTCCGACCGCCAACCAGGAAGTGGTGGTCAGCCACATGATCACCTGCACCAAAATCGTCAACCAGTATCCCGCCGATAGCGTCAATTATTTCTACCTTGATAAGAGCGACCAGATTAATTATTACGCTTACTTTCTCATGAAACCCTCCAGCCGAATCCATACGGCCGTGGTGGAAATTTATAATCCCCTGGGGTTTAAAATTTTGAAACACGAACAGGAATTCACGGTCGGGTTTACCGATCGCCTCCTCACGGTCGAAAACGAGACCTATCAGTGGTACCTGATCACCGCGACGGCCAGTATGAACAGCCTGAATTCCGATAACGGCCAAACCGGCCTTCCGAAGGACGTGGGGCTTTATACGGTTCATCTCATTGTGGATGGCCAGCTGGTGGGCATCACCTTTTTCTACGTGAAGCCTCAGGCGCCGAAAGCTCCCGCGAGCATCCTCTCCACACCACCCCCTTCAAGCCCGGGTGCCAGTATCCCCACCTCCCCCGCCAGCTTTATGGCGCCTCAACTGAACACCCTGCCGATCCAGGCCATACCCCAAGGGATTCAGTGAAAGGGGCCTCTTTTGTATTTTGACGATTTTACGGGCCGGTTAAAAAAAGGCCCCCTGGCCAATTTGGTTTTGCTTTACGGTGAAGCCGAGGGCGTGATATCGGAGGGAGCCCTCGCTTACAAAAATGCTTTTCGCAAGATCCACCCCAACGCGGAACAACAGGCATTCAGCGGAGCGGATAACACCCTGGCCGAGGTTATTTCGGCCGCACAAACCACATCCCTATTCGCCGATACCCAATTGATCGTGGTCCAACACGCGGAAAGGATGTTTAAGGGAAAAACGGAAGAAGAAAATCCTCAAGAGGGTGCTTCTTCCAAGAAAAAATCAGCCGGCAAGGGGGATGATCCCTTAGCTCCCCTCGAGACATTTGCCGCCAACCCCAACATGTCCACTTACCTGCTTTTTCTGGCAGGCAAACTTCGAAAAGACGCGAAAGCCGTCAAGGCGATTGAAGGCGCGGGCTGGACGGTGCAATGCGCCGAAATACCCGAATGGAAAATTTCCGAGGCCATTCAAAACGCGGCCCAGGGGATGGGCCTAGGAATCACCAAAGACGCTTCCCAGAGATTGGTTGAAAAGATCGGCCCGGATATTTCCTACCTGAAGAGGGCCTTGGAACAAATGCTCCTGATGATTTACCCGCGCACGAACGCGACCCTGGAAGATGTACAGAACCTTCCCTCGCCCGGCGTGGAGGCGGAATTATTTCCCTTTATCGACGCGGTGGGGAACCGCCAAACCGAAAAGGCCTTAAGAATGCTATCCCAAATGCCTAAGGGCTCCGATGCGGGCACCTTGGCGGTTTTGTATGGACGCATCAGGGAATTATTGGGGATTGCCCTGGGGCGAGCCAAGGGGTTGGACCAGGGAGCCCTTTCTTCCCAGATGAAATTAAACCCCTGGCGGGTCAAGGTCTTGTGGGAACAAAGCGGAAAATTCTCCGTGGCTGAGTTGAAGGAAGCCTTACGGGATTTGATTCATCTTCAGGCGTCCATGGTGACGGGGCAATTGGGGAAGGATGCCGTGGCGGTAGGCTTGGAAACGTGGATTTTGAAATGGGGAACCCGGACGAAGTCGAACATGGCCCGAAACAACCGGTAAATAAAAAAGGCGTTCGTTGTATTAACGAACGCCCAGACGAATGAAGATTTATTGTTTAGGCTTTGAACTTCTTGGCGACAAAGGACGAGAGGCGGGCGGCGTGGCGGGAAGCGGTATTGCGCTTGTAGATCCCATGGGACCAGGCCTTGTCCAAGGTCTTGACGGCGGTGATGAGGTTCGCCTTGGCTTCTTCCGCGGTCTTGGCATTGCGGACGGCCTTCATGGCAGTGCGGATGCGGTTTTTCTCGGCGGAATTGCGAATGGTACGGTGCTCGGTACGGCGGACATCCTTAATCGCTGACTTGATAATCGGCATGGATCCTCCAACAAGATTGAAGACAATGAAAAACGAGGGCACATGGTAAACGAAGGCAGGGGGGCTGTCAACAATGGGTGATTCCAAGAATCCCGGCGGAACCCAGTCAAATCTGGGTGGGCATTTCCGCCTTGTCACCTTCGCGACATCCATTAGCCGAATCACGGGTTTCGTGCGCGATCAGCTCAACGCCGCCCTCTTCGGGGCGGGCTGGATGTCGGACGCCTACTTCATGGCGATTCGAATACCGAGCCTGCTTCGCGACCTCTTTGCCGAAGGGGCTCTTTCCAACGCATTTATCCCGGCACTGACCTCGAGGCTTGGAGATCGGCAAGACGCCTGGAAACTGGCTTCACAAGTTTTTACCCTACTTCTTCTGGTCACCGGGAGCCTTTCGGCCCTGGGGATTCTTTTTGCCCCGCAGGTCGTCTGGGTGATCGCCCATGGATTTACTCAGAACCCAGATAAATTTGCCCTCACGGTGCAGTTAACCCGTTTTTTGTTTCCTGTCTTGGCTTTTGTATCCCTGGCGGCGCTTTGGATGGGGACCCTGAATTCCCTTCACAAATTCTCCTGGCCGGCCTTTGCACCTGTTTTCATGAATCTCGTCCAGATCATCGCGGGTGTTCTCTTATTAAAGGTGTTCAAGGCGCAAACTCCTCAGGAGGAGATCCGAAATATTCAGCTTTGGACCCTGTCCATGACCCTGGGGATGCTCCTTCAATGGCTGGTACAACTTCCGGCCGCCCGGAAGGAAGGGGTGAAATTCAGCCTGGCCTGGCCGCCCCGCCATCCCGGTGTAGGGGAGATGTTGAAGTTGATGGGTCCGGCCGTGGTGAGTTCGTCGGTCCTGCAGGTGAATATCCTGGTGAACCAATTTTTCGCCTCTTTTCTCGCCACCGGTTATGTCAGCTACCTTTACTACGGCCAGCGCTTGTTCCAGCTTCCCTATGGCATTTTCGGGGTTTCCATCGCCACGGTTGTTTTTCCCCTCCTATCCCGCCTCTCCAATGAGGGCAAGGACGGAGATTTCGCTGAAACCCTATCCAAGGCCTTATCGGCGGGCTTATTCGTAATGCTCCCTTGCACGGTGGGCATCTGGATTACGGCGAAAGCCGCCTGCCTTTTGGCTTTCCAACACGGGCGGTTCACGATGGAGGCGAGCCAGGCTGCCGCTGAAGCTACCGCTATTTACTCGCTGGGGTTAATAGGCAGCACGGGGGTGAAAATTCTTTTGCCTGCTTTTTACGCACGGGGAAACGCGAAAATCCCCCTAGCTTCCTCGGTTTGCGCCATGGGGGTGAACGCAGGTTTGAACCTGGCGGGATTTCTTTTACTCGAAGATTCGCATTACCGCTTCTGGGGTTTGGCCTTGGCATCCGTGATGGGCTCCTTGGTGAACTTAATTTGGCTCCTGGCTCATTTGAAACGAGTGAAGGTTTCACTTCATTGGGGCTTTCTGGGTCGTGAAAGTCTCAAAATTATTCTAGCCTCTTCCGTGATGGGTTTAATGGCTTGGGGAATCAGCGGGAACCTGGAGGAGCATCCGATTTTTCTGCCCCGGCTCACGAATTTTCTCTGCCCGGTTCTGGCCGGGGGATTGGTTTATTACTTGTTGGCCCGATGGATGAAGATGAAGGGGTTGGATTGGGTGATGGGAAAACGGCGCATTGAACCCGAAAGATAAAAAATCGAACTTAGTGGAAAAAGTTAACAAAAAGCGACAAACGCTTGTTTGGTTATGCGTGACGGTTTGTTCAGCATTGCTTGTTTGCGTTTTGTTGATTTGGGTTCGTTCGATTACTCACCCGGCCTCCTCCTCGCAACTATTTAAAGAACTTCCGGATGATTTATTAGGAGAAAAGAAGAGGTTAGAAGCCGAAGTCCTCCAAAATTCCAAAGACGCGGGGCTGTACCATCGTTTGGGAAATGTGAACGTCAAATTGAACCGGATGGATGAGGCGGCGACGGCCTATAAAAAAGAGATTAGCCTTAATCCCGCGGCGGCAGGGGCTTACCTGAACCTGGGGAATGTTTATTTTTTCATGGCGGACAAGAATCCCGTAAACCTGAATCAGGCCATCGCTTATTACAGCCAATGCGTGGTTCTGGACCCTAACTCGGTGGAAGGTCATTTCAATTTGGCCTATGCCTTGTATGGGAAAAAAGACAATCAAGCCGCCCTCGAACAACTGGATGAAGTACTCAAACTGGAGCCTGCCAATGATCACGCGCTCACATTGAAAAAGAAGATTCAACCATGACCCAATTACCACCTAGCAGGCTTCTCGGTTGGCATTTGGCACTGGATCGAGCGCCCCTATTCTTATCGGTCATGTTGATGTTCCTGGTGCCCTTTACCACCCAGCCAGAGGGTATGGACCCGCTTCTCCCCAAACAAGCCCTTTGCCAAATGCTCGCTTTCTTAGGCCTGGCCCTGTGGTGCTGGAGGGCTTATCAAACGCAAAGGATTAAATGGGTTTATTCCGCGTCCCTCTGGCCTCTCCTAGCTTTGGTTTTGTGGTGCGCTTTGACCGCGATTTTTTCCCCTTGTTCCCAAATCGCCTGGGGAGCTTGGGAAAGTTGGGTATGCTTTCCATTGCTTTATTTTCTTTTCACTTTTGTATGTCTGGAACTCTGGCGAGCTGAGAATGTCTTGATCGTATTCATGGTCTCGGCTTTGGGATGCGCACTATGGGCGGTGGCGCAGGCCATGGGATTGGGAAAAGGAGTGTGGCTAGAAGCGGTTCAGAACCAGTATTCGGGCCGGGTGATTGCCGGCATGGGAAACCCGGATTTTTTAGCCGGATTCCTTCTATTGGCTTGGCCACTGGGGCTGACCCTTTTCTTTAGAGCCCGCCAAACCATTACCAAGGCTTTATGGATGTCTGTAACCGCCCTGACCCTGGGCGCGTTGTTTTTAACGCGCAGCAAGGCGGGAATTCTGGGATTGGGGTTGGGCGCTTTCATCTTCTTGATTTTGTTTCTCCTGAAAAACCCGACGGATCCAGAAGGGAAGAACCGGCGAAATCTAGTTTGGATTTTGGCCGGGAGTACTTTCCTGGCGGGAATTTACCCTGCACTGCAAATTCTCAGGCCGCTGGCCGACCCACAAAATCCTTCTGTTCTTTTTCGCGTCCAACTTTGGTCGGGCGTCTGGAAAATGGTAAAGGATCATCCATTCACGGGAGTGGGATTTGGGGCCTTTTCGGCCATCTACCCCGCCTATCGCCCGATCAGCTTGATGATGTCCCAAACCCAAAGAAGCTATGAAGTGAACGATGCCCATAATTGGGTCCTCTCCTGGCTTTCCCAAACCGGAGGGGTGGGACTGGCTTTGCTCTTTGCTTTCTGGGGAACGGTTCTTTATCAGTGGTGGAAACTGTACCAGGCCAAGGCGATTCCGCCGGCACTCGGGGCCGGCGCCTTCGCGGCCTTTGCGGGGATAGGGTTGGACAATTTATTTGACCTCAACAGCACCCTGGCCACGACCCTGGTTCCTCTTCTTTTTATTGCTGCCCTGCCGGTGGCCCTTTCCCAACGGTTTTACCGCCTGCCGGGTTTTCCTATTCAGGCCAAGGAAACAAGCCTGGACGGCTTTCGTTTTACTTGGCTGGGGTTGACCCTTTTGATTTCGGTTCTGGCTGGATATCAAGTGTGGGTTGTTTTTGAAAAGCAGTGGGCGGATGTGCAGTTGAAAAAGGCAATCCAATTATCGGAAACGAAAGAATGGGCCGGGGCTTTCAAGGCCTATGACCGGACCCTGAAGCTGGACCCTACCAACGTCATGGCGCTGTATTTCAGGGGATCGGCCCGGGTTGAGGCGGGAGATTGGGAGAAGGCTGTGGAGGATTTCAATCAGGTGATGGCGCTGGAACCAGATTACCTCCTCGTGCACTATAAAAAGGCCCAAGCGCTGCAAAACGATCTGGGGCGGTCGACGACGGAGGATGTGGAAATGAAGAGGGCAATCCAATTGGATCCCAAGTTGGTTTTCCAACTTCCTGAGTACAGTAATGCCCGTGACAAGGTTGGGCGAAAAGATTACCGGGGCGCCTTAATGATTTATCAAAAATTGGTTTTAGATTATCCTACCTGCGTTCCGGCGCTGGTGGATGAGGGCAACTGCCTTTTCCTGCTGGGACGACAGGAAGAGGCCGAATCGGCCTACCGGGGAGCAATTCAACTGGACCCGGAAAATCCTGAGGCCAAGCAAAACCTTCTACAACTCCTCCAAATTCAAAAAAAGTAATAAGGATTCATCCGGTCTTTCGCGGCGCCGTTTGGCACGTGACGAACGGTGTGGTTTGAAGTTCAAAGGGGGAGTGTGTGATTCGTATTGCGGTATTGGCATCCGGGAGCGGCTCAAATCTGCAGGCTTTAATCGACGCCTGGGAAGTCGGGTCCATCAAGGCCAAGTTCTCCCTGGTCTTCTCCAATGTGCAGGAAGCGAAGGCCCTGGAACGGGCCGAGGCCCACGGCATCGAGACGGTTTCCATCACCAGCAAGGGCTACAAGGGAACCCGAGAACAATACGACGAACAGATCCTCAACCTTTGCCAGGACAAGAAGATCGACCTGATCTGCCTGGCGGGTTATATGCGTATTCTCACCCCCGTTCTCATCAAACCCTTCCTCTACCGAATAATGAACATCCATCCCGCGCTCCTTCCCAAATTTGGAGGCGAGGGCATGTACGGTCACCATGTACATGAGGCGGTCATCGCCGCCAAAGAGAAAGAATCGGGCGCTACGGTTCATTTTGTAACCGAAGGCGTTGACGCCGGTCCTATTATCTTGCAAGGAACCGTGCCGGTTTCAGTGAAGGATACGGCGGAGACCCTGGCCGAAAAAGTCTTGAAGGTCGAACATCAAATTTACCCAGAGGCCGTGAGATTATTTTGTGAAGGTAAGATTAAGGTTGTTGATGGACGGGTGAAAGTTTCGCAATGATTCGTAAGTCACTAAACATTTACAATAAATAAGGAGTCTTTCATGGCGGAGAATTTAGTGAAAATTAAAAGGGCATTATTAAGCGTTTCGGACAAGACGGGTTTGATCGACTTCGCCAAGGTGCTGGTGGAGAACGGGGTGGAGCTGATTTCCACCGGCGGGACCGCCAAGGCCATCCGGGAGGCGGGGTTGCCCGTGAAGGATATTTCCGAAGTGACTGGGTTTCCCGAAATGCTGGACGGTCGGGTGAAGACCCTGCACCCCGTGGTGCACGGGGGGCTGCTTTCCCTGCGCGAGAACAAGGAACACATGCAGACCATCGCCAAGCACAACATCAAGCCCATCGACCTGGTTTGCGTGAACCTTTATCCCTTTGAGGCCACCATCGCCAAGCCCAATGTGGAACTGCACGAAGCTATCGAGAACATCGACATCGGCGGGCCTTCCATGATCCGCTCCGCCTCCAAGAACTACCAGAGTGTGACGGTGGTGGTGAACCCGGCCCGGTACGCCGACATCATCAAGGATATGAAGGAAAACCAGGGCGCCACGACCTTCAAACTGCGCCAGGAACTGGCCATCGAGGCCTTCGGGAACACGTCTCGTTACGACGGAATGATCCACGAATACTTGCATAAGCAGCTATCGGAGAAAACCTGGCCCGATATCATCACCCTTTCCGGGACCAAGCTCCAGGAAATGCGCTACGGTGAGAACCCCCACCAGCCCGCGGCCTTCTATAAAGACCGTACTACCAAACTGCCCGTTATCGCCAACGGCAAGCAACTTCAGGGGAAGGAACTTTCTTATAACAACATCATGGACGCGGACGCGGCCCTGATGCTGGTGAAAGAATTCGACGAACCGGCGGCCGCCATCATCAAGCACACCAACCCCTGCGGGACGGCCATCGGGAAGGATATCCAGGAGGCTTTCGTGAAGGCATACGAAGCGGATCCACTTTCCGCCTTCGGCGGGATCGTGGCGTTGAACCGGCCTGTGAACGAGAAAATCGCCCAAGTGGTCCTGGAAAAATTGAGTTTCTTTGAGATCATCATGGCCCCCTCCTATGACGCGGGGGCCTTGAAAGCCTTTGAGGCCCGAAAGAACTTGCGGGTCATGAACCTGGAGGGGCTAGGCGTGGTCGAGGGCCAGACCGCCGGGTACCATGTGCGCCGCGTAGAGGGCGGGTTCCTGGTACAGGACTTCGACCAGGCGCCGGAGGACTTGGGCCTGTATAAGGTCGTGACCGAGAAGCTGCCCGACCCCCAGCTGACTAAAGACATGGAGTTCGGCTGGAAGCTGGTCAAACACGTGAAATCCAACGCCATTGTACTGGTGCGCAACGGTGTCTCCCTCGGAGTCGGCGCTGGCCAGATGAATCGAGTGGGGTCGTTGGAGATCGCCATCAAGCAGGCGGGGGATAAGGCGAAGGGAAGCGTGATGGCTTCCGACGCTCTGCTGCCCTTTCGGGACAGCGTGGACGCTTGCGCTAAGGCTGGGATCGCCGCCATCATCCAGACCGGTGGAAGCGTGAGGGATAAAGAGGTCATCGAGGCGGCCAACCAGCACGGCATACCGATGATCTTCACGACCTACAGACACTTCAAACATTAATCGTTAAGTAATTTCGGAGGAACTTGTGGACATACTCGTAGTTGGGTCGGGCGGCAGGGAACACGCGATCTGCTGGGCCCTGGCCAAGTCATCCCGCAAACCCAAGATCTATTGCGCGCCCGGGAACGCCGGAATTGCCCAGATCGCCGAGTGCGTGGATGTTCTGGGCGACGATATCCTCGGCCTGGTGGAGTGGTGCGAGCATAACGACCCGAAACTGGTGGTCATCGGCCCCGAGGTCCCGCTCTCGCTCGGGCTGGCGGACGAGCTAACGGAAAAAGGCTTCCCCGTATTCGGGCCCGTGAAAGCGGGGGCCGAGCTGGAAGCCAGCAAGACTTTCACGAAGAAACTACTGGTCGATAACCACATCCCCACCGCCAAGGCGGCCTCCTTCACCAACTACAAAAAAGCCCTGGCCTATATCCGGAAGGAAGGGGCGCCCATTGTCATCAAGGCCGACGGCCTAGCCGCGGGCAAGGGCGTGACGGTTTGCGAGAACCTGGAACAGGCGGAGCAGGCCCTGGAAGACGCCATGGAGAAAAAGATATTTGGCGATGCCGGAGCCCAGGTGCTCATTGAGGAATGCCTTGTGGGAGAGGAAGCTTCGGTCCTTGCCTTCGTGGATGGGGACACCATCGTTCCCATGGTCAGCGCCCAGGACCACAAGCGCGTCTTTGACGGCGACAAAGGGCCCAACACCGGGGGCATGGGCGCCTATTCGCCCGCGCCGGTGGTGACGAAGAAGATGGACCAGGAAATACTGGAAACGATCCTTAAGCCCACCGTGAAGGCTCTCCAAGACATGGGTATCACCTACCGGGGAGTCCTGTACGCCGGGTTGATGATTACGAAAGACGGCCCCAAGGTCATCGAGTACAACTGCCGGTTCGGGGACCCGGAAACCCAGGTGGTCCTGCCCCGGCTCAAGACCGACTTCGTCAATGTGTGCCTGGCGGTCGCCCAGGGAAAACTTTCCCACCTCCAGATCGAGTGGGATGAACGACCGACCGCCTGCGTGGTGATGGCGGCCAAGGGCTACCCGGGATCCTACCCGAAGGGACAGGCGATTACCGGTTTGGACGAGGCTGGGAAGAAGCCTGACAGCATGGTTTTTCATGCTGGAACCGCACTTCACAATGGCAATATAACGACCAATGGAGGCAGGGTTCTTTGCGTGACGGGAATCGGGGAGACCATCGCAAGGGCTGTTCAAAGGGCGTACCAAACCCTGGAAGTCATTCATTTTGACGGAGGCCATTTTCGCAAGGACATCGCTTGGCGGGCCCTGAACCGTAAATAGTTTTAAATTAGACCGAAACTCTTGAAAGTCCGGCGAAAACAGCTGAAAATTCAATCTTTATTTGAGAAGATGTTTAAAACAGACATGTGCAATCATGAATCAGAAACGGAATCCCATGGCCGGCGAAAAAATCGACAATAAATCCCTTCCCTATACTCCCGCCAATCTTCTCCAGGTCGCGAAAGTGATCCGGGATGGCGGAATTGCCGTTTTCCCATCAGATACGGTGTATGACATCGGGTGCTCCCTCAAAAGGCCCGAAGCCCTAAAACGTATATTTGCGTTAAAAGACAGACCTGCGAACCATTCTCTATCGATCCTGATTTCCCGACCTGAAGTGGCTTTAGAAATTGCCGATTTCAGGGAAAAAGACCTCGAAATTCTCCGAAAAATATGGCCTGGGCCCTGGACTTTGATTCGCCGGGCCAAAGTTTCTTCATTATCACCCGGAGCGGTGGGCCCGGATGGAACTGTAGCCTTGCGTTGTCCCGATCACGGGATCGCATTGGAACTCTTGCGCAACGTCGGTGACACCCTGGCTGTTTCTAGCGCCAATTTTACCGGAGGTAACAGCCCGGTCCGATTCGAGGATGTGGATCCTGAAATTCTGGATAAAGTTGACGCGGCTCTGGATGCGGGAACCTGTCCGCTGGGGGGCGAGACTGCGGTGGTTCGTATTGAACGAAAAAATTTCTCCTTGGTTCGCAACGGAATTGTATCAGCTGAAGAATTGGCGCGAGTTGAAGGCCTTCTGGACCGAATGATTAGCGATTAATCTTTTTCGCCGCGGGAGGCCAGGTTGACCCGAAAGGTTCTTTTCGTCTGTACCGGCAACACCTGCCGGAGTCCTCTGGCGGAGGGCCTCTTAAAAAAAATGGCTAGGGAAAAGGGCTGGGATTTGGGAGTGTGTTCGGCGGGGTTAGCCGCTTTTCCCGGTGTGCCAGCCTCTCTTGAAGCTGTAGAAGCCGCCCGGGAAAAAGGCTTCAGCCTGGAAGCGCACCTGAGCCAACCTCTCTCCAAACCCTTGGTTTTGGAAAGCGACCTGATCCTGACCATGACCGCTAAACACAAAGAAATGATTCTGAAAAAAATGCCTGCGCTGGGCCCGAAAGTGAACATGCTTTCGGAAATGGCTGGAGAAGGCGAGAGGGACATCGAAGATCCCGCGGGTCAACCCATGGAGAGTTATCGGGAGACTTTGAATCAAATCGAGAGTTTGTTGAATCAAGCATCTGAGCGTTTGGCTCAGAGGTAATCACAAAGGGGAGAAATGAAAATCGCAATCGGTTCGGACCATGCGGGCTATGCCGTCAAGGAGGCCGTTATTGCTATGCTGACGGACCTGGGCCATGAGGTTGCTGATCTGGGGGCCTACAACGCGGAACCCTCCGATTATCCCGTTTTCGCCGAAAAGGTAGCGGTGAGCGTGGCAAAACGTCAGGCCGAGAGAGGCATCGTCATTTGCGGTAATGGAATAGGTATGGCCATTGTCGCCAACAAAATTCCTGGAATCCGGGCTGCCCTGGTTACGAGTGAAAAAGGAGCGCATGACACGAGGGACCACAACGACTCCAATGTTCTTTCACTGGCAGGAAGGGATCTGTCGGTGGAAACCAACTTGAAATTGGTCAAAATATGGATCGAGACGCCATTCAGCGGGGTGGACCGTCATCAGCGGCGAGTGAATGAAATAAGCCGCATTGAAGAAGAGTACGAAAAACAAATGTTCTTGAAATAAAATTTTATCGCGGTTGGTGTTCGCCATTAGAAGGAGTATCCAATGGGAAAAGCGGGTTTTCTTTGTTTGATGCTTGGCTTATTGGTTCTGGGAAGCGGTTGTTCCCTCTCGCCGGAAGAAAAAGTGGCCCGGGAACAATCCCTTAAGCAATCGGTGGATAATTTCACATCCCTCGCGACCCAGGGGGATTTTACGGCAATTTTTGGATTGACCGACGGAAATTACGACAGTGCCGATACCCTAAAAACGCTTTTGATGAAAAGTTGGGTGCAAGACGCCACATTGACCGGCGGCCAGATTGCTTCCATGGCCTGGATTAATGATTCCACGGCGAAGGTAAAGCTGAATTGGATATTTCAGGCTCAGAGCGTTCAAAGCCACTCTAGCGAAACTTTTATTTGGGGCTGGAAGAATGGTTCGTGGAAATTAAAGGGGAGATCCCTGAGATAATATAAAAGCCGAACCTGATCCGGTAGGGAGAGGGTTCGGCTTTTTCTGAATGGATATCTAGGCTGTAACGGGAGCCGGGGCGGTTGTTTCCGGCGCAACAGGCTTGGTTTTTGGTACCGCGAGGCGTTTTTGAACCTTTCCTGACCGTAAACAGCGGGTGCAAACCAAGATTCGCTGGGGCTTTCCATTGACGATGGCCCGGATAGACTGCAAATTGGGCATCTGGCGGCGTAGGTTAATCCCGGTGATGTTGAGTCCGATACCGCCCTCTTTTTTTGATTTTCCTCGGCGGGTGATCTTGCGGGCCTTGATGGGTCCCTTGCTGCAAATATCGCAAACCTGAGCCATTTTAAACATCTCCTCGTTTTTGACAGATGGACCTTACGGAAAGGCCGATTGGATTCCTAGGAATCGCGGTTCGGTGGGACTTCAAAAGCGGATGAAAAGGCTTTGAGGGTCCAACCAAGAGGGCGCATTATACGCAAAGAATTTCAGGATTAACAAGTTTTTTTAGGCTTTTAGGCCAATGTTCAGTGTAATTAAAAGCAAATCCCCCATATTCCAAGAGGACCCATGTCCGAGCCAATTCACCCCTTCCTGAAATGGACCCAGCCCATGAAACTGGAGGAGCGCCAAGGCTTTACTAATCGTTCGGTGGTTGGAGGGTTGGATCGGTTCATGATAGAGGCTATCAGCCTATGGGAAAGGGAAAATCGTCCGATTCTTGTTCGGGTGCCGGATGTATCGACAAGTCTAGATGTTTTAAAACGGGAATTTTCACAGTATTTGTCCTACGACAAAAACCAACGCCAGAGATTGATTCAAAATGCTATGAGAGATCTGTCGGTTTTGCATGAAAAATTGGATAGCTTGAAGGTTTCCCCGGTTGGGCCGCAGGCTTCGGATGTACCTCTTCAAGATTTAATCCCTCCCGGCAAAATGAGAGCTTTCCGCCTCTTGGGGCTTAAAAACCTCGAGGATCTTTTTTATTACACTCCCAAATGGGTGGTTGATTTATCCCGTCTGACTCCAATAGCCCAGGGAAGCGGGGAAGACCCCGGTTTTTTCCTAGCGCAAGTTAACGGGGTCTCCCAAACCCGGCACGGGAAACAAGAGGTGATCAAGGTTAACCTTCAAGATGGATCGGGCCGACTCACCTGGGTTTGGTTTAACCGCCCTTATTTAAAGAAAGAAATCGAGGCTGGGCGGTGGGTTCTCATCCATGACAAGATCCAAGACTCACCCTGGGGTAAACAGGTGGTTGGTCGGGCGGGCACCCATGAATTTCTAACGGAGAAGGAAGTGAAGGGTTTGCGGGAAGGCAAGACTCTTGTTTTTTATCCCTCGACCCCCACACTTGGACAAGACTTTTGGCATGAGACAATGGCAAAGGTTTTTGCGCAGTGTTCGGCGTTTCTGGAAGAACGCTTGGCCTGCAGCCCAAAACTCCTTCGCGCATCTTTGGAGCAACTTCATCTTCCCTCCAACTTGGTTGAGTTTGAAAAGGGCAGGCAAACACTGTCTCTGGAGGAATTGCTAGTTCTTCAAAGCTTCTTGTTGTTGAAACGGAAGGAAGTGGAACGGCGTCAAAAAGGACGGGAATACCAGTTCAACGGCCCCCGGGTCACAGCGTTCCGCAAGACCATTCCGTACAAACTTACCGGAGCGCAGACGCGGGTCCTAAAAGAGATCCGTACGGACTTGAGTAAACCCTATCCCATGAACCGACTTCTGCAAGGGGACGTGGGAAGTGGCAAGACTCTCGTAGCCGCCATCGCTTTTCTTTATGCGGCCGACTCAGGTGTTCAAAGCGCCTTCATGGCTCCCACCGAAATATTGGCTCACCAGCATTTCCGATTTCTTGAAAAGGTTCTTTCCCGGGAAGGGTTAAAAACAGTTCTCTTGACCAGCGACATGAAGGCTTCGGAAAAAAGGACGGTGTTGGAGGCGATGCGGAAAGGCAAGGCGGATGTGGCGGTAGGCACCCACGCCCTATTGGAAGAAGACGTTCAGTTCTCAAACCTGGGTTTCATGGTAATCGACGAAAGGCATAAATTCGGCGTGCTTCAACGAGCAACGTTGGAAAACAAAGGGAGATGGCCTGACGCTCTGATGATGACGGCCACACCCTTTCCCCGCGCCCTGGTACTTACCGAATATGGCGATACCGATCTTTCCCTGCTGGACGAAATGCCCAAGGGACGCAAGCCCATCCAAACCTTTTGGCGGTCCGAGTCCCAAAAGAACGAGGTTTACCAAAAGGTCAGGGAAAGGGTCCTTCGGGGGGAACAAGCCTACGTGGTTTATCCTGTGGTTGAGGAATCGAAAAGTTTTCTGAAGTCTGCGACCCAGATGTATGAGTTTTTCAAGAATGAGACTTTTCACGGTTTCAAACTGGGGTTGCTTCACGGGAGGATGAAAAAAGAAGATAAAGAGGAAGTCATGCGGATGTTTCTGGAAGAGGAAATCCAGATACTAGTCTCTACAACCGTTGTGGAGGTGGGGCTTGATATTTCCAACGCCACAGTGATGGTGGTGGAGCACGCGGAACGTTTTGGACTCGCCCAGCTTCATCAACTCCGGGGCCGGGTGGGACGGGGTGATCAGGCGTCCTTTTGCTACCTTATCAGCTCTCCCGTGATCTCTGCCGACGCCAAACTCAGGTTGAAAACAATGGTTTCCACCCTGGATGGGTTCAAGCTTTCTGAAATGGACCTGAAAATGCGGGGACCGGGAGAAATATTTGGCCTGGCCCAGTCGGGAAAAAGAGAAGAAGGCCTGGTGGATTTAAAAAGGGATGGGGAACTGGCTGAACAGGCCCGGAGAAAGGCGGAGGTCATCCTAGAAGTGGATCCTCGACTGGAAAATCCTGATAACCAGACGCTTCGAGAAAAACTCAATCGCCGCTACCACGGGTTGTTGAATTTGGCACAAATATCTTGAGCTCAATCTTGGTTCGTTGGGATTACACTGGACCTAATTACATTTGGACCGGACCAAATAACGGGTTGAAGCGAGGGAGAATATTATGAGAATTATTGCGGGCAAATACCGTAGCCGAGCGGTGAAGGCCGCTCCTCATGAAAAAATCCGCCCGACGGCCGACAAGGTAAAGGGTGCCTTGTTTAACATGTTGGGATCCATGGATAAGTGCCGGGTGGTTGATTTTTTTGCGGGCACGGGCAACTTGGGAATCGAGGCCCTGAGTAGGGGCGCCCAGGAAGTGGTTTTCGTCGACAAAGCCAACGACAGCATCAGGCTTATTGAGGAGAATTTAGGGTCACTGGGATTAGATCCGAGATCAATGGGAACAGGGATCCGGGTGTTACATATGGATATCTCGAAGGCTTTTTACCTGCTCCATCAGGAAAAAAATGTATTTGACGTGGTTCTGGCGGATCCGCCTTATGAAATGGGCGTTACTCGCAGGGTTCAAAATCTCTTGAAAACCTATCCTCTGCTGGCTTCAGGAGGGCTATTTTCCATAGAACACGAGGCGAAGGACATCGACTTTGACCCTGAATTTCCTTATGCTTTAGTTCGCCAGAAAAAGTATGGCGACACGATGTTGAGCTTGTTTCATCACAACCCCGGGGGAAGAGAATGACACCAGCTGCAAAAAAAAATTCGGCCAAAAAGGTGATCGGGCTTTATCCGGGGTCATTTGATCCGGTGACCAACGGCCATCTGGATATTGCGGGGCGAGCTTTAAAACTCTGCGATGAGTTGCATATTGCGGTGGTGGCTAATCCTTCCAAAAGCGCATTCTTTTCCGTTGAGAAAAGGGTGGAACTCCTAAAACAAACCACTGAACACCTGCCTGAAGTCGTGATCTCGGCCTTTACGGGATTATTGGTGGATTACGCAAAGGAAATACAAGCAGGAATCATTTTCAGGGGATTGCGAGCCGTTTCCGATTTTGAATACGAATTTCAGATGGCCCTTATCAACCGTACACTCAATTCCAATATCGAAGTGGTGTTTTTGGTGCCAAATGAGAAATTTATTTTCATTTCGTCCAGTTCCATCAAAGAAGTGGCTAAGTTAGGTGGGGATGTCAGCGGTTTTGTATCCCCGGTCGTCCAAAAAGCCCTCCGTGAACGGAACGGTATGAGATGAATCAAGGGTTTTACCCGAATCGGGAAAAGTCAGCGGCGGGTAGAAATTAGGTATTTTCTTGACACTTAAAGAGGCGGATTTTTATAATCCGACACTGCTTTTTATTCGCCTTTTCAACCTTTTGGGATTGAGCTTTCAGCGCTCTAAGCCGTAGGTTGGGGCTTGGGGAGGGGCGAAGGAGATGTTGAAGGTTGAATTGCGTGACCTTGATCGGGAAGATGCCGTAATCCACGAAACCGGTTGGGTTTCTTCTCTGGGAATTGACCTTGACCCCGGCTTGATTGCTTCTCCGTGCGAAATATTCTGCCAGGTATCAAAAAGTAGTGGCCTGATATCAGCTAAGGGTTGGGTTTCGGGCCAAATGAGATTGATTTGCGATAGGTGCTTGAAAACTTTTGAGGATGAATATAAATCTTTTTTTGAAGTTCACTACCGGCCACAATCGGAAGCGATTCCCGAAGAGGCTCCTGAAAAGGTCCTGAATCCTGGCGACTTGGAAACGGTTTATTACGAGGGAGAGATTCTGGATATTGGGGAACAGGTTCGTCAGACCTTACTCTTGTCCGTCCCAATGAGATCTCTTTGCCGCGAGGATTGCCGGGGACTGTGTTCAAGATGCGGCTGTGATTTAAATTTGGAAATTTGTAAATGCTCCGGGCCTCCAACCGATCAACGGTGGGACGCTCTTAAAAACTGGAAATTCTAGGGTCCTCTCACAAGAGGGCGAAGCGGGAGGCGGGGTTAACCCGCTCGAAATTGATTCGGAGGACAAGATGGCAAATCCAAAAAGGCGGCATTCCCGCCAGCGCCGCGATAAACGCCGTACCAACTGGAAAATTAAGACGAAGTCCCTATCTGTTTGCCCTCAGTGCAAAAGCGCGAAACTTCCTCATCGCGTTTGCCCGAATTGCGGGTACTACAAGGGAAAAGAAGTCGTCACCGTCGATATCGCCTGAGTTGATCTTCCTTTTATGAAAATCGCCCTTGATGCTATGGGAGGTGACCTCGCCCCGCGAGAAATCGTGTTGGGTGCGGTAATGGCTGTGAAGGATGCCGAAGTCATGGAAATGGCTAAGCATGACCTTCAGGTTGTCTTAGTTGGCCGCAAAGAGGAAATTGAGAAGGTTCTTGCCGGTGCGGGCGATTATCCCAAATCATCCATATCAATTGTGGACGCCAGAGAAGTCGTGGAAATGGGCGAAAGTCCGGCTCAGGCTTGCAAACAAAAACGCGATTCTTCCATTGTTCGCTGTTCAGAACTTGTAAAAACCAAACAAGTGGATGCGTGTGTTTCGGCGGGTAATTCCGGGGCCACGATGGCAGCCGCTTTAATGACATGCGGCCGGTTGGATGGCGTCTATCGGCCCGCCATTGTGACCATGGTGCCAAGTGTAAATGGTGTTTCAGTGCTGGTGGACGCGGGTGCCAATGTGGATTGCAAGGCGAAACATTTATTGCAATTCGCCTTGATGGGGGACGTTTTTGCCCGGACGGTCCTGAATTTCAATTCTCCCCGTGTAGGGCTTCTATCGATCGGCGAGGAGGAGACCAAAGGAAACGAATTGGTCTTTGGGACTCAGACTCTCCTCAAAAAAGTACCGTTGAACTACATTGGCAATATCGAAGGAAGGGATATCGTAAACGGAAACTGTGATGTTACTGTTTGCGATGGTTTTGTGGGAAATGTCACGTTGAAAGCTATTGAAGGGGTGGGGGAACTGGTTTTCACCCTGCTAAAAAAAGAAATGAGATCCAATCTTTTCACGCTTTTGGGTGGGATTTTGGCTGGTCCCGCTTTTCGACGATTCAAACGGAGCGTTGATTACAAGGAATATGGCGGGGCGCCCTTGCTCGGGATTGATGGTCTCAGCCTGATCAGTCATGGAAAATCGAATGCCCTGACCATGAAGAACGCAATTCGGGCTACGTTGAAATGTTTAAATCGGAACATGAATCAGATTTTGAAGGAACAAATACTTCAATATGGCCAGGTGAACGACAAGCCGGACTTGAAATCGCCTACAGGAGAAACCGCGTGAGCCTTTTACGCCGGGCCGGTATTCTGGGAACGGGTTCTTATATCCCTGAAAAAATCATCACCAACAAAGATATTGAGAAACTGGTTGAAACCACCGATGAGTGGATCGTTACTCGAACCGGGATTAAGGAACGCCGGATGGCGCGGCCGGATGAGTTAAACTCCGATATGGCGGTTGAGGCGGGAAAAAAGGCATTGGAAGCGGCAGGACTTTCTCCCCTGGATCTGGATCTCATCATGATGGCGACAATTACACCCGATATGCCCACGCCTGCAACGGCCTGTTTTGTCCAGGCCAAGTTGGGCGCATCCAAAGCGGCGGCTTTTGATCTATCGGCGGCTTGTTCTGGATTTGTATATGGCATGGCGGTTGCCAAATCCCTTGTTCAAAGCGGACAGTTTAAAAAAATTCTCCTCATAGGCGGGGAGAAATTGACCTCCTTCATCGACTGGACCGATCGCGGTTCCTGCATGCTTTTCGGAGACGGAGCGGGCGCGGTAATTTTGGGCGAACGGACTGAGGGAGAGGGCGAAATCCTTTCGACTTATTTGGTGGCCAATGGACAGGACGCGGATTTACTGAAAATCCCGGCCGGTGGTTCTCGCATGCCATCGAGCGAGGCTTCGGTTCGCGACAATCTTCATACCCTGAAAATGCAGGGACGGGAAGTTTTCAAAATAGCCGTCAAGGTGATGGCGGATGCTGTTTTGGAGGCGCTTCAACGGGCAGGTTTAAGCCTGGCTCAGGCGGATCTCATCATCCCCCATCAGGCCAACCTGAGAATCATCCAGGCCATTGCTGAACGACTGCAATTGCCTGAGGAAAAGTTTTTCGTGAATATCGATAAGGTCGGGAATACCTCGGCAGCTTCTGTAGCAATTGCCTTGGATCATGCGGTCCGAGAGGGACGCCTCCGAAAAGGGAACCATGTCGTATTGGTGGCTTTTGGAGCCGGAACGACACTCGCTGCATCAGTGATGAGGTGGTAGAAATGGGTAAAACTTGCTGGATGTTTCCCGGCCAAGGCTCCCAATTCGTCGGTATGGGCAAAGAATTGACAGCGGCTTACCCGGAATGTGGAAAATTGTTCACGCAGGCGGATCAGATCCTGGGGTTTTCCCTTTCCCACATCTGTTTTGAGGGGCCGGAAGAAGAATTGAAGAAAACCCCGAATACCCAGCCGGCCATCTTGACCCATTCGGTGGTTGTGAGTCGCATTCTCCACGATGCGGGCCAAAAACCCGACGCGGTTGCTGGACACAGCTTGGGGGCCTACAGCGCTCTTGTCGAGGCGGAAGTCTTGACCTTTGAAGACGCTCTTCGTCTGGTACGGCGACGCGGAGAACTGATGGAGGCCTCGGGCCAGGGTCGAGGTTCCATGGCCGTTATCCTGGGGCTAGATGAGAATAAAGTCCGGGAAGCTTGCTCCCAGGTCTCTGGGAATGAAATCGTGGAGCCAGCGAATGTTAATTGCCCGGGGCAGATTGTAATTTCGGGAAATACCCAAGCCGTTTCCAAAGCTTGTGAAAACGCTAAGACGCTGGGCGCCAAAAGGGCCATGGTTTTGCCCGTGAGCGGGCCCTTTCACAGCAGCCTCATGAAACCAGCCGCGGAAGAATTCGAAAATGTCTTGTCCGCAATTGTTTTTAAGGAGCCAAAGGTATCCTATTTTTCAGATGTTGATGCCGTACCAATAAAGGATCCCCGCGAGATTCGGGAAAGCCTGGTGCGGCAATTGGTAGCCCCGGTCCAGTGGATTAAGACGGCGGAAGCCCTTTCGGCTTGGGGTATTGGAACTTTCGTGGAAGTTGGTCCTGGAAAAGTTTTATGCGGATTAATCGGTAAAATTTTGAGGGAAGCTCGTGTTCAAAATGCTGGTGACCCAGCTTCCCTAAAAACCCTGATAGGAGCCATATGACATTCAAAGACAAAGTAGCGGTGATCACGGGCGGAAACAGGGGCATCGGTAAGACGATAGCCCTGGGGTTAGCCAAGGGCGGAGCCTCGGTGGCTTTTTGCAGCAATATCCAGGAAGGAATGGATGAAACTGCCGCTGAAATCCAAGCCTTTGGGGTGAAAGCCATGACGGGGTTGGCGGACGTATCCAAAGCCGCAGACGTTGAAGCCTTCGCCGCCAAAGTTTTGGAAATGTTTGGGAAGGTGGATATCCTCGTCAACAACGCTGGAATTACGCGGGATAACCTGATGTTGCGGATGAGTGAACAAGACTGGGATTTGGTTCTTTCCATTAATCTCAAGAGCGCCTTTCTTGTCACGAAAGAATTCGTGAAGCCCATGATGAAGGCTCGATCAGGGCGGATAGTGAATATTGCTTCTGTCGTGGGAGTCAGGGGAAACGCGGGTCAAGCCAACTATTCCGCAAGCAAGGCGGGCCTCATCGGTCTGACCAAAACTACGGCTAGGGAATTTGCGAGCCGAAACATCAATTGCAACGCGGTGGCTCCCGGATATATCCAAACGCCCATGACCCATGCCTTGAACGAAAAGGCAAAGGAAGCATTGCTGAAGGAAATTCCATTGGGACGCTTGGGAGAAACGGAAGACGTAGCTCAGGCTGTCATGTTCCTGGCTTCGGACGCCGCACGTTACATCACGGGACAAGTGATTTGCGTTGACGGGGGAATGGTGATATAAGAAACTGCCTTTTCAACTGGAAGAGCTGGGAAATTGTTGTTCGGCGTCAAGCCGATACTAATTTAGGAGGTTGTTTCAATGGCGATAGAAGACAAGGTGAAAGAGATAATCGTGGATCAATTAGGGGTTGAAGCCGAACAGGTGAAACCGGAAGCTTCCTTTGTTGATGATTTGGGGGCCGATTCGCTGGACACGGTGGAGTTGGTCATGGCTTTCGAGGAAGAGTTTGATCTGGAAATCCCCGATGCGGATGCGGAAAAGATCAAGTCCGTTGGAGACGCGATTAACTACATTAAATCCAAGGCATCGGAATAATTTCGATAGCCGTTTTCTGAGGAGGGTTTCTTGAAACGTGTCGTCGTGACAGGCCTTGGGGCTATCACACCGAACGGTAATAATCCCGTTGAATTCTTTAAGAATATTTGTGATGGAAAAAGCGGGATTGGCCCCGTGACCCGGTTTGATGCTTCCCGGGTACCTTGTCGTATCGGCGGGGAAGTCAGGGGATTTGATCCTGTTCAGTTCGGGATTGAAAAAAAAGACATCAAGAAAATGGATTATTTCGTTCAATACGCTGTGGTGGCCTCCCTCCAGGCTGTGGCGGATGCCAAGTTGGACCTGTCCCAGGAAGATCGGACCCGAATTGGGGTGTTGATTGGTTCGGGTATCGGAGGTCTTCCCGTTTTGGTCGAGCAACATACCCGTCTGATGGAAAAGGGACCGGATCGGGTTTCTCCTTTTCTAATTCCCATGATGATCATCAATATGGCCTCCGGTATGGTGGCCATTTATTTAAAGGCCCAGGGCCCTAATACCGGAACCGTTTCCGCCTGCGCCTCAGGTGCACATGGAATCGGGGAAGCAACTCGTTGGATCCAAAACGGGGATGCGGATGTGGTGGTGGCGGGCGGAACGGAAGCCTGTATCACAGAACTGGGGTACGCAGGTTTTTCCAATATGCATGCTCTTTGTGCTGATGGAAACGACCATCCGGAGAAAGCCAGCAGGCCTTTCGACAAGAACCGGTCAGGCTTCGTGATGGGAGAGGGCGCGGGGGTGGTGGTTCTGGAATCGCTCGAACACGCTCAAGCCCGAGGGGCACGAATTTATGCCGAAGCGGCAGGGTATGGCATGACTTGTGACGCGTATCATATGACAACACCTGCCGAAGATGGGGCGGGGGCGGCCCGTTCAATGACGCTGGCACTGAAAGACGCTGGGATTTCTCCAAAGGATGTGGATTACATCAACGCTCATGGGACTTCCACACCCTACAACGATAAGTTTGAAACCATGGCGATTAAGTCCGTATTTAAGGAACAGGCGAAAAAGGTAGCAATTTCTTCAACCAAGTCAACGACTGGGCATTTGCTTGGCGCCGCCGGAGGAATTGAATATGTGGCTTGTGTATTGGCCATCGGGCAAGGCGTCCTGCCTCCCACTATTAATCTGGAAACACCCGACCCGGATTGTGATTTGGATTATATCCCGAACGTTAAACGGGAAAAGCAAGTAAATCTTTGTCTTTCCAACTCCCTGGGTTTTGGGGGCCACAATGTCTCTCTCGTTGTTAAAAAGTTTAATCCCTAATTCCCGGCGGGCTTCTCCACCTGGTGAACCCATTGAAAAAATTCGATTGGCTGAATTGAAAGTACTAGCCCGTCGTCTAGGAATCCCTCTGGGTAATCCTTCATTGCTCAATGAGGCGTTGACGCATAAGTCTTATACGTACGAACGCAAGCTGAATTCTGAACAAAACAATGAAAAATTAGAATTCCTCGGAGATTCGGTTCTGGGTTTAATCGTTTCGCAATATGTTTTCGAAACCTATCCTGAAGTTACCGAAGGGGGATTATCCAAGGTTAAAAGCGTTGTGGTCAGCGCCCAGGTTTTAGGCGAGAAGGCCCAGGGGTTGGATTTGGGACGGTACCTTCGGCTCGGAAAGGGAGAAGAAAAAACGGGGGGGAAAAACCGCCCTTCCCTTTTGGCGGATGCCTTGGAAGCGGTGATAGGCGCGGTTTACCTAACTCACGGCCTGGCCATGGCTGAAAAACTAGTCTTAGGATTGCTCAAGGAAGATATTGGAGGCGTTTTTACAGGTCGGCTTGAAAAAGATCATAAAACCTTGTTGCAGGAATATTTTCAAAAAACGAGAAAATTGGCTCCTCATTACGACGTTGTGAAGGAGTGGGGCCCGGATCATAACCGCAACTTCGAAGCGGCCTGCAAAGTAGATGGTGAGGTTATTAGCAAGGGAGTGGGAAAAAGTAAGAAAGAAGCCGAACAAGTGGCGGCCCAAGAGGCCATTCGGGCCTTAAAGGTTGTTGTAACTACTCCGCAGGATCACCGAATTCATCGTTAAGGAGATATTTAAATTGGCCAAAACGGTCGGAACAACTCTTTTGTTCATTTTGTTGGGCGGAATTCTGGGGGGATATTTAGGCGATTTAATCGCCCTTTTGATTCCATTGGGTTTTTTTCATGACGTCTTTAGCGCTGGTTTTTCCATTGGCTTCAACAACCCATTGGTTGTCGATTTGCGAGTTATTGTTCTTACGTTTGGGATCAAATATTCATTAAACCTATTAGGCTTAATTGGCATGATTTGTGGTTTGTATTTCGCCAAATAGGAACCTCCTTTTGGCACCCAGACTTTTACTCGCTTCCCAATCGCCAAGACGAAAAGCCATTCTCTCGTTTTGGGGCATTTCATTTCGATCAGAACCAGCACGGGGTATTCATGAGGTGGCCCTGGCAGGAGAAACGCCCGGTCAGATGGTTTCCCGTCTTGCAAACCTAAAAGCTCGTGAGGTCTCTCAGCGATTCTCCGAATTTTATATTATCGGTGCGGATACGGTTGTGGTGGCGCAGGGGAATATATTGGGAAAACCGAAGAATCGTTCCCAGGCTTTTGAAATGATAAAAATCTTGTCGGGAAGGAATCACCAGGTTTATACAGGGGTGGCAATGTTAGGACCACGAAACAAAAAATTGGGGGTTCATATTGAAGTGACTCAAGTGAGTTTTCGTCCCCTGACGGACCAAGAAATTGAAGCCTATGTTCAAACTCCCGAGCCCTATGACAAGGCGGGTGGATATGACATTCGTGGGCAGGGTGGACGATGGGTCGATAAGCTCAAAGGTGATTATTTCAACGTAATGGGTTTGCCTGTCGGTGGATTCGTTCTTCTTTTAAATCGGTTCATGCCTAGTCGGTGAGAAATGTTGTTACCTTTTGTTCTTTTCGTTGAGCGGTTAAATAATCCTTAAGCCAAAGATTCACCCTGTCTTTTTTGAAGGTTTCATAAACCTTGGCTTGATCAGCAGGATCCTGCGGTTTCAGTCCCTGTGCCGACCTTTCTTCCGAAATTTGGAAAAAACACTGATCTTCTCCAATCGAAAGCGGGCCTTTCCATTGATCGGGATATAGATCACTCAAAGCCTCTGCAGTGGGGAGAGAGCCTTTTAACTTCGGAATATCACCCCTGCGATTGAACCAAGGGGTTTGACTGACGGAGAGGGAAAGCTCTTTTCCGATTTGTCCAAGGTTTTCGTTCAATTTTAGCTTGGAAGCTATTTGACCAGAAATGGATAGTATTTGATTGATGGCCTTCTCCTGTCGGTATTGTTTCTCTACCTTGGAACGGACTTCCGAAAAGGTGCTTTTATGCGCATTTTGATAATCTTCCAACTGAATGAGGTGATAACCGAATTTAGTTTGGACTGGTTGAGAAATTTCGCCTTTTTTTAGGCGAAACAGGGCATCATCGAATTCTTTGACGGTGGCCCCCTTGTCCAACCAGCCTAGTTCACCACCCTTTTTCTGACTGCCGGTGTCCTGTGAAAACTGGGAAGCGGCAGCCGAAAATGTCATTTTTCCAGCTTGAATTTTGGAACGTAAATCGACCAGCGTTTGCTTGGCTTTCGCTTGATCTGCAATACCGGCGGAAGAGGGAACACTTATCAGGATGTGGCGGGCCTTCGCTTGCTCCTTGCGATCATAATTTTCTCTATGAGCATCGAAATAATCCTTTAGATCGTTTTCGCTGAGCTTTAAATTCTTCTCATAAGCTTCGGTATTAAGGGAAATATAATTTGCTTTTAGATCTCGATTCAAAAAAACACGATAGGATTCTACGTCGGCAGGGGTGTAAAGATAACTTTCGTTTAATAGACCTTGTATTTTTTGCACAAGCATTTGACGCTGTTGCGAGCTTTCAAATTCTGCGGGAGTCAAATTGTTTTGTTGGAGAACCTTGAAGTAAGTATCGGGATCGAATTTTCCACTTCCGTCCTGGAAATAAGGCGATTTTTGAATAGCAGTGGCTACATCTTCCATTGAAATAGAAACGCCAAGTTTTTGGGCTGTTCTTTCCAAAATAACTTCTTCGATTAACTGATCTAAAACTTGTTCTTTTAAATGTTTGGTTTGTTCCTGGGTCGGTTCGACGTCACCACGCCCAAACAAATTGTCATAAGCTTGTTGATAGACTTTATCGAATTCGGCGTAGTTGATTTTTTGATCGCCGACTTGAGCAAGGGTGTTTATGTCCCGCGAGTCTCCCTTCAACCACTTACTAGCGGTGCCAAGGAACAAGAATCCAATGACAAAGGCCGCTATTAGAAGCCAAAGAATGACCTGCATGGTTTTTTTATCTCGCAAAGTGCGCATCATGGTATGAACTCCGGAAAAAAGGATAGGTCAAAAGTCACAAAAGTAGCGCATTATATCAGCAATTGAAGGGGTATCAACGCTGAAGGTTTAGACCTGATATTTCTGAAGGGTTATGGATTCGTTGTTTAGGGTACAGTCCGTGGATGCATGCGGGTTCGTTGACATCACTCTAATTTCACATGTTATAATCCGTAATAATCTTTAACCACCGGGTTTACATGCCCCACCGCTACCATTTTTATCTTTTTTCTTTCTTTTTGTGGATTTTTCCTTTGCTTTTTATCCCCTACACTTCTGCCGATGCAGACACCATCAGCTCGACAGGAGTTCAATTTTTGGAAATTCCGACAGGGGTTCGCGGTGCGGGAATGGGTGGGGCTTTTACGGCAGTTGCAGATGACGCAACCGCCCCCTATTGGAACACCGCTGGTTTGGCCCAACTGGATCATTTACAAATAAACGGCCAACATATTTCCTACTTAGCAGGAACAAACTACGAATTCTTGGCTGGGGCTATTCCCTTGAGGCCTGGAAGTACGTTGGGTTTAAGTGCTTCCTACGATTATGTTCCTTCGTTTAATTCCACAAATAATCCATCCGCCGTCCCGGGAAGCGCCAGCGATTTAGCGGTGGTGGTGGGATATGGTCAATCCTTCGGCCCGAATGTTTCATTTGGGATCGGCGCAAAATACATCAGTAGTAATTTGCTGACTTACTCTGCGACCGGTGAAGCTGTTGATGGGGGCCTTTTGATTTCCACGGATCATAAGGAGTTGTCCCTGGGTCTTTCAGTTCAGAACTTGGGGCAGCTTTCAAGTTTTTCACAGTATTCAATTCAGGAAAACCTTCCCATGGTCTATCGAGCCGGGTTGGCCTACCGGTTTCAACCGCAAAATCCAACCCACTTTGTATTGGATATGGATGTGCAGAAGGCCATTGATAGCGACCCGGTTTATAACGCGGGGGGTGAGATATGGGTGGGGGATAAAACCGTTTCGGTCGCGCTCAGAGGTGGATATAGCATAAATGACCTCAATCAGGACCTGGGCGGTTTATCAGGCGCCTCGATGGGTGTGGGAGTGAAATTTCAAGATTGGGAGCTTGATTACGCTTTGGTACCTTTTGGGGCCTTGGGCGATACCCAGAGGTTTTCACTTACCTTTGAGTTAGAACCGGAAGAAAAAGCTCAGCCGGTTCCAAAGCAAGTAGCCGTTCAAATTCAACCTCAGATTGCCGATTTTAAAACGGGCTCGTTGAAACAGGCGACCTTCGAATTAAAGCCGATGGCCCGTACCGATATTAAAAACTGGACTTTAGAAATCACCGATCCCAAGGGCAATATCCTTCGCTCTTATAGCGGTAAGGGCGTTCCTCCGAGAGAAATAGCCTGGGATGGAAAGGATGCGAACGGGAATGTGGTTGCGGGAGGAATTTTTGCTAACTACAACTTGCGGACGGTCGATACGCGGGGCCAACAAGTCTTGGCCAGCGATCCCATTTTCAAGGTTTCCCCAACCGCGGTAGGCGAAAGGGAAGCTCCGGTGATGAACATGGAAGCGGCGGCGCCTAGGGCTCTGGCTCCGCCCAAAATGCCGGTGAATGTGTTACCGCTGGGTTTATCAGGTGTTATCAAGATACCAAGTGTTCCCTTTCGCGAGGGAAGACCAGACATTTCCGAGGATTATGACAATTATCTGGCCCAAGTAGCTCGCGTCATTCGAAAATATCCCAAAGCTCGCGTTTATATCGAGGGTCATGCGGATGACGAGGGAACGGAGGACGTGTCGCTGCGTCTTTCCCAATATCGAGCCGATGCGGTTATGAGATACCTGGTTGAAAAAGAAAATATCGCGCCCGACAATCTTTATGCCCGAGGCCATGGGACGGCAGCACCACTGGAAATATCCGGAACCGAAATCGCCCATATGCGCAACAGACGTGTGGATATCATCATCCTAACGAAATAAATTGGAGACTGAAGTGAGAAAGAAAATATTGCGTTATTGTTTAGCTGGGACTTGGATATTCGGAGGAACCTTCCTTTTGGGCGGATGCCAAATGTTTTCAGATTCTTTTGAAGCGGCTTCCCAGTTGGATCTGAAGGGTCAAAGCGCGCAGGCGGAAAAAGCTTACGCGGGATACCTGAAGAACCATCCGAAAACCGTTCTGGCCCCAAGAATTTATCTTAGGCTCGCAGCATTAAACTTAGACAATTCTCAATTTGAAGAGGCTTTAAATTGGTACAAAAAAATTGACACTGAGTTTCACGACTCATCCGAAAATCTTAACGGTTTATTGAACACCGCAGATTTGTACCGAAACCAATTGAAAGATCAGGCGAAGGCGGAAGAATATTCTAAAAAAGCTTTGGAACTATGTTTTTCAAACACACAAATTCACGATGCTGTCCAAACTGTCATCCTTGTTCAATTAGGCGAGGCCACCGCATCTTTTTATCAAAAAAAATACAAAGAGGCTGGTGAACAAATTCGAACTTTGGTGGAATCCTATCCAGCCTCTTTGGTTTTACCTGAACTAAGAGCAAAGGTTGATGCGCTGCAAGACCGAATCCGGCGAGCAAATTTAATCGCCGGATGTGATGCGACAGCGCTTTGGTTGAAATCGGAAATGCCTTTCAACAACAGCTTGACGGTTGACTTTCCGCCTTTGGGAACCGGAGTTGAATCGGGACTGCTTTCGCCCGATGGGAAATGGCTCGTTTCGCGAAAAAGGGCCAAGAACAACATCTACTATCTTTATCTTGCGAATGTTTCAACTAATTCAAACGCTGTTACTTTTAAATTGCTCCCCCAGACTTTCGGAGCTGAGGTCCCGACTTGGTCGCTGGACAGCCAGTCCCTTGTATACGAACGACAGGTTGGAAAATTAAGAAAACTTGAAAAAACTTCCTTTGCCCAGAAAACCACGAGAACCCTGTTTTACATACCCCAAGCCCGCATCCCCAATCTGGGATTTCATCCTTCTTATCATCCGGCGGGTAACAAGATTGCTTTTGTTTATGACGGGAAAATGTGGATTATGAATGCGGATGGACTAAATGTAACTCTGTTGAAAACCAAGCAAAAGTTTGACTATACTTCCGAATTGTCTTGGTCATTGGATGGCACGATGATTCGTTGTCAGCAAGGTGGATCTACGCCGATCGATGATTGTTTAACCCTAGATGCGACTACTTCAGTCCCTTAAACATTAATTGGAGGGAACTTTCGTGCGAAAAAATATTTTATTTAATTTTTTCTTGTTTTTAGTTCTATTTTTATCTCTCCCAAGCTTTTTGAGGGCAGATGATGCCAAGATTCAAGCGTTGAAGGATGCAATCAACGCAAGTCCCAACGACCCGACTGCTCACTTTAACCTTGGTGTCACATATCTAAAAGGTTCCCAGTACGATTTGGCAGCCGTTGAATTTGAAACTTGTCTTCATTTAAATCCGAATGACGTCCAAGCTCACGAACTCATGGAAAGCTGCAAAGGCATTTCGGCCTTTTTAAAGCAAGATTGTTCCACGGCGATTTCCCATTTTCAAAATGTCTTAAAACTCAAGCCGGATAATACCGACATATTGGTTCCGCTTTACCAGTGTGAATCAAAGATTGCTATGGACCAAAAAAACTACAAGGATGCGGAAGTGGCGCTCAAGAAGATATTGGAGGTTGAGCCGAACAATTTCGAGGCCTTGGAAAATCTCGGGGTCATGAATTTTCAACAAAAGCAGTATAAAGAAGCGGTGGTGTACTGGGAAAAGGCCAGCCTAATTCAAAAAGACTCAAGGACGTTTAAATTCCTCGGTTTTTCCTATTACAACCTAGGGAATTTCAAACAAGCGATCGATAATTATAATAGGTCAATTGCCCTTGAAGCAACAAAACCGGCTGGGGAACAAGACACCAGTTCGCTGGATGAAACTTATTATGATTTGGCGGTGGCTTACGTCGACAACAGCCTTTATGACGAAGCCGAAGATGCTTTTGACCACGCGTTTAAATTGAATCCGAAAGATGCAAATGCCGCTGTGGGGAAAGCTCAAGCAATTGATGCCGCCATCAACGCTCACATGGATAAAGCCAACGGTTTTCTTTTAAACAACCAATATTCAGACGCGATAGCCGAATGGCAGAAAGTTCTCACCTATCAATCGGACAACAAACAAGCCATTGATTTTATTGCTGATGCCAAAAAGAAATTAGAAACAGAGGTCGAAAAGCATTATCAAGTTGGACTTAAGTTCAAAAAAAGTGGCGAAACATTGAAAGCTATTAGTGAATGGAACGCAGCCATTGAAATGGATCCGGACAACGAAGAAGTCAAAAATGCACTCGCAAGTCTGAAAAACATGAATAAAGAACAGGTAAGTTCCCTGGTGAGTGAAGGAAATGAGTTGGCCACAGAAAAGGATTATTCAGGTGCCCTGGCGAAGTATCAAATGGCCAAAAAAGTGAGCCCTTCCAGTTTGGCGGTTCAGGCGAAAATTCATAAAATCAAGGCGCTTCAAACGACTGAGTTTGAGAAATATTTTTCACTTGGGAATAAAAAGTTGGCAGCTGGTAATTTGAAGTCCGCTTTGGAAGCGATGGAAGCCGCTTACCGGATAGACTCTACTAACGTTGATGTAAAGGAAAGTTTGTTCCAAGTAAAAAGAGAGATACGTAACAAAGTGAATAACCTTTTGGAGCAGGGAACTGCTTTATTCGCTTCAGGGGATAAGGTGAACGCGAAGGAAAAAGCGGAAGATGTTCTCGCGATTGATCCGAACAATGAAAAGGCAAACGAGTTGATTCAACAAATGACAGGCCAACAGGCGCAGGAAAAGGTGGATGCGGACAAGGTAAAGGCGCTTTACTACGAAGGCGTGAACAATTATATTAACGGGAACATTCATGAAGCGGTTCAGAAGTGGCAGGATTGCTTGAAGTTGGATCCCACCAACGTGAACGCCAAAAACAATATAAGTAAAGCCATGGCAAAACTTCAATCCATAGAACAGTTAAGCCATAATTAAGCACAAATTTTAGGCCGACCTTTAAGCGGGCGTAATTCAGCGGTAGAATGCCAGCTTCCCAAGCTGGACGTCGTGGGTTCGA
>CAZGKT010000039.1:0-35699 GCA_964525605.1 uncultured bacterium
TCTACGTGGACGCGGGCGCCAACGTGATCGGCATGCGTTTCGACGAGAAGAAGGATGAAGGGCCGGCGGCGCCTGGCAAGTGACAAGAATATCCGCTAACTAAAAAGGGAGGGGCTCCATGAGCCCCTCCCTTTTTTTATTTAAGGTCTTCTTGTCCTTGCGGGGCCCCGCTTTAATGGGGCCGCGGCAATCTCGGTAAAGGGTGAGTGCAGCGAACCCTGCATGGTGGGCCGACCCACCGACCCGTCCTCCGAAGTTTTAACGAAGGGGAAAGCTTTAGCGTAGGTGGGTGCCTTGGACGGTGTGTTTAAACCAAACAGTAGTTCTTCGCCTCCACCTTCTGCGGGGGAAAATGTTCCAGTGACACGACCAGGGGAAGCGTATCGTCCGACGTGTATCCGCGCGGTTCCAGGGTCACCCGCGCCTGAGAGGGTTTCGCCCATTCGGGCCGGGCCGTTTGGATCCAAAAATCAAGAACCACTTCATTCGGCGAGAGGGCATTGAAACGGAACCGGTGAAACCCCCTGAAATCCAGCGAACGGTTCAATTCCAGGGCGAAACCCTGAAGCTCGGCCGCGTGCAGGGGCCAGCGGTTTTTTTCCAGCCGAAATATTCCCGTCAGGCTCAAGATGTCGCTCAAGGCGTTTTGATTTTCTTTCATGTAAGCCTCCCCATCAAAATATTTTTCACCACCAAGGCGCCAAGAAAAAAACCGAACTATGCAACTAGCGTAACTTAAAAACAAACCCTCGCCCCTTGGGGGAGAGGGTAGGGTGAGGGGTGGTGAATAACTTTTGAAATCACCCTCATCCCGACCTTCTCCCCTCAAGGGAGAAGGAGTAAGCATCATTAAGCGCTTCTTTTCTTGTTAATGACGCCAAGCGCATAGTCCTAAAAAAAATAAGGACCTCGATTTTCATCTCAACTTTTTCGAACGACATGATTCCAACCGCCTTGATGATTCATCGATAAAACGATTCGGTTCTCTGGGTGCCTTGGTGGTGAATATTGGGTTTTCCCTTAAGCCAGCAACCCCGCCTGGCGGAACGAAAAATGTCCCTCCGCCGTCACGATCAGATGGTCGTGCACCGTCAGGCCCATGGCCCTCCCGGCGGTGACGATCTGACGGGTCAATTGCCGGTCGCCCTCCGAGGCTTCCAGGCTTCCCCCCGGATGGTTGTGCGCCAGGAGCAGGCCCGAGGCGTTGAGGTCCAGCGCCTTTCTCAGGATTTCCCTCGGGTACACCGCCGTGTGGTCCACCGTGCCTTCCTGAAGCGCCTCGTAGGACAAAAGATGGTTGCGGTGATCGACATAAAGAACCGCGAAAACTTCCCTCGCTTTGGCGCCGATTTGCTCGCGCAAAAAATCCGCCGCGTCCCCGGGCCCCGAAAGGGGACGGCCCCGCTTGAATTGCTCCCGGGAGGACAGGCGAAACAGATCGCCCATGGCCTTGAAATGAAGGGCGCTTTGGGTGGGCAGGCCGCCCAATTTTTCCAGGCTCATCAGGTCCGCTTCCAGGACACTTCGCAGGTTCTTGAAGACCGCCAAAAGCCTCTTGGCATAGGGCTTGGTATCGCGGTGGGGGATGCTATAGGAGAGAAGCAGTTCCACCAGTTCGTAATCGCGCAAACCGGCGGCTCCCGATTCGGCGAATCGTTCTTTCAGTCTTTTGCGGTGCCCCAGGTAATCGGGCAGGACCGGTTCCTCTACCTGCTCCGGCGCCTCAGCCTTCGGGGCCTTGGCCCGCAGGGGAACGCGGGGAGTGTGAAGCAGGGAAAGCAGGCTTTCCTGCGTGTTTTCGACGGTTAACGGCGGTGCGGCGGGAGCCATAGGGCCTCCTTTTTTGCTTGACTAAGAATACAGTCGTATACTAGTATACACCCGTATTCTCGTCCAGCAAATTCTTGTAACTTTTGAGGAGAAAAAAATGGCGCCCAGCGACGAAGCCTTAACCGACATTCAGCGAAACGTCTTGAACTACGTGCAGGAACATTTAAACGAAAGCCACCGCCCCCCCACGGTTCGGGACATCATGCGCCACTTCAAGTGGAATTCCCCCCAGTCCGCGCGCAAGCATCTGCTGGCGCTCGAAGAAAAGGGATATCTGGAAAGGGAAGACCATACGGCGAGGGGTTTGCGCCTGACGGACGCGCCCGAAGCGGGGATCTCGATCCCCATCCTGGGCAAGGTGGCCGCGGGGCTTCCCCTGCTGGCCGAAGAAAACCGCGAAGGCATGATGGTGGTGGATCCCCATCTGGCCCGGGGCGGGCGCCATCTTTTCGCCCTCACGGTTCGGGGCGATTCGATGATCAACGCCCATATCCTGTCCGGCGACAAGGTGATCGTTCAGCAGACCACCCACGCTTCCCCAGGGGACGTGGTCGTGGCCTTGATCGAGGGGGAAGCCACGGTGAAAACCTTCCGCAAGAGCGGCAACAAGATCTTTTTAGAACCGGCCAATCCCAAGTACGAACCCATCCACGTGAGCGAAGACCAGGATTTCCGGGTGATCGGCAAGGTCGTTGGGGTCTTCAGCCCGCGATAAGGCGTAGAGTCATTCCAATGTAGTTGTCATTCCAAAGCTTTTGTCATTGTGTTGAAACAAAAAACCCCTTCCTCTTTGTTTTCTCCTTCTCCCCTTGAGGGAGAAGGTTGGGATGAGGGGAAATTCCTCTAGAAAAGCACCCCTCATGCTGACCTTCTTTTAAAAAGCAATAACAGAGGTCAGTATCGTACCGATCTCAATATTTTCTGTTACGGTTGATCGGCACACCCTGTCCCTCTCCCTCAAGGGGAGAGGGTTCATTAAACAAAAAAGCCCCTTCCCGTTCTGGGAAGAGGCTTTTTTGTTTTGAGTCTTTATTAAAACCGCTGAAATTTAAACCCCGTAGGCGAGTTCCTCGTCTCCGGTCGCTCCGCCGTTCCCGGGGCCTCTTTCTTCCCCTCCCTGGGCGGGCGGGAAAATATGGGCGGCGCTGGCGTTCACCAGTTCTTCCAGGTTCATCAGCTTATCGGCGGTGCGGATCATTTCCCGGCTTTGAGCGTCGGGGAACACGGCCAGCTCCACATGCTTGCCCAGGTCCTTCACCAGCCCCATGGCGGGGGAGAAGTCCTGATCCTCGGTCACGACGATGGCGGTATCGTACAGATCCCGCGCTGCGTAATAGACCATGTCGGCGGCCATGCGGACATCCACGCCCTTTTCCATGCGGTGGCCTTCCCGGTTCTGGATGATGCGCCCCAGGCGCAGTTCCAGGTAGGGGGTTCTATCCAGCGAATCGAAGAAGGATTGCTGGCTCTTCGCCTTGTCGGAAAAATGGGTCGAGTCAAACACCGCGTTGTAGTAGAAGGTGCGGATCAATTGTCTTTTTTCGCCCGCGAGCGCCAGGGAGAACTGGTAGTAATCCACCCGGGTCATTTTGTTATTCCGTTTCAACGCGAAATAAAGATTGCTTCCATCGATAAAAACGCATACACGCGGCATAGAGAAACTCCTTAATGGTCATTTGCCCCCGGATCGCCAGGGGTTCTTAACGTACTCTTGTCATTCGGCGGGCGCAAGAGGTCTTAACTATTTTCCCTCGGCCCTAACGGGAACGTACCCAAAATGTGTAACGCCTTTTTGTCAGGCCTGTTCAATTTTGTCCGGATTTTCTTTCATGAATAGCTCCAGATAATAAAACGCCGCGATGACCAGGGCATGGCGGATCTTTCCGCTTTGGATCATGCGGGGAATTTCGTCCAAGCCGATCTCGAGAACTTCCAGTTCCTCGGCCTCGTCCAGTTTCAGGTCGGCCACCTTCCGGGCCCCCAGGGCCAGGTAAAGGAAACAAGTATTATCCAATATGGCCGGATTGGGGTGGGTGGCCCCGATTTGATGCCATTCATCCGCCTCATGGCCCGTTTCCTCCAACAGCTCCCGCTTCGCCGCTTCCAGGGGCTGGGGATCACGGCTGTCCACCGCGCCCCCGGGTATTTCCAGGCTTACATCCATCGACCCATGGCGGAACTGGCTGACCAGCAAAACCTTCCGTCCCGGGGTCAGGGCGATGATGTTGACCCACGAATGGGTCGTTAATATATAGAAGGGATGCTGGACTCCGGTTACCGGAGAAGCGCTCTTCCGAACCAACACCTTGAAGTAACCGCAGTCGTAATCCACCTTCTCCCCCAGCACCTTCCAGGGTTCGATCATTTCGATTCCTTTGAAAAAAGTTCTTTCACCATTGGATTTAAAAATTGTAACCTTAAAAAAAACTCCGAAATTTCACCGCCAAGACGCCAAGTCCGCCAAGAAAATCTTTTTCTTATGATCAAAGCCAAAAATAACGTTTATTTAAAACCCTTTTTAGGACGTTTCCAATTACGGGCTTTTTTGGAGTTCTTGGCGGACTTGGCGTCTTGGCGGTAATAATTGAGCCGTTATTTCTTTTTGTGTTTTTTGTGCTTATCCTTTTTCTTGTTCTTCTTTTTTTCTTTCTTGGTTTTCTGGGTGCTTTTGTGTCTTGGTGACGAATTTTTAGTCGTTTTCTTTTTCTTGGCCGCTACCAACCGAATCCCCGACATAAAGACCGCCGGGACACCCGAGTCCGTTTCGGTTTTAACGATCAGAAGGCCGAAATTGACCGCGTATAGTTTTTCGGCCTTCTTCGCCAAAGCCGGAAGTAGTTTCGGTCCGTCACCCGCCGCGCCATTCATGATGGCCTGACGGGGGTTCCGGATTCCCGGGATGGAGGTCGAAACCTCGGGATATGCCAGGGTCCACTTGAGCGCGGCTTCTCCCAGGGACACGGTCTTGCCCTGCAGAAACTTGAGCTTCTCCACTTTCTTCAAGGCGGTCTTGAGGTATTCCCCCCGGTAAAGACGGGCGCGGTGGTCGTCCCCCTCGAACCGGGTCTTCAAATTGAATTTACCGCTCAAGGCCCCGAACGCCAGGGGCACCCTCGCGATGACCCCTACGCCATATTTCTTCGCCAGGGGAAAAACCTTCTGGATCGGGTCCTGGTAAAAGAGATTGAAGAATATCTGGAGCGTGTCCACCTGCTTCCAGCGGATCAGGTCGTTGGCTTCCTCGCTTCCCTTGTCGCGCAGGGATAACCCGAAAGCCCGGATCTTGCCTTCTTTTTTCAGTTTGGCCACCGCCGTCAAGAGGGGTTCGCACTGGGAATTCCACTCGGCGCTCCAGGTGTGAAGCTGTTGGACGTGAAGGCAGTCGACTCCCAGGTTTTTCAACGATTCCTCGGTTTTGGCCGTCACCCACTCGGGGGGAAAAGCTTCGGAAAGAGGCGTTCCGGGAGGAGAGTCCCACTGCCAGTTTTTGGGGGGAATCTTGGAGGCCAGGACCGGTTTTTCGGAACGGTCCCGCAAAACGGAGGCGATCAGGTTTTCACTGTGACCATCCCCATATACCAGGGCGGTGTCGATGAAAAGACAGCCCAGGTCGAGGGCCTGGTGCAGGGCCAGCCGGGAATCGGTGTCATCCTGGGGCCCCCACATGGCCCCCCCGATGGCCCAGGCCCCAAAACCGATTTCACTCACTTGAAGTCCGGTTTGTCCCAAAACGCGATAGCGCATGTTCGGCCTCCCCTTTTTGATCAAAACTCGCATCATCCATCTATTTAAACGGCAGTGTATCAGTCTGCGTATTACTTATTTTTTTAGCTGTCATCGCGAGGAGCCGCCCCAATCGGGGTGGTTGGCGACGTGGCGATCCCAGTTCGCCGTTCGAGGTGGCATTTTCAAAATGACAATTCCTACTGAGCAGCAACCAACTACCCCGCGCGGGTGGAATGACCCCGGCGCTAGGAACTCATTGTTTGTGGAAAGAGATTAAAAAACAAGCGGGTATCAGGCGCTGTTCTTGGCCTTGCGGGCGGGCTTTTCCTGCGGCAGATAGACTTCCTGGTAAATGGCCAGAAACGCCAGACCCAGGGCCAGGATAATGGGCCCCAGAAAGACCCCGAGGAGCCCGTAAACCTTCAAACCGCCGATCGTGGTGAAGAAAAGCCAGAAGGCCGAAATCTTCGCCTTGCTGCCGATCAGCCAGGGACGGAGGAACTGGTCGAGGATCGTGATAAAAATTCCCCAGATCAACAGCACCACCGCCGGCCCGGTTTGCCCCTGGGACACGAGCCAGATACAGGAGGGAATCCACACGGATGCCGCCCCCAAAAAGGGGATAAAGGCGTTGATGAAGGCCACCAGGCCCAACAAGATGGGAATGGGCATTCCCACCACCACAAATCCCACCCCGGCCAGAAAACCCTGAAAGAGGGACGAGAGAAAAATGGCCCTCACCACCGCCGTGACCGTCACCGAGAACACCCCGACCACCTTGTCGCGGTATTCGGTTTCCATCGGCAGGTACTCGACGGCCTTGAAGGCCAGCCGGGAACCGTCCCGGAAAAAGAAAAACAGGGCCACGGTCGTGAAAATGATCTCCAGTAAAAACCCCGCCAGGTTTCTCAGAACAAAGGTGACCTTGTCCAGCACCATGTCCGAAAGGCTTTGCATCAGGTTGGCCATCTCCCGAAGCAATCCGGCTTCCGCCTGGGGATTGTCGAGCCCCAAGGCGTTCAGGACAGGCCCGAAGTTCCAGGTCTTGAGCTCGCTTAAAAGCCATTGGCTTTTTTCGTCCCAGTGGGCGGAAGAAAGGAAGGTATAGGCCCGGGGAAGTTCATGCCCCAGGTTGAGGATCACGAAAAAACCGGGAAGGGACAACACGGCCAGCACAAAGAGCGTGGCCAGCAGGGCCGAAAGGCTGGCCCGGTTTCCCGTCCGTCGCAGGAAGAAGGAAAAAACAGGATAGAAAACCATCACCAGGATGGTGGCCCAGACGAAGGACCGCAAAAAAGGCTCGAGGATGGTGAAGAGGAGGCTGAGGAGAAAAACCAGCAAAACGAAAAAGGCCACCACGAAGATGTTTTGGCGTGAGATTTGAAATTGAGGAATCATGGCCGCCTTGCGTCGAATGGGGTTCTTTTGGGACGGGTTATTCTAACCAAAAAGCCGGACTCTGGAACATTTGCTTGTAACCCTGTCCCTTTAAATTGGATAATCTTCTCAATATATGGCGAATAGAACCCTTAAAACTTCCGAAGCCCCGGCGCCCCTCTTTGAGCCGGGCTTTTGGCCCAAAGCCCTGGGAGAGGCCTGGAATCTTTTCATTCTCTCTTGCGTCTTTGCCCTCTTGTTCAATACCACTTTTTCGTGAACATCTGATTCTTCTGGGAAATGGGACCTACGGGGGGAATCGACTGTTCGCCTAGTAACGAAACCCAATGGTTTCTTCACTTTCGTTTGGTGGTTCTTCGAGACTTTCTCAGCTTCCGCGACTGAGTAGGACTTGCTTTGTAAACTGCGGAGGGTTCCTGCAAAAGTGGACCACCGGGCTTGTCCTGTGTTCGAATTATTTTTTCGGCCCAAATTAAAACTCTTTTTGCAAGTTGGACGGTTTTTTTGTATTCCACCTGTTGAATGTCCACAATGTCCAGGGGATAACGACCTTTGGTGATATAGGCCGTTAAACGGGCAGCTTCAACGACATCGGGAGGTGCGGAGATGGGGCTTGGAAGAAGATCGAACAGGTCTATCAAACTATGAATTGGCGGAAAATCCACCTGGTGGTGGAGCAAAACAGCCTTCAGGGATTTTTCTGCGGCTTGTTGACAATGAAAGCAAAGAGCTCCCAGCCGGACGCCAGGCAATTTGCCTTTGCGGGCCAAAGCCAGGTCGCTTTTCGCGAATTCCAGCCAAACCATCGCGTCATTTAAGTCCCGTTCAGGAACCATAGACATTCCTGCCCTCTTTGAGGGCCCATTTGTAAACCAAGGCGCAATTATTTTTGTACTTCTCCAAGACTTGGGGAGTAGCGACGATTAGATCGAAACCTATTTTGCCCCCCCGCACCTGGCTGTAGAGAGTATTGGTAATCACCCCTGTGTCGGCACCGTCCTCTACGACCACGAGAAGATCTATGTCGCTGTTGGGCCCCATTTCACCCCTTGCCGCCGAACCAAAAAGAATGATTCGAAGGGGATGGATGGAAGCCACGATCTGGTCGACCAAATGATCAATTTTTTTTTCGAGTATGGGTGTCATCGGCCAAGGCCTCTATTTCGACTTGATCTGATTTTTGGGGTAGGTTACGCCGCCATCCCCGGTCTGGATTATTTAAAAATTATACTATATTGATCCATGTGTCGGCCCCAAGAAGACCCCCCTTCAAACATTTGCTTGCGCCCACTCTCCTCTAAAAAGGATAATCTTTCCCACATGGCCCAGAAACAAACGAAAACCTCAAACCCCACTTCGCCCCTCTTTGAGCCGGGCTTTTGGCCCAAAGCCCTGGGAGAGGCCTGGAATCTCTTCATACTCTCTTGTGTCTTTGCCCTCTTGTTCAACGCTTTTTACACCGACGGCATCGAGATGAAGTACAAGGCCCCCAAGAAAACTTACCTGATGGATTTCTTGGCTCAAAAAGCCGCCCAAGAAAAAACCCTCAAATCGAATCCCGTGAAAAAACACACCTCGACCCCGGCGGTCGTAAGCCCGGCCGCCGCTTCCCCGGACGATACCATCCAGCGGATCAGCCTGGTGGGCGCCAAATCGAAGTTTGATAAGAAGAAAGCGGTCTTTTTGGACGCCCGCAAACCCGAGGAATACCAGGCGGGCCATATCCCCGGGGCTGATAACTTTTATTCCGAGGAACAGGATAAATACGCCCCCACGATCCTCTCGCTCTTGCCGGACAAAGGCACGGACATAGTCTGTTATTGCCACGGCGGGGATTGCGACATGGCCCTGCGGGACGCCAAGTTTCTGTTGGAGCAGGGTTACACCCACGTGGAAGTTTACCAGGGCGGATGGCCCGAATGGAGCAAGGCCGGCTACCCGGCGGCCCAGGGGGCCAACCCATGATCTTCGCGAAAATCATGAGCGACCCGGGCCTCTGTGCCGTCTGCGTGATTCTGCTGGCCCTCTGGGCCTGGACCTATCGCGCCGCCCCGAAAACATCTTTCGACGCGGAAAAAGCGTTGATGACGTTATTCAGAATTTTTTGCGGATTCCTTCTGGTTTACTCCACCCGCGACAAGCTGTTGGACCCTTCCCACTTCATGTCCGAAGTGGATGATTACCACTTTCTTCCCGCCCAACTGGTTCCGCTGGCGGCGGTGGTGATTCCCTGGATCGAGTTTTTCTCGGGGGCGGCCCTGATGCTGGGCGTCTGGTGGCGGGGCGGGGCGGTGGTCTTTTGCGTGTTGATGCTCATCTACAGCGAGGCCATTACCTGGGCCTTCATGCGGGGGCTGGATATCGGATGCGGATGCGGCCTGGCCGACCCTTCGGAAAAAATCACCTGGCTGACAGTCTTCCGGGACCTGCTTTTTCTCGCTCTGGGCCTGGCGGTGTTCTTCTCGCCCTCAACGTATCTTTCCTGTGAAAAAAGAAAAACACTTAAACCAAAACCTTAAAGCAAACCCATTTTCACCGCCAAAACGCCAAGTTCGCCAAGAAAGGCAAAACAATCTAGGGTTTACGGATTTAAATCCTATTTTTTACACTTGGAAAATAACACTTAAACCAAAACCTTAAAGCAATTCCTTTTTCACCGCCAAACACTTCGGCCCGCAACCGAAGTGTCGATGGCCAAGTTCGCCAAGAAAGACAAAAATTCAGGGTTCACAGATTTAAATCCGCTTTTTTGAACCGGATAAAATAATTCGTTCTAAACCCTTTTTTAGTATGGGCGAATAAAAATTAATTAACAAACCCAACTGGAGACCCGAAAGCTTCAGGTACGTTAAAACCTGAGCCCGGTGTACCGGCAAAAGTGCTTCAACCGCCTTCACTTCAACGATTAAACGTTTTTGAACAAGCAAATCTATCCGAAAACCCACGTTTAAATTCACCTTTTCATAAACAAGCGGAACAGCTACTTGTTGTTCCACTTTTAAACCGCGTTGACTGATTTCATATGCAAGACAAGCCTCATAAGCACTTTCCAAAAGCCCAGGCCCAATATTGAAATGGACTTTGAAAGCGGCATCTACGACTTCTTTTGCGATTTTATCCAACTCAGCATCTGTTTCTTCGAATGGTTTCTTCATACAAATCACCTCTAAATAGGGGTTATCATAAAAATTAATTGTTTTCTTGGCGGACTTGGCGTATTGGCGGTTCATAAATTTTAATTTTTTGTGTTTACTCGAGCTCTTTCAAGATCGCCTCGGCCCGGTTCTTTTCCAACGGGGTAACGTCGGGGCGTTTCAGGAAATCCTTCATCAGTTTCTTCGCCTCTTTCGCCTGTCCGCTATGGCTATAAGCCAGGGCCCAATTGAGCGTCAATGAAAAGCTCAAGGGGGCCGGTTCCGCTTGAAGTAGCCGGATCAGTTCTTCCCGTTTCCCCCTCCGGCCCAGTTCGGACGTGTAATACAGAAGAACTTCCTCGTTGTGGGGCGTTCGCCTCAGTGCCTCTTTCAACGTATCTTCGGCTTCGTTCCACAGGTCCTTTTCCGATTGCGCCTGGCCGATGACCAGAAGGGGCGCGGAGAGATCCGGGTGTTCCTTCGAGAGTTCCTTCAGCCAGTCCACTCCCTCTTCCCACCGGTCGGATTCGCGGAAGAAATAAAACAATTGCCGCAGAACTTCCAGGCGCCCCGGGTCCAGCTTGACCGCGGTCTGGATCTCGTCCCAGGCCAGGTCCATCTCGTCCTGGGCCAGGTACGCCTTGAACAGGTTCAAATGGCCCAGGGCCGATTCGGGGTTTTCATCCAGAAATTCGCAAAGCCCTTTTTCAGCCTCGGGATAACGGCCCGCCTGCAGGTTCAGGATGCTGAGGCCCAGGAGTACGTCGCGCGGGGGAGGATTCACGGCCTTCGCCTTTTCAAAACATGCCTGGGCCAGGTCCAGCAGGGAGTCGTTGAGCAACCGCCAGCCCAGGCCCATGAGCCTTCCACCGTGGGTTTCCTTCTCCAGAATCTCCCGCATTTTTTTCTCGTAGTCGGCCCGCTTCACGAAAAGGGCCGAATCCTTTCCCTTCTCGTCCGCGCCTTCCAACACGAACAATTCCCCCATGTTCACCAGCTGTTCCACCACGAAATGGTCGCCGGGCAGGAGGCGCAGGGCCGCCCAGAAGGCCTCGGCGGCCTTCAACTTGTCTCCCTGGGCCAGGTAGGTCCGCCCCAGGTTGCTGTAAATCCAGCCCGCGTCAGGGGCCATGCGCAGGGCCTGCTTATAGAAGGATTCGGACTTGTCCAGTTCCCCCGTGGCGCGAAAACAAAAGCCCAGCTGGAAACAGGTGAGGGGGCATTCGGGATCGATGTTGAGGACTTCCACCAGCTTGGGGATCGCCTCCGCGATTCGGCCCGAGGCGAAGTAGGGGTTCACTTCCATTAATTTGGGCCACTTGCGCACGAAAAGCTGGAAAAGGTAGGCGCCCGGAACCTGGGGCGCGGCCTCCAGAAGCGATTCCATGGCCCCTACCCCCTCGCTGAAATCGTAGCCTTTTTCCTTGGCTTTCGCCTCTTTGTGAAGCCAGACGGGAACATGGGTCGGCAGGTGATGAAACTGGGCCAGCGCCAGCGGAAGGGTGACGAAACTAATTTCAGGGGGAACCTGATCGTATCTTTTGGATGGCTGAGCCACAAAAACCTCTTCGCTTAAGCTGAAAATATTTCCCAAGGAGAACCGGGTTTTATTCTAGCATGTCCCCTGGTTCGGGTCTCAACCCCAGGAGGATTTCCCATGATGCGCTTGATGAACCGTCTTTTGAAACTCTCGATGGTCGCTCTCCTTTTAATCCCCACGGCCCTCAGGGCCGCCGACGATCTTTGGAAGGTGGATGATTTTGAGGGGGGCAATCCCTCCACCGGCACCGCCTGGTGGACCGGGTGCGACAACAACCACCTGGGAACTTCCCTCTCGCCCATTCCCTTTACGGTGGAGAAAAGCGGCTCGCCCCTTTCTCCCGGCCACAGCGCCCACATCTGGGGGCACTACGGAAAAAACCAGGCGCCCTGGCCCTACGCCCAGCTTTCCCTGGCCCTGGACGCCTCCAACGGTCCCTTCTCCCTCGCCCCCTTCAAGGCCATCCGCTTTTACGCCAAGGGCGACGGCAAGGTTTACAAGGTCGTGATTCAAAAGGCCTCGGTGGCCGATTACGGCGACTACGAGTTCACCTTCACCGCGGGTTCGGATTGGGCGCTGGTGGAAGTGCCCTTCAAGTCCTTCACCCAGCCTTCCTGGGCCAAGGCCGTGGCCCCCGGTTTCGCGGACGCGACGGTTTTGAAATTCTGCCCAACCGTGAACGAGGCCGATTTTGATTTATCGGTGGACGACGTGGCCTTCGTGAAGGACCCCGACGCCAAGGCCGGAGCGCCCTCCGTCCTCGGTGCGGGCATTACTGAGCTTTCGTCCAAGGAGATGGAATCCAAACAGGGTTCCTTCCGTACGCTGAGCCTGACCGACTTCGCCAACCGCAATTTCCGCGACCAGCCGCAGGCCCCGGGCTGGACCGGACAGGGGGACAACAGCGTGGTCGACCTACCCTTCGGCCCGCATATCTTCAACGGGGTTCCCTTTGACATATCCGCTGCCCCGCTCAAGCAATGCCTGGTCCTGCGCGGCCAGAACAATGCCAGCTATCCCCTGACCGCCGACATCCCGGTGAACGACAAGGCCTCGGCCCTTTATTTTCTGCATGGAGCGGCCTGGGCCGCGCCCAAGGTGGGAAGTTACACCGTGGTCTACGCCGACGGCACGAAGGAAGAAATCACCGTCCGCAACAACGTGGAGGTGTTCGACTGGTGGACTCCCGGCACCAGCCCGGTGGCCCGCGTCGGCTGGACCGGGGCCAACCCGGTGCAGGACCCGGTGGGCCTCACCCTCTTCTGCTGGCCCAACCCCCACCCGGAAAAGGTCATCGCCAAGATCACCGCCTCCACCCCGGGAGATTCCTCCTTCATGATGCTGGCCGGCTTGACCCTCGGCAAGGAAGGCGCCTACCTGCCCCAGGTTCTGCCGAAGGTTTATGACACGAAGGATTGGTTCGCCGCCCTTCCCATCGACGTGAAGACCCGCAAGGGCACGGCTCTGGACATGAGCGGGCTTTTGGACGCGCCCGCGGGCAAGCACGGCAAGCTGACCGCGAAAGGCGAATCCTTTGTCTTCGCCGACGGCGTCCCCGCGCGATTCTGGGGCGTGAACCTGGTGGCTTCCTGCAATTTCCCCACCCATGAGCAGGCCGATTGGCTGGCCGAAACCCTTTCCCAGATGGGGGTCAACATGACCCGCCACCACCACATGGACGCGCCCTGGACCAACCGAAACATCTTCGGGAACAAGGACAACACCCTCACGCTGGACCCCGAATCCCTGGACCGGTTCGACTACCTCGTCGCCCAACTGCAGAAAAAGGGCATCTACCAGTATTTCGACATGATCGTGCACCGCAAGCCCCTGGCGGCGGACGGCGTGAAGGATCCGGACAACGTCCCGAACGGCTACAAGGTGGAGGGGGAGTTTGATCCCCAGCTCATCGGCCTGGAGCGGGATTTCATCCGCCAGCTGTTGACCCACAAGAACCCCTACACGGGCAAGACCTACGCCGAGGACCCGGCGGTGTGCCTGATGGAAGTGATGAACGAGGACAGCCTCTTCTACCGAAACGGAAACACGGGTGAGGCCGGCATCCCCTCGGCCTATTACCGGGAGGAGTTCAACAACCTGTTCAACCATTGGCTCACGGCGAATTTCAAGAACAAGAAAGCGCTGACGAAGCGATGGGCGCCCGCGGCCGGCGAGGCCGGGGCGGGGCTTTTGCCCGGCGAGGACCCGAAGAAGGGAACGGTGGCGGTGATCGAGAGCTGGCGCAACGACGACCGCAAGGCTTTCTCCCGGGCCCGACAGCTCGATACCTTCCGCTTTTACTACGATACCCAGCTCAAGTTTTACCAGGGGCAACGGGATTTCGTGAGGAGCCTGGGAAGCCAGGCCCTGATCACCGGGAGCAACCACTGGACCGACTCGCCCGCCGACCTTTTCGCCAACGCCCAGATGGATTACATCGACCGGCACAACTACTGGGCCAATCCCGAGGGGGGCTGGGGCTACAGCCCCTCGGTCACCTATGATCCGCGTTCGATGCTGAAGGATTCCAAGGGCAACCTGTTGAACCCCCTGGGCCTCAAGCGGGTGCTGGGCATGCCCTACATCGTCACCGAATGGCAGTCGGCCGCGCCCAACGATTACCGCGAGGAAGCCGAGCTGGTGATGGCCGCGTCCTGCGACCTGCAGGGCTGGAGCGCCCTTCAATTTGCCTTCAGCCATTCCGACAGTTTTGGCGGGGCCCTGGACAATAATTTCAACGTGGACAACCAGCCCGCCCAGATGGCGCTCTGGCCCGCCACGGCCCTGCTGTTCCACCGCTGGGACGTGAAAGAATCCCAAGCCGAGGCTTGGCAGGCCCTGACGGACGACCAGGCCCTGGACCCGGAAACCGCCTACACCCTGCCGCCGATTCTCGCCTGGACCCGCAAGACGGGCGTCCAGTTCACCGGCAAGTCCCACGCATCGGCCGATCTCACCGCCCTCCTGAACAGCCTGGCGAAGTCCAAACAGGTTTCCACCGCCACGAATCCCAGGCAAATCACCTACGATTACGGGCAGGGCCAGATGACGGTGGACACCCCCCGGACCCAGGGCTTTTCGGGTTTCACCTCGGGCGCTCCCTTGACGCTGAGCGGAATCACCGTGGACTTGAAAAATGAATACGGTGTGGTGCTGGTGCAAAGCCTGGAAAACAAACCCCTGGCCGAATCTTCCCGCCTGCTGGTGACCGCGGTGGGCAACGCCATCAACACGGGCATGGAAACCGTGCCCGCCGGAAACCGCCTGAAAAACCCGGGCAAGGAACCGGTGCTGGTGGAACCCATGGAGGGAAAGGTGCGGATCCTCCACCTCAAGGGGGATCTTTCCAAGGCGCAAGTGTACGCGCTGAACGCTTCGGGAGTGCGGGTCAAAACGGTTCCGTGCGACCGGGACAACAAGAACCTGGCGTTTGAAATGAAAGCCGAGTATCAGGCGCTGAGTTACGAGGTCGTGCGTTGACGTTCTTTTAAGGTGTCATTGCGAGACACGGTTTTGGTGGCGAAGCAATCCCTGTAAGGGGTTCACGCTTTTTGTGAACCGCGCATGGCCGAAGTTCGCATCTGACTACGGAATCCCCGCCGGGGGCTTTCCGCTCTTTTCCATCTCTTCAAGCGCCTCCAGCCCCGCCTGGGCGGAGGTGCGCGCGCCGGGGGTTTTCAAGGCCGTCTGGAAACACTTCCGGGCTTCCTTCCACTGGCGGCTTCTTAAGTCGAGGGCTCCCCGGGCGTTGAAAAGATGGGCGGCGGGCAGTCCCCTTTCCACGGCCAGGTTCAGCGCCTGGGCCTGCTCCTCCAACTTCTTGTCCCGGTAGTCCTGTTCCGCCACCTTCTCGAAAAAACAAGCTTCCAAAAACCGGTCCCCCTGGAAATTGCCCTGGTAGCGGGCGAACAGGCCCCGCAGGATGGGCTCCCTGGATTTCCAATCATGGTTGTCGAAGGTCGCGTCCACCAGCTGGTGCGACGCCTGGTCGGCCAGGATCATCCGGTTCAAGGTTTCGGCCTGGGGGCAGGGAAGGGAAATGAATCCCAGCATCAGTCCCCCGTTGGGACGATCCGCGTCGTCCGCCAGGTCCACCCATCGGGCGGAGGGAAATTCCTTTTCCAGAAATGGACGGTAGTTCTGATTGATGAGAATCGCGGCCCACCGGGCCTTCTCGGGGGAAAGGGAGGGGTTTTCGCAGATATTGAAGGGGAATGTCAGGTCCGAAAGGCTCTGATCGAACAGGTCCGGCACCAGTTCGGAGATCACGAACCCCGGGCCCTGCGATTGGGCGAGAGGCTCCAAAATCTGGAAAGCCCGCAGGCGCTCGACCGACTTGGTCGCGAACCAATTGCCCCCCGGCTGGGTCCAGAGGGAGCCGTAATCCACGAAGAGGCGGTTCAGATCCCACCCGGCGGAAAGGAGAAGGAGTAGGGCCAGGACCCCTTTTTGCCAGGGAAAGGAAAGGTCCTGAAGCCATCGAACCATCCCGTAGGCCGAGACGAAGAGGAGGAAGGGGCAGACCAGCGCGATGCGGTGGGCGTCCGCCCCGCCGGTGATCAAACCCGGAAGAAGCAGGAGGAGAAAAGCCCCCAGGCCGAGGAGCAATCGATTCCATTCCCTGCGATAGAGCGGGGCGAAGGCTCCCCAGAAAAAAAAGGACGCCAGCACCGGGTTGAGAAACCCTCCTCCCCAGGGACGGTAGGCGAAATAATTGATCGGAAGGCGGCTTCCCCAGAAGAGGACAAAAAGATCGTTGAGCCCGGGCCATCCGGGCCCGAAGGGATTCACCCAGGCGTAGGCATAGTGGCCGGCCCGGTCCGGAAGGGATTGGGAGGCCAGGAGAAGAAAGAACAGAACCTGGGGGATAAAAAACCGGAGGAAGAGCCCCGCCTTTCCCCGCCCCCGGAGCAGGGTTTCCCCCAAAACCGCCAGGGTCAGGAGGCAGGCGGCCACGGGCCAGGCCTGAAAGGTGAAAAAGCCGATTCCCGACGCGATCCCGAGGATCAGGGCCTGGAGCGGTTTTTCTTTTTCACCCGCCTGATGGAAAGCCGACCACCGTTCAAACACCAGGCATTCCCAGACCACCATGAACCCGCCTTCCACCGAAAAGCGGGCCAGGTACAGGGGCCAGAAACTAAAGGCCCCTAAGAAAGTAAAAACAAACGTGAGGGTAGGGTTAAATAACCTCCGGGCTCCCTTCCAGAGAAAAAAAAGACCCAGGCAGGAAAAAAAGGCGGGCGGAAACCAGAGGGTGAACAGTGAAAGTTTAAAAAGTTTGTAAACCCCGCCCAGGACCCAAATATAGAGGGGAGGCAGACCGCTGAAATCGTAGGTCCACTGCCAGTGCCCGAACCGGGCCAGTTCCAGGGCGTAATGACTGCTCATGGCCTCGTCATCCAGGGGCCAAAGGGAAAGCCGGGTCAATTGGGAGAATCGGGCGGCCCCAGCCCCAAGGGCGAGGACCATCCAGATCCAGACCGGAACGGATTTTAGGAAATCACTCGACGGCTGTTCCCTCCCGGGGGGAAGAGGTTTCCGGGCCATGATCCATAAAAGCGGCAGGGAAAGGCCCAGGAGAATCAATGAAATCTGGGCGGCGAGAGAAAGGGGAATCAACGTGAGAAGAAAATTCATTCCCAATAGCCAGAGGAGGACGGACACCGACTGGAAAGGCTTCAAAGGTTTTGTCCCTTGCGAGTAGTGGAAAGAAGAACACGATCACCATTATAGGACGGACGCGCCCCAGCATCTTTCGCAGGCGGTTAGATACCACCTAACGGCAGATAAAGGGTACAGGAAGTTCCATGAGGTTGGAGATTTCTCACTTCGATGCGGCCCCCGTGGGCTTCCGCGATCTTCTGGCTGATCGGAAGACCCAGTCCCGTTCCCTGTTTTTTCGTCGTGAAGAAGGGTTCGAACAGCCGGGACAGGTTGCCTTCGGGAATGCCGGGGCCGTCATCGCGGATTTCCAGCTGGACCCAGCCGGGAACCAGATGGGACGCCAGGATAATCGTGCCTTCCCCCTTGAGGGCCTGGAGGGAGTTGAGGATCAGGTTGACCATGACCTGTTCCAGCCGCAGGCCGTCGGCCTGGAGGACCGGCAGGGGTTCATTCCAGTCCCACAAGAATTCCACCCCCTGAAGGGAAGGCGCTTGGGAGCGAGCCAGCGCCAGGGCCTGTTCCATGATTTGACGCGGAATGAATTTTTCCTTCTTGATCGACATTTCCCGGGAATAATCCAGGATGTCGTCGAAGAACCGGCGGAGCCGCTCGGTCTGGGAGCAAAGTACCTCGATTTCTTCCTTCCATTCGCCCTTATCCCCCGCTTTTTGCTGGAGGACCTGGGCGGTAGCTCCCACCACGGAGAGAGGCGTCCGGATTTCATGGGCGATGGCGGCAATGACTTGCCCCACGGCGGCCAGGCGCTCGTAGCGCAATAGCGTAGCCTGGTTTTTCTTCCGGTCCCGGATATCCCGGATCATGGTCAGCACGGCGGGATGTCCCTGGAACTGGATCGGCGTCCCTTTCGTTTCGACTTCCAGGATTTCCCCCTCCTGAGTCAACATTTTTTGCTCCACCCATTCATTGGGCTCGCCTTTTTGCAGGATTCGGTCCACGCGGGTCAAACTGAGCTCCCGGTAATCGGGATGAATGAAATCCAGGATCGACCGGCCCAAAAGTTTGTCCAGGGAGGGGGCCTTTAATTCCACCAGGCAGGCGGGATTGGCGTACAGGATCCGGCCCCCGGAGTGCACCAACACCGATTCGGGTGAGAATTCCACCAGGCGCCGGTAGCGTTCCTCGCTCTCCTGGAGGGCCTCCAGGGCCCGCCGCCTCTCGTCGATGGGGATGCCGGTCATGCAGACGGAAGCGATCTGGCCCCGGTCGTCCAGGACGGGGCTGTAAGTGAACTCGATCCAGACCTCGGCCCCGGTGGAACTGAGCACCGGTCTTTCCACCCGAAGGGACTCGCCCTTAAGCGCCCGGCTGAATTTTTCCTCGAAATCCTTCAGCAGGGGAGCCGGCACATATTCGCGGAAGAGTCGGCCTTTCTCGAAAGACCCGCCCCGCACGGTTTGGAGGATCCGCTGGGCGTTTCGGTTGTAATCCAAAAGGGTCCCGTCCGCCCCGAGGAGGACGATGCCCTGGGAGCCGCTGTTGAAAACCGCGCGCAGGGCCGCCTCCGATTGAAGGAGGGCTTCCTCGGCGGAAGAGGTTGGGACGGGAAATGAAGGAGACGGAACGGACATACGCTCACCCTGTAAAAATCAGAATGGTTGAGGGGTTTCTATTGTAACAAAAGGGGGGGAAGGACGGAGAACGGGGGAGGGTGTCATTTGCGCCGAAAACGCGCGATATCCTCGGAGTTGATGTCGATCCAGAACCGGAGTTCGATCTGGTTGCCCTTCACCGTGATCAGGGCGGAGGCCTGGGGTTCCCGATCGGGCCAATCCCGGGGGAGGGACGTCCGGAGCACGACCGGCGCCATCCTGCGGCTGTCCAACTGGAAGAATTTCTTCGCGAAAAGGTGCCAGAAAAGGACGGTCATCTCGATGAAGATCTCGCCCTTGCCCGAGCTGGCGCCCTTCTGTTTGCGCTCGAACTCATCCAACAGATAGCGCCTGAAATTTTCCGTGGCCCGGATCACCAGGAGTCCCTGGGCAGGTTCGGAGAAGAGGATGCCTTCCTCCAGGCCCATGGGCAGGACTGTTTCCGAGCCCCAGGAAACATGATCCCCCGTCAGGTTGGCCCAGCGCACCAGGAACTCGTTGAAAAAGGCATAGAGTTCCATGGAGGTGGGAACGCGGTAATTGGGAACGGATGCCTGCGGATGGGGGGCGTTGGGTTCGGTCATGGGCTTGGTCGCGATTCAAACGAGATGGGGGTCGAACGACCTGTCTAAACTAACGTTAGACCGGGAAAATTTCTACAAGAAAGAGCCCGTACCCCTCGGTCCGGGCCCTTCAAAATCAGCCGAAACAGGTCCGGATCAAGAATTGTTAAGACGGATCACCTTGGTCCCGTCCGTTCCTGTTTTTTCAACCGGTTCTTCGCTCGAAGCCCGGGCCGGGACCGGTTTGTGCACCGCGGCCGATTCCTGGGGGGCGGACGCGCCCACCGGGGCCGGGGCGGTAACCTTTAAGGAAACCCCGTCGATCAGTTCTCCCAACTGGCGGGAGAAACCTTCCAGCGACTCCAGCTGCTGGTTGAGTTGATGGCCGGCGGTGACGGCCTTTTCGCAGGCCGTACCGTTGCGGGAAGCGGATTTTTCCACCCGGTCCAGCGACTGGACGACGTCCTGGGTCCCCTTGGACTGGTCGTAGCATCCCATTTCCAGCACGGTCAGAAGATCGGTAGCCTTTTTGGTCTTTTCGCCGATCTGCGCCAGGGCGCGCACCGTTTCCTCGCCCGAGCGGAGCCCCTCGTGGGCCTGGCGCGAAGTTTCCGAGATCAGCTGGGAGCTTTCCCGCGCGACCTGGGCGCAGCGGTGCGAGAGGTTGCGGATCTCCTCGACCACCACCACGAATTCCTTCCCCTGCTCGCCCGCCCGAACCGCCTCCACGCCAGCGTTCAGGGCCAGGATGTTGGTTTGGAAGGCGATATCCTCGATGGTCTTCACGATGTGGCGTATTTTTTCCGAATTGTCGTTCAATTCCCGCAAATGGGCGGCGGCCTGGTCGGCCGATTGGGCGCCCGAGACCAGGAGGGTGCGGGTTTCCTCGACCAGGTGACGGGAGCGGCCCGCCCCCTCGGTATTCTGCTGGGCCAGCGCCTGGGTTTGCTCAAAAATCCCGGAAGACTGCTGGAGCACCCGTCCTTCCTCGTCCAGTCCGCTCTGCAACTGGAGCAGGGTGGCGTGGGCCCGTTGGGCGGCGGGTGAGGCCTGGGCCGCCCCGCCCTGGATGGACCGGGCCAGCCGGCGGACGGGCGCATGGGCGCTGCCGCCGATGAGGAAAGCGAGGATCAATCCCGCCAGGAGCGAGCCGGCCGCTCCCAGGGCCATGAACTGGTAGCTGGACGTGAACTGGCCCGAGACCAGCGCCAGCGCTTCCTGCGCGGTCTTCTCATGCAGGTCCTCGAGCTTGCGCAGGGCCTCGATCATCGGGTCGATGGAGGGATAGATCACACTGGTGGCCAAAATTTCCAGTTGGCGGGCGTCCTTGCCCGCGTAGGCGGCCTGGAGCTGTTCTAAGAGGTGCTGGTTGTTGATGAAACCGGCCTGGACGATGGACGCCAGGTATTTCTCGTCCTTGGTCAGGTCCAGCGCCTGGTAGGCGCGCCAGTGATCCTCCGCGCTCTTGGCGGCGTCCTTGATGGCCTGCCCTCCTTCTTCCCAGGACCAGCTGGCCCCGTTGCGGGTTTTTTGGACCGCACCGATGATATCCACGGCGAAGGCGTCCGACACCTTCTTCAGGTGGTAGACCGCAGTACCGTTCTGCGAGGCCCTTTGCTGGGCCTCGAAGATGTTCCTCGATTGGTAAAGGCAAAGGGCCGCCGCGGCGGCCGCGCCCAGGGCCATGAGAATGATGCTGAAGAACCAACGATCTTTCCATTTCATGCTCGACCTCTTTCTTTCCGGGTCTTTTCAGCCCGCCAGGTTTTCCAACGCGGGCCTTTCGCCCTCGAAACGATCCGGGATAGCCAGCACCCGGTCCACATTCAACAGGTAAACCGCCTCGTCCCCGCGGATGAACATCGAGGACAAGAACCCCAGGGGCACGTCGCCCACCGGCCCGGTCAGGGGTTTCAACTCGGATGGGGGAACGGCGACCATATCCACCATCCCGTCTACCCAGAGGGCCGTGACCTTGCCCGGCTCGCCCGCCTGCACGGCCAGGAAGGAATTGGGCCCTTCCCGATGGGCGGGAGGGAGCCCCAAGGCCGTCCTCAGGTCCACCACCGGAAGGGTCCTACCCCGCGATTGCAGGAAACCCTGGGATTGTCCGCTCACGTAGAGGGGCTGCAGGTCCACCCCGCCCAGCACCTCCCGGATGCGGACGGCCTCAATGGCAAAGAGAGCCCCCGCCAGCCGGAATACGATCCCGTTAAAGTCCGCCATCGGCCTGATTTCCATGGTTGATTCCTTTCAATGGTTTTTCCCCTTTTTCCACTCGCAACAGGGAGGCGATATCCAGGATCCACCCGGTGCTTCCGTCCGCGAGCAGGGCCTCGGCCCGTACCCCCGGGGAGAAGGAAAAACCTTCCTTGTTGTTCTTCACCAGCACCTGCTGCTTGCCCGTGACGTCCTCCACCCGCAAGCGGACCTGAAGCGATCCCGCCTCCACCCTCACCGATAGTTTTCCCTCCGGCCGGTCCTTCTCTCCGCCCAGCCGGATCGCCAGGTCCAACTCGGGAACCTCTTCCGCTTCCCCGGTGGGTACCGGCCGGCCCGCCGGTTCGATCTTGATCGTCTGGGCCACGGGGACCAGATAGTTTTGCCCGCCGGCCCGCACCACCCAGCCATCCATCAGGGCCAGGGATCGGGGAACCTTGAGCGTGAACTTGCATCCCTGTCCGGGCTGGCTCTTCACCCGGACCGAACCGAGGAGGGATTCCATTTTCTGGCGCACCGTGTCCAGGCCCGTCTCCTTTCCCGCCGAGTGCAGGGCATGGGCCGAGAAACCCGGGCGGAACACCAGCTCCACCAGCCGGGAGGCGGGGAGGTTCTGGTCCACCTTCCACCCCAGTTCGTCGGCCCGTCGCCGGATCTTTTCCGGGTCCAGGCCGCGTCCGTCATCTTCCACTTCCAGAAGAATCGCCCCGTCCTTGGAACAGGCTTTCAGGGTGAGCCTGCCTTCCCCTTTCTTGCCCAGGGCCCGGCGGTCCCGGGGGCTTTCCAGGCCGTGATCCAGGGAATTCTGGATCAGGTGGAACAGGGGTTTCTTCAATTCGGGCAGGAGCCGCTGGTCCATCTCCACCTCCGCGCCCTCCACGCGTACCTCGAGCGTCAGGTCTTTCTTCCGCCCCAGGGCCGAGGCCAACTGGTAGCCCTGGGAAAGGAGGGGCCCGAGGGGCGCCATGCCCAGGGACAGGACTTCGTCCCTCAGGCGCAGGGAGGCCTTTTGAAGGCGGGCCACTTCGATCAACCCCTGGGGTTTGGCGTTGGGCCGGTAGTCTTCCAAAATACGGTTCTGAGCCATGACCAGATCGGCAAGGTTCTCGAAAAGACCGTCCAGTTGCTGGGTGCGGATCCGCTCCTGGAGCCCCTGCGCGGAAAAGTCGGGTCCGGGTTCAGGCTCGAGTCGAAGCGTCTCCTCCGCGTCCCGGGGAGGCGGGGGAGTGGGAATAGCCCTGAGTTTTTCCAAAAGACCCGCCGGATCCAGGGGTTGGACCGACAGGGAAGGAAGCCCTTCCTCCACTTGATCCGCCTGGGCCCGCCAGAAAGACAGGATCTGGGACAAGCCGTCCCTCAATTCCTCGCTCATCGGCGAGCCGGAGCCGATCAGGGGGGTCAAGAGCCTTTCCGTTTCCAACCCCAACCTCCAGGCACCCAGGAATCCCAAAAAGCCGAATCGAGACTTCAGGTCGCGAAGGGACCGGTCGAGGGAAGCAAGATCGTTCTTCTTGGCCGGATTCGTTTCCGCTAACCGGTCCCGGACCTCCTCCAGCAGCGGGGGGACCTCCAGGAGAAATATCTGGAAGAAACCCAAGTCCTCGGACCGCAGACCCATTTGACCCTGCGGGATCCCGGTCAAAGGAGCGGACTTTCGGGCGGGTTCGGCCCGGCGCGGGGAAAGACGGCGGAAGGGAGGGGGCGCGTCCGTTTCCTTTTCCCGGCGGGGCGCCAGGATCTTTTTTTCTTTTTCGAGCATGCGGTGGGTCAGGAGGAGCAGACGCAGGAGCCGTTCCATGACCTGGGCCACGGGAACATCGCTTTGGAGCTGATCGATGAAGGCCTGGGCCTGCTGGTCGTGGTTCTCCCACCAGTCGGTCCCGAGAAAACGGACACGCTCGGTCCAGGCCTTGAAGCCCCGGGCCAGGTCCAGGACCTGGTCAAGTTCCTTGACGTTGGCTTGGATCGCCCGCTGGCTCAAAGTGTTCAGGCTTTGATGCAGTTCCTCGATGGAACCGGGTCGGGGAGAATGTGCCTGCAAAGTGGATGGGTCCATGAACCGCACTCGCTGGGATGAATGAATAGTGTCTCGGGATGAAAACGAATCGATTCCCGATCCCTCCCCACTGAGAAAGCTCATGGGGATCTTGATTAAAACGAATTTGGAATCCGGGGTGATTTCAGGCTGGAAACTGCCGTGTAAATTATCGAAAAAATAATTTGCATCGTTCTTGGCAGGCGGACCGGCTTTTAAACCGTCTCAGGCCGGGGGTGGAGCGTACAACAAAACCAAAAAACATTTCACGAAAAACCATTTTAGATGTACCGGAAAACACAGTGAGAAAAAAGGAGGGGGAGAAAAACTCAGTTGACCACCCGCCGGGTTTGTTTCGGGTCCACTAGGGGCCATCCCCAGAACGATTCGCCCAGGATGGTTTGGACGACCTTGGCCCCCTCGATCAGGCGGGGACCGGGGTAATTCAAGAGGTTTGAATCCACCGTGAAAATTCTCCGTTTGCGCACCGCGAAGAGATCCTCCCAGCCGATCCTTTTCAAGGCCTCGGAGGGGTCGAATTCCAATCCCTGACCATAAATGGAAAAGAGGATGATTTCGGGGTCAAACCGGATGACTTCCTGGATGCGCACTTCCCGGCTGATTTCCCGGGGTAGGATGGGGAAATAGTGGGCCCCCACGGCCGCCATCAAGTCGGGCCACCAACCTCCGGCCACGGAGGGGGGCTTGTTCCATTCTTCGCAGTAGAGCTTCGGGCGGTAGGCATTGAGGGGCACCTTTTCCCTCAAGGCGTCCAGGCCTCCCGCGAAGTCACGGCCCAATTCCCGGCCCCGGTCCTGCGCGTTGACCGCCTTCCCAATCTGGAAAAAAAGATCCTCCACATCCCGCAGGGATCTGGGATCGAGGTGAAGAACCGGTATCCCCTTTTCCTTGAACCGCTTGTGCAGGTCCTGCTGGGCCACGGAAAGCGTGATCACCAGGTCCGACTTCTGGCTGACGGCCCTTCCCACGGCCATGGAAAACCAATACTCGGGTTTTTGCCGGTCGGACTGGAGTGGAAATTCCTCGTAGTATTCCTTGAGGGTCGTCACCCGCTCGGAAAGGCCCATGTAATCCAGGATGTCGGTGACGGGCTGGGCCAGCGAAAGAATCCGCTTGGGGGTGGTTTGATTCATGAATGCGAGTGTAGGGGATGAAGGCTCACGATTTCTAGTGAATTTGCTTATTTAAAGGTTGAAACCCGACGAGGGGGAGGCGCGGAATTTTTTTCATCCCGGGGCGAGTGGACTCAAAAAAGGGAGATGGAAAACAACCTTTTCACTTATACAGGAATACCGTCAAGTCCAGGGGGTGGTAATGGTCCAGCAAGTGCACCCGGGAAGGGCTGAGGCGCCGGCAAAAAGAAACCAGATCTTTCGGGCGCGCGCCGAATCGATCCGCCTCCCGCAAATCCGCATCCGCGTTCAACACATTAAAGGCCACCGCCCGGCGGCTTTGTTTCAGGGCGCAACCCAATAGGGACCGCATATACTTCCAATTGTCCCTCACCCGCACGTTGAAGACCCCGGAAAGAAACAAGTAATCAAAACTTCGGGGAGGAAAGGGTTGAGACAGGAGAACGCGGGTCTCAAACCGGACCCCGGGGTTGAGTTTTCGGGCCTCCGCGATCAAGAGTGGAAACAAATCGACTCCCGTGTAATCCACCCGGATTTCCTTTTCCTTCAGAAACCCGTAAAAACCGCCCAGCCCGCAACCCAAGTCCAAAACCTTCATGCCCTCGAGGGGCTCGACGGAGGCCATGGCCTCGAACCGTACCCTCTGGCTTTCGGCGGTCTGCCATCCCACTTTTTTCTCGGGTGAAAGATGGCGGGCCCTTTGGGTGGAGTAATAACGCTGGAGGTTCCGCAAATCCTGGGGGGAAAAACCCGGAAAATCCTCCAAACGAAAGGCGGTGGGAACCCCTAAAACCGCCCGGACTTTTTCCACGGGGGTTTTAAAAGGGGGAGGGAGCGGGAAATAGTTCAACCCTGGACCCCCTCGAAGAACCGCACGGTCTTCTGGGCCGCTTCCACAAGAACCCCTGTGGGCCGGAGGAAGGGATGGGCGCAGTTGAACTTGTGGTCCGCCCCGGCCAGGATGGCCAGCTGGGCCGTCGGCTTCACGGCCGCCAGGCTTTCCGATTCTTCCGGCGGGACGCTGGTATCCTCCGACCCGTGCACCAGCAAAACGGGCGCGGCGAGATGGTGAAGAAACGTGGGGATATCCCCCTCCTTTCCCCAGGCTTCCGCGTCGTCGAGGAAAGCCGTGCCGTATCGCAAAGTTTGTTTCGTTCGGTTGCTTTCGACGGCGGAAAAGCCGTCCCGGCGCCAAGCCTGCTTGGCTTCGAAGAAATAACGGTTCACCCGGGCGATGCCCGCCCAGCAGGCCACGCCCCTGGTTTCGGGGATCTTCCCGGCGGCCAGGAGGCAAACCCCCGCGCCCCGCGAGTGTCCCCAGAGGAACAGTTCGGTTTCGGCCGGCAATCGGGGATGGAGGCTCCCCCTCACCGCCTCGGTAGCGGCCCAGCGAAGATCCTCCACCTGCCGGGTCAGGGTGTCCGCCTGGAAGGCCTCGGGTTCGGTAAAGGGGCCGTCCTGGGAGGCGCCCATGCCGGAACCGGAAAAGTTGAACCGGAGGACGGGAAAACCCGCCTGGTTGAAATATTCGGCGACCCAGGGGAAGAAGGACCAGTCCTTGAAGCCCAGGAACCCGTGGGCCATGAGGATGAGGGGATGTTTCATCTGGGGAGGCAGGCTGATCGTGGCATGGAGGGAACGGCCCTGGGGCGTCTCGACGCGCAGGTCATGGCTTTCCATCCGTCCCCCTCTTTCATTGGATGCGTCATCTTACAGGGGGCGGCGGCGGGAAAGGGAGAGGAAGAATCTAAGATTTTTTCAGCAGGTCCCGGATCTCGGTCAAAAGCTGTTCCTGACGGGCCAGGGTACTCACATGGCCGGGCGAAGCCTGGCGCAGGTGGTGGACAAACAGGAAGACCAGGTAAAGCACGAGGGCGAGGAAAACAAAATCCACCAGGGCCTGGAAAAGGTGGGCCAGGTTGAAGGCCCCTCCGCCGGGGGCGCCGTTCAAGAGGGGCATGATCACATCCGCCACGAAGGCGCTGGAAAGCTTGACCAGTCCCCCGGCCAGGGCGATGCCGATGACCAGGTCGATGAGATTTCCCCGAAGGGCGAAGCGTTTGAATTCCCTCATAACAAAACCCTCTTATAAGAAGCGGATGACGGCATTTTGCAGGAGAGGGAACGAGATTCTTATGATGGGGGTCAGGCAAAAGCCCGCGACAACAATCCCGAATTATTCGTATCCACGGTCCTTGAGTTCTTTTTCGGAAAAGCCGAAAAAATGTCCTAACTCGTGCAGAAGGGTCAGTCGGATTTGGCGGGCCAGTTCTTGCCGGTTGTCGTAGGACTTCTTGAGGTTATCCTCAAAGAGCGTGATCCGGTCGGGAAAAAGCCTCTCCTCGTCCAGGGGGCTTTCCCTCAGGCTGACCCCCTCGAAAAGACCCAGTAGTTCCCCGCCGGGTTTTTCTTGGACCACGATTTGTACCGAAGCGAGCGCCGCCCGCAGATCCGGAGGCAATTCTTGGAGCACTTCCCGGATGACCCGGTCAAACAACGGGTCGGACACCGGTTACTTCTTTTTCAGCAGATCCCGAATTTCCGTCAGCAATACTTCCTGCTGGGTCGGCGGGGCCGGTGGGGCCGGGGCCGCGGCTTCCGTTTTATGCATCCGGTTGATGGCCTTCACCATCAAGAACACCGCGAAGGCGATGATGGAAAAATCGACCATCGATTGGATGAAATTGCCGATATTGATGGTGACTTCCTGGGCCGCCTTCCCGGCCAAATCGATGGCCGGAGCCTTCAGGTGGATTTTGATATCGGTGAAATTGATCCCCCCGATGAGGTATCCCAGGGGAGGCATGAGGACATCGGACACGATGGAGGAGACGACCTTTCCAAAGGCTCCCCCGATGATGATACCGACCGCCAGATCCACCATGTTGCCCTTGACCGCGAATTCCCTGAATTCTTTCAACATGCCCATTGTCGGCCTCCCATTTATTTCAACGGATTACAACAAACTATAAGCGAACCCGAGTCCGAGGGTTTCCTTGACCTGAAGTCCGCAATAGACGCTGGAATCGTAGCGGAAATCATCCTCCATGTTAACGCTGATAATCTTGTTCAGGCTGATGCTCAAGAGGTTGTCCCACTCCACGACCGTGAGGTCCAGGGGTCCGCCGGGCCAGAAGGTGTCGAGTTTGGAATCAAAATTCGTATCGCTTAATAATTTGACGTTTAATTCCGAAACCCAGTCCAATCCGACCTGGGTCAGTTCGCCGGAAGCCTTACCCGTGCTGGGGTCCAGGGTGTAGGGGACCTCGAACCGGCTGGCCACGGTTTCCTTCACGCCCAACCCCACCCGCGTATTGAAGATCGGGTCCGGGTTGTATTTCAACCCCGCGCTCTCGGTGAAATACCCTGGGTCCATGAAATTTGAGATCTCCTGGGAAGGCGTGACGGAATAGTTGTACCCCGCCCCGAACTGGTTCTTGGCCGCGAAGGAAACGTAGGGATTCACCTTGGGCCAGGTTTTCCAGGAATAGACGCTTTCCAAATCAATGGTATCGGCCGAGATCTGGGTTCCCTGGTTGGCCAGGTAGGTCAATCCGTATTGAAGCTTGAGGGTATTGAGCCAGTTGACCGAGGGATTATTTTGCTCAAACCGGGCGTTCAAGCTGGCCTGCCAGGAAATCATGTCGGTTCCCCCCTGGGACCAGTTGTTGAAGGACGCCTGGTTCAGGTTCATGCTGGTAATAATTTGTTTTTTCCAATCATCGGCCACGGAGACGGGAGCGGCCGCCACCTGGGTATTGCCGGATGCATCGGCGGGCGTTTGGGATTCCCCTCCCCACGCGAAGGAACCCAGAAAGAGCAGGCCCAGAAGGGCTATGGTTTTTAGTCTCATGACATTCTCCTCATACGAAAATTTATATTTCCCCATTTCGGGGGAGGGGCATTGTAAAAGGAATTTTCAAAAAGGGAAGATTTTTGAGGTCAAGTCAGGCGGGGAAAGGCAAACTATTTCATGTTTTCTAAAAGAAAGCCGTAAAACCCCTGGCTATGCGGTTCGCCGCCGGCTTTTTTAATGGCGGTGGCGATTTGTCCCCGATGATAGGTGGAATGATCGAACACCTGGGTGAGGATTCCCCCCACCGGGGCCTGGTAGGGTTGGCCTTTTGTGTTCTGGTATGAAATGATTTTCCCAAAATCCGCGTCGCCCAGATGGTTCAGGTAGGCACTCCATCTTATTCCTAATTCCGTAAGTTTTTCCCGGCACTCGGCGGTGGACCGTTCCGGCCAGGGCGTGGTGAATTTGGAGTGATCCTCTCCTTGAAGACGGGTCAGCCAGACGTCTTCCGCGAAAAGAATATGGGAAATTCTCCCTAAGGCCGTGGGGTCGGGGGCCGGCAAGGCTTCGACATCTTTGAGGAGTAAATCCATGGCCCATTGGTCATAGGCCAGCAATCTCTTGAAATGTTCCACCAGGGAAGCATTGAAGGTCAGCATTTCTCCCTCCCAAAAGTTATCTTGTGTAAGTCATCTCTCGCTTAAAAGCGATAATACCTTTAGCCCATCGGTGGTGGGCAATTGGCACTGATAGTTTCGGCAAACATAGGCCGTCGGTTTGCCGCCCTGGGCCGTCCGGCCTTCCACCCAGGGGATGAGGTTGGTCAAATCCTTCACTTGATTCTCCTCGGCGAAAACCAACACTTTTCCGGGAAGGAAAGTTTTCCGGATCGAACGAAGCATTTCATTGGATTCATTTTTCGGCCCCACCACCAAAACCTCCGCAGGGCCGTAAAAATCGAACTGAAAGGCCTGGAGCATCAGGGGATAATTCATCGGACCCTGGGATAACAGGGCGGAAAAGGCTTTTAGAATCTCGTCGGCTCGATTTCGGTATTGGGGGTCTCCCGTCCATTCGGCCAACCGGTAGAGGCTCAGGGCCGCCAGCGAATTCCCCGAAGGGATCACGCCATCATGGGAATCCTTGGTCCGTGCCAGAAGCCGATGGGCGTCTTTTTGGTCGCTTCCCGTGAAAAAATACCCTCCCCCTTTCTCATCCCAAAACAAACTCGCCATATCCTTTTCGAGCCCGACAGCCTTCTTGAAATAGGCTGGTTCAAAAGTACTCTCGTAAAGGTCCAGTTGGGCGGCCTGGTAAAAGGCGTAATCGTCGATATAACCCTGAATATCGGAGGGTCCGTTTCGATAGGAAGCCAATAGCCTTCCATTCTTGAACAAGTTCTTATCGATGAAATCCGAGGCCTTTTTCGCCGTTTCAAGGTAGGCGTCATCCCCCAGGACTTGATAGCCGTAACAAAGCGAGGAAATCATCAGGCTGTTCCAGGATGTGAGGATCTTGTCGTCCAGGTGGGGCCTTATCCGTTTGGATCTTTCAGCCAAAACCTTTTTTCGGACCCCCTCCCACCCCTTTTCATCCCTGCCCAGGGTCTGGAGCGCCTCGGACAAGGGCCCCTTCAGGTGAAGGATATTTTGACCCTCGAAATTTCCAGCTTCGCTGGCCCCGTAAAGGTTACAAAAGGCCATGCCGTCTTCTTCGCCCAGGATTCGCTTTAATTCGGAAGGGGTCCAGACGTAAAACTTCCCCTCTTCGCCCTCGCTATCGGCATCCTCCGCGCTGTAAAAGCCTCCCTCGGGACTGGTCATATCCCGCGAAAGATAATTGAAGATTTCCCGAGCCACCCGGGCATATTCCTCCTTCCCAGTGACCTGATAGGCTTCCAAATAGGCCCGGGAAAGCAACGCGTTGTCGTAAAGCATCTTCTCGAAGTGGGGGACCAGCCATTCATCGTCGGTGGAATACCGGGAAAAACCTCCGCCCACTTGGTCGTAGATGCCGCCCCAGGACATCTTGTCGAGGGTCACCTCGACCAGCGGGAGAATTTCTCGGTCTCCCGTCTTTTGATGCAACCGAAGCAAGAATTGAATCGCCATGGCGGGAGGAAACTTGGGCGCGCCCCGGAACCCCCCGTCTTTTGGATCAAACCCGGATTCCAACTGTTCCCGGGCCAGATCGAGAATTTTTTCGTTCAAGGCTTCGCCGGAGGTTTGGGCGCTGGGCCGGGCGATCACGGAGGCGAGTTGTTGGCCCGCCTTTTCGATTTCCTCGGGCTTGGTGCGCCAGGCCCGGCGGACGTCCTCCAACACGGAGGGAAATCCCGGGCGGCCATAACGGGCGTCGGGCGCGAAATAGGTTCCCCCATAAAAAGGCTTGAGGTCGGGGGTTAAAAAAAGATTCAGCGGCCAGCCGCCCTGGCCGGTGAGCATCATCACCGCGTTCATATAGATCTGGTCCACGTCCGGGCGCTCTTCCCGGTCGACCTTGATGCAGACGTAATGCTCGTTCATGATCTTCGCGATCGCCTCGTTCTCGAAACTCTCGCGCTCCATCACGTGGCACCAATGGCAGGTGGAATAGCCGATGGAAAGAAAGATGGGTTTGTTTTCGTTCTTCGCTTTCTGGAAGGCCTCCTCGCCCCAGGGGAACCAGTCCACCGGGTTGTGGGCGTGCTGAAGCAGGTAGGGGCTTTTCTCGTGGATGAGGCGATTGGTGTGGGGAGAGGAATTCATGGGCACTAGATTGGAGGAAAGGACCGCCGACTATCAACCCCGCGCGGAAAACTTTTTAAATTAAGAAGGAAGGTTGGGAAACTGCGTGGAGAGGTCACCCTGGAACACCAGGATTCCCACATGGCTCAGCCGGCTCTGGAGATCCACCCAGATCTCGCCGCCCATGTCGGTCCACCGCCGGCAAAAACTGAAGTCTTCGCTTAAGTAAACGCCCTCCGCCTCATCCAGGATGCAATTGAACAAGGCGTACAGGAAATTTCTTTTTTGACCGACTTCCTTCGCGCTGAATTGGCCGGAATAGCGGAGCTGGGGGTATTTTTCAATCATGGCCAGCAAAACGGATCGTTTGATCATCATGAACCCCGTGCCCGCATACCGCACCTTGGCGAATACGCCCTTCACCTCGATTTTTTCGGGATTTTCGGCGCCCACCACATAGGCCAGGGAGGCGGATTCGATGCGTTTCATCCCCGCCTTCGCCTGGGCCGTCACGCGGTTCCAGTCGATCACCTTGGCCGGGTAAACCCCCGCGGAGACATCCGCGTTGAATTGAAGAAGACGGAACACCTGGTCCGGCTCAAAACCGATATCCGCGTCGATGAAAAGAAGGTGGGTGGCGGACTCGATTTCGAGGAATTGGGCCACTAAGTCCTGCCGGGCCCGGGGAATCAAAGCGTCCCCGTACATCATTTTGACCTGCAGATTGATGTCACCCCGCGCGTAGCAGGCGTCTTTCAGCTTGAGGAGCGAATTGGCGTAAAGGGCCGTGACCTGGCCCCCGTAACAGGGGGTCGCCACGACCAGATGGAAGGGGGAATCGGCCATGGGCCCATCATATCCAGCGGTTCTGGAAGGCTCCACGAAAAATCGCGTTCGTTAAAACTTATAAAGCTGGAATTGGTTTTGCCGGACGGCTTCGTAGAGGACAATCCCCACGGAAGTGGAAAGGTTCAGGCTCCGGATGGATTGATCGGTCTGGGGAATCCGGTACATCTGTTCCTTATAGATTTCGTAGAAGTCTTTGGGAAGCCCGGCTGTTTCTTTGCCGAAGATGAGGTAGGCCCCTTGGGAAAAATCCGCGTCCCAGTAGACCCGGGCGCCCTTGGTGGAAAGGAACATCATGGGAATATCGGGGTTCATTTGCTCGAGAAATTTGTCCCAGGTCGCGTATCGGTGGGGGTTCACCTTTTCCCAGTAATCCAGCCCCGCCCGATGAAGTTCTTTCTCATCGAGATGAAAACCCAACCGGCCCACCAGGTGAAGCTCCGCCCCCGCCCCCAAACAGGTCCGGCCGATGTTGCCCGTGTTCCAGGGTATTTCGGGTTCAATGAGGACAACGTGGATCATGGATGCATTCCTTCAAGGGTTTCCGGGCGATGAGGGGCCCGCAGGGACAGATTGTATTATTCATTCCCTGGGAAAGTCCATTCGTAGGCCAAATAACCCGTGAAGGAGTATTCGGGTTGCAGGAGGTCCCTCCCGGCGGAAAACACGATGTGGTTGACCTGGTCGAAATTCAGAAAACCCCCGAGGTTAAATCCCACGCTGTCGTTTACCCCTGTCTGGTTGGCGCTGTGATAGAAGATTTCCCCTCCCAGGGTGAAAAAAGACGAGAGGTCCCTTTGAATTTCCCATCCCAGAAACACCCAATTCTGGTTGCCCGGGCCCGGGTTGAACCAATAGCCCCCGCCCCCGAAGGTCGTCCAAGGCCCCCAGCTTTTCTGGAGCCAGAGGGGAAGTAAGAACTGATATTGGCCGCTTCCCAGGCCCTTGGCCGCGTCGCCCGTCGGGATATTGACCTGAGGAAAAAGGGCAGCCTGGGGAAGATCGGCGCTCTCGTGGATAAACCGGTACTTAAATCCAATTAAGGAGTCCCCCAATCCGTAGGACTGAATGGAAGCCGATGGAAAATCGAAAGAACCTTGTTCGGTCAAGCTGAGTTGGAGGTCCGGCAATGCCCCGTAATTCAAATTCAGGAAAGGGGCGGTTCCCGAGAAATCATTTTGGAACTGCAGGCCGGTCAAACCCAGGTAAATTTCCCAATGCCCGAAATCCGTCGGTTCGGGATCATCCGTCTCGAAGGGCGGGCCCGCCCAGGAAACCGACGCCAAACCCAGAAGGCCCAGAAAAAACAGGGCGATGAAAGTGGAACTGTTCTTTGGGATATCCGAAATAGCCATGACCTTATCTTACTAAAACCTAATGGCTTTTTCGGGCCGCCCTGTGCTTGAAAAAACGAACGCAGACCAGGATGAAGAGGAACAGCGCCCCGGTGGCGGCATAACGGCTCAGGTTCAATCCCCCCTCGGCGAGGGGTTTATCCAGAAAGTCGCCCAGCACCGCCCCCAGGGGGCGGGTGAGGATAAAGGCGGACCAAAAGAGGAGCGTACGGGAAACCTGGGTCCATTTGTAAAGCGCGAGGATCACCGCCAGCATGATCACGAATAGGGTCGCCCCCCCCAGGTAGCCCATGCCCTCGCTGTCGGCCGTCCAATCCCCCAAGGCCGTGCCCAGGGTCTGGGAGAACATGATGGTCACCCAGTAGAACATCTCCGATTTCGGCTCGCAGACCGAATCCACGGCCACCGTGCCCAGGGTCTTGTACCAGATGAATAACGAGGCCATCAGCAGGATGCAAAGGATCGAGGAACCCCCCGCGTAGCCGACGCCCAGGGACCGGTCGCAAAAATCAGCCATTGTGGTGCCCACCGTCGTGGTGGCGATGATGGTGAACCAGTAGATATAGGGATGGAACGCCTTGGCCTTGATCTGGATGATCACCGCCGCGATGAAAATCACGGCGAAAATGGCCGTGCTGAGCAGGTAGCCCAGGTTCATGGACATGGAGACCATGTCGCCCCCGGTCTCACCCACGGTGGTGGCGGCGATCTTCATGACCCAGAAAAGGAGGGTAACCTCGGGGACCTTGCTCAGGTTGTTTTCAACAGATTTTTCATTCACGGGAACCTCCTTGATCCGATTCACCGACAGGTTTCAGTCATAAAAAAAGGGCCGCCCCAAAGGGGGCAGCCCTCGAAACGGCATTTACTTCCCTATCACGAGCAGATGAAAGGTTCCCGGCACCGGTTTACGGTGGGGTTTGGGATCCTTATCCGTCGGGGTCGGTGGGGGCTGCATCTGGGCGGTCATCATGAAGATGCGGCCCGTTTTGGAATCAAGGGCTAGGCTCCGGGCGGCAATCTCGGTCGGGAATTGCTCCACAAGCGTGTATTTGTTGGGTGAGTCCTCGTGAATGACCGTCAGGGTGCCGTCGCCGTTGGAGCTGAACACGTTGCCGGTGGCAGGATCAAACGCGGTGCCATCCACCCGGTCCCCGATCGGCAGGGTCTGGATCACCTTCCCGTTCTTGGCGTTCATCACCACCAGGAGTTTGTTGTGACAGCCGCTGAAGAGCCGGTTGTTCTTCACGTCCATGGAAAGACCGGAAGGTGATTCCCCCGGGGCCAGGGGCCAAGTCTTGAGAACCTTCATGGTCTTGGCATCCATCTTGATAATGACGCTTTTGCTTTCCAGGTTGTCATAAAGAAGGCCCGTTCCGTTGGAGACGGCCACTTCGGGCGCCCCGTCCAGGTCCACGGTTTGGACCACCTTGTCGGTAGTGGGGTCAATGACGGTCGAGTTCTTGCTGTCTCCGTCAAAGGTAATGACATGGCTGGTGGCGGGGTCGTAAATAATTACGTCCGTGTCCTTCGAGGTGGGAATTTCGGAAAGGTGTTTCAAGGTTTTCAGGTCGAAGACCACCACGCTTCCCGGGTCCCCGCTCGAGGCATAGCCCTTGCCCAGGTCAGGCAGAACGACCACGCCGTGGGGATGGGGCACATTCTCGATTGTTCCAATGAGTGTCAGGGCGTCGGCGTCGACCACCTGAATGCTGTTGTTATGGGTGAGATAGACCCGGCGGCTGTCGGAATCGACGATGAGAAAATCCCATCCGCCGTCGCCGGGCAATGGAACCTTTTGGAGGATCTTGTAGCCGCTCGGCCCCGTCGCATCCTGGGCTTGAAGCGCGCCCGCAAATCCCAGCAGTAAACCCATGAACAGCAAAAGCTTGATCTGATTCATTCCAGCCTCCGATTTGATTTTAAAACGAACTCTCCTCACCCACCTTTAGACGCTTCTCTGACTCTTTCGCTCCTACTACCCCGGTGGTCCCGGGTCTCCCAATCGTAGCCAGCCCACCCAGTTCTTTAAGAAGCGGGGCGGCTTGGATTGGTTTGGGGCCGCGGATTGAAGTCGGCCGGGACGGGATTCGGCAGCCCCA
>CAZGKT010000040.1:0-21182 GCA_964525605.1 uncultured bacterium
CTGTTCCTCATCGGCGTAATCATCGGCGGTGCGGGCGAACGCATAGAGGGCCGCCACATGGGGGCGGGTGGCCGGGGGAAGGAGAAGGGAAGCGACAGGAAAATTCTCGTAATGGGAAAAGGCTTGTTTTTCACATGCTTGGTAGGCGGCTTTTAAATGGGATGGAACCGGTGGGGGCATACCTCAAGGGTAAAGGGGGAAGGGTTAAACTGAAACCCCAAATTATGGACATTTTCAATTTTGTGAGAGGTTTTCAATGCTTTTTAGACCCTTTTACAAAATTTTCCAAAAGTTTGTTCTGGATGAGAGCATTGGATGAAGTCCAAATGAAACATCAAGGGATTAGGTAGTGGTTTGGATTTTTCGCTTTTTTAAGAGAGCTTAGGGAAAGAGATTGGAATCTCTGGTAAGATTCAGCCCACGCGGATTAATTCAACCTTTGACATGGAAAAAATGAATTTCTCAAAATCCCTTCTATTGGGAGCCCTGACTTCTTTTTTAGGACTCGTCTTTTTGAGTGAGATCCTTCTCCGCCTGACAGTTCCAACGGGTTTTTGGTACCGTCATCTCGACCTGAGCGCGGATTTTACCAGCCTTCCAGAGATCCGGGATCGCTTGCGCTACGGAACTCAGGGAAATCCAGAAATTCTTATACTGGGTGACAGCATCCTGGGAGCCAGCGCCTTGATGGAACATCGAGTGCCGGGAGCCCGGACCTTGACCCTGGGCCGTTTCTTGAATCATGAATTGGGGTTGAAAGGCATTCACGCCTTGCCACTGGGGGCGGACGGTGTTTTGCTGCCCGACTTGTTGGCCCTCTCGGCGGAATTACTATCAGGCGATGGAACCAAACTCCTGGGACCCAGGCCGGAAAAAATTCTTCTTTTGTTGAATTTCCGAATGTTCGCCCAGGATTTCGCTTCGGGACCCAAGGCGCTTTCCAGGGATTTTTTAAGGGAAGACCTGCCGTCTTCCGTTCTGACAGCCCTTGGTACCGACCCCAAGAAAACGGAGGAAAACAGGCTGAGCGACAGGCTGTATGACTTCCTTTGTGGGCATTGCTTCCTATTCCGAGAAACCCAAATGGCCAAGACCCTGTGGTATTACCCAACGCAGAAAGATTTTTTCCAGCGCCAGCTGGAGCGTGTCATGGGACCGCCGAAGGAGGACGAGGATCTGGTGGAAGCGAGCTTGAAGTTAAAGATCGCCGCCTACTACCAGGCCTACCATTGGCCCCCGGACGCGTTGCCATACCAAAGCCTTGCGTTATTGCTCGATAAATTGAAACAATCGGGAATTCCCGTCGAGGTGGTTTTGAGTCCCCAAAACCCGGGCTTTCTCGGGGATTACCTGGACCGCCCTAGTTATGAAAACAACCGGAAAAACCTAAAAGTTTTCATGAAGGCCCACGGTTTCGAAGGATTGGAATATCAGGATTGGTCCAATCGCTATGGGCCCTGTTCCTTCCTGGATCATTGCCATTTGACTCCCGAGGGAAACCAAGCCTATTCCAAGGATTTGGCCTATTTGCTAGCGGGAAATGGAAAGAACTCATGAACCGATCCCTTTTGAAAGGTTTGGGCTTAGGGTTGGTTCTGTTTCTACTCTTTTTGGCCATCCTTCTTTTTTCAGGCGACTTATCCGCGTCGAAGTTTATCTATGTGGACTTTTGAAAAACAGGGGACCTTCGTTTGATATTTAACACGAGCTGGTTTCTTCTTTTCTTCATTCTTTTTTACGCCCTGCTCTGGTGGATGCCCACGCCCCGGATCCGTTTGATATACACCTTGGGTTGCAGCGCCGTATTCCATTATCACTTCGCGGGCCCGGCCGGGGTGAAACCCATCATCGCCATGGCGATCGCGACCTTTTTCTTCGCCCTGTGGATCGCGAAGAAACGGGAGACCCCCGGGAAGGGCCGTGGAATTTATTTCGGGGCGATCCTGGTGCCGGTGTTTGGCCTATTGTTTTTCAAATACCAATTTCTTCTTGTGACCTCGCTGGGAAACATGCTTGGCGGAGCCATGGGGGAGTGGTTCAAGACCCACGCTTTTCAGCCTGCCTTGCCGCTGGCCATCTCCTTTTTTACGTTCGAGTTCGTCCATTACCTGACCGACGTTTATCACGGAAGCGAGCCCGTCCGTAATCCCATCAAGTTCGGTATCTTCTGCATTTTTTTCCCGTCCATTGTTTCCGGCCCCATCAAGCGCTACCAGCCTTTCCTCGCCCAACTGGAGGAAGGATTAAAACGCCCGGAGACGGAGAAAGCCCTGCTCGGATTTTTCCAGCTGCTTCTGGGGTTCTTTAAAAAACTGGTCATCGCCGATAACGCGACCATGGTCATCCATCTGCTGGAAAAAAGGACGGACCTGTCCTTCGGCCCCACCTGTCTATTGCTGGCGCTTCTTTCCACCCGCATCCTGTTCGATTTCTCCGGCTACAGTGACATCGCCATCGGCCTGGGAAAGATGATCGGTTTGGACCTGCCGGTCAATTTTAACTTCCCCTACATCGCGAAAAATATCCAGGATTTTTGGAGGCGGTGGCACATGTCGCTTTCCAGCTGGATCCGGGACTACATCTATATCGCCCTCGGGGGGAACCGGTTGGGACCCGCCCGCCAGTTTTTCAATTTGATGATGACTTTTTTCATCTGCGGCCTTTGGCATGGAGCGAGCTGGCACTTTGGGATCTGGGGCCTCTATCAAGGGCTTGGGATGGTTTTGCATGGAATATGGGAAAAAACCAAAAGCGGCCGGTGGTTTGTCTCTCTGCCCGGTAGTACCTTCTTGGGTGTTGCCGCTACCAACGTTTTCGTTGCCTATGGCTGGCTGATATTCTTCTATCCCATGGACCAGGTGGCAAAATACACTCGATGCCTTTTGAGTTTTTAAGCATGAAGGCGTATCGTGATGAGTGCCATCCAGCAAATGCAATGAGTCGGGAGGGAAAATTGAAATATCGTGTTTTTCTTTTTGTTTTAATGTTTTCATCTATCGTTCGGGCTCAGGAGACCACTCCCACGCCATTCGCCAATATACCGGCGGGCCAATGGAAACTCGCTGATGTGCCTTGGGATGATTGGTTCAAGAAAAACGTTATCGCGACAGATAAAGGGGATCACGTCCATTACATGTGGAACGCGCAGGACGCAAAATCCAATTTTGACGGAAAAGATCAAAAATTCCGACTTGCGGATTCGGCTTTGGAATTGGCGGCAAAGCTTCAGCCTTCCACGGCGACATCGGATCGTTCTATCGTCGACATCGTTTATGTTCTCGAAAGGGATTCCTATGGGATGCCGAAGTGGGACAGTCTTCAACGGGTGGCCCATTTCGAGTTTTCCCGGGCCAAAGCCTTGAAAATCTTGAAAACCAAAAAAGCATGGACCGAGGCAAGCTTGAAAAAAGCCTTCACTGCGGTGGAATTCTTTTAATCGACCATTCATCCAAGTCGCGCATTTTCAACAACCCTGGCAAGGGTAGTATGTTGGTTGAAAAGGCTTTTTTTTCAATATAAACTACCCGCCCTGTAACCCCTTGAACCTACTTGCATTTTGATCTTGGACATTTAGCTCAGCTGGTTAGAGCGTCGCGTTCACATCGCGAAGGTCACTGGTTCGAGTCCAGTAATGTCCACCATAAATGCCCCGCCCCAAACGGCGGGGCTTTTTTTGTGTGCGGACGAGAAAAACAGGTCTGTTACAATAGAAAATTATGTGCACCCGATATGTATTGAAGAGTAATTCCAAGGCGATTTCCCAGCTTTTTAAACTGGAAAAGACTTTTGAGTGGAAACCCAGTTATAACATCGCTCCCTCCCGAACGGTACCGGCGGTCATCCGGCCCTTGGATAAGAAAAAAAGAGAAATCAGGATGCTTCGTTGGGGATTTTTGGCTTCCTGGACCCAAGGCGGACGATTGGTGGTGAACACCCGCTCCGAGGACATTCAAGATCAGCCCCTTTTTCAGGAAAGTTTCGAGCATTGGCGCTGTCTGGTGCCCATGGATGGGTTTTTTGAATGGCGCCATGAGGCGAAAGAAACCCGCCCCTATTATTTCAAGATGAAAGACGAGCGGCCTTTTGCAGTGGCGGGAATCTGGGCCACCCAGGCCCTGGAAACCGGGTCCGTGGATTCGTTGAGCCTGATAACCACCACACCGAATGAAGCGGTGCGGGCCATCCACGACCGGATGCCCGCCATTCTGGAAGAAAAAGACTTCGGATTGTGGCTGGATCTGGAGGACGTCAGGGATTTTAAGAAATTAAAGGAGCTTTTAAAGCCCTATCCCGGCGACAAGATGACGAGTATCCCGGTCACTTCCAAAGTCAACAAAACGAATTTCGACGAGCCCCAATGTATTGAAATATCGAACGAGCCGGAAACGATCCCCTTCGGCTTTTGAACCTTTTTATTTCCTCAGCGTGGCGAAGTTCGAGGCGGTTTCCCACAAGGTCAGTTCGTGCAGAGCCACCCTTTCCTTTTTCAGCACGGGTTCCAGTCTTTTCCACAGCACCACGAGCAAGTTTTCGACGGTGGTTTGGAAAGTGGGATGGCTTTTAAAGGGCTCGACTTCCTGATTGATGAACCGATGATCGAACGAATCGAATACTGCCCGCTTCAGAATTTCCTTTAGAATTTTAAAATCCATCACGAAACCCGTTTCGGGATGGATGGGGCCCTTCACCGTCACCCGAAGACGATAGGAATGTCCGTGGGGGTAACCGCTGGCTTTCATATCATCAGGGCGAAATCCGGAGCATTTTTTAAAAACATCAATGTTTTTGGCGCGGTCCCAACTCGGGTTATGAAGGTAATGCGCCGCTTCAAAAGTGATTTCCTTTGTTAATTCAACCATGATTTTTTTCATTTAATTTTCTGATTCCTTGAATTTTTGCGCCAGGGGCATGCGGCGTCCCATGCCGAAAGCCTTGGCGGTGACCTTGAGTCCCGGCGCCATTTGACGCCTTTTGTATTCGTTGCGATTGATCATCTTGAGAACGCCCTGGATCAAATCCCGTTCGAAACCCGCTTTTTCCAATTTGGAAGGCGGCTGGTTTTCTTCGATATAAAGCCGAAGGATGCCGTCCAAAAGATCGTAGGGAGGCAGGGAATCCTGGTCCGTCTGGTTGGGCTTCAGCTCAGCGGAGGGAGGCTTGTCAAAGACCGCCTGGGGAATAACCGGCTTGACCCGGTTGGCGTGCCGAGCCAACTGGTACACCATTCCCTTGGGAACGTCGGAAATCACCGCCAAACCTCCGCACATGTCGCCATAGAGGGTGCAATAGCCGACCGCCAACTCGCTCTTATTGCCCGTGGAGAGGACCAACCGGTTGAACTTATTGGAAAGGGCCATTAACAGAAGGCCCCGCAAACGGGCCTGGATGTTTTCCTCCGTTGTGTCGGGATTCCGGTTCTCGAAAACAGGTTTCAAGGTTTGAAGGGCCGCCTGGTACAAGGGCGTGATAAGGATTTCCTTGAATTCAATTTCCAGGGCCTCGGCCAATTGGCGGGAATCTTCGATGGAACCGGGTGAGGAAAAAGGGGAGGGCATGGTGACACCCATGACGTTTGCGCTTCCCAGGGCTTCCGCCGCGATGGCCGCCACCAGGGCGGAATCGATTCCTCCCGAAAGGCCCACCAGCACCTTTTCAAAACCGCATTTGCGGACGTAATCCCGGGTCCCGATGACGAGTGCCTGGTAGATCCAGCCCGATTCGGAGTTGTGAGGCGGAGGATTTTTGGCCGAGGGGTTTTCAGTATCGTAAATAAAAAAATCTTCCTCAAAAGCCTTTCCCACCTGAAACAGGTTTCCGGCCCCGTCCATGGCCATGCTGCAGCCGTCAAAAACCAGTTCGTCGTTGCCCCCCACCAGGTTGCAATAAAGCGCGGGAACCCCGGTTTTCCGGGTGACTTCTTTCAATAGAGCCTGTCGAACGGGTAGTTTGGCGGCGTGAAAGGGGGAGGCGGAAAGGTTCACGATGAGATCGGGTTTGCCCTTGGCAATTTCCAAGACCGGATCTTGGTAATACAAACGGTTGGGGAAAACGCCCTGAGCGTTCCAGATGTCCTCGCAAAGCGTAATCCCTATTTTCAATCCGCCATAGGAAAAGGGAGGCGCCGGTTTGGGTGAAGGGGAGAAATAACGGGCCTCATCAAAAACATCGTAGTTGGGCAGAAGTACCTTGTGGTAGACATGAAGGATCTTCCCGTCTTTCACGGCCACGGCGGAATTAAATAGAGCCGGGCCTTTGCCCTTGTTTTCAAGGATCGTACCGACAATCGACAAGATTCCCTTGGAAGCCCGGGCGACTTGCTCGACGGCAATCTGGGCGGCCTGAAAAAAGGAAATGCGGTCCAATAGGTCCCGGGGAGGATATCCGGTCAGGGTCAATTCGGGAAATAGGGCCATTTCACAACCCAGCGTTTTGGCCTTCTCGATGTTTTGGATCACCTTCGCGATATTGCCGTCAAAATCGCCCACGGTGGTGTTAATCTGGCAAATAGCGATTTTCATGGAGCCCCGGGTTTAACCGGCGCCTTGACGGCCCCGGAATGGATAGAAGGCCTAGTGTAAGGTGAACAAAGGGTTAAGTCAAAATGGGAGGGCTTCGAGTGGTTTTCGGGGTTTTGGCGGATACGAGCGGTGTGCTGACGAAGGAGGATCTGAACCTGCTTCGGCGTGCCTTCAAGGGCGTGGATGCCATCCTTCACGCGGGGCCGGTCGGGGACCTGCGGGTTTTGGAACAACTTGAACAGCTGGCTCCCACCAAGGGAGTTTGCGGAAACGCCGAAAGCTCCATCGTGAGATCGGAAATGTACGTCCGGATCGCCTGGCGGCAGGGGCCTCTTACCCTGGGGTTGATCCACGGTTACGGCAAACCGCAGTATCTCAAACAGTTCCTTTTGCGCCAGTTCGAGGAGGAACCCGTTCAAGTGATCGTTTATGGAAACAATTTCGAGCCGCTGGCCCGGCAGTACGGGGAAACTTTTTTCTTCAACCCGGGTTCCTTTTCGGGACGATTGCCGGAGGGACAAAAAGGACCTGGAAAAAGAAGGGTCGGCCTGCTTTTTGTCCAAGGTCGAAAGGTGGAAGGCCAGCCGGGGATTGTCCTGGTCCCTTGACATCGAAAGGTGGAACGGACATATAATTAAAATGATGATAATGGTTTTCATTAAGAAACAAGAAGTGAGGACACCATGGTTCAATTAACCGACTCGGCGATTTCCAAAGTAAAAGATTTCGCCACGAAAAACGCCTCTTACCAGGGCAAGACTTTCCGGGTTTACGTCCAGGGGGGAGGCTGCAACGGGTTCTCCTACGGCTTTGCCTTTGACCAGAAACGCGATGATGATGAAGTTTCCAAGATTGGGGATGTAGAAGTTCTGGTGGACCCCCAAAGCGCCCCCTACCTGAACGGCTCCAAGATTGATTATGTCGAGGACTTGAAAGGCGCGGGTTTCGTGATCGAAAACCCCAACTCCAAGGGTTCTTGCGGATGCGGCCATAGCGTTAGCTTCTAAAAAGAAATGAAAAGCTTAGAGACAAAAGCGGCATTGGCCGCTTTTTGTTTTTGGGGTCATGAAGAAAGGTCCTGATGGAAACCCTGGAAAAGATTGTCTTAAATACGGATGTGCTGGCGGGGATGGACGGCAAGGTGACCGAAACCTCCGTAAAAATGAAACTTCCTCAGTTCGATCCGGAGATATTTCGAGGCAAGCATGTGGTCGTGAAGGGTTGCGCGCCGACCTGGGCGGTGATGCGGCTGCAGCATCAACTTCAGGGAGTCGCCGCCAAACTATCCTTTGTTCTGTACGACGGCCAGGAATACCCTATTTATTAGCCCGGCAGCCTCGTTTTATTCCAAAAGCCTTGTTCCCGATTCTAGAATTACCCCATGACTTCCTTTCGCTATATCCCTTCCAGCTTTGTTCCCCCCATCGGGCAGATGGCTTACGACGAACAGTTGTTTTCTGGTTTCAGGGCTGAGGATATTCCCATCTTAAGGTTTTTCTCGTTCCCCTCGCCGACACTCACCCTGGGCCGTCTGGAAGCCAGGCGCATGATCCGCCAGCCTCTCGCCTTCCCTTTTGAAATCCGGCCGACCGGAGGCCGAGGAGTTTTCCACGGGGAAGGGGACCTTTGCTACGCCCTTCTGGCTTCCAAGCAGGACCCGATGGTGGGAGGGGATTTAATTGGCAGTTACTGTCGAATTGGAAAGCTCTTGGCCCGGGCTATTCAATCTCTTGGACGAAATGTCAGCATGACCCAGGAGAAACATTTGGGACTGGGGGACCCGCATTGTTTTTCGGCTCCCAGCCAGGCCGAATTGACTTTTCATGGAAAAAAGGTAGCGGGAGGAGCCCAGGCCCGTCGGGAAGGGGTTTTCCTCCAGCAGGGCGTGATACTCCTGAACGTAGCGGAAGAATGGAAGAAGGCCTTCCCCGGTTCGGGTCTGGAGACCATGACGGGTTTGAACGACGACCCGGCCCTGCCGCGGGTGACGAGAAGCGGCCTGGAAAAGGCGATTCTCCGTTCTTTCGAGGAAGAAGGAATAAGTTTCGGTGAATAAAGGATTATCGTCAGAAGCGGGTGCATTTTACAGGTGCCTTCCCCTGTGGGTTTTGAGAAACTAAAACAGTCTTCGAACGCCGGGCGGGGGATGACATGAAAAATTTCGACGCGTTGGTGGTGGGCGGAGGGCCCGGAGGATACATGACGGCCCTGCGGTTGGCCCGCCAGGGAAAATCGGTGGCCCTCTTCGAGAAAAAGAAAATCGGGGGCTCCTGCCTCCATGTGGGATGCATCCCCACCAAGCTTCTCCAATCCGCCGCGACCCGCTACCACATGATTTCCAAGGAAGGAAAGTCATGGGGTATCGAGACGGAAGGTCTCAGGTTCAATTTTCAAACACTCGTGGAACGGTCCCGAAAAACCATTTCCATCCTGGAGAAGGGAATTCAGTCCCAACTGGCCTCCGCCAAAATTGAAGTGGTTCCGGGGGAAGCGACCGTCAAAGGCCCGGACTTGGTTTTGTGTTCCGGGGAGGAGTATTCGGGAAGAATTCTCATCCTCGCCCTGGGTTCAAGACCTCGGCAGATTCCCGGTTTTCCAATGGGAGAAACCCTTGTGACGAGCGACGAGCTGTTAACCGAACCCCGGCTTCCGAAATCCCTCTTGATCATCGGAGCGGGGGTCATCGGCCTGGAATTCGCCTGCCTTTACGCCCAACTCGGGGTCAAGGTTCGGGTGGGGGATGTGCTGCCCCAGATTCTTCCCACCATGGATCAAGAATCAGCTCAACATTTGCTCAATTCCTTGAGGCGGCTCGGGGTAGAAATCGAATTGGGCTTGCCCCAGGTTCAGGTCAAGGACGAGGAACTGGTTTTGGTGGCGGCTGGCAGGGTCCCCAATTCGGATCAGGCAGGACTTCCTTCCCTAAAACTGGAGCTTCAAGGAACTAAAATTAAAACCGACGGACATTTGCAAACCTCCCTGTCCGGGGTTTACGCGATCGGAGATTTGACCGGCAACTATCCTTATGCCCATACAGCCTATGAGCATGCCCGGCTGGTGGCTGGCCACCAGGAATCAGGAGAGGTTTCGGAAACCATGGATGACACTAAGGTACCGCATGTGGTCTTTACGTCTCCCGAGATCGCCTCAGTCGGATTGACCGAAAAAGAAGCCCGCAAGCAATACCCGAATGTTTCGGTACACAAAAACAATTTTGCGGCTAACAGCAAGGCCCGCATCCTGGGCGAGATTCAAGGGTGGGGAAAGGTCATCGTCGAAGGGGACTCCGGCCGAATTTTGGGGGTTCAACTCGTGGGACCCGAGGCGACGGACCTCATCGGAGAAGCCTGTCTGCTTGTTTCCAAGGGAATGACGATGGAGGATCTTCAAAAGGTCATTCATCCGCATCCAACGCTCAATGAAATCTTCAGTTTTCATTAAAAAGGCGAAAAACCTTTAAAATACAGGCCCAATTGATTCATACTTGGACTTAAGACTTTGCTTGGAAGGCCGTTAGGATAGGCATCAAACGCTTGGCCGAAGGAGCCGTGAATTGAAGATTTTTGGGGTGATCCTATTCTGCTTCCTGGGGGCCGCGATCGCTTTGGCCGATCCTCCCATGAAGGTCATTTCCAGCACGACTACCTCAACCCGCTTTGACATGAAATGGCCTTACCACACCGTCACGACTTACAACGCGACCCAGACCAAGCCATATTACACGACCGGCCGGATCCTTTATCTGGTGACCCATGAGGATGTCTCCAAGTACCGTTATTATTACCCGCAAAATACCTGCCATAACGAATGGGGTTATTTCTTTCCCAAAGGAACCATTCTCTGCAGTCACCGCCCGGCCCGCACCTTTGGCCCGCCGGATTTCTATACCGTGGGGATTATCGCCAAGTAAGCCGTCTTATCAGGCGCCTCCGTATTATCTTCCGCCCAATCGGGGCGGGGTCTCTTTGTAACAAAGTTCCTTTCGTGATGTAACATCAAGTTAACAAGTGTTTCTGACAATGATGCTCAACCACACCGACCCGACGCCCTTCGATACCTACCCAACGCTTCGATCCTGGTAGTGCCTGGGAGGACGTATGCTGAAACTGGATCAGTTCTCGGAAAGCGTCTTGTTTCAATGCGACCGGTGCCGGCACGTGGGAGAACTTTTCACCGACATCGTCGAGGATGAAGGCAGTTACCACTGCTGGAATTGCCTGAACGAGATGAAACAGTCGGAGAAAAGGACCAAAGAGCAAAAGGAAACGCATGTTATTAACGGACAAAAGCCTTAAAGGAGAGCCGTTGTTTGAGTGTGATGAATGCCGTACGGTAGGTGAAATAGGAAACATTTTCGTGGATGAACAGGGGTCACACCATTGCCTGCCCTGCTGGTGCGAGCGAAACCTGAATCGGGCCAAGAAGCGCCGTCAATTGATCGTTGAGCATTAAGGTCGGTCCCTCCGGGCCGGGGTTCCCCCGGCCGTCACAGATGTCCCGCCTTCCCAATCAAACCAAGATCAAGTTTTAAAACTTTCTTTCGAGATTCCGTTCAGTCAAATTTTGTTTGATTAAATGAGAACGGTTCGAAATTTCTCAACCCATGTCCACGAGTTTATGATTCGGGCATTTGCGCTGGGTGTATTCCTTGTCCCAGGGCGTTTTGAAGAGGATCACGGGCCGGTCGCGGCGGTCACGCGTTTTCAACACCTGCACGGGCGGGTCAAAAGTTTCAGGATCGCCCACCAGCCAGGCGCTGGATTGGTAGGGAAGAAGTTCCAGGTGGGTTTCGGCCCCGTACTCGGCCTTCAGGCGGTACTGAAGAACATCAAATTGCAAACGGCCTACGGCCGCCACGTAAATATCCAAATCGTTCCAACTCTTCAATAGTTGAACCGTTCCTTCCTCGGTCATTTGCTGCAGCCCCTTGTCGAACGATTTGCGCTTGGATACGTCCTTTGGCCGCACCTGGGCGAAGATTTCGGGTTGGAACTGGGGAAGGGGTTTGAAATCAAACCCGCCTTGAAGGGAAAGGGTGTCTCCGATAGAAAACACGCCGGGGTTGATCACGCCCACGATGTCGCCCGGATAGGCCACGTCCAGGGTGTTTCGATCGGATGCCAGCATGGAATGGGGGCGGGAAAGGCGCAGTTCCTTGCCCAACCGGTGGTGCTTCACCACCACATCCCGCTCGAACCGACCCGAACAGACCCTCATGAAAGCCGTGCTGTCCCGGTGCTTTGGATTCATGTTGGCCTGCAGTTTGAACACATAGGCGGAAAAGGGGGTTTCCACCGGGTCCACGGTTATTTCGCCACCCGAGGGGGTGTCGGCGATCCGGGCCCCGGGGCGGGGGGCCATTTCCACAAAGGCGTCGAAAAAGGGTTCCACCCCGAAATTGTTCAAGGCCGAGGCGAAAAAAACAGGCGTGACTTCTCCATTCAAGAATTTGTCGGCGTCAAAGGGGTTTCCCGCCACTTCCAAGAGTTCCAGATCGTGGTGAAGCTTTTCGATGAGTTCGGGCGTCAGGCGGGTTTCCACCGCCGGGTCCTGAAGCGAAAGCCGTTCAACGGTAGCCTTGGCCGCTCCCCCGACGGAAATTTTAGAAAACAAAAGCAGTTCCTGGGTGCGGCGGTCCATGACTCCCTTGAATTCCCGTCCGGTTCCCACCGGCCAGTTGATGGCGGAAGAATGGATCTTCAAGACCTGTTCCACTTCCTGCATGAGGTCCAGGGGGTCGCGCCCGGGCAGGTCCATCTTGTTGATAAAAGTCATGACAGGGATTCCGCGCAGGTGGCAAACGTCGAAAAGCTTGCGGGTCTGCGTTTCCACGCCCTTGGCGGCGTCGATCACCATGATGGCGCAGTCGGCGGCGGTGAGGGTGCGGTAGGTATCCTCGGAAAAATCCTGGTGACCGGGCGTGTCCAGCACGTTGATGATGGCGTCTTTATAGGGAAATTGCATGGCCGAAGCGGTGATGGAAATGCCGCGTTCCTGTTCCATGCCCATCCAGTCGGAGACGGCCACCTTGCCGCCCTTGCGTCCCCGCACCATGCCGGCGGTCTGGATCATGCCGGAATAGAGGAGAAGCTTCTCGGTCAGGGTGGTCTTGCCGGCGTCCGGGTGGCTGATGATGGCGAAGGTGCGCCTTTTCGAGATCGCGTTTTTGATTTCAACGGCCAGTGCGGGTTCGGTCATAGGGCGGGTATCCTACCACAAACCATTTCCCGCTCAAGACGATTGGTTCTTGATGGGGTCCGCCGGAGTCGATAAACTAAACCCACCTCGCTTTCTTTTCGGGAGCGCCATGAAATTCATCAAAAAAATTATCCGCGAAATCTCGTTTTTCATCCGCCGGACCTGGTTTTTGATCGCTTTGCTGGCCGTGGCCTTTCTGGTCTATATGCTTGACGGCCACAGCAGCGAGGTCATCCTATGGATCACCCTCTCCTATATCTCTTCCTTCGTTTTTTACACCCTGACGATTTACCTACCCGAGAGGGTCAGCAGCAAGAATATCCACCGGGTCATTGTCCCCTATTTGCAGTCCGTCATTAGCGATACCAAGAACATTTTTTATGGGTTTCTGGCGGCTTCCAAACATCCCTGTGACGCGAACAACCTGAAAGAAGAGGATTTTCTCGAAATTTTCAAGCATATCAACCCGACTGACCGTTCCACCCGCCTGGACTACCTGGGTTTCGGCAACTGGTTTGAATACCTGGAACACCAGAAAAGAAGAATCCGCCGGACCATGGACAAGATCCTGTCTTACGAGCGCTACCTGGACAGCGACTTCATCCTCATTCTCGAGAAGAACAACAACTCGACCTTTTTTGAGATCCTGGATTTCATCGAGCACAAGCCCATGCCCTACAAGGATTTCGCCTTCCTGGCCGATTCCTACCGGCATTGCTATGAAAGGGCCGGAAAACTTGAGGAATACCTGAAAAAATATTCCGCAGATGTGTAAAGACTTAAAAAAACGGCCAACACAAAGACACCAAGACACGAAGGAATGCTTTTTTTGATTGTTACCAAAATAAGAAGTTGTTTTCATTATGTCTTAAATTTTGGGTTTCTCTTAGAGTCTTAGTGGCTTAGTGTTGGATGTTGGTTTTGCTTTAGAAGAAAGGATTTTTAAATGCGTGACACCTTTTGCCTGGCCTGGGACCAAGCCCACGGCGCCAAGCTGGTCGATTTTCACGGCTGGAACATGCCGGTTTCTTATCCCAAGGGGATTCTCTACGAGCATGAAGCCACCCGCACTTCCTGCGGCATGTTCAACATCACCCATATGGGTAGATTGAGGATCGAAGGGCCCCAGGCCTATAAATTCTCCAATTACGCATTTACCAACGACCTGACCCTCTGCCCCATCGGAAGCGCCCTCTATGGGTTCCTCCTCAACCCCAGGGGCGGGGTCATTGACGACGTGATTATTTACAAAGAATCCAACGACAAGTTCCTGTGGATCATTAACGCGGGCGGCCGGGAAGTGGATGTGGAACATCTGCGCAAACTCTCGGCAGGAAAAGACCTCAAGATCGACGTGCTTTCCGACCAGACCGGCTTCATCGCCCTGCAGGGGCCCAAGGCCCATGAGGTTCTGGGCCGGTTAGTCAAAGACGCGGACCTAACCAAAATTCCTTATTTCGGATTCGGCAAGGGAACCATCCAGGGAAAACCGCTATTCATTATGGCCACCGGTTATACGGGCGAGGATGGATATGAATTGATGGTGGACGTGAAAGACGCCCCCATGATTTGGGATTTACTGGCGACCCAGAAAGAAGTCACCCCCTGCGGTCTTGGCGCCAGGGATTCCCTGCGCCTCGAAGCGGGCCTGCCCCTGCACGGCAACGACATCGATGAAACCACCCAACCTTACGAGGCGGGATTGGGCTGGGCGGTGAAGTTGGAGAAGGAAGGCGGATTCTTCGGCCGTGAAGCCTTGAACAAGGAAACCACCCGCAAACTCATCGGTTTGACATTGGAAGGACAGAATATTCCTCGCCAGCATTACAAAGTGGTTTCTAACGGCCAGGAAGCCGGGGAAGTCACCAGCGGTATTTTCTCCCCCACGCTCAAAAAGGGAATCGCCTTGGCCTATGTGAAGAAAGAATTTTTGGATAAACCCCTGTCGGTCGAGATTCGCGGCAAAGCCGTCCCGGCCCTGGTTACCAAACTCCCATGGGTACGTCATGTCACGAAGGCGAAAGCGACTGTGCTTAAATAAGCCGTCTAACTGGTTCTTTAAAAATTTAAGATTTGAAGAATATTTTGTCCGCGACGGGGACCTGCATTGAACAACCTAGGATCTACCCGACAAGTTTGTAACTCCATTTGAGTCTTACTTCAAAACCACCAACTTAAGAATCTCCCTCTTTCCATTCACGGTCACTATCACGTAATAAAGCCCGTTGGATAAGGGGTTGCCGTCTGGACCCACCGAAGGCAGGGTTAAAATTTGCCCTGGAATCACCGGGTTATAGGTCTTATCCCAAATTTTCCTATAGGCGGTGGTAAAGATCTGCACCCGCACCGAGGCGGATGTAGTGAGGGCAAGATAAAGCTGCGGGGGTGTATTTCCTTTGACCGGGTTGGGATAAAGAACGTTATGGGCTGGGCCGCTGGGCGTAATGGTGGGTGAAGGCGAGGGTGTGGGGCTTGGGGTTGTGGTGATCGTGGATGTCGGTGTCCAGGTAGGTGTGGGGCTATATGTGAAAGAAAAAGTGGGGGTCATTGAATTTGTTGATGTGGAAGTAAATGTGGCGGTTGACGACGAAGTAGGCGTGACGGTCGTCGAAGACGTCGCAGTCGAGGTCGCCGTGAACATCACGGTTGGCGTATAGGTTGGCGATGCCGTCGGGCTTGGACTGGGGCTGGGAGTGTAGGTGGAGGTATAGCTAGGCGTTGAAGAGGGGGTCGAGGTTGAAGTGAATGTATTGGTCATCGTGTTGGTGCCGGTTGGGGTCATCGAATTCGTGGGCGTGCCTGGGATGGAAGTTGGGGTTAATGTCGGTGTTGGCGAAGAGGTCTGTGTGGCTGAAACCGTTGGGGTGGTGGTGGCCGTTATGGTTTGTGTCAGGGTTTTGGTGGGGGTGTAAGTAGAGGTTGAAGTGGGAGAAAAAGTCGGTGTGGCGGTGGGCGTGGCTGTGGTGGAGCAATAAAAACCGATTTGATCGACCGCATAGGCAAAGTTGGATGGTGCGATTTGGGTGACAAAGATAATACCCGTCACGTCATTGGCCGTCGGATGGACCGGTAATCCGGTCTGGGTTCCCCATCCCTGGGTCACCATGGCCGAAAAGGGCACGGGATAAAAATGCCAGTTGCCGTCGGGGATGGTTGTGATATTTACTCCGTAATAGTCGTCATCCGTCACGCCCTGGGTGATGATTTGCATGCGGTAGGTACTGCCGTCTCCCTTCATCCAAAACTGAACGCCCTGGATGCCGTAGGAAGCCGCGTTGAAAGCCGCGTGGCTGGCAAATAGATACGTGTACCACTCGGCGTAGCCCCCGGAGGCTACGGTTCCGGTCACTCCGGCCGAAAAGTTGGTCCCCGCGGCGCCCGGGCCGTCATAAGTCACCGCAATCGTGGCTGAAGAAAGTACCGTGGTCCAGGCTCCCCCCCAAAGGTTGGTTGAGCTCTCGTTCTCAAAATCAGAGATCATCGTGACGGGGCAATAGGCGCTGGGGAGGGAAGTGGAAGTCGTTGTGGGGGTAAGGGTTACGGTGGGGCTGGCCGTGGAAGTGGATGTCACGGTGGAGGTAAATGTCGGCGTGGGGGTGGAGGTGAAGCCTCCCAAGTTTGTTGGGGTCGAGGTGGTTGTATAGGTCGAAGTTCCGGTGTTGGTCGGGGTTGGGCTGGGGCCGGGGGCTACCGCAAAAACCGAACTCAAGGCCATATATGAACTGGAGTTATAAATACCCGCTTCGTTCACGATCCAGTCCTGACTGCCGGAAGTGAAAGTCTGGTTATAGTCGCGGTAAGCCTTTTCGTAAGGCGCTTCGGCGGGGCCGGGGCTGTCCGGCGGAACGTCCGTGCCGCCCAGCGAGAAATACTGAAAAGTGGGGCCATCGGGCACGTAACCCGGGGGTGGTCCGTAAGTGGACGTGTTGTTGTCCGCGGCCACGTAAGGATAAAGGGGGTCCACCACCGCCGCGGGTTTGCCGATGAAATTGGATTTCGAGGAAGCCGTGTTGTAAGACCCAAACCAGGTATTCCAAACCTGCCAGACGCAATGCTTGGCGCCTATGGAATCGGTGTTGGTGATATAGACCATGTTCATGGGGTTGGCGCCGTGGAAGTAGTGGAGAAAATCCTCGGCGTGGGCCATGCACTGGGCGGGGCTATAGGTACCGCCGGTGAACCCCAGCTTGCCCGCAAAGTAAAGTTCCAACCCCGCGCAGGCCTTGTTCTGGTTGGACCCCCAGGAATACATCCAGGAGTACATGCCTGAGTTGTAAAGATCGTTCTGGCTGAAGACGGCGTTGGCGTAATTGTCCAGGGCCGTTTCCATCCCGGTTACGGTTGAGTTCGTGGCGCCAGGGGTTTGAAGGTAATTCAAGAGGGCCCAATCGGCATAGGGCCCGGAGGGGTTCAGGGCGTAGGAGGACCAGGCGGTGTAGTTGTCCACGATGGATTGGGCGGCGCTTAAGATGGAAGCGGGGCCTCCCAGAGCGGTTTCCATCCGAAATATCTCCGATGCGGCCCAGACCTTGAAGACCCCGTAGGACAGGTAGGAAAGGGCTGAAACGGTTGTGGGGGCGTTTAACACCCAATCGTTCCAGGTGGTTTCGGCCGCTTGGCGCAGGGTCACGGCGTAGGATGCCCCCGCCGGGACACCGGAGAAAATCCGGGCGGCATGGGCGGTGGAAGCCACGAAGACCGCTTCGCTCTCGTAACTAGGCGGGTTGTAACCCCGGGTGGTGGTGTCCGCGCTGGGCGGGGAAGCCAGCGTGCCCAAGTTGGTGACGTGCACACCCTCCAGCACGTGGCCGTCGGTCATTTGCATCTTGAGGTACCAGTCCAGCTCCCACTTGGCCTGATTGAGGATATCCGGCAGGCCGTTTCCCGATTCGGGCAGGTTGATCTGGTTTTGGGGAAAGACCCCCGGGTTGAGCTCATAGGCCGTCAACAGGTACCAAAGCGTGTCGCCGTTATCCCCGGTCTCGGTGACATCGCAGGCCACTCCGGGACCGATTTTTTTTTCGTAGTCCCCCGCGTCGTGCCACCCGCCCAGGAGGTTCAAGGTTCCATAATTGAAGTTAATGGAAGCGGGATAAGAGCCGGAGGTGGCGCAGAAGGCCGTGCAGGCGGCATCCTCCGTGTGGCAGGCGGAGTCATTCCACACGCCCCCGTTGGTCGCGGTTTTCGCGACTCCACACCGGGCGTAATAAAGGCTCTTCAAGGCCGCCGTCACGGGGGCCTGGTAAAGCGTGTCGGAGATCTGAAAGTTGTAGGATTGCTCGTTGAGAGAGGAAGAATAAACGTAGTAGGTGCCCGGTGCGGAAAAAGCGGAAAAATTCACCCACCAGACCGTATCCCCCGACATGAGGGGAGAACCCGTATCGGTCCCCATATCCGATACCGAGGAAGAGGGGATGGGATAGGCCAGCGCGCTGGTGGCCGCGTTATAGACCCCGACCGTCGAACCGGGGTTGGCGGTGAAATAGGCGATCTTGGTGTCGGTGGTGCGGTAACCGAAATGGTCGAGCTTAATATCAGGTCCGACCGCCGCCATTAATAGGCGGGGGACCAGGGAACAAAGGATGAAGAAGGCGGTTTTTCGCAATCCCATAGGTTCATTTTGCCTTACTTCAGCACCAACAACTTGAAAATATTTCGGGTTCCGTTGGCGGTGGTGACCACGTAATACAACCCGTTGGAAAGGCTGTTTCCATGCTTATCCGCCAAGGGCAAGGGAATGTCTTGGCCCGGTAATATTTGAGCCAAGGTTTCATCCAGCACCTTTCGGAAAGAGGTTGTGAAAAACTGGACCTTCACGGGAGATGGAGCGCCCAGGTTTAAATGGATATTGAAGGTGCCGCCGAGGGTGACCGGGTTGGGGTAAACCACGGAGGGATAGAAGGGTACGGCTGTGGGAGAAGAGGTGAAGGTGGTGGTGGGGGTGGTCGTGGGGGAAGGGGTCAACGTGTTGGTCATGGTTGGCGTAGGCGAAGCCGAAGCGGTGAGGGACGGCATGGGGGTTATGGAGGCCGTCGGGGTGAAGGTGGAAGTGACCGTGGGCGTGGGTGAAAAGGTAAAAGTGGGCGCAGTGGAAATACATATCGTGGAGGCCTGGCCGGTGGGGGCGCCCTGGGAAGCGGGCGATGAAGCGCCCGAAGCCGTTGGGCCGTTGTTCAAATCCACCTGATTCGATAGGGCGTAACTCATTGTGGCCCCGCCGGATATTTCAAAAGCGATACCCCGGTAGGTCGAAAGGTTGGTGACGCCCGAACCTTCTACCCCGCCCGTGATGCTGTTGTTTCCGAAAAGGGGATCGTTCCCCACGCATCCCCAAACAGGCGGCCCGACGGGGTTCAAGGTGGATACGGCGGGGGTGCCCCCCGTCTGGTCCGTCCCCGCGTAGGCGCTCCAGTAAAGGTTCGATTCGATTGTGACGGCGCCCGCGTCCCCGGTCTGGCCCGTGGGTAACAGCCTCAAGTTCGAGATGGTGTAGTTGAAGGTCACGGCCCAGTCGGGAACGCTGAAGGTGAACCCGGTGATGACGGTAGGGTCAAAGGGGACCATGTTGGCCCACCAGGGCTGGGTCAATTGGGCGAAATCCAGCTCTACCCGGCCCGGGTTGGCCAGGTAGGCAAACCCTTCAAAATAGCCGTAATCGGTCACCGAGGATTGGTTCACCATGGCCTGCACGGGAAAGGTTTCCGTAACCAGGTTGTTGGCCACCGTCGCCCCGGCCAGGTTGGTGGTGACGGGAGAATCGACATAGATCGCGTTATGGCCCGCGTTCAGCACCGTGTTGTTATAAATGTCGTTGACCTGCTTGGTGATGATGCCGAACCAATTGGTATTCTGGATCACGTTATCGTGGCAGACGAAATTCATGGAGCCGTCATCCAGGTACAGGCCGGCCCCCCAGATGGTTTGGTTATTCTCGAAGAGGTTGTAGGCGATCGTGGTGCCCATACCGTTGGTTCCCCAAGAATCGAAACAGCCGATATCCTCGCTGTAAAGCGCCACGTTGCTCACGATGTTGTAGAGGAAGTTGCAGGTGCTGGAGGAGTAATCGAAGATTCCCGCCCGAGCAGTCCGGTTGATGGTGCAGTATTGCACCGTGCTCTGGGTGGCGTTGTCCACCTCGATGCCCCCGTCGTTGGCCCAGTTCCATCCGCTGTCGAAAACCGAAACGCCCTGGATAAGGTGCCCGCTTCCACCCTGGATGTTCACCCCGATGCGGCCCGAGTTGACGACCGAACCTCCCAGCCATTGGTTGCCCGTGCCCGTAATGTCCCCGCCGCCCAGCTTGGCGGGCAGGGTGGCATAGCCGTTGGTCTGGCGGGTCCAGGTGGCTTCCCGCAAATGGCAGTTCTCGACCGTGCAGTAGGAACTGTTGTGAAGGGAAAACCACCCGCCAATGGCGGAAAGGCCGTTCACCGCGATGTAGGACTGGTTGTCCAAGATGAGCACGCAGGTGGCAGGCCCCGCCTCTACCAAGTCGGTTTGGGCAGATTCGGGGGCGTTCCCATCCGGGGTCCAAACGTAAAGCAACTGCGCCGTGGGGTCCCAGTACCACTCGCCCGAGGTGGTGAGGAGGTCGAGTTTCCCGAAAACATAAAAGCGGTCGCCCCGCCGGGGGGAAATGGCGGCCACATTCGGGTCGGAAACCGGCGAGGAATAGACCAGGGTGCCGGGTCCGGGTTCGGTGATGGTGCGGGTGTAAGAACACCAGGATTGGCCGGACATGATCTGGATGAGCGCATTGTTCAAATCCAACCCCGCGGGAAGGGCGGCGCAGGTCATCTGGGTGGTACTGCACGTATCGGAAGTGGCGACGGTCTGGGCGCTCAACCCTTCGACAGGGGCGGGGGGCCAGCGGGCCTCGTTGAGCATTTGTCCGCCGCAAAAAACCTGGGCGGGTTGGCTGGGCCAGGAGGCCTTATAGATGGAACCGGAATAGTTGGACCAGGTTTGGGTTAAGGGCGAGGCCCCGTCCAAAATCGGGCATTCGCCGGGGTAAGCCCTGAGGGTCATGGGGGATGCCGAGGTGCCCGATTGACCGATCGAGACAGGCCCGTAATAGGTCCCCTGGCGAATGTAGAGGGTGGAGCCGGGGGTGAGATGGGTGACGGCGCATTGAAGGGTGGCGAAAGGCGCGGCCAGGGTTCCAGGGTTGGCGTCGTTGCCCGAGGAGGATACGTAGTAGGTTACCTGGGCCAGGGAAGGGAAAGCGGTGAAACCGGCCAGGGCCAAGCCGATCCAAAGGAAGCGGGGCCTAAACCGTGGATGTGGGGCCATTGGATCCTCGAGGGTGCTTGGGCATCGGCCAAAAACCTAAATTTTGAGTCCTGATTAGACGATGGTACCCCTGCTTAGTGTCTTTTTGGTTTTCATTGGTAGTATTTGATTGAAGACCGGGCCAATTTTTACCGGCCCTTGGTAAAAATTGGCGAATTGTACAGGCCGTATACA
>CAZGKT010000040.1:21282-35424 GCA_964525605.1 uncultured bacterium
CCCCGAGTACCGACCGTATACCGCCGTGTACAGGCCGTATACACCCCGAGTACCGACCGTATACCGCCGTGTACAGGCCGTATACACCCCGAGTACCGGCCATATACCGCCGTGTACTACCCAAGTAGCAATTCACCAGCCGCATGCCGAGGGATCGGGGCCAAAATTTCCACGGATAAAACCGGATTTCCAAGTAACATTCATTGAAAATGGAGTTGTTGCCCAAATTTATTTCTTAAGATGACCCCAATAGGAGTATCTCCTGAGCGTTCCGGAAGGCTTACCCGTTGGTTACGACCCGGCTCAAGAACCCATCGAAATCATCGATTACGATTCGGCTTGGCCCGAGAAGTTTGCCATCGAAAAAAGGGCGATTTTTCACACCTTAGGATTCATGTCCGGCTTGAAAGTCGAGCATTTTGGGAGCACGTCGGTACCGGGTTTGGCCGCCAAGCCCATCCTCGACATCATGGTGGGGGTTTCCCGAAGGGAAGATTGGCCCAAACTCATCAAACCCATCGAGATGGCTGGATATCTCCATTGGACCTCAAACCCAAAACTGGATGAATTGTTCTTCGTGAAGGGAATGCCCCCTTTCGGAAAAAAACGCACGCATCATCTCCACGTTTATGAGCTTTATGGAGAAAGGTGGACCAGGGAATTGGCTTTCCGGGATTATTTGATCGCCCATCCCCAGGAAGCCAAGAACTACGAAGCCTTGAAGAAGAACCTGCTCATCAGGTACCCGTTTGATCGGGAGGCTTACACCGAGGGCAAGACGCCGTATATTGAAAGCGTCATAAAGAAGATGAAAATCCCTTAGATCTGTTAGATAAAAGCCCAACGCGAAGGGCGAACTGGGATCGTGACCCCTTTGGTTTCCTCGGGGCAGGCTCTGCAAATCGCCCCGATTGGGGCTTCTCCTCGCGATGACAGCTAAGAATTAAGAAAAGGAAAGAGAGTCAAAATATGCCCAACATTGAAATCAAAGCTCGTTATCCCGACCTGGAAAAAGCCCGTGGGATCGCCTTGGGTCTGAAAGCCCAATGGGTTGGCCACGACCGGCAGGTGGATACCTTTTTCAAAGTACCGAAGGGCCGTCTGAAACTGCGGGAATCGTCCCTCAAGGGCGCGCAGTTGATCCCCTATTTACGTCCAAACGTTCGCGGGCCCAAAACCAGCCAATATGTCGTGATTCCGATTCCCGAAGCCGCCAAGACCAAACTGTTGTTGAGGAAAACCCTGGGACTGGAAGGGGTGGTGGAGAAGAACCGGGAACTTTACCTTTCAGGAAATGTCCGAATCCACCTGGACCGGGTGAAAGGCCTGGGTAATTTTCTGGAGTTTGAGGCGGTTATCGTGAAAGACACGGCGAGTATTCGAAAAGCGGAAACAAAAAAGGTGAAAAAATTATTGAAAGTGTTCCAAGTCGAACCCAAGGACCTTTTGGAAAATTCATATCGGGACCTTTTAAAGAAAAAAAGATAAGCCAAAAAACTACATCCAACACAAAGACACGAAGGCACAAAGAACGGCGAAAAAAACGCCTTGATGGACCTTCGTAAATTCATTCTCATCATTTCCTTCTTTGTGTCTTTGTGGCTTCGTGTTGGCCGTGGTCGTGATGCTTGAACAATTAAGAAGATAACCCGTGATGGCTAATTTGGCTGGAAAACACCTGTTATTTTTAATATAGTCAAATCCGTTCTTCCCCTCCTCCCCTCGCCCCCGGAACAAACCCGATCAAGAATAAGCCTCTTCAAGGAGCTTCCATGCGCAAGTTCGCCAAGTCCCATGAATGGTACGAAGACTTAGGGGGCGGAAAAATCCGAATTGGCGTTTCCAAGCACGCGGCCCATGAACTATCCGACATCGTTTTCGTGGAACTGCCCGACCTGGGAAAGAAGCTGGCCGATAAGCAGAGCGTCTGCGTTCTGGAATCGGTGAAGGCCGTGGCGGATGTCTATTCCCCGGCCGGGACCGTGGTGGAAGTGAACGGAAAGCTCAAGGACCAGGCCGGCCTGGTCAACCAGGACCCGGAAGGGCAAGCCTGGATCGCGGTCGTTCAGTTGGACAACCCCAAGGCTCTGGAAAACCCCGAGTACCTGACAGAAGAGAAATACCTCGCAACCATTGAATAAAAAGCGGGGAATAAGGAGTCTTAATCCCTAACTCCAAATTCCTACCTGGAGAAGAATTTGACCTACATCCCCATTACGCCCGAAGACGAAAAAGTCATGCTATCCGCCATCGGGGTCAAAAACCTTGATGATCTTTTTGCCGATGTACCACCCTCCGTCATCCTGAAACAAGGACTCAACCTTCCCCCCGGCCTCACCGAGCACGAACTCAAGCGCTTCTTCAATATGATCGGCAAGAACAACCAGCCGGTTTCCGACCGCCCCTGTTTTTTGGGCGCCGGGCTTTACTACCACGAGGTTCCCTCCGCCGTGAAGGCTGTGGTGACCCGGCCCGAATTTCTGACTTCCTACACGCCCTACCAACCGGAGATCGCCCAGGGCACGCTCCAGGTTCTCTTCGATTTCCAAACCTACATGACCCAATTGACGGGGCTGGAAGTTTCCAATGCCTCCCTCTATGACGGCGCCACGGCCGTGGCCGAAGCCGCGCTATTAGCCTTGCGGGTGAAAAAAGCCGAATCCTTTGTTTATGTCTCCCGGGGATTACATCCCGAATACCGGCAGACCATCCAAACCTACTTGAACCCCCAGGGCCATAAGATCCGGGAGATCGGCTTGAAGGGCACCGAGACGGATCTGGACCAGCTTAAAACCGAGCTCTGGCCCAATTCGGTCGTGGTCGTTCAATATCCCAATTTCCTGGGAACGATCGAGGATTTGGCGGCGATTTCCAAAATCTGTAAAGAAAAGAGTTCCTACCTGGTGGTTGCCGTCGCGGAGGCCATGAACCTGGCGCTGTTGCCCTCGCCCGGATCGTTGGGAGCGGATGTTTGCGCGGGGAGCGCCCAATCCTTCGGCAACCTGCTTTCCTTCGGCGGGCCCCATGCGGGCTTCTTGACCGCCCGTTTTGAAGATATCCGCCAGATGCCGGGACGCATTGTGGGCGAAACCACGGACCGAAACGGAAAGACGGGCTGTGTGCTCACCTTCCAGGCCCGGGAACAGCATATCCGCAGGGAAAGGGCGGCCTCCAACGTCTGCACGACCCAGTCCCTCATGGCCAATTTCGCCTCGGCCTGGCTTTATTTGAAGGGTGGAAAGGGCGCCCAACAAGTCGCCCAGGATGGCGTGGCCACGGCCCATGCCCTGGCGGTGGAGATTCAAAAAATACCCGGCTTCAAGGTCGAAACCGTCCGTTACGCCAATGAGTTTGTGGTTCGCCCGCCCTCTCCCGGTTTCGCGGATTACCTCTCCGAATGGGGAGTGGTGGCGCCTTATGATTTATCGGCCGATTATCCGGAATACAAGAACTGCGTGCTGGTGGCCTGCACCGAATTGAACGGATTGGACGACATCGAATCCCTTCTTTCGGCCTGTGAGGAATTTTCCACCAAGGGTCACATCGGCAAGGTTCACCAAAAGCCAACCCAATTGCCCGCCTGGATCAGCGTTCGCAAACCGGCGGCTATCGTCGAGCATCCGGAAGTCGATTTGATCCGCTACTACACCGAACTGGCCCGGAAGAATTTCTGCATCGACAACGGTTTTTATCCCCTGGGTTCCTGCACGATGAAATACAACCCCAAGGTGAACGAGGAAATCGCGCTGGCCGATCCCTGGGCCAACCTGCATTCCTCCCAGCGTGAGGACGAGGTGCAGGGAGCCCTCCAGGTGATGTTCGAATTGGAGCATTGGCTTCACGAGATCACCGGCTGCCACGCCCTGACCCTCCAGCCCGCCGCGGGCGCCCATGGGGAACTCACCGCCCTCTTGATGGCCAAGCGCTACTTCGCCGAGCGGGGCGAACACCAGAGGGTGAACGTGATCGTTCCTGATTCGGCCCATGGAACCAATCCGGCCTCGGCCACCATGGCGGGCTGGAAGACCATCTCCGTCCCTACCGACGCGAGGGGCAACATGGATGTCGAGCTTCTCAAGGGGAAACTGGGGAAAGACACGGCGGTTTTGATGCTGACGAATCCGAGTACCCTGGGATTGTTCGAGGAGAACATTCTCGAGGTCGCAAGGTTGGTTCACGAAGCGGGGGGTCTTCTTTATTATGACGGCGCCAACATGAACGCCATTGTGGGGATCTGCCGTCCGGCGGATATGGGGTTCGATTTGGTGCACTTGAATCTTCACAAGACGTTTTCCACGCCCCACGGCGGGGGCGGTCCGGGTTCCGGTCCGGTGGGCTGTACCAAGGCCCTGGAGCCTTATCTGCCCGAGCCGAGGGTGGCCAAGGAAGGGAACCGCTATTATTTGAAATCCGGATCGCCCCAATCCATCGGCCGCATGAAAGGCAACGTGGGAAACTTTGGAGTTCTCATCCGGGCACTGGCCTATTGCAAGCGATTGGGCAAGGAAGGGCTGGAAAGGGTGGGGCGTATCGCCACCTTGAACGCCAACTATATCCTGGCCCGGTTGAAAGGGCCTTACACCCCGGGTTATGACCGCTTGTGTAAGCATGAGTTCGTATTGACCGCCGAGCCTTTGAAAGAGAAATACGGCGTCTCGGCCCTGGATATCGCCAAACGCCTGATCGATTTCAACGTTCATCCGCCCACCATCTATTTCCCCCTGGTGGTCCACGAGGCCGTGATGATCGAGCCCACCGAGACGGAAACGAAGAAAACCCTGGATGGGTTCGTCGAAATCATGCTCAACCTTCACAAGGAAATGGAAACGAATCCTGAAATCTTCAAAAAGGCGCCTTACAGCACGGCGGTTTCGCGGTTGGATGAGGTCAAGGCCGTGAAAGAACCGAAACTCGTAAAAAAATGAAACTTTGAAATGGGGGAGGGGAGAATGCTAAATCGAAAGAAGACGGCATTAGTTTTTTTACTCGCCGCGTTTTTTGTCCTATGGGCTTCTCGTTCTTTAGCCGCCACTTCCTCGGATTACTACCAAGCCGGCCTTAAACTTTACAACCAGCGCCAATACATCCAAGCGCAGAAGTATTTCCAGGCCGCCCTCCAGCTGGACCCCAACAACTGGCAGGCTTATCAGGGGCTGGGCCTGAGCGATTACGCGTTAGGCGACCGGCAAGGGGCCAAGCAGGCCTTTGACAAAAGTCTTTCCATTCATCCCGACAACCCCTCCCTGGCGCGCTTTGACGAAAACCTGGGGGGGTCTTCCGGTTCATCGGGAAGCGGTTCTTCCAACTCTCCCATCATCGGCGGGGGGGACTTCGGGATCGGGCTAACGTTGGGAGGTATCAATAGCTGGGGTGTCTCCGGCAAGTACTGGATGGATAACGTGGATGCTTTTCAGGGCGCGGTTTATCCCGGCGGCGGCGGGACGGTTTTGCAGCTTCAGTACCTTTGGCACGATTTTGAACTGATCCATCCTTCCCACGGGGCTTTTCCTTTTTACATCGGGGTCGGGGGCGACCTGGCCCTGGGCGGCAGTGTGGCCGTGGCCGGTTGTGTGCCGATCGGGTTGACTTATATGTTCCAAAAGAAATCACTGCCCTTGGATCTCTTTGTGGAGGTCGATCCCACCTTGTGGCTTTATACGGGCGGGATGACCCTCCAGTTTTACGCGAATGTGGGTTCCAGGTTCTATTTCTAACCTTCCCCGATGTGTCATTGCGAGGAATGTCCGACGAATGGTCGGACGTTAATGACGAAGCAACCCTAGTTTAAATAAGCCTTTAACAAAGCTAACGCATCCGGCGAGCTGAGATCACCACGTCGCAAACCGCACCGATTGGGCAGCTCCTCGCGATGACAGGCAGATAAATAAAGCCCGCGACTTTTCTCCCGCGGAACCGTCTAATCTTTGTAAGTGTCACTCATCAATTTCAGGAGGATGGTCATGAATAAATGGATCGGAAGTTTGATCGTTGCTTTCGTTATGTCCGGTTTCTCGGCTTGGGCTCAAGAGGCCGCACCCGCCGCGACCCCTGGATCCGGAGCACCCGCTGCCGTCGCAACCCCTAAACCCATGCCGGCCGATGTGAAAGCCGCCCGCGACAAGTGGCTCAACGCGAAGGCCCAGGAGATGCAGGCTCACCATGACTTGGAAACGGTCAAAATCAATCACCAATTAACCAACAACCAGAAGTGTTTAACCGATGCCCAGAACAAGAAAGACGCGGATAAGACGACCAAGTACCAATCCAAGATCGCGGCATTGAATAAAATCCAAGCCGATCAGGATCAAATTCTTTCTTTCAAAATGGATCAGATCAAGGACTTGAAGGCCGACGACAAAACCGATGCCATGGGTGACACGGATCAAATCAAGGCCCTGCAAGATGACATCAAGGCTCAATGGCAGTCGATGAAGTAAAGCGGATGGGGCAAAAAAGGGATTGGAATGCTTCCAATCCCTTTTTTTGTTTTAGCCGTGGGTTTTCAATTACGGTTGTTTCGAATATCCTAATTCACCGATGAATTCTTCCGACCTGCAAACCACACCGCCTGCATTGCCAAAGTTTCTTTTGAACTCCCACCCCAAGCATGTTTTCCGCGACGCCATTGCCCAGCTTCCGATGAACGGCGTCCACACCATTTGCGAAGAAGCCAAGTGTCCCAATCGAGGAGAATGCCTGCCCCATCATGGAACCATCTCCATCATGGTCATGGGTTCCATTTGCACCCGGGGATGTCCCTTTTGCGCGGTGACGACCGGAAAACCCTTAGCCCTTGACCCGGAGGAACCGGCGAAGGTGGTGGAAATCGCCCGGGCGTTGAAGGTGCGCTACCTGGTCATGACTTCTCCCAACCGGGATGAGCTGGCGGACGGCGGGGCGCTTCAATTTACCCGCATCGTCTTCGCTTTGCGTGGGTTCAATCCGGCTTTGAAAATCGAAATCCTGGTGCCGGATTTTCAGGGAAAAGAAACCTCATTTGAAATTCTGCTCAAGAACCCGCCCGATGTGATCGCCCATGATCTTCAGACCGTACCCCGGCTTTATGGCCCCATCCGCCCGGGAGCCGAATATCAAAGATCCATCAACCTCTTTCGATGGTTCAGCAAGAATTCCAATCCCACGAAGGTCATGCTCAAGGCGGGGTTGATGGTGGGCTTCGGGGAAACCGAGGAGGAAGTCACGGCAGTCTTGCGGGATGCCAAAGAGGCGGGAGTGAAATACTTTACTATCGGGCAATATTTAAAACCGCCCGGTTCGACCCTGGAAGTAACTGAATATGTTCCCCTGGAAAGGTACGAGCGTTGGTCCCAAGCGGGGCAAGAAATGGGCCTGGCCGTTCAGGCTTCACCCCTCACCCGGAGCAGTTATCTAGCGGATCGACTCTCGGCTCAAGGCATATAAGAAACACCAAAATCCAACACGAAGCCACAAAGACACAAAGAACAACCTTTGTTTTGGAACGGCAAAGTCGAAATCCTAATTAAAGGCAGTTCAAAATGGATTACCACTCCGATTCCATGGTCAAGGCCACTCTCTATACCTCCCAAAAGAAACCTTTCCTGACGGGAGAAATCCCCACCCTGATTCAATGGGGTATTCGAAATTTGGAACGGCGGTTTCCCGGGCTCAAGGTGGTGTCTTCCACGGTTTATCCCGAGCGGATCGAAATGGTTTTGGACTTTAAAAGACTGGACGATGACCTTTTGAGGGTTTTGCAATCTTTCAAATCGGAAGTGAAAAACCTGGCGAAGAAGAAGGGCCTCAACGAAGATCCCCTTTGGCAATGGCAGTATGATGAGGAAATAGTGGAAACCGTTCAGGTTTCCGGCTAAATCAGACTATCCGGCCCTTTTAGTTTTCGGCGCTGACTTCGGAAGAATCAATCAAAGTAATTCCGGCATGGGACATGGCCTTGAGGGCTTTGGCTCCGTCCCCCTCCTTCTTATTCACGGCGGCCACGGCATCCTCTACGACAAAGGTCTCAAATCCCCGCTTGTCGGCGTCTAACGCCGAAGCCTTTACGCAGTAATCGGTGGCCAATCCCACGATATAAAGGTCCGTGACCCATTCCTTTCGCAGGAATTTTTCCAGATTTTCGTTGGTGGCTTCGAAGGCCGAATAACCGTCGTCCTTGTTTTTCGTTCCCTTCAGGAAGATCTTTTTTAAAGGTGCGGTTTTCAGCCCCGGATGAAAATCAGCGCCCGGGGTGTTTTGAACGCAATGGGAAGGCCATTTTTCGAAGTGAACGGAATTCTTGAGATGCCAATCCTTAGTGGCGATGACGAGGGGAAAGAGGTCCATCAAACGGTTGATGATGGGCACGACCTTATCGCCTTCCGGCACTGCCACAGCCCCGCCGGGGCAATAATCATTCTGGACATCCACAATTAATAGGGCCTTCATTTTAAATCCTCAATAAGGGTTAGACGCTTTAATGGGAAAAGGGGTTCTTCTCCGGGTTTATAGCGAAATTAGGTCTTTTTTAGTTAAAAAGAAACCCTGCTGGATTATTTGTTGATCAGGTGGGGGAGCCAGGTGGTCAAAAACGGCACATAAGTGATCAACAAAACCATGGCGTACAACATGACGAGCATCGGAAGTACCGACTTATAAACTTCCACCATGGGTTTTTTAAAGCGGTAGGAGGATAAAAAGAGGTTGAGCCCCAGGGGGGGCATGAGGAACCCCAATTCCATGTTGGCCAAGAAAATGATTCCCATGTGGACCTGGTCGATGCCGAAAGCCTTGGAGATGGGAACCAGAAGCGGTACCACCACGATGATGGCCGCGAATATTTCCAGAAGCCCTCCCACGAAGAGGAGCATGATGTTCACGATGAGAAGGAAAAGCCACTGCGAATGGATGGAACCGGAAACCCAGGTCGCCAGCTTGGCCGGGATTTGGGCGTCCACCATGTCATTGGTGAACCCGAGAGAAACCCCCAGGATTAAAAGGACGCCGCCCACCAGAATGCCGCATTCCGTAATGACGGTAGGTATATGTTTGATCTTCAGGTCCCGGTACACGATCACTTCTACGACGAAAGCATAGAGGGCGGTCAAGGCGGCTGATTCCACCAAGGTGACCTTTACGATAAAGAGGAAGAAGAAGACCACGAGCGGAAGGACCAATTCCCATTTCGCCCCCCAGATGGCTTTCAGGGCCTCCCGGCCCTCGAAGGGATGTTTGGCGGCCTGTTCGGAAGAACCTTTCCAGGCGCCCCAGGCGGCGGTGCCCAAGACCAGCAAAGTTCCCGGAATCAGCCCGCCGAGGAACAGATCGCTTATGGAAGTTAAGGAGACGACTCCGTAAAGGATGACCGGCAGGCTGGGGGGGAAGAGCAAACCTAAAGAACCGGCAGAGGTTAACAGTCCCAGCGAGTTTCTTTCCGTGTATTTTTCGGCGATCAGGATGGGCATGAGAAGCCCGCCCAAGGCCAGGATGGTGACCCCCGATCCCCCGGTGAAAGAAGTAAAGAAAGCGCAGCAAAGGCAGGTCACGATGGCGGGGCCGCCCTTCATGGACCCGAACAGGGCCTGGAAAACTCGCAACAGGCGTTTGGAGGCCCCGCCCTCGGCCAAAAAATATCCGGTCAGCGTGAAAAGGGGAATGGTCGGGATCGTGGGATTCACCACCATCCGGTAGGTCTCGGCGGGGATGGCGCTGATGGGGGTATCGGAATTCCAAAGGAAGAAAAGGGCCGCGCCCCCCAAGGCCACGAAAACCGGGGCGCCCAAAATGACCGCTGTGAATAGAACGATGAAAGCGAAAATGACGAAACTCTGGGGAGGGTTATGAACCAGGAAACCCAGGCTCGCCAGGGCGATGGTAACGACCAACGTGTAAAATTTTTCCGCCTTTCGGTCGGAAGAGCGCCAGATGAGCCGGCCCACGATCAGGGAAAAGCCGATAGGAAGCAGGCAAAGGACGGCCCAAATGGGAATGCCCAGGGAAACCATGTCTCCCGATCCCTTTTCGATCAGGGCAAAATCGAAACTGGCCTTGGCCAGATAGAGAGTAATGGCGGCCCCGAATCCGTAGGTCAATACTCGAACGGATTGTTTATAACGTTCCGGGATGAGACTGGCGGTAGAGGCGAGGGCCAGGAGTTTTCCCTCGCGGGCCGCAATGGCGCCGCCGCACATCATGATGGCGAGGATGCTGTGTTGGACCAGGGTGAGGGAACCCGGAACGATGTTGGCCGGGATGAAGTGGATAATCGGATTCAGTTTGCGGCCCAGGATGTCCAAGAGGGGCAGGAGCATCATGAAGGCGAAGAAGAAGGTCAACAACAGGTTCTCAGGGATGTGCCAGAAGGCCCGGCGAGTGGGTATTCCGTCCGAATGGCTTTCCATGGCCAATTCAGGCGCGTAATCCGTTACTTGCGGGGTCGTCCTCGCCGGTGGGGCTGGGGGAATATTTTTTATCTTTGGCTTGGGCCGCTTCGCGCTCATTCCGGCTGAGCTGCCTTCTTGGCCCGGTATTCATCACGGTACTTGATAGCCAGTTGAAGGATATCGGCGGGAATCAGGGTTCCCGACATTTGGGGATAAACGCTTTGGAATAATTTTTCCCATTGGTCGTATTGGTCCGCGGTGACGTCATGCACCACGAGCCCGTGGGCTTTCATCGCCTCAATGGCCTTGTCGCTGCTGACCCGGATATTGTCCCGGAAGCTTTTGCCGGCGATGGCCGCGGCTTTCAGAAGGGCGGGCCGGGAGGCTGGGGGAATCTTGTTCCAGGCTTCGGTCGTGATGATCGTGGCTCCCACCAGCGGGGCCCACTTCAGGTTCGTCATTTCTTTAGCCAGGGCGAACCACTGAAAGGAAAGAGCGGCGATGGGCGTGGTGTCGAAACAGTTGATCATGCCGGTTTGAAGGTTGGGCAAGATGTCGGTAGTTGAAAGGGGAATAGGGGAATAGCCTGCCGATTGCCAAATATTCATGGTGTCGGCGTCGTCGCCCCAGACGAAAAGCTTCATTTTTTTCAGGTCATCGGGTGTCATGATGGGTGTCTTGCCGAAAAAGTAAACCCAACCCGCCTCACCCCAATTCAGAACCTTGAAACCCTTCGCTTCCATGCGCTGTTCCAGGATGGGCTGGATCTTGGCGCGGACATAATCGCTTTCTTTGTAATCCTTATAAAGCATGGGAATTGAAAGCACTTCCATGGCCTTATCGATCTTGGAAAGTCCCACGACTGTGACCACGCCCATCTGGATCTGGTTGATCCGCATTTTCGTAATGATGTCCGGTTCTTCGCCCAGCACGCCGTTTCCATAAATCTTCAACGCGACGCCCGCTTTGCTCCATTCAGCCGCCATATCCTGAAGAATATTGTCAAAAGCCGAATGTTCCGGGGCCAGGGTGCCCAGCTTCAAGGTGATGGCGGCGTCCTGGGCCCGGGAAGGGCTTGAGATAAGAAGCGTTATCAGGGCCAACAAGGTCAAAGATGCGAATCGAATCTTCTTCATGGGTTTTCCTTTTCCAGTGTTCTTAACAATAGCTCGTGATTCCTTGTTACAAAAACAGCTTGTCCTCATTGGCCAAGAGCCATCGGGCCCGCTCCTGCATCAACAAATTGACCAGGCGGTTACTGGGTTCCTGGTCCGGATCAATCGCCAGGGCCTTGTTCAACATGTCCTCAAATTCCTGCTTGTTCTGCTCCTTCTCATCCACGGCCTCAGCGTAATTCACGTAAGTCGTGGCATCCAGGCCCTTGTTCAGAACCAGGGCCCGATCGAAATGTTCTTTCGCCTTCTTGACGGACCCGCCCATCATGGCGGGTTTGCCGCCCTCATAGGTGATGAGGAAATCATGAATGGAGCCCTTGTCGTAATCGGGGTCCAGTTCATAGGCCCGGTACAATAGGGCTTCGGCCTGGGGTTCTTCGGCCATCCGGTCGTTGTCTTCTTTATCTATAACGATGGCTCCCAACCAGGAAACGGCCGTCCAATAAAGCAGTTCCACATCGTCCTTGTTGGCCTTGGCGACGGTTCCTTTGGGGTCCAGTTTCAGCATTTCGCTGAACTTCTCATGGCGAACATCCAGCCCCCGCAGACCGTAGCCCTGCGCCCGCAGATAAAGATTTTTGGTCCGGACCGTCCAAGCCTTCTTTTTTTCATATTGGTGATCGTCCATTCGTTCCATGTCGGACTGAACGAAGGCGTAGGCGTATTCGGTAAAGCCCTTGGCGAGTGCGGTCAAAAGCCCGACATGGCGGGGAGCGGCGGATAGGACGCTTTCCATGAGCTTGAGGCTGAAGGGAACGGATTCCCGAATCAGCTGGGGATCGTTATCCGAGCTGAAGGTGTCGCCCGTGCCCGCCAGGCTGTCCGCGATGGAATCCACCGCCATCGATTTCAAGAAACATCCGTGCAATGACAAACCCAATCCCAACACGAGGACGAGGAGTAAAAACCGTCGAATCATGGAACTCAATGGATCCTCCTAAAATGGCTTATCGTTTTACCGTTAGACGGTTGAGGTGTCAATGACGGCATCAAGAAGCGAAAAACAGGCGAATTATAGGGCTTTATGTGATGGGGTTGGGAGAAATAGGTGAAAGAGACATTTTCTTGCCAAGCCATTTTTTGGCCGGGGAAGGTCCAAAGTTATTCAGCTTTACCGATGGACGGAATGAGCACTAATGCTATGAGCGTGTGGATGGGAAGATTTAAGTGCCGCCCGGTGGGCCAGGCAGCGAGCTTTGGACGCTTTCCATGCTTGAAAACGCGCCATAGCTTTTTTGGAGCAGGGTTCTTTCGATGGGTTGAGCCCATGATGGCAGTGGCAGGTTTCGCCGGCTTTTACGGTTTGGGATCCGTTCGAGCCCTGGACCTGAACGCTCCCCTCGTGGGTGGTGGTTTCGACATTATCGCCGCTGTTGGCGACTTCGAAAACCGTTCCTCGAACCCCGCAAACGACCCCTCCGGACTCCACCTCATACACCGAACCGGTTAAGCCTAGATTTTTTCTGACATCCGAAAGAATCCGTCCAGCGCTGAGGGTCAGACGGGTGAGGAAGCCTTTGTCCCCCTGATCGGACAGGGTTTTGATATTCAGGACAGTGTTTTCACTCACCTGGATAAACGTATCATCCTTGAGCGAAAGAACTGCGGTGGTTGCAGAACCGACTTTGAGGGAATCCCCTTCTTCCAAATAATCCCCCTCCTTGGCGTTCGTCCATTCCTGCGAGTCGGCTTTTTGAAGCCGGACTTGACCGGCGCCTTCGATGGTTTCAATGGTATATAGAGGAATCACATCCTTGCGGGGAGGCTCAATATCTCCGAGGGAGAGGGACGGCAAGGTGATGAGGAGGGCTAAGCAGGTGATTAACCAGGGCTTCAAGGGATACCTTTCCTCAATCGATGAATCTTGAATAGTTTACCGCCGTATGAGGCGAAAAAATAGCGGGCCCCAAGGGCCCGCTATTAACGGCTATTTCGATTTTTTAGCTTAGTTTGCAGATGGAGTCGTAGAGGTCGTGCCTTCCGACTTCTCGTCGTGAATAGCCGTTGAGTTGGCGTCCAATTCTTGATTCAACTGGTTAAATTGGTCCTCGGTCAGCTCTCTTTTGCCGTTTGACTTAATATCTCCTTGCATTTCTTCCCGGATGGACTTGACCTTGCCGTGAAGGGTTTCGGCCTCTTCCTTGGTCAATTTTCCATTCTTGACTCCGGCCAAGATTCGTTCGTTTTGGTTTCGGACTCTCTCCCAAATGGCCTTGATGCGGGGATGATCGCCTTTTTCCATGGTTTTCATTGGGGTGGCATCGGCCGCAGGGGCGGTCGAGGTGGCGGGAGTGGAAATGTTCGTTTGGGAAAAGGCAATTCCAGCGGCACCGACAAATAAAAGAGTAGACGTCAACGACAAGATTTTTTTCATTTCGTATCCTCCGAAAATTAATGTGTCACAACAAGGATTAGACGCTTAAATCAGCGGGGAAGTTCTCAGTTTTTGGAACAGGAAGGTTAAATGATCGGCCCTTGAAAATAAAAAAGGGCCCGGATTTTAACCGGGCCCTCATCAAAAACTTAAAATTACTTGGCAGCGGGAGCAGTGCTGTCAGCGGCCGGGGCGTTCGTGGTGCTGGTCGATGCGGCAGCCTTCTTCTTGTGCT
>CAZGKT010000041.1:0-33410 GCA_964525605.1 uncultured bacterium
ATCTACCATTCTTAGGGCACAAAGCAATAAAGCCAGCATGTCGCCCAATTAGAAATTCATTAATCCGAAAAACTTTTCTTATTTTTTTGAATTCCTCGATTAACTTTTCAATCACTATCGGCATTACAGCTTCAATTCTTTGAATTTGGTATTCAACCATGTAATCAGGTTCCATAAACCATTCCGTTTCTTTTTTCGTTCAGGATTAATCCTTCAAAAAAGTTAAGATTCAATTTCGTCATAGTCAAGTGTTGCAAGTGTCCCTTACCCAGTTATTCTCTTATTCACCCAGAAACATCCACCCAAAAACCACATTTATCTTGATTTGTGAGATTTTATTTTTTCAACGCGGCGCGCGTTAACCTCCTGCGCTGTTCCGCATTCTTGGAAATATCTGATTAAATTTGTACCGTGTGGCAGTGCAATAATGTGGTCATACGCCACTTGTTCTGATTCAAACCGCAATTTGATTTTATTGAGGATCAATCGGATTTTTTCCAAAACGACTTCAATGTTACTTCTTGAAATACCCTGTATCTGTCCGCCATCATCAACAAAATGGATTTTGTCGAAATGTGCCAGCCTTTTATTGCGATGCTGCTCAATCGACATACATGCGGTATGAAGATCTTGGAGGTCTCTTCGAAGCTCGTCACGAAAATCAGAATCATTTGGGTCGTTTAGTCTGTCAACTAAAGCATTTAGACTTAAATTCTCGTGGCCTGCCGTCCTTGCGGTATCTGTTAGCTTTCCAATCGTCAATAAAGTTTGATGCCAAAAAGAATCCTGTACAATTTTGAAGAAATCAGGTGCAACACCATTTAACACATCAACATTCTGTGATGTACCGTACAACTGCCGATAAATGCTCCACCTAAAATGGAGCCATTTAACTTCATTTTCTAAAAAGTCATAAACTGATTTGGTATCTGCATCAATCATGGTTCGCCATCTCCACATCTTAAAATCCATTTCTTATTCTATCCATCCCGATCATAACTGAGAATTAATAAGGCCATTTCGTTAAGTTTAATTAATCACAGTCATTTTCTACTTTAAAAAAGTATACACTCGTATACTTTTTTCTTGAACCTAATTCTAAAAAGCCTATACTTAATAGCGGACTACTGATGCGTTGCTCCCGACGAATGCGTGGCCCAATACTGAAGAGACAACACCGACCTTAACGTAACCCGGGAGAAATCCTGGGTTTTTTTATTTCCAGACCAATAGTCAAAATTTTGGAACGAAAGAAAGGCGGTTCTCACCATGGAGACAAAAACAATCACAATATCTTTAACGGATTTTGTCGATTTTTCTATCCGGGCTGGTGCACCAAAGCTGACAAAGGTTAAAGAAATTATGAACAGGGGTCCGTATTCCCCGTATATGGATTATTGGAAACCTGCACGGAAAGGTATCCAGGAATTCCACGAAAGTGGTTCTACTGATAAAGAACAACTGAATGATATTTACCAAGGTTTAGGCGACAGGAAAAAACTACTCAACTATTTCGGAATGATTAAGGCGTATAAGAAATTTCTCGGTGACAAACAGATTACTTGGTTTCAACCGGAATCGAATATCTGGACGAATGGTGAACTATCGGTGCGGGTGAATCCCGAACTGGGTCTCGAAATAAACGGGACAAAACATTTTGTAAAGCTTTATTTCAAAGATGAAAAGCTGAAACAATCCAGGATGCATATAGTTTTTGAAATGATGCGGACCTCGCTCATAAATATCGATAACGCCAAACTTTCGATTTTGGATATAGCCAATTCCAAATTAATAACAATGCGATCCAATCAGATGGATTTGCGGTCACTTTTAGACGGGGAAGCCGCGTCTTTTGTCAGTATGTGGAATTCGCTTTTGGAGCAAGAACAACCACGCTGATGGCGATTTAAATGCAAACTTGGCTATGTCTAGTAGCCGTTCAGCAATTCAAGACGCCTTATTCACATGCAGTAGAACTCCCTTTCACCCTAAAAAATGAATTTAAGGCCCCACTAGACCCCAAAACCGGCCAGCATAGGTGGAGTTGTGCCTTCAAACTTCATGGAGCCGTTATATAAGCGATTATTTATTTTCAAATCACTCGTAGGTTTAGAACAGCCTTCATATCAAGAAAATATGGCCCCTCTAGCAGGTAATTCCACCGTTGCACGCCACTAGCAATGACAACACTTGTCATTGATTGAAGTCCGCTGCTCGATTTTTCACTCTCTATCCGACCAGCGGGGTCCAATGCAGTCGCTCAAAATAGTAACTTTTTTCCATGAATGACAAGCGGTTGTCGTTTATACCGCTGCTCAAATTCCACCGAGCAGCTGTATTTCACTTGTCATAAGGTTGTCATTCAAAGCCATTTTCAGCACTTTTTTACATCCCAAAACCATCCCTGACCATCCAAACAAAAAAAGCCTCCGCCCGAAAAAATTTTCGGACGGAGGCTTCTGAAATCCGCACGGGACAATGTTTTTAGCGACTTTACAACCAAAAACAACGACCCTGCAAAAAGTAAAAAATGGAGCTGGGGACCGGGCTTGAACCGGCGACCTGCTGTTTACGAAACAGCTGCTCTACCAACTGAGCTACCCCAGCACCGAACCCACAAGGTGAGATGCATCTTGGGGAGCGCCAAATCACAAGGTGATTTGGTCCCCTGCACCGAACCAAGTTAGGAAGGTTGGAAGTTTACCCACCCTACCCCTGCACGTCAACTTGCCAAAAAGGCAAAAAAAATCCCCGGGTTTTAAACAAACCCGGGGACTATTCAGATCAAATACCTACTGGGCAGCGACGTTGTTGACCGCCACGCTAAAGGTTCCAACCGACTGGGGTTGGATATTGAAAGTCGTAACAGCGCTGAAATCCTTTGGCGCTCCCTTGATCGCATCGGGAGGCGTGTAGTAAGGATCTAACTTGAAGGAATCCATCGGGACAGTTACCGTTTCCCATCCTCCACCCTTGGTAGAAGGTGTTTGAGCCACATATTGATTTTTATTCTTGTCCTTCAATGCCAAGCCCAGAACCACGGGGCTTTTGCAAAAGATACCAAGCGTGATATTTTTGGCGGTGGCAAGATTCACGCCCGCCCAGTCCGCTCCCCCGGCCCGGCACCACAAACCACAATAGCCGCCCTGCGCCAGGGTGTAGTTAACAACCAGATACTTTTTGGGCGCTGTTCCCTGCACGGCCACCGTGATCTTGGATCCATTGGTATCTTGGAACGTACCGGCGTTTTTACCATCCGCGGGGTTCAAGTCAGCGAAATTCTGGACGACCACCGGGCCTGCGGACCCGGGTGCCGGAACCTGGCCGAAAGCCCATCCGGCCGGAAGGGTAAGACACACAGCCAACACACTCAAAAACTTTTTCATCTTCTTTCCTCGCTTATGACAGGAATTTGAACAACACCTAGGCTATGTCCTCAATGATTCCCAGGCACACCAGTTCCACCACTACCCAGACTGCCGCATAGATAATGTAATCCAGGATGCCATGACGGCCGGTTCCCAACACATAACTGAAAACAGAAAACAAACAGTAGTTGAAAAACCAAAGCACCAGCGCCAACCGAGGCAGACTGAAATTTTTCATAGGAAGCTCCCGCTCCTTCCAAGACCATCTAGGTGGAGGCGATTGATTTTAAACCAGCTCTCAAAAGATCTTCAACTGTCGATTTTGGCCCCAGCGACTGGGCTGCCTCCAGGACCACCTTGCGGGATTGCGCCGGCGTGTAGCCCAATGAAATGAGCGCCTGAACCGCATCCGACAAATTCTTGGCTTCCAGTCCTAACGGAGCTTCCGGCGAGAAAGGGCTTCCACCGGCTAATTTTGCCACCTTATCTTTTAATTCCAACACCAGATGCTGGGCCGTTTTGGAACCGATTCCAGGAACAGACTTCAAAACTCCCAAGTCGTTGTGAAGAATCGCATCGTAAAAAGCCTCGGGAGGTAGTACGGAAAGAAGATTCAGCGCCGCTTTGGGACCTATACCCGATACGGAGAGAGCTAGAAGAAAAGCTTGTTTGTCCCCATCTGTCAGGAACCCAAACAACTGCTGAATATCTTCCCTCACATGAAGATAGGTTTTGAGGGTCACCGCCTGCCCTAAGGGGGGCAGGGCCTGAAGGGTGCGTTGGGAAACAAGGGCCTCATATCCCACACCATTGACATCCACTTCCACCCGGTCGGATTGCCTGGAAGCAAGAATGCCTTGAAGAAAGGAGATCATCCGCTACTCCTTCCCTCCGTCATCCGTAACCTCCGGCGGAGGGATCATACCGAGTGAAGTCAATCTTCTAAAAACTTGAGGTGAACCAGGATATGCAAAAGCTCTTCCACTTGAGTCAACGCGGGAGCTTCCTTGTTTTGGGTTGCCGCGTACCAGAACGAAATGACGTTGGCGTCAAGCCAGATCCCCTTCGTCTCGAAATCCTCATCGATGACCAGGGCTTTATAGAAATGCTCGTCCAATTCATTCTCCGACTCGGGACTTTTAAGGCCGGAGGAGCGAAGCTTGATGTGTTCTTTGGCCTGGTTGAAATATTTCTGGTCGTCCTCGTTGAGATTCTCGAAAACCACCTGGGCCGCTTCCCGGTCGATGGATTGTAGAAAGTTATGATCGATCCAGACCCCCTGGTTTTGCTCATCCCAAAGGTAATCATGTCCCTGATGTTCCAGGATGGACATGGGCTCTCCGCTGTCCGGGCTGAGTTTCTCGGATTTTCCCTTCACGACCGTATCCTTGAGGAAATCCTCGGGAGTGACGTTATATTTCTCATCTCCCGGATATCCGCACTCGGGACAATAACGGGCCGTCTCCGTAATCTTGTTGCGGCAATTCTTGCACTTGATGGTCATGGGTTCTCCTTAATCTTGACTGTTAGGCGATTCCCGCGTTTTTACGAGAGAGCCGTTTCACCATATCCGAGAGCGGGGTTCCGGCGCTTTGGGCGTGCGTGATGGCAATGGCCAGCGCGTCTGCCGTATCGTCGGGCCGGGGTATCTCGGTAAGCCCCAGCAACATTTTCACCATCTTTTGGACCTGCCCCTTATCGGCTCCAGCCCAACCCGTCACCCCCTGCTTGATTTCCATAGGCCGGTATTCAGCTACCGGCACCCGGGCCAATCCGCAGGCCAAAAGCGACACTCCCCGCGCCTGACCCACCACGATGGCGGTCTTCGCGTTTTTCGAAAAAAACAATTCTTCCATTGCGGCCACATCCGGCCGGTATTTCATCAGAAGAGACTGAAGCCCCTCAAAGATATCGATTAGACGTTCGGGTAGGGGTTTCCCGGCCTTGGTTTCAAGAGTTCCATAAGCCAAGGCTTGAAAGGCGCTTCCCTTTCTTTCAACCACTCCCCATCCCATCCGGGCCAAGCCCGGATCAATCCCCAGCACCCGCAAGGTCTTTCCGGGCACGCCAGACTTAACGGTCAAGTTTGGCCATAATTTCGTCGCTGATTTCAAAGTTCGCGTGAACATTGAGAACGTCATCGTGCTCGTCCAGGGCGTCATAGAGACGCAAAACCTGCTCCGCCTTCTTCTCGTCCAGGACCACTGTCGTTTTGGGAATCATGCTGACTTCGGCGCTGTCCAGGGGGATCGACTTATCCTCCAATGCTTTTTTCACCTTCTCAAAAGCCTCAGGCGTTGTCAAAACCTCGTATAAATCCGCCTTTTCGGTCTTCAGGTCATCGGCCCCGGCATCCAAAACCAAACCCATAAGCGCATCCTCGCCGATGGCGTCTTTTTTTACCGTAATCAGCCCTTTTTTTTCAAACAAGAACCCCACCGATCCCGATTCCCCCATATTTCCGCCATGCTTGGAAAACACCGAACGGATATCCGCGGCGGTCCGATTGCGGTTATCGGTGACGGCCTCCAGCAGGATGGCCACACGGGCGGGTCCGTATCCCTCATAGACCACTTCTTCCAGGGCCGCAGCCGCTTCCGCGCCGGTTCCCTTGTTGATCGCCCGCTTAATGGTATCCGCGGGCATACTGACTTCCTTAGCCTTCAAGAGGATCGTGCGTAATTTTAAATTGGTGTCGGGGTCCCCCCCCGATTTGGCAGCCAATTGGATTTCTTTGGAAAGGCGGGAAAATACCTGCCCGCGTTTTTGATCCAAGGCGCCCTTGTATCTCTTAACTTTTGCCCATTTGCTATGACCGCTCATATTCAAACCTCGGCAATCGGCGAATGAAAATTTTTGATGAAATCTTAAAAAAACACCCTTCGAAGGCTTCCTTCTCTCTCTCCCATCAGGAGGAGGAAAGGTTTTAAAGGGCTTTTTCGCTATGAAAAGACCCCCTAAAACAACAAAAGGTCGTTTCTTTGGAAGAAATCTCCAAAAAAACGAACCTTTATCGAGCGAAATTATAACTTATGTTCGAAGGCTTAGGCTAGGAAAAACCTACCGTCTTTTCAAGAAAGCAAAGGAATTTCGACATTATTTATTCTCGTTTTTCAAAGGAACCATTTTTTTCCCGTTGGGCAGGGTTTCAGCCAACAACAAAACGAGGGGAGCGTTCCAGTTGATGGCCACTTCATTGGAGGAGTACGACCCCTGCTCATCCAAATAGGATCTGGCCGGGGGACAGGGGGGTAACCGTCGAAGGACCGGATCGCCTGGATATCGATTGGGCCCCCCCGCCAAAAGACCTGGCCAGGGTTGGGACAACCCCAAAGCCCCACTGGGACGGTGATGGGGATGCAAAACCGAATGGCTTCCCAGTTGCGTCACAAAACAAAGCGAAAAGGTGTTTCGGCCCAAAAGGTAATGGAGATTTTCCAAAGCGGTCGAGACATAATTCGTATTGGGCTTTATCCGATTAGCCGCAAGAAGCATCACGCCGAAGTTGGCGGCAACCGCGTTGGATCCCCAAATGTAATTAGCCGAACGCAGGCTATGGTGATAGCCCACCTTTCGGGAGGCTTCCACGATCCGATCGGCCGCTTGAAAGGTTTGTTCTTTTATATTCTCAACCGTCGGGACATCCGTTTCTTTTCTCTCGGAGAAGGCATAATCCCAAAGTCCCAGGTTCGCAACAGTTCCCCAGGCCTGAGGCCAATTATCTGAAACAGGATATCTTTTGAAATTTTTAAGGAAGTAAAGGTTGTATTCCTCTTTACCGGTCGAACGAAACAATTCCGCCGAAGCCCAAAGCATTTCATCCCCACAGTCGTTGTCGCCATAACCTCCGGTCGAAACACCCGGCGGGTTGGTGAAAGTCACCTGGGGGTGGGCGGTGACCCAACCCCATGCCCTTTCGGAGGCTACACGACACTGCTGAGCATAGGAGGGTAAAAAAGGCCCATAGATCCGAGACGCCATGGCCATGACGGCCGCAAAATCGGCGGTCGCTCCGGAACTTTTATAGGGTTCCTTTCCCGTGCCGATGATATAGCGTGGTCCTCCGTCGTCCTTTTCCGGCGCCACAAAACCACAAAACTTTTCGGTCGTCAGTTTGTGCCAGACCCCGCCATCCGAATCCTGCATGGCGAGCATCCAATCCAGGTTCCACTTTACCTCGTTGAGAAGGTCGGGGATTCCATTCCCCGATTCAGGAATATCCAGTCGGATCGGGGCGATTCTTTTTCCGTACCATTCATAGGCCCAGAGTAATGTCCCGCAGGAAATACCGGAATTGACCACGTACTTTCCGTAATCCCCGGCGTCATGCCAGCCCTTGGTGGCGTCCTTTTTTCCGGTTTTACCTGAAGAGGGATGGAACTCCCCATCCTCCAGGTGGCAGGCTTCATGGTGGTATTGGGGGAAACGGGGGCTCAGGTCGACCTTGATGCCGCACCGCTGACCGTAATAGGAGCGCATGCAAAGGTAATAGGCGTCGGAATAAACATCGGAAGCGATTCGAAAATGGAAACTGTCCCCGACTCCTGGAACGGTGAGGTAAAAATCTCCCTTTTTCCGTAGGGTTGAAAAATCGGCCTCCCGGAGGGTATCTCCCGAGTCGGGATCATAAACAGCCTCACCCAATTTTCCCTCAAGGACCACCAACCCATCGGATGCTTGGCGAACTTGAAAGGACCCTACGGCCTTGGGGGTGGAAATGAAAGCGCTTTTGGGTTGTTGGGGAAGATATCCCACCTGGTCCACTTTGATGTCCAGGCTGGGTTCGGCAATAATCGGGGCAGTCAGTAGGACCGCCAGCAAGAAAACAAATAGATCACGCTTCTTCAATTTCACCTTAGGGTTGAGATTGGCACTTCAAAAAATGCTTACCGGATCGGATCAACCCCGTTTCGCCCGGCGCGATCTCGATGACCTCGCTGAACGAGAGGATCTTTCTTTTTTCCTGACGTCCATTGACCCATTCCACAGCGCCCTGCTCAATGAGCCGCTTGGCGTCGCTTTTGGTCTTCGAAACGCCCACCAGCAACATGAAGTCAGCGGCTTTATGCGCGCCCACCGGCACCGACACCTGGGGATAATCGACCGACTGGTCCAGGTTATGGCGGGACTCGAAATAGGCCCAGGCGCTTTCCGCCTGGGGCATTCCATGGAACCGGGCGGTGATCTCCCTGGCCAATTCCATCTTGGCCAGCTTGGGGTGGTGCTCGCCCTTCTCCACCTTGGCCTTCTTGGCCGGCCAGGAGGGGTCATCAGACAAGAGCTCGTAATAACGCCACATGAGGTCATCCGATACGCTCATCGTTTTGGCGAACATCTCGTTGGCCGGTTCGGTGACCCCAATATAATTTCCCAGGCTCTTGGACATCTTTTTGACCCCGTCCAACCCTTCCAGGATGGGCATGGCGAGAATGACCTCGGGTTCCTGGCCGTCTTCTACCTGCAGGGCCCGGCCAACTAGGCAGTTGAATTTCTGGTCCGTGCCGCACATTTCGACGTCGGATCGCAGCACCACCGAATCGTAGCCCTGAATCAGGGGGTACAGCAGCTCATGCAGGCTGACGGGCTTCTGTTCCTTCATGCGGTTAGTGAAATCATCCCGTTCCAATATCCTGGCCACCGTGTACTTAGAGGCCAGGCGAATCACGTCGTCAAAGGCCATGGGTCGGCACCATTCGCTATTGCGTCGGATCTGGAGCTTGGCCGGGTCCTGATCCAACACCTTGAAGACCTGTTCCAAATAGGTTTTCGCGTTGACCTCCACTTCCTCCTGGGTAAGGGGTTTGCGGGTGGCGGACTTGCCCGTGGGATCTCCGATCATGGCGGTGAAATCACCGATGAGAAACTGGACCTGGTGTCCCAGGTCTTGGAATTGTCGAAGCTTTCTCAGCACCACCGTGTGGCCCAGGTGGATATCAGGGGCGGAAGGGTCCATCCCCAATTTGACTTTGAGGGGTTTCCCTTCCGAGTAAGACTTTTTCAGTTTTTCCAGCAATTCAGCCTTGGATATAACCTCCGCCGTTGAGTGAAGGAGGATTTCCAACTGCTGCTCGGGTGTTTTGGAAAAGGTCTGTGTCATGGGCCCACATAATAACAAACCTTTTGCCGGGCTGTTGAAAAGTTCCACCCCTGATATAATGCCGTTTTGCGTCAGCCCATATCCACAAGCCTGAGGAAATCCTTGTCGCCTTCCAAAACCGAACCATCCCTCAAACCCCTTTTGTATACGGTCTTTGTTCTTCTTTTCGCGATGGCCGGGGTCATCATGGGAATCCTTTACGCCCAGCTCCGGGAATTACCCGACATCACCAATCTCAACGAGTTCAAGCCTTCCGAAGCCACCCGTATCTATGACGTCAACGGGGATCTGATCAGCCAATTGGCCCTGGAACAGCGCACCATCGTTCCCCTGGAAAAGATCCCCCCGGATCTCCAAAACGCCGTCATCGCGACTGAAGACGAGCGCTTTTACAAGCATTGGGGAATCGACCTCATCGGCACCACCCGGGCTTTCATCACGAATATTCTCCACCACGGAGATTCCATCCAGGGCGGAAGCACGATCACCCAGCAATTGGCCCGGAACCTATTCCTGACCCCGGAAAAAAGAATCATCCGCAAAATTAAGGAAGCCCTCCTCGCGGTTCAAATTGAAAAAAACTACTCCAAAAAGCAGATCCTGGAAATGTATTTGAACCAGATTTACTTCGGCGAGGGGACTTACGGTTGTGAATCCGCCGCCCGCTCCTATTTCGGCAAACACGTGGAAGACCTGACCTTGCCCGAATGCGCCATGCTGGCCGGTTTGCCGAAAGCTCCCACCACCTATGATCCCTACAAGAGCCCTTTAGAAGCCCTCCAGCGCCGCAATACGGTCTTGGAGCGGATGGCCACCACGGGGGTCATTACCCTGCAGGAAGCCACCGAGGCCAAAAACACTCCGATCGAGCTCAAAAAAATCGAGGTTCAAAACGCGCCTTACTTCGTGGAATACGTCGCCCAGCAATTGGAGGCACGCTACGGCTCCAATGCCGTTTATAAAGGCGGACTGTCCGTTTACACAACTCTCGACCTGAAGCTTCAGGACGCCGCGCAAAAGGCCCTTCAAAGGGGCGTGGCCAACGACGAGATTGTGGCGCAAAAATCCCGGCAGACCAGCATCCCCGTGGATCAGCCCATCCAGGGCGCTCTCCTGGCGGTGGATCCGCATTCAGGGGCCATCCGGGCCATGATCGGCGGCATCGACTATCGAAAGAGCGTGTTTAACCGCGCCATCCAGGCCCGCCGCCAGCCAGGTTCGGCTTTCAAACCCATCATCTACGCGGCCGCCATCGAAAACGGCTTCACCATGGCGGATGTGTTTTTGGATTCCCCGGTGGTTTACCCCGATTCCACGACGGGAAAAACCTGGCGTCCCCTCAATTTTTCAGGCAAGTTCCGCGGACCCACTACCCTTCATACCGCCTTGATGTATTCCATTAATGTCGTCACCATCAAGCTTTTGGAAAAACTCGGCGTCCAGGCCGCCGTGAACATGGCCCACCGATTGGGAATTTCCACTCCCATCAAAAACCCCAATTATTCCCTGGGATTGGGAACCTACGAGGTGACCCTGGCGGAAATGGTGCAGGCCTTCTCCGTCTTCGCCAACCAGGGCATTCGGATGGAGCCCTTTGGCATCGTGACGGTGAAGGATGGCTCGGGCAAAATTCTGGAAAACAACTCCCCCGCCGGCCAGGAGGTCCTGGATCCCCAGACGGCTTACATCATGGTAAATGCCATGAAAGACGTGATCGACCGGGGGACGGGACGGATCATTCGGAAAATGGGTTTCACCTATCCCGCGGCGGGCAAAACGGGCACCACCAACGACAATGTGGACGCCTGGTTTATCGGATTTACGCCTGATTTAACCTGCGGGGTTTGGGTGGGTTATGACGAACGGCAAAGCTTGGGAAAAAAGCAGACGGGCGGAGAAGCCGCGGCCCCCATCTGGGCGGAGTTCATGAAATCCGCCATGGAAGGAAAGCCGGTGAAAGACTTTCCGGCACCGCAGAATTTCGATTCCGAATTCGTGAAAAAGAAAATTTGCCTGGATTCAGGGCTTTTGGCTTCGGTTTATTGCCCCCATACCGAGGATGAGATCTTCAAAAAGGAAACCGCGCCCACTAAAATTTGCAACCTTCACACGGGAAACGGGAATGACTCACGAACAGCCGGGGAAAATAACACGGGAAACACCTCCACCGGCAAGGATCTTCTGGAGATGGATTCCCAACCCGTATTGACCAACCCCACCCCCTCGGCGGGTGGTTCCGCGGGAACAAGTGAAACGGCTTCACCCAACCCCACCCCTGTCGTCGACAAAGATAGTTATCCGGACCAGGGTTTCTAGAAGATCTAAGCTGTCGCCGCCTTGATCTGGTCCACCGCGTGACGAAGAACCGGACGGAGAATGTCAAAAGCATCCTTGACCGCGGCGGGAGTGCCCGGAAGATTGATGATGAGTGTTTTTCCCCGGAGTCCCGACATCCCGTTGGTTACGGCCACACCGGGTGATTTCTCGAAAGCCCTGTTACGGATCATTTCCGCCAGGCCCGGAATCCATTTCTCGCAGACGTGATGCATGGCCTCGGGAACCCGGTCGGTGGCCTGAAGGCCAATCCCGTCCACGGTGAATATCACATCCACTTTTCCGCTGTCCGCCAGTTGCAGCAATATCCCCGCCAAGGCTTCCGGATCACCGCTCAATTTGTCGCGGTGAACCATTTCCCAGCCCATCTTTCGGCAGGTCGATTCCAATATATCTGCGGCCTCATCATGTACCGTGCCGGCGATATATTTATCCCCAACGGTCAAAACGGAAGTTTGGATGGCCATGAAATGTTCCCCTAGGTTGGTTCCCGGAAAGAAAAGCATAGGAAAGCGGGACGCTCTTAAAGGGTCCGCAGGAATGTGAAAACCGGGATGTCTGGAATTATTTGTTTCTTGAGTCGAGGTTCACGTTACCTAAATCATCAGTTGGAGGCAAGTCCAAATCTTTTGGCGGCTTGACTTCCGAATCCTGGAGGGGGGGGAGAGCCAGGGTTGAATCGTCAGCGGGTTTTTGATTTGTACTGGTAGAAGGAGTTGAACCGGAGGACGCTGGAGTGGAGGACCCGACACCCAGATCTAGCGGAGGCGCCTGCATTCCGTCGATATCGCCATTGACGCCCTGAAGGGCATCCACAGCTTTCTTTTGATCCGCCGTGGGTTGGTCCGGAGTCGGCGCAGGGGCAGCCGGAACCGGCGCCGTGGAAGATGTTGGAACATTGGGGGTCGTGGAATCCATGCTCGGCACAGGGGCTACCGCCGCAGGGGCCCCGGGTACCAGTGGCGCGGTGGCAGGGGGGGCAGGAACATCGGGGATCGAGTCCGTGGATGGAATGGCGGGAGCGGCGGGGGCAGTGACATTAGTATTGGACTCCACCGGCGGAGGGGGTGGTATCTCTTCATTATCCGCAGGGGCCGCAGTCGATGTTGCGGGTGGGGCAGTCGTCGCGGCAGCTGCTGGCTGGGTTGATTCCGCCGAAGGCACGGCAGGTGGAGGAGGCGGAACAGTTGTCGAAGTATTCGCCCCAGGCGATGGTGGAACGGCCGGGGGCGCTGTCGCGGTAGCATCTGAACCTGGCGGGGGAGGTATTTCACCATTTCCGGTTGAAATCGTCGATACCGCCGCCGGGGAAACATTATTCACTTCAGGCGCCGGTTGGGTGGACGCCACAGGAGCGTTGGACGGAGGCAAAGGCGGGGCTTCGACCGAGGGCGGAGGAGGAGGCATGAGATCCGAATCCGGAATCAGGGGAATTTCCGTCGACGCAGGCACTCCCGTCGCGGTGGAAGGAGCTTCTGCCGGGGGAGCGGGAACGGCCGGAGCCGCCGGTGGAGCCGGGGCCGGAGAGGAGGCAGTCGTGGAGGATTCCATGGCCGGAGGAGGACCCGCTGGAGTTTCACCCAGATTCCCTTGATCAGGCGGAAGAACCACAGGCGTCAGTTGATGGGGCGCCGCGGGCAAAACTTTGACCTTAACCGTACCGCTGGGAGCGGTTGTTTCAAGCTCTGGAGCGACCGCTTCCTCGGGCTGGGGCGCGGAAGGCTGCGAAACCACCGGAGCGGCAGGTGCAGTGGCTTCCTGCTCTGTCGTCGGGCCTGGCGGCGGGGGTGCTGAGGACGAAGCGACCGCGGGGGCTGACTGGGCCTCCTTTTCCTTCTTCGCTTTCAAGGCTTCAAGACCTTCTTGTTCCTTGAGTTTTTTCATGGCCAATTTCTCAGCCTTCTCTTGGCGCCTCTCCTTGGCCGCCATGGCGTCGGACATGGCTTCGGTGATCTCGGGCAACTGGGTTTGAACATAAACCCTCAAAACGTCCTTGAGGGATTTCATGGGCTTCAAGTCGATTCCGCCCTGGATTTTGGTCATGACGGCCTTCTCATCCATGCTTCCCCAGAAATTCCCTCCCAGTTTATAGGGGGGCGTATTGTTAATGACCTCAACTTGGTTGTCGTGAATGCTGTTATCCCTGAAAGACAACTCGCCAAAGCTCTTCAGGAAAAGGCCATAGGTATTTTGGACGATAGTGTCGAAGGTCATGGTGATCTTGTTCTTGCCGTCCGAAACCAGGCCCGTGGCGTTTCCATAGATTTTACAGCTCTTTATTTTGGCTGTATTCACGCCCTGCAGGTATATCCCGCTTCCTTGGGTCAGGTCGCTGGCTTCCAGTACAAATTGGGAATCCTTCGCCAGGAAAATTCCTCCCAGGAATTTCGCGTTGACGATATTGGCGGTTCCGGAATTGAGGAAAAATTTACTTTGAAGCCCGCCCTGGGTCATGTTGAAAATGGCCGGGTCGGCGGCCGAAGCGCCCACCAGAAGGGTTCCATCCACTTCAAACTGGGCCGAGCCTTGAAATACCACCTGGACGCCGGGGCCAATGGAAAGCATGACTCCCTGGGGAACGGTGAAATTTCCGGTTAGGACGTAGGGATTTCCAACCTTGTTCCATTGGGTATCGGAAACCAGATTGGCGGAAACAGTGGTGGCCGCGTTAAGTGAAATGCAGATTAAATAGGCCGGGAGAAACCAGAGAAACAGGGAGATCGATTGCTTCATAAAAATAGGACACCCCAGGAGATGTTGTTTCGAACCCAAAGCTTAATCTAGGCAAAGCCCGGTTACTATAACAAAAGAAACGATTTGAGAAAATCACAAACAAAAAGCCAAAGTAAGAAAACCCAAAAATAAAGGGGAGAACCTGGAAGGCTCTCCCCCGTTTAAACCCTAAACCTACGAAAGAATTACTTCGAGGAGTACTCCTTGGCGCCCTTCTTCGAGTTCTTCAACGCGGCCTGGGCCGCCGCCAGCCTGGCGATGGGCACCCGGAAGGGAGAACAAGAAACATAGTTCAATCCCACCAAATGGCAGAACTCCACCGAATTGGGATCGCCCCCGTGCTCCCCGCAGATTCCCACTTTCAGCTTGGGCTTCACGGATCGGCCTTTTTCCACGCCCATCCGGACCAATTGGCCTACCCCGCCCCGGTCCAAAACCTGGAAAGGATCCTTTTCCATCACGCCGTGGTCCTGATAGTACTTAATGATCTTTCCCGTATCATCACGGGAGAATCCGAAGGTCGTCTGGGTCAGGTCGTTCGTGCCGAAGCTGAAAAACTCAGCCTCTTCGGCAATCTTGTCGGCCGTGACCGCCGCCCTCGGCAGCTCGATCATGGTCCCGATCATGTATTCCAGCTTGACCCCATATTTCTTGATGGTTTCGTCGGCCTTCTTGATCACGATGGCCTTTTGGTTCTTCAACTCGGCCACATCCCCCACCAAGGGGATCATGATCTCGGGGACGATCTTCTTCCCGCTCTTCACCAGTTCGCAGGCGGCGGCGATGACGGCCTCGGTCTGCATCTCGGTGATCTCCGGGTAGGTGATGCCCAGCCGGCAGCCGCGGTGGCCCAGCATGGGATTGAACTCATGCAGTTCCTCGACCCGGGCCAAAAGTTTCCGGGCCTTGTCCAGGTCCGATCCGCCGCCCGGAACCAGCTCCAGGGCCTTCTTGATGATCTCGTTGGTAGTGGCTGTTTTGCCCGAAGCTTCGAGTCTGGCAATTTCCACCATCAACTCTTCGCGCTTCGGCAGGAACTCGTGCAAGGGAGGATCCAGGAAGCGGACCGTAACCGGAAAGCCTTCCATGGCCTCGAACAGACCCTGGAAGTCGGATTGCTGCATGGGTAAAAGTTTTTTCAAGGCCGTCCGACGGGAAGCCTCGTCCGTGGCCAGGATCATGGCCTGCATGTGGGGCAGGCGGTCCTCGGCGAAGAACATGTGCTCCGTGCGGCAGAGCCCGATGCCCTCGGCACCGAACCGGCGGGCCACCTTGGCGTCGCGCGGGATATCGGCGTTGGCGCGTACATTCAGGGTGCGAACCTTGTCCGCCCAGGACATCAGGGTGTTGAAGTCTCCGGAAAGCTCCGGATCCATGGTCGGCACCTTGCCGTTGATGACTTCGCCCGTGGAGCCATTGAGGGAAATCCAGTCGCCTTCCTTCACAACCACCGAACCCACGGTGAACTTTCGGCCGTGCTCGTCCACCTTGACGCTCTCGCAACCGGCCACGCAGGTCTTGCCCATGCCGCGGGCGACCACCGCCGCGTGGCTGGTCATGCCCCCGCGGGCAGTCAGGATGCCTTCCGCGGCGTCCATGCCGTGGATATCATCGGGTGAGGTTTCCAGACGAACCAGAATCACCTTCTTCCCGTCCTTCTTCCATTCCACGGCCACATCAGCGGTGAAAACCGCTTGGCCGGAAGCCGCGCCGGGCGAGGCCGGCAGGCCCTTGGTGATTACGTCCTTCTTGGCCTTCGGGTCGAACACGGGATGCAAAAGCTGGTCGAGCTGGATGGGCTCCACCCGCAACAGCGCCTCTTCCTTGGTGATGAGCTTTTCTTCCACCAGGTCGATGGCGATCTTTACGGCCGCGGCCGCGGTGCGCTTACCCGTGCGGGTCTGCAGCATGAAGAGCTTGCCCTTCTCGATGGTGAACTCGAAATCCTGAATGTCGCGGTAATGCTTCTCCAGTTTTTTGGTGGTCTCATAGAGCTGCTTAAACACCTGGGGCATGTCCTTTTCCAGGTGGGTGATCGGCTGGGGCGTCCGCACGCCCGCCACCACGTCCTCGCCCTGCGCGTTCAACAGGTACTCGCCATAGAACTTCTTTTCGCCCGTGGCCGGGTTGCGGGTAAAGCCCACGCCGGTGCCCGAATCCTCGCCCATGTTCCCGAACACCATGGATTGCACGTTGACGGCGGTCCCGATGTCGCTGGGGATGTCGTTTTGTTTGCGGTAGTAGATGGCCCGGTCGTTCATCCAGGAACGAAACACGGCGTCGCGGGCTCCGCGAAGCTGTTCCATGACGTCCTGCGGAAAATTGTGGCCGGTCTTTTCCTTGATGAGCTTCTTGAACTGTTCGACCATGTCCTTCAGGTCGCCGGCGGACAACTCGGTGTCCAGCTTGACGCGCTTCTCTTCCTTGACGTGGTCGATCACGCGCTCGAACACTTCCTTGCCCATTTCCATCACCACGTTGCCGTACATCTGCACGAACCGGCGGTAGGAGTCGTAGGCGAAGCGCTCGTTATTGGTGGAGGCGATCAAGCCCTTCACGGTCTCGTCGTTCAATCCCAGGTTCAGGATGGTGTCCATCATGCCGGGCATGGAAAACTTGGCGCCGGAACGAACCGAAACCAGCAAGGGATTGGTGCCGTTCCCGAATTTCTTGCCCAGGGACTTTTCAAGACGGGCCAGGTGCACCTGCATTTCCTTGTCGATGGATTCGGGCACTTTCTTCTTGTTCTCGTAATAAATGCGGCAGGTTTCGGTGATGATGGTGAAACCCGGGGGTACGGGAACCCCCGCGTTGGTCATTTCCGCCAGGCCCGCACCCTTGCCTCCCAGCATGTCCTTCATGGTGCCCGTTCCTTCGGCCTTGCCGTTTCCGAAGAAATAAACGAACTTGGACGTTTTCTTTACGGCCGAGGCTTTTGATCCCTTTTGATTCTTTGCTTTTTTCGGCATGCGACCCTCCCTGGAATGTGACAGCTTGTTGAACAAATTTTTCAGCGCTCTTAAGAAAACAAATTCGATGGCGTGGATAAGGCCTGCAAAATGGCCCTCATTGTATCAGACGAATTTCCCTTTTCAATGACGGGAGAAACAAGCGGAAGGTGCCACGATAAACATCATCACAAGCAGGTATTTCGAGAATTGCTAAGCTGATTGGTCGTTCAAGCGGCGGGTGGGTTCTCGGTTCCGTACACTAATTTTCGGAAATCGCACAGAACCAGAAGAACCTGGGCGGCCTGCTTCAAAAGCGCCAGCCGGTTCTTTCGGATCTTCGCGTTCTTGTCCATCACCATCACCTTCTCGAAGAAGGCGTGCACGGGTTCGATCAGGGTCTCCAGGTGGTCAGCGATCTGCTCGTAATAATCCGAACTGTCCGGATCCGCGTCGGCGACCAACTGTTTCGCGAATTGGATTTTTTCATAGAGATCTTTTTCTTCTTCCAGTTTCAGAAGCGGTTTGGAAACCTTGTCTGTCACGCCCTTCTCGGGAAGAATCCGCAACACCCGTCCCGCGGCCGTGACCAGTTTTTGAAAATCCGGGTCGGCTTTGTATTTCTGCACAGCTTCCGCCTTGGCCACCATGGCGATCAGGGTGGATGCCTCCGTCGCGGTCACCGCGTTCACGACATCGTAAGACAGACCCTTGGTTTCCAGAACACTCTGGAGCCGGCCTTTGAAGAATTCCAGAATCTCTCCCGCTTCTTTGGGTTTCGCTTTTCCCTCAAAACCGCTTTGGGCGCTTCGAATCAGGTCTTCAAGGGAAACCGCATATTTGCGATCGAGAAGGATTTGCAACACGCCCAAGGCCTGACGCCGAAGCGCGAAGGGATCCTGGGAACCGCTGGGAATCACCCCGGCGCGGAAACATCCGACGATCGTGTCCAGTTTGTCCGCCATGCTCAAAAGGGAGGATTCGGGCGTTCCGGGCAATTGGTCGCCTGAAAAGCGCGGCCAATAATGCCTTTGGATGGCCTCGCCCACAGCTTGTTTTTCCACCCGAATGGCATAAAAACCACCCATGTAACCCTGCAGACTGTTGAATTCTTTTTCCCGAATGATATTGGTGGCCAAATCGGCCTTACAAAGCAAGGCGGCTTCTTCCGCGGTTTTAGAGACGTCTTTTGAAACCTTGCATTGGACGGCAATTTTTTTCACAAGCTTTTGAAGACGCAAGGATTTATCCGCCATGGTCCCCATGCCTTCCATCCAGGTGATACCGGACAATTTCTCCGCCCAGGTTTCCAGGGGTACCTTAAGGTCCTCCGACACGAAAAACCGGGCGTCCTCCAGGCGGGCCTTCAAGACCCCCTCGTTGGCGCGGATCACTACGCTTTTATCCACCGGCGTCCCGTTGATGACCCCGATAAAACAGGGGGCCAGGCTTCCCTTCTCGTCCCGCAAAGCAAAATATTTCTGGTGTTCCCGCATGGCGGTCACGATGACCTGCTCGGGCAAGTCCAGGTATTGGGGGTCAAAGGAACCCAGGATCACATCCGGCGACTCGATCAGGTTGTTCACGTCGTTCAAAAGGTCGGGGTCGGGGATTACGGTGGCGTTTTTCTCGGCGGCGGCCTGCTGCACCTTGTTCCAGATGGCCTGGCGGCGCTCATCCGGGTCCGCGATCACCCCGCCCTGCTTCAAAATCTCCAGGTAATCCCCCGCTTCCACCACGTCCAGGGGACCCAATTTCAGCGCCCGCAAGCCTTGCGTTTCCCGGCTGCTGTAAAGACCCGCCACCTCAAAGGGGATGACCGAGCGCGAGAAAACGGCCAGCACCCAGCGGATGGGCCGGGCAAATTGGAAATCTCCGCTTCCCCAGCGCTGCACCTTGGGAAAACGGATCTTCTTGATGATGGCGGGAAACACATCGGCCAGTATTTCGGAAGTCAGCCTGCCCCCGCTCTTCTTCATGGCCACGACCACCTCGCCCTTGGGCGTCATCTTTCGTTTCAGGGCGGCGGCGCTAATGCCTTGGGCCTTGGCGAAACCTTCTCCGGCGCGGGTGGGCAATCCATGGGCGTCAAAAGCCACCGAAACCAGCGGGCCGGTGACTTCCTGGCTGTTATCCGACTGCATTTCGTGCATTCCCTTGAAAAAGAGGGCCAATCGGCGCGGGGTGTAATAGGTATAGATTTTCTGGCAGGTAAGTTTGTGTTCTTTCAACGAGGCCTCGGCGGCCGAGACCATCTGGTCAATGGCGGGCCGTATATAGGAAGAAGGCAGTTCCTCGCAGCCGATCTCCAGCACGGCGTCTTTCAGGTTAGTGATCTGTTCCACGGTCATGGCCTCACCCCTTTCCCATCAGGGGATGGCCCAGGGTTTCGCGTTCTTTCACGTAGGCGGCGGCCACGGCCTTGGCCATGCCCCTCACCCGTCCGATAAAATTGGTCCGCTCAGCAACGGAAATAGCTCCCCGAGCGTCCAGCAGATTGAAGGTATGGGAAGCCTTGATGACGTAATCGTAGGCGGGGGCCACCAGGTTCAGTTCCAAAAGCCGATAGACCTCCCCCTCGTAATCTTTGAAATGCCGAAGGAGCATCTTGGTGTTGGCGTGCTCGAAATTGAACGCGGAAAAGGTCTTTTCGCTCTGGTGAAAAAGGTCGCGATAGGTCAGGTTTTTCCCGCCGTAGTGCAGATCCCACACGCTGTTGACGCCCTGAAGCACGGTGGCGATGCGTTCCAACCCGAAGGTGATCTCGCCGGAAACGGGCTTAAGCTCGAAACCCCCGGTGGTCTGGAAAAAGGTGAACTGGGTGATCTCGATCCCATCCATCCAGACCTGCCAGCCCAGGCCGGAAGCTCCCAGGGTGGGCGATTCCCAGTCGTCTTCCACGAAACGGATGTCATGTTCGTTCTGCTTGATGCCGATTTCTTCCAGGCTTCCCAGATACAGCTCCACCATGTTTTCCGGGGAGGGTTTGAGGATGATTTGATACTGGTAGTAATGCTGCATCCGGTTGGGGTTTTCGCCGTACCGGCCGTCTTTGGGCCGGCGGCAGGGGTCCACATAGGCCACGCGGAAAGGCTCGGGCCCCAAAACCCTGAAGAAGGTGGCGGGATTAAAGGTCCCGGCTCCCTTTTCCAAGTCATAGGGCTGTTGAATGACGCAACCCTGGCGGCTCCAGTAGTTGTTCAAGGTAAAGATGAGTTCTTGAAAAGAAAGCGCCATATTTTTCCCACGCGTATTGGATAAAGGCCCCGAAGGGGTCACCATCATAAAGGAAACTACCGAAGCGGCAAAGCGGGCATTACGGATATTGTGGTACACACCCCCCCAAAAATTTAAGCCACAGATACATGGGATTCATGTGATTTATAAAAGGCAAATAATGCAGGCCTTTTCTTTAATCTATCCGTGTGCATCCTTTGATTCTGTGGCTAAGGCATGTTTTTTGTTTCAGGCATGTTTTTTGTTACTGAGGTGAACAGTCGAGAATAAGGCCCTTTACTATTTTGGATCTTCCGTATTCTTTACAAGAGCCCTTTCAGCGTTAAAAAAGGCCCCCGGCTGGGCCAGGAGCCTTCGGGCTCGCATCGACTACTTGGATTTCCTGATTTTTTTAAAAGGAGTTAATGCAGGGTCAGTGAAAGAAAGGCGAACTCAAAAAACACCAAGCCGAATACGAAAAGGGTGCCCAGGATAAACCAGCCCCAACCTTCGGTATAAGGAGCCCCCAACAAGGGTTTGTTTCCGGGCCAAACCTGAACATAGTCCCCCGGCGTCGGCTCCAATTGATCGGGCCAGGCCGGATATAGACAGTAAACCTGGTCATAGGTTTTTTTATCGATTTTCACCGAAGCGGTAAAAAGACCGCCCACCCGAAATCCGGTTTGCCGATTGCCCATATGGTTCGACACGGTCTGAATCTTGGCTTCATCCCCGCCACGGGTAACCAAGAGCGAAAAGAGGGGATAGACCGTAAAAACCAAAGCCAGCGCCAGAAAAATCACCGCCAATACAACTCCAGCGCATTTCAAGGCAATGAACCGCAAGGGGGATTTCCAGTCGAATGAGGCCATAGATTTCCTTCAAAAAGGGATAGGGGCTTGAGAAGAAAACATTGTATCGGCGGGTCCTAAAACTTCCCACCGAATTTTGGCTATTGTTCAAGCCAACCCATTTCCAACACAAAGACACAAAGGCACGAAGTAATAAAAAAAATGATTAAAACCTGAAACCATGAAGTTTTGTTTTGTCCTAGGAATAGTCGTCTAAAACGGCCTTCTGGGTGTCTTTGTGACTTTGTCCCCCGTTGCTCCGCAGGAGAAAGGGAATCGGGACTAACCCGACTTCTTTGAACGGTTTCATGGAAAGTCGGCATGTGTTGGGTGTTGGTTTTGTCGAACTTGAGAAATTTCTTTTACATCATTCCCAGTTGAAGCCGGGCGGCTTCCGTCATCAGGCTTTGGTTCCAGGGAGGCTCGAAGGTCACTTCCACGGCCGCCTCCCGAACACCGGGAATATGGCCCAATTTCTCTTCGATCTCGGCCTTCAGCACCGTGGACATGCCGCATCCGGGCGCGGTCAAGGTCATCACCACCTCCACCTTTTTCCCGCCCTCCGGATGGTCCTTGATGACGCATCCGTAAATCAGTCCCAATTCCACGATATCCACCGGAATCTCGGGGTCATAGCAGGTCTTGAGCGCCATCTGGACTTTTTTCTCCACCGTGGCCGCATCCACCTCGCCTTGATCCTTGTACTCGATCTTGAAGATCTTGGCTTCTGCCGGGACTTCTTTTCCCAGGGCATCCGCGTCTTTGCCCTCGATGCGCACCAGCTGGCCGTTGTCGCGCTGAACGGTAAAACTCCCGCCCAGGGTCTGCGTGAGATAAACCTTCTCATCTTTAAAGACAAGGGTTTCGGTGCCGTAGGGAATGCTGATGGCCTTGGCGTCCCGCGCGATGGTTAAAAGTTCGTATTTCATTCCCCGCTCCCCATTCCGTCGTCGGTCGAAACCGGTTCCTGTTTTTCGTGCAAGGCCGCGTCCATCGTGTGCCAGGCCAGACTGGCGCACTTGACCCGGGCCGGATAATCCCGCACCCCGGCGAAAACTTTCAATTTACCCAGCCCTTCAATCGTAGCGTCTTCCTGACCGGTCACCAGGTGGTGGAATTGATGAAACAAATTCTCGGCGTCCTTTGTGCTCTTCCCCTTCAAGGCGTCCGTCATCATGGAGGCCGAGGCCTTGGAAATGGCGCAGCCTGTCCCCTTGAATTTGATGTCTTCGATGCGTCCCTGGGTGTCCACCTTGAGGTTCACGGAAATTCGGTCCCCGCAAAGCGGGTTGAACCCGTCCGCGTGCCGGTTAGGCGATTCCATATCGCCGAAATTGTGGGGATGTTTTTGGTGGTCCAGGATCAATTCCTGGTAGAGGTCTCTCAGATCCGACATGGTCAGCCTTTCTCATTTCAAGCTAAAACCAAAATCCAACACTAAGCCACGAAGACACGAAGAACTTCATTTTTTACTAAAACCCAAACCCCATCTTTCTTTGTGTCTTAGTGTCTTCGTGTTGGCAGTTATTTTTTAGCCAAACAACACCAGTGCCTTATTAAGTCCCTTCACCAGCGCGTCCAGGTCCTGGGTCGTGTTGTAAAGCGCCAGCGAGGCCCGGGCCGTGGCGGCAATGCCGTAACGGTCCATGACCGGCTGGGCGCAATGGTGTCCGGCGCGGATGGCCACGCCTTCCTGATCCAAAATGGTTCCCAGGTCGTGGGGATGGATATCACCCAGGGTAAAAGAAAGAACCCCGGTCTTATGGGCCGAGGTGCCGATCAATTTCAAGCCAGGAATCTGCTCCAAGACCTTGGTTCCATAGGCCAGCAGGGCGTTTTCATGGGCGGCGATGGCGGACAAACCAACCCCCGTTACGTAATCCAGGGCCGGGCCTAAGCCAATCACTTCGGCGATCGCCGGGGTGCCCGCCTCGAATTTGTGAGGAGGCTTCTTATAGAGAGTCTTTTCAAAGGTGACCGAGGCGATCATGTCCCCGCCGCCCTGGTAAGGGGGCATGGCGTCTAAAAGCCCATATTTCCCATAAAGAACCCCGATTCCGGTGGGGCCGTAAAGCTTGTGGGCTGAAAAAACGTAAAAATCGCAATCCAGGGCCCGAACATCCACCGCCATGTGCGAAACGGCCTGGGCGCCATCCACCAAAACCTTCGCGCCCTTTTCGTGGGCCAGCCGGATCAAATCCGCCACGGGGTTCACGGTCCCCAGCGCGTTGGAAACATGGGTCAAGGCCAGAAGTTTCGTTTTCGGGTTCAGAAGTTCGGAAAGATGGGTTAAATCAAGGTCGCCCCCATCCGTAATGGGAATGACCTTGAGCGTCGCCCCCTTTTCATCGCAAATCATCTGCCAGGGCACGATGTTGGAATGGTGTTCCATCCCGGTGATGAGGACTTCATCCCCGGCCTTCAGGTTCGCCCTGCCCCAAGTCTGGGCCACCAGGTTGATCCCCTCGGTGGTTCCCCGGGTGAAGATGATTTCTTTCGAATCGGCGGCGTTCAGGAATTTTTGAACCTTGATCCGAACCCCTTCGTATATCTCGGTCGCCTGTTCGCTGAGAAAATGGACTCCCCGGTGGATATTGGCGTTTTGTTTTCGGTAATAGGTGTCGAGCGCCTCGATCACCGCCAAGGGTTTCTGCGTGGTGGCCGCATTATCCAAATACACCAGAGGATTGCCATGAATCTTCAACTTAAGAATCGGAAAATCCTTTCGGCAAGCGGTGATCTTCTTGTTCACGACAAATTGTTTCAATGCTTTTCCTACTAATTCGCTTTTGCTTTTCTTTGTGGCTTTGTGGCTTTGTGTTGGATGTTGGTTCGTTATTTTCATGGCCTCTTCTCCCCCATCCAATCCTGCACCATTTTTTGGATGGGCTCCCGAAGGTAACCCTGGGGCACCCGCCCCACCATCTCCCCCGCGAAAGCGTAAACCAATACTTCGCGCGCCTCGGCCTTTCCCAGCCCCCGTGAGCGCAGATAGAACAAGGCTTCCTCGTCCAATTGGCCCGTGGCGGACCCGTGGGAGCACTTCACGTCGTCGGCGTAAATCTGGAGCTGGGGTTTGGAATAAACCAGGGCCGTATCGGAAAGCTGGAGGTTCTTGTTCGATTGCCGGGCGTCCGTCTTTTGGGCCCCTTCCCTCACCAGGATGCGGCCGTCGAAGATCCCGGCCGAATGCCCGTCTAGGACCTGCTTGAACACCTGTTCGCTGTGGCAGGCTTCCACCGCGTGGTCGATGAAGGTGCGGACATCCAGGTGCTGTTTGCCCGCGCCCAGGGCCAGCCCCTCGAAAACGCATTCCGCGTGGGGCCCCGCGAGGGAGGTTTCGATTTCACTGCGCCCTAAAAGTCCTCCCAGCGAAAAGACCCGGGCGGTCAGCCGGCTCCCCTGGGATTGAAGGGCCGCCAAGGAACCGATGTGGGTGCTCAGGGCGCTTTCCCGCTGAATTTTCGTGTGGTCCAACCGGGCGTCTTTTTCCAGCGCCACCTTGGTGACCGTATTGGTGAAATAGGGGTTGAGGTTGTTGCCCCAGTAATGCTCGATCACCGTCGCCGAAGACCCTTCTTCTAATAGAAGCAAGTTTCGAAGATGCGATTGGGTCGCCAATCCGCTGTTGCTGGAAAGGTAAACCAGATGAAGGGGCTTGTTGAGTTGAACGCCTGGGCCCAGATGGAGAAAAACCCCGTCGGTAAAAAAAGCGTAATTAAGCGAGACAAAAGGCCTGTTTTCGAAGGGAAGAATATGGGAAAAATACCTTTTCAAGGGCCCATCGGCCAGGCTCTCGATCAGGCTTCGAACCTTGGCTCCTCGCGGAAGTTCCCCGATTGAGGAATGTTCGGGGTTGAAGTGGCCGTTCACAAAGACCATCAAATGGGCCCGGGTTGGATCAAAGCCCTGGGATTCCAACTCGGCCCTGACCGCGTCCTTCACCTGGTGTTCCTGGGTTAAGTGAAAGGCCGTCTGGTAGAAATCATCCAGGCTGGTGTGTTTCCAGGATTCGTCTTCCCTCGCGGGAAAACCCGTTTCACGGAATGAAGCCAGGGATTTTTCGCGCGTTTCCTTCAGCCAAAAAGGATCTTTGACCAGAGCGGTTTTTTCCCAGTCGGGATAGAGGCCGAGGTAATTGTCTAAAGCTTGTACGGTTTCCATTTTCTTCTCGTTAATCCTTAGAAGCTCAAATAATCACTCTGAGCCAAGTTTGTACTTAAAATTCACCCTCTCCCTTGAGGGGAGAGGGTTGGGGTGAGGGTGGATGTTCTCAAGTAAAAGCACCCCTCACCCCGCCCTCATCCCTCAGCTACCGCTCGTAGGGGAATAACCCCCTACGTTACCCCATTGGACAACCTCAGGGGCTTTCGCCCCTTAAACCCCGAGGCGTTCAACGCCTCTGGGGCGAGGGAATTTTGAAATTACGCTTTCACGGCTTCCTTTTCTCCCGGAATCCAGCCGTATCCGCTCTTCTCAAGTTCCAGGGCCAGTTCTTTGCCCCCCGACTTCACGATGCGTCCCTGGGCCAAGACGTGGATATGGTCGGGCACGATGTACTCCAACAAACGCTGGTAGTGGGTCACCAATAGGAAGGCCCGGTCTTTCCGCCGCAAGGCGTTCACGCCGTCCGCCACCACCTTGAGGGCGTCGATATCCAACCCCGAATCGGTCTCATCCAGAATGGCCAGCTTGGGTTCCAGCACGGCCATCTGGAGAACCTCGTTCTTTTTCTTTTCCCCGCCCGAGAAACCCTCATTGACCGCCCGGGTCAGCATGGATTCATCCATCTTGAGGGGTTTCAACTTGGCCTTCACGAGTTCCAGAAAATCCATGGCGTCCAGTTCTTCCTCGCCCCGGTTCTTGCGCAGGGCGTTCAAGGCCGCCTTGAGAAAATAGGTGTTGTTCACGCCGGGTATCTCGACCGGATACTGAAAGGCCAAAAAGATGCCGGCCCGGGCCCGGTCTTCCGGGGCCATCGGCAAAAGGTCTTTCCCCTCAAAGAGAACCGACCCTCCGGTGACTTCATAGCCCTCCCGGCCCGCCAAAACATGGGCGAGGGTGCTTTTACCCGAACCATTCGGCCCCATGATGGCGTGCACTTCCCCGGCCTTCAGGGTGAGGTTGATTCCCTTGAGGATCTGCTTATCTTCAACTTTGACCTGCAAATTCTTGATCTCTAACATTTTTTCTCCAATGTTTTTCGCCAAAAAGCCTTCAGTGTTTAAACCCTATTCTTTTCTGCTGTTCTCCGCGTCTCCGCGGTGAAATGTTTCTGTCTTATCCGACGCTTCCTTCCAAACTCACCGCCAATAATTTTTGCGCCTCGACCGCAAACTCCATGGGAAGCTTGCGGAATACTTCCTTGCAGAACCCGTTCACGATCAGGTTCACCGCGTCTTCGGAGGAAAGACCCCGCTGGCGGCAATAGAAAACCTGGTCTTCACTGATCTTCGAGGTGGAAGCCTCATGCCCCACGCGGGCGCTGTTGTTGCGCACGTCAATGTAAGGCACGGTATGGGCCCCGCATTCCGAGCTCATCAGAAGCGAATCGCATTGGGTGTAGTTTTGCGCGCCCTCGGCCTTCGGCAAAATCCGAACCAAACCCCGGTAGGTGTTTTGGCCATGCCCCGCCGATATTCCCTTGGAAATAATGGTACTTTTGGTGTTTTTACCCACGTGGATCATCTTGGTTCCCGTGTCGGCCTGTTGCATGTTGTTGGCCACCGCCACAGAGTAGAACTCACCCACCGAATTGTCGCCCTGAAGGATACAACTGGGATATTTCCAGGTAATGGCCGAGCCGGTTTCTACCTGGGTCCATGAAATTTTGGAGCCGTTTCCCCGGCAAGCCCCGCGCTTGGTCACGAAGTTGTAAACCCCGCCCTTGCCGTTCTTGTCGCCGGGGTACCAGTTCTGCACGGTCGAATATTTAATCTCGGCATTACCCAAGGCCACCAGTTCTACCACCGCGGCGTGAAGTTGGTTCTCGTCGCGCATGGGGGCGGTACAGCCTTCCAGGTAGCTCACGTAAGAACCCTCGTCGGCGACGAGAAGCGTGCGCTCGAATTGTCCGGTCTTGGCCGCGTTGATGCGGAAGTAGGTGGAAAGTTCCATCGGGCACCGCACGCCCTTGGGAATGTAGCAGAAGGAGCCGTCGGTGAAGACCGCGCTATTCAAGGCCGCGAAGAAGTTGTCGTTGTAAGGCACCACCGTGCCCAGGTATTTCTCGATCAGGTCCGGGTGCTCCAGAACCGCCTCGGAGAAGGAGCAGAAGATGACCCCCATCTCGCCTAGCTTCTTCTTGAAGGTCGTTCCCACCGAGACGCTGTCGAACACCGCGTCCACGGCCACCCCGGCCAGCATTTCCCGTTCTTGCAAGGGCACGCCGAGCTTCTCGAAGGTCTTGAGAATTTCCGGGTCCACTTCGGCCAGGCTCTTGGGACCGTTGGTCTTGGGGGCCGAGTAATAACACATGTCCTGGTAATCGATGGTCGGGTAATGCACCGAGGGCCACTTGGGTTCTTTCATCTTGGTCCAATGGCGGAAACTTTTCAGACGCCATTGCAAAAGAAAGTCCGGCTCTTTTTTCTTATGCGAAATGAAGCGGATGATGTCTTCGTTTAAACCCGGCGGAGCCGAATCGGCTTCAATGTCGGTGATGAAACCGAATTTGTAGTCTTCCTTCGTCATTTCGTTGACGGTTGCGTTTTGGGTTTCGGCTGCGGCCATGACGTTTCCTTATTTTGTCTGTGTAGTCAGATTTTTTGTGTTGGTTATTGTTGAAGCCATATTGTCTTTACCGGAATCAAAAAGCGGGCCTTCCTTTGAGGCTTCGTGTCTTTGTGTTGGATTTTGGTTTGTCCCTTGAAGATATTTCTGCATTTGCGGCTCGGTTTGCACCAAATCCGAAAGCTTGCACCTTCTTAAATAGCTGGATACCGACATATCCAGCCCCATCCAAAGGGACCTTATGGCGCAATCCATGTTGTGGATGCACCCCAGGTGGTCGCTCGCGGGGACGGAAGGCGTATCGCAATAGTCCTCGTGCTTGAAAAACTTGCCGGACATGGCTTCCATCACTTCATGCACATTGATCTCTTGAGGCGCGCGGCTCAGTTGGTAACCCCCGCTTTGGCCCCGGATGCTCTGGATCAACCCGGACTTGCGCAAGATGGTCATGATTTTGGCCACATAGGCTGAGGTGAGGGCTTCCTTCTGGGCCAGTTCCACAATGGTGGTATTGCCCTGCAGGCCCTTTTTGGCCATTTGAAGCATGCATCGAAGGCCGTATTCTTCAGTGGATGAGAACTTCATGTGCCTGTCCCAAAACCAAGATTTAGCTTAACTTTCGTCAATCTTTACTAGAAAGTCAAGTATAGGACCAAACATTGATATTTCAAGCAATTTTGGGTCTTAGGGGAATTTATGGGTATTGCTGGGTTTTATAAATGCCGCTGGTCCGCCGTTTTTAGCTGCATCTAGAAGGGAATACTGAACGGTCTGTTGATCTTCAGTTAAATCATGTAACTGATTCCAATACACATTATCCGAAATAATACTTACTCCTTCGGTTTTATAAAAATCAGGATATTCAGCACTTGAGTTAACCCATCTATTGTTTTCCCAAGAAAATATCCAAGGCCATTTAACATCTTCTACAATTTGAATTTCCACCAGGCTGTAATGTTGATCCTTCTTCAAACGCAACAACTCATCACCTGTCATAAACGCATCAAATCCTATTGAAGAGATTTTTCGATTAATCAAATCCAAGTCATAAATATTTATAAATGCACCACCAGCATCACCATGAAACCAAACGATAACTCGATACCAATCCTTGCCCAAATATTCCATTTCCATTTTATCAACATGATTCATGCCATCTTCGATAAAGAAAGCGGTATTAGGTTGATTTGTAGGAACGAAATAAAGGCAATCATATAAACCCCACAAATAACCCCATTCTGTTTTTTGTGATCTTTCTAAGTCTTCACTCCCGCCAACGTTGTCATAAGATAAATCGAATCCTAAGTCACCGAATGTTTTAATTTCATTATTAAATTTTTTAAAATCTTTTACTGTGTATTTCGCATCGGCCATTTCAGTATCAGCCGAGTCATCGTTATCAGGATCATTTACAAAATGATATATTTCAACAATCGGCGGATTTGCTTTTAAAAATGGTAAGAGACTATTTGGCGTATTAATCGATTTTAATTCCCCTTCATCAGGCAAAGGTGGTTGAAGCGGATATTTCCAAAAGTCCTCGCAAGGATCTCCGTTCTCATCCAAAGTAAAACACGTTCTACGCGGGGCAGATTCATCTTTCTTTTGGTTCTCAGAAGCAAAATAGCCCATATCCTTTTGAACTAAACTACAACTAAACTTCATCACATTATTTACTGACAAAATCCAAATATCGTTATGATCATCAACAGCCAGACCCTGCTTAACTAAAATTTGACCCACATTCCACTGTGTTAAAAATTGTCCATTAGTATCAAATTTTTCTATTCTGTTGTCGATTGAATCAGAAACATAAAAACAATTATCTAGGCCACACGATATCGCATTAGGCCATGCCAAGTGTCCTGTTGTTGCACCACATCCTCCAAAAGATCCTAAGCATTTTCCATTAGGACTAAATTTGAAAATATAATTTTGAAAAGTAACGATATATAAATTTCCCTTTGAATCAAAATCGAAATCTTGCGGATGGAAGACAGAGGGGTAAATCAGGTTTAATTCAGGTTTTAATTGTGTGGTTTGAATTGGAGATAAATTACTATCGAATTTCGTTACGGAGCAGTCGCCCCGAAGCAACCAAAGAAAACCATTTGAATCAAACTTTAAGGAGACAAAACTATCAACCTTACTTTTTGAATTAACAAACCACTCCTTTACCAATTTCATCGATTTGTCATATTTCGTAATTGTGAATTTATGCAGACCGTAATAATTATTTTTCCAAAAAAAGAAATTACCGTCCTTATCGACAATAAATCCCGAAACTCTATCGTGTGAAATAGGCTTTTCAATTACCGAATTTGAACTTTCCTTCACATTTCCATCTTTATCTAAATGAAACAATTCAAATGATCTGCCAGTTAAAACATAGACACCGCCATTTGGGTCGAGTGTCATAAATGCAGGTACGTCATTACTGTCCTTTGATTTGGCAGTTATTGCTACAGAAAATAAGACTGGATTTACATACTGGTCGGCGGAGGAGTTTTTATTAGGGTTTACAGTTTCTGGAGTGCTAATGATTGTTGTTGGCATCGCTGTGGCGGTTGGTTGTAGAACCTCGGCATTACCAAAGTTACAAACTAATCCAATCACAACCGTTAGACCAAAAACGTCTTGGACACTTATAAGTTTCTTCAAAATAAATACCTCCAGCAAATACAACAAATGCTGTTATTCCACGCCACTCAACGAACAATATTTACTGCTTCTATTTTAACTCTTTTAAACACAGTCGGTGATTTGACAAAAGGCAGGAATTCAACGGGAATAGCAGAAAAGGGTTTAGACTTAACCCCGTAAAGACAAGGCGTTCTCAGGCATTTGATCCCAAGTGCGGCCTTCCAATAGACGGCCATTCTTTTTCTTCCAAACGCCGCCCCATTGCTTGAAGAAGAACGGGACTTTGGCTTTCTTGCATTGTTTACGAATGTCGATGACCCATTCTTTTTCCATGGGCCGCGCGCCTGGCCCCGATTCACCCCCAACGATGGCCCAATGAATGTCTTTCAGCTTCAAATTGGGAATGGGGCTTAACAAAGGCTCCAATGAAAGAAATTTGATCTTGGCTTTTGTTTTTCTCAAAGAATCGATGCGATAGGTGAATTTATCGGATTCTACGCTCACGCCCATCCAAATATTCGGTGTCCATTTGAAGTTAGGGCTCAGTTTTTCAAGCCTGTCGGCCCTCTTGGTCAGAACCTGGAATTGATGCCAATGGGCCTGGTTCATCACCTCAAATATCTGCTTTACGAATTTCAATGGGATGTCTTGGTGAAACAGATCGGACATTGAATTGACGAAAATGGTTCGCGGTTCTTTCCACATCAGGGGAAGTTTCAACCGTTCCGGCCAGATCTTCAGGTCAAAGCCCTGTTCGTACGGGTGGTTAGGGGTTCCCCGCCACCTTTCCGCGAAACGTTCCGCGTAACAGTTCGCGCAACCCGCGCTTACCTTGTGGCAACCCGTTACGGGATTCCAGGTGGAGTTGGTCCATTCGATTGAAGATTTATCGGCCATTAAATTTTAAAGGTGGAGCCGCGAACGAAGTTTGTTTGCAAATTCTTGATGATGTTTTGTGCTTAAACTTCCAAGTCGTCGTTGTATTCGATTTTTAGAAACCGTTGCGATCTTTCCTGTTTTTACACAAGAAGTAACGTGAAGTCTTGTAATTGAGAAATCTTTATCCTGATTATCGATCAGAACATCTTCAGGAGAGCACTTAGGGATATTGCTGCTAATCATCGATAAAATAACATCCGAACTATTGCCGAAGGGAATTTCGGTAATTACAACCGCCGGATGCAGTGCGGATTCATCTTTATCAGAGTATGGGAAAGGGACAAGGACAATATCCCCAAAATTCATACAAGATCACCATCGGTGGATTTATAAGATATTTCTTCTTTGTCTTTCAAAAAATCAAAGGCGCCGCCGGTTTCTTGTAGTTTTTCCATATTCGCCGAATTCAATTCATCTTCATGAATAAATTCAACCGTGACATAAACCGTTGGACTAGGAATACTAATTTGTTCATCCGCATTGACTAATGGCGAACTAATAAATTTTATCGGTTCTAATGGTTGAGAAGGATTTGCTGGTTGTTCTAGTACTTTTAAACCTTCATTAGATTTCCACGGCATGTTTAACCTCCTTGTTTTGCGACTCTAAAGTGCCTGTAAGAGATTATTTCTTTAGAATCTCCCGAGACAACTCTTAATGTGTATTTACCAAATTGCACAAAGGGGAATGACCTCAATTCAAATATTAAATCGTGCATTGCGAGTGGATCTTCGGATTGTAGGGCACCCTCAAGTTCCATGATTTTGTTTTCACCCTCTGGCGCATCAAAAACCATTTCGAGGGTAATATTTTGTTTTCCACGGCACCCGGTCAAAATGACTACGACATTAAGCTGGGGATGCACGCAAGGAACTTTAGGCGCAAAAATGTTGTCAAAAACACCAATGTAGCTTTTTTTCCCGGTACGAATGTCCTGGATAACCTGGTCACAGACGAGAAAAGCGACAACTTTGGGATCGGTAGCTTTAGGCATAAAAAACCTTAAAACAGCGGTTTATTTGGGTAATTTTAATTTAACACAAATCAACAAACACATTCCAGAAGAGCCAAATTATAAGCCTATTTGTGATAAACCGAACTCAAATTTATCTGATTGCTGAATAAGCTGGGGTAAATCCTATATATCAAGTATTTAGAAAATTTAAGGACCCATGGCATTGAAGTGTTGGGGTAATTAGGTGTGCCATAGCCAGCGACTATGGCACGGTCAAACCGGGTGTATCGGATCCTCAGAAAAGCCCAGGTGTGTTGCGTCCCACCCCCGGGCATTTCCTTTAATCTTTCTCTGGCTGTTTCTGCACCTGAATGTCCCTCACCTGCGGGAAGCCTTTGCGGTCATGACAGATCGTGACGATCGCTGAAAAGGGACGGACGTCCACATAAGACTGCCCTACCACACTTATTGAGTAGGACCCCTTCACTAAAAAATCTTTATCGTCCCCCTTTTGGGCAGTCATCACAGGGTCACCATCCGCCTTAAAGGTCCAGGTCTCCTTATCATCCTCAATCCTCTTCATCCTATCCTCGG
>CAZGKT010000042.1:0-32908 GCA_964525605.1 uncultured bacterium
GGGTGACAATGATTTCACAGGCTCTGCCAACACGGGACCTATTGAAACAGGCATCGCGGGAATGAATGGGCTGGGGGTGGTGCGGGGCGGAGCATTAGAAAATTCCAATGTCGATCTTTCGGTTGAGCTCACCAACATGATTGTGGCCCAAAGGGGGTTTGATTCAAACTCGAGGATGATATCTGTTATTAACAATAACCTGCAAATCTTGGACAACCTGGGCCTGGGCGGTTAAGTTCTAGTTTTTACCATCGCGCTTTCTTATCAATATCTCTAAAAAAACTCCAAATGCGGCAGGTCAAGATCCTGTGCTTTGGTACTGACGCAGGCCCTGTTCCCAGGCCATCTGCGCGATTATCGCGCAAAGGATGGCCACCACTGGCGCCGATAGGGCTAGGAGCGGGGAAGACATTTTTCCCATGACCCAGCTTCCCGGTAAAAAATTAAAAGCACCATAAGGAATCAGAAACAAAAGAATAAGGCGTACCCAGGCAGGATAAATGCTCAAGGGATACCGGCTGGCCTGTAACAGGGTGTGGGGGATCATCAGGGTGTAGCTATAGGGCCCCACGAACTTGAAGGCCAGACTGGTAAAGGTTACAAGGGCCGCGGTGTAGATGATTGAACCGCTCAAGGCCCAGACGGGAACCATCAGCCAGTCGAACCAGGGCATCTGGAGTTTCCAGAGGGACCAGCCCGCCAATAGGGCCCCGGTGGCAAGGTTTCCGAATGAATGAAGTTCAGGACGTGAAATGAGAAGAAAAGGCAGGGACCTCACTGGATAAACCATAAGCCGGTCCAGGTCACCCATCACGATGTAGTAGGGAACCATCCAGATATGGTTGAAAAAAAGCTCCGAACCGCCCAGTCCCATGGCTGTCAGTCCGAAAAGAAATACCACCTGGGGTTGGGACCACCCCTGCAGGTTCTGGGTCTGGTGAAATACCACCCATAAGAAACTTAGGGCGGCCAGTTGAAGCATGGTGGATGTCAGGATGCCAAGGAAGAAGTCGAGTTTGTATTCCAGCTTGGCCTGCAGGGAAGCCTTGAAGGTTGCCCAGTAGATTTTTAATTCTTTACTCATGAATTCCCCAATTAACAATAGATGGTTCAGTGACCCTAGCCGCCCTGGATTTCCAATTGGCCCAGGGCTTTGCGCAGGGTGAAGTGCCCCACGACGTATAAACCGAACGCCCAAAGGGCTTGTTCGTAGAGTAGGGACAGGGCCTGAGTCCCTTCCACCCGTCCCATGTAGATGGAAAGGGGAGTGTAAATGATGTGTTGGAAGGGCAGCCAACGGCCAATGACTAGGAGAATAGGTGGATAAAGGATCAATGGGGCCTGCAGACCGGAAAAGGTCTGATGCAGGGCGATCCGGGAAGCGAAAAGACCGTATCCACTGTATGTATAGAAAGCTCCCTGGATGAACAGAAACACGATGGAATACTGCACCACGAAGGCCAAAAAAACACTCGGAAGAAAGAGCAGAAGACAGGAAAGGTTCTTGGGCAGGACCGCCGTCCCCAAAAAAGTGTAAACCACCGCCAACACCCCTAACCCCACAAACCCGTTGAAGAGGCTGTCGCTCAGGGCTTGGACGGCCTGGGCCAGCTGGAAATCCAGTGGTTTCAAAAGGTCGGTCGCGATGAGTCCCAGGCGGATACGCTGTCCTACCCTCTGGTCAATGTTGATCGTCAGGGCGTAGTTCAAGCAAAAGGCCAGGGCCAAGTAGGCGAACATCTCGTTGGCCGATAGGGCACGGGCCGGTCCTCCCTGGGCATAAACATGCCGCCAGACCAGAACGGTGATGCCGTAGGTCAGTGCGCCGGTAAACAAACCAAGAAAAGTGGAACTTTTGTAGGCGAAGTTCGCTTTCAGGGCCCGGTTCAAATAGGAAAGGTAGCTGGCCAGGTTTTCGGTGAAGGATAAAGGGGTGGCGAGGGCTCGGCTTTTCATTGGCTGTCCTCGTCCGGACGCCGGTAAATACGCGTCACAATGGTTTCAATGTCGGTCTTTTCCAGGTTCAGATCCACTACCCTCAGGCGGCTCAAAAGCATTTGGATCAAGGGTGGGGCGGAAGCCTCATCCCGGTGCTCAATGACCACACGGCATCCCTCGGCTTCCTTCAAAGTTCCGCCCAATCGAACAGTTTCCTTCTCCAACTGGGATTTGTCCTCCGGGGTGATGGGCCGTTGCAACTCGGCCACGATGCGCCGGTCGCTGGCGTATTCCTTCTCGAAATTCTTGATGGAGCCATCAAACAAAAGTTTCCCCTTGTCCAAAAGCAGGAGTCGGTCGCAGGTTTCGGTGATGTCCTTCAAATCATGGGTGGTCAGCAGAAGGGTAATCCCGAATTTCTCCTGGATGTCGGTGATGAATTCCCGAACCTGTTCCTTGACCGAGAGGTCCAGACCAATGGTGGGCTCGTCGAGAAACACCACGGCAGGGGCGTGGAGGAGGGAGGCGGCCAGGTCGCAACGCATGCGTTGGCCCAGCGAAAGCTGGCGCACCGGCGTTCCCAAGAGCGGACCCAAACCCAGTCGGTTGACCGCTTCGCCGTAGATGGATTCGTAAACATCCTTCGGAATGCGGTACATGGTGCGAAGAAGCTCGAAGGTTTCCTGTACCGGGATATCCCAAAGCAACTGGGGCCTCTGGCCGAAAACCACCCCGATGTTCAGGGCTAATTGGCGTCTTTCCTTCCAGGGAACCCGGCCCAAGACCTCCAGCTTTCCCCCGGTTGGGACCAGGATTCCGGTAAGCATCTTGAGGGTGGTCGATTTGCCGGCCCCATTTTCGCCAATGAGCCCTACCCGTTCCCCCCGGCGAATGGAAAAGCTCAGGGATTGGACGGCCTTAAGTTCCTCGACCTCTCCGCCAAAAAGGGCCTTTACCGAGCCCAAGAGCCCGGCCTGGCGCTTACGCCGTCGGTAGGTTTTAGATAGATTTTCGACTTGCAGGGCTTGTTCCATATAAGCGTTGCATCTTAGGGAGCGGGATTTGGGGTGTCAACTTTAGCGCTTACCGGGGCATCGAGCCGATGCACGCGACAAGAGTGGATATTGATATAATCCCCTTCGGAAACGTTTTCATTCTGGAGATCTAAATGGCCCTCGCCCCGTCGTTGAAAAAAGCCGTCCATCAAATCGCGGAGGTGGGCCAGTTTCTTTGGCAAAAAGGATGGGCGGAAAAGAACGCCGGTAATCTTTCCTTTGATGTGACGGATCTTCTTCCGCGGAAAAAGAAAAATCTTTCCAGATCCACCTTTGCCGAATCGAGTGTCATTCCTCCCGGCGTAGAGGGGCGTTCATTCCTCATCACGGGCACGGGGGTCCGTTACCGGGATATTCAAAGGGAACCGGAACATTGTCTTTGCCTCTTGACGCCGTCGGAAGATCTAAAGGGTTATCACCTTCTGTGGGGCGGGAGGGGGGAGGGTTTCAAGCCCACTTCGGAATTGGCCTCCCATCTGCAGATGCATAAGGCCTTGTTAGGGCGGGGTGGAAAATTGAAAGTCGTAGTCCATACCCATCCCAATGAACTGATCACCTTGACCCATCTGCCCGAAACCAATCATCAGGAAGGTCTTTGCCGGGCTCTCTGGAGCATGATTCCTGAGGCCAAGCTGTTCGTGCCCAAGGGGGTGGGTTTGGTGCCCTATGCCCTGACAGGCTCTACCGCATTGGCGGAGCAAACCATCCTCATATTGGAACAGGGATTCAAAGTGGTCATGTGGGAAAAACACGGTGCCCTGGCCGTTGGGGAAGATCCTTACCGGGCTTTTGATTTAGTGGATGCCATGAACAAAGCCGCCACCCTTTACCTGCTTTGCAAGAATACGGGAGTGAACCCTCAGGGCCTCACCGAGGACCAAATTGAAGAGATCGGCCGAACCTACCCTGAAAAAGATTGAATCGGATTAAAAAATATTCGCATAGAGCATCATCATATCCACGATGATTAATCCCGCGATGGATACGGCCGCCAGGCCGTTCAAGAGACCTGAAATCCAGCCGAGACATTGAAGCCAAAGTCCCGCGAAGATTCCCACGCCATAACCCAAAAGAATGCCCGAAACGCTTGCGCCTAAAACCATTCCGTGACTGCTATGGTTCGTCGAGGAGATGAATAACCCGACGGTAAAGCCGAGAAACAGGAAAAAAATAAAGGTCCAGGCCTGGAAATTCTCATAGCTGGGGCGTATGCCCCGCTGGGCGATGATGCTTGAAATGAAGATAAACAAAAACCCCGCTATTCCAACCCCTGAAAGGACCCAGCCGATAATGGAATGCTGTTGAAGGGCCATGGGAATTCCAAAAGTCCCCAAGAGAAGACAAACGAAAAGCAGAAAGGTTAATCCTAAGTTGCTGTTGAAGGACCTGTGGAAACCTGGGGGTTCTTCCGTGAAAATTCGAGAGCGGATCAAGCGGGGCAAGAAGCGGGTATGAAATTCCAGGCTCAAGAGGCTGGGCGTGTCTAAAGGGTTGGGCTCGCTCATGCAAGAAACCTCCGATGGATTGGTCTGGGGAGAAGAGGAAGAAAACCATCATACGCCTAAAAAGTTCGCCCTTCCCGGTTAACTCAGGTCGAGTTCCTGCTGGTGGTGCATGACCAGCCAATAGCCGTTCTCGGCGAGGGCTTCCCGGCCAAGCTGTAGAACCACCTGGCGGGCCGAGTCTTCGCTAATCGGCATGGATAACACCCGCATAGCCATTTCGCACAGGGGGATCATGGCCAACTGGCGCTTGGCGTTTTCCGAGAAACCCCGAAAATGATCGTAACCAAAGAAAACGAAGGCAATAACCGAGGTGCCGGCAAAAAATACGTAAAGGATCGCCAGGGGGATCTGCATGGACTCAGGCGTGTAGTAGGCGTAAAGCTTATGGGAGGGGATGCGCAGGACGACCCAAAATAAAGAAACAATCAGGGCCGCGAAACCCGCGGAGTTCCAAAAATTTGATTTCTTGGCGTTCTTCTTGACGGATTTCTTGAAGAAGTCGAGCTGGTCTTTCACCCAGTGCTCGCGAAGAGCCGCGAAATCCGAAGCCTGGGGCGGGAATAAAGGCAAGTGGATGGCGGAAAGGGCCTTGCAGACCCAGCCCAGATCGCCCACTTGGTGGGCCATGTAATGGTCCGCCACCGAATCCTTGATGCCCGCCAAGCGCCAAAACAACTGAACTCGCAGTGCCTCAGCCATCGAACGGTACTCGTGGTAGCGGTTGTGGTAGTCCTTCTTCTTGGAAAACCAATAAAGGCCCATCAGAATCAGCATCAAGAGGGCATAGGTCACCTCGAAGGGGTCGATTTCCTTGACGGTTCCTTCCATAGGGTAATAGTAATAGCCCCCTTCCAACACCACCCCCGCCGCCAACAAGAGGGTGAAATAACACCTTACGAATTTCACGGATTTCTTCTGAAAATAGGAAGCCAATGTATCGGCGATGCCGTAATGCTCTCTCAGAAATTCCTCATCCGCGGTGGCGGGCGGAGTCGGAAGGAAGTTCTGGGCGCCGGACTGGGCCTTGGGGCCGAGTTTCGGGTTCAGGCGCAGCCAGTCGGCGTTGTATTGCCCTTGGCGCTTGATCGCTTCCGAGATGGAGAGGTCTTTTTCCAGGGTGGAGGAAAGTATCTCATTTTCTACATCGGCCCTCTCAAGGACCCGGATCTCGAAATTAGATTTAATCGTTGAGCTTTTCCGGGGAGTGAGGATGTGGCAAACCGGCCCCGGCGTGGAAATTTCAAGGGAAGGAAGGGGTCCGTCCACGTCGGCGTCCGATCCAAAGAGTTTCATCCTAACGACATGCGACGTGCCCCCGATCCGGTTCACGTGGACCCCGTCCCAGAGCGCGATTAATAGACTGGTGTTTCGGCTGATGTAGGTTCCCGCCACTTCGTACTGGGTTTCCCGCCCGCTTCCTGCGTCCGGCATGGTGACCACCGCGCTGGAACGGCTGACGAGATCCCGCAGATGAGTGCGTTCGTTCGGTTCGGAAAAATCATCCTCGAATTGCTCCAAAAGCATGGGAAGAACGGCAACCACCTGAATTCCCATTTCCATGGCGCATTCCGCCGCCAGTTGGTCCGCGCCCGCGGCCATGCCCGAAAGCAAATATAGGCTTCCGGATGTTTTTCCCTGCTGTTTGATCCAACGCTTGCGAATATCACCCAGGACGCGGGTGGTTTGTTTCCGCAGTTCCGGCAGATCTTCCGGCCTCAGGTCGCGGTGGCCCGTGACACCGAGCATCAGGGGTAAAAGTCCGTTTGAATGTCGAAACGACTCAAACATGGCAGGCCTTTTCTTTATTAGAAAGCGCGATGGAAATTCGGACGGAACCCTACTTTAACATGCAGACTGGAGGGTTAAAAAGTATTCCGGCAAGAGCTTTCTGATCGGCTATACTCGTTGCCGTTTAAGTGAATTGTTACCCTGGGAGGAACCGTTATGTCGAGTTCGAAGGTCGTTACTACAGCTTCCGGGCTTCAATATCAGGTGTTGAAAGATGGCGATGGCGAGGTTGCCAAGCCGGGACACCAAGTGACGGTGCATTACACCGGTTGGCTGACCGATGGAACCAAGTTTGACAGCTCAGTGGACCGGGACGAGCCCTTTGATTTCAGTCTGGGGGCAAGCCAAGTCATCAAGGGTTGGGATGAGGGGGTGGCGAGCATGAAGGTCGGCGAGAAGCGGAAATTGACCATACCACCCGCTTTGGGCTATGGCTCCCGTGGCGCGGGAGGGGTGATTCCCCCGAATGCCACCCTGATCTTTGACGTTGAACTACTCGGGGTTCAATAAAGGAAAAGACTTTTTATATCCTGCGGTTAGATGGTTGGGCCAATCAATCCATTATCGGAGGTTTTTATGGACATTCGAGGGATGATACTTGGGCTGCTAGTGGGATTCAGCATCCTTTGCGCAATGGCGGGCTGTGCCAAAAGTGGAAGCCAGGATCAATCTTCTTCTGGAACCCCAGTTGCCGCGAATGGTAACGTTATTACGACTGCCTCGGGGCTTCAGTACCAGATATTGAAAGAAGGTACCGGACCTGTCGCCCAGTCGGGCCAGCAAGTTTCCGTTCATTACACAGGCTGGTTGACCAATGGCACTAAGTTCGATAGTTCCGTGGACCGGGGCCAACCCATTCAATTTCCTCTCGGAACGGGAAGGGTGATCAAGGGCTGGGACGAGGGCGTCGCCGGAATGAAAGTGGGGGAAAAGCGTAAACTGACCATCCCGCCTTCTTTGGGTTATGGAGAAAGAGGATATCCCCCCGTGATTCCTGCCAACTCCACCTTGGTCTTTGAAGTTGAATTGATGGGAATTCAATAAAATCATGTCCCGGTTATCCGTGAAACGAATCGGCATTATTACCGCTGGAGGGGACTGCCCTGGTTTGAATGCAGTCATCCGGGCTGTGGTCAAATCCGCGTTGAAAGAACGAATTGAAGTTTTGGGCATTCGGGATGGCTACCTGGGAGCCGTGGAAGGGTCCGCTCGGCCCCTTACCGCTGAGAGTGTCTCCAATATCCTGGTTTTAGGCGGAACCATTCTAGGCTCTTCCAACAAGGATAATCCCTTCGGCATGTTTGAAAAGGATTCCAAGGGAAAGGCACGTACCGTCAACCGGAGCGGCGAAGCCCTCCGGAATTTTAAGGAATGGGGCTTGGACGCCCTGGTGGTATTGGGCGGGGACGGTTCCATGACCATCTCCCAGCAGTTTGCGAAAAAGGGCGTGAAGATCGTGGGGGTACCCAAGACGATCGACAATGACTTGGTGGGCACTGAACAAACCTTTGGGCACGACACGGCCGTGGCCATCGCAGTCGAGGCCATTGACCGGCTCCACACGACCGCCGATTCCCATCATCGGGCCATGGTGGTGGAGGTGATGGGCCGCTACGCGGGTTGGTTGGCTTTACGGGCCGGGCTGGCCGGGGGCGGGGACGCCATCCTGATTCCGGAAATTCCCTATGACGAGAAACAAGTGGCGGAAGTGGTTCGCCGCCGGCATGGCCTAGGAAAAAAGAGCAGCATCATCGTAGTAGCCGAGGGGGCCCATCCCCGCAAGGGCAAGATTGTGGTGGATCGGTTCGTGGAAAATTCACCCGAAAAAATTCGTCTGGGGGGAGTAGGTAAACAGCTGGCCGACAATCTGGAACAATTGACCGGCATTGAAACCCGCTCCGTGGTTCTGGGCCATGTGGTGCGGGGCGGTACCCCGACCTCTTTTGACCGCATTCTAGCCACCCGGTTCGGGGTGAAGGCCATGGATTTAGTTTTGCGGGGGCAATTTGGCCGTATGGTGGCCCTCCAAAACGGCGAGATGGCATCGGTCCCCCTCGCGAAGGTGGGTGGAAGGATACGACCCGTCCCCAGGAATCACGAGTTGGTCGCCGCCGCCAAGAAAATCGGTATTTCCTTTGGGGCCTAAACCATTGACCGCCGATGAGTTGATTAAACGGCTGGAACTGAACCCCCATCCCGAAGGCGGCTATTACCGGGAGACTTATCGGTCCCTTTCCCCTATCCCGGGCGTGAACCCGCCCAAGGTTTTTTCCACCGCCATCTATTTCATGCTCACCCCAGGGGATGTATCGAAGTTTCACCGCCTTGCCTCGGATGAAATCTTCCACTTCTACCAGGGCGATGCTTCAGAATGGGTTTGGCTGACGGCTGACCGGAAAATGAAAAAGATCATTTTGGGCTCCGACTTGAACAGGGGTGAAGTCTTGCAGATGGTGATCCCCGCCGGGACATGGTTCGCGGGGCAACTGGTCTCGAGGGGCCGATATTGCCTGATGGGGACTACGGTCGCTCCCGGGTTTGATTTTCCTGATCTTGAATTCGCCAACCGGCAGGATCTTTTGAAACTTTATCCCCAGGCGGAGAGCGAAATTTTCACATTCACCTGAGCCGTCAAAGATTTCTTTTTCGTTTCCGCCCCTTCCCGCCCCGGTTAAAATGCTTCCCGTGCCAACCTCTCTCCCATCCGCGCAACTTAAACGCTTCCTTTTCGTGGCCCGCCAGGCGGCTCTATTAGGCGGAAAGCGAGCCCTCAAGTACTTCAAAACCAAGGTGCCCGTCATACAAAAGATCGACCGATCGCCGGTGACCCGGGCCGACCGGGAGGCGGAAAAGGTGATCCGGGGTATCCTCGGCAAGGCTTTTCCAACCCACCAGCTATGCGGGGAGGAATTCGGCTGGGATGAGAAAGTTAAAAAGGATTACCGATGGTGGATCGACCCGGTGGATGGAACCCGCCAGTTCATCCGGGGCATCCCCTTTTGGGGCACCTTGATCGCGTTGGAATATAGGGGGGAAGTGGTCGCGGGGGTTATTCACCACCCTGCGCTTGGGTTGACCCTTTGGGCTTCGAAGGGGCAGGGTTGTTTCGCCAATGGAAACAGGGTTCATGTCTCCCGCATTCCCCATCTCAGGGGCGGAACCCTGACTTACGGCGGATTGCGGCTGACTCCCAAGTCCTACCGGAATAGGCTGACGGATCTGATCGCTACCTGCTACGACGACCGGGCTTTCGGCGACTGCTTCGGGCATACCCTGGTCATTCAGGGTCAGGTGGAAGCCATGCTGGACCCGGAAGTAAAACCCTATGATGTGGCTCCCATCAAGATCTGCGTGGAAGAGGCGGGAGGAAAGTTCACTGATCTTTCCGGGAAAAAGACCATCCATGGCGGAAGCGCTCTATCCAGCAACGGCTTGACCCATGCCCAGGTTTTGAAAGTTATCTGATAACAGAGGTCCGATCATGTATGTCCCCGGCGCTTTTGAGGAAAAGGACCTGTCTAAAATCCATGCTTTCATCCGGGAGTATTCCTTCGGCCTGTTGGTTTCCCATTCCGGTGAAACCATTCTCGGAACCCATCTTCCTTTTTTGTTAAAAGAAAAGAATGGCGCTCAGGGAGAACTGGTCAGCCATATGGCCAAGGGAAATCCACAGTGGAAGGCCATGGATGACCGGGAAGTCATGGTGGTTTTCCAGGGCCCCCACGCCTATATCTCCCCTTCTTGGTACGAAACGACCGGGGTGGTGCCGACCTGGAATTACGTGGCGGTCCATGCCTATGGAACCTGCCGTTTAATGAGTGACAGTCAAGAAACCCTGGGCCTGTTGAAGGAAATGACGGATAACTACGAAGCTTCATTTCCCAAGCCCTGGACCATGGAATCCCAGTCCACCGATTTCCTCGAGAAAATGGCCCTGGGAGTTTCGGCATTCAAGGTGGAGATCAGCCGCTGGGAGGGCAAGTGGAAACTCAGCCAGAACCATCCGAAGGAACGCATGGAGAAGGTGATCCGGGGGCTCGAAAGCCGGCACGATCCCGGCTCACGTGAAATCGCCAAACTCATGATTGAAAGGGAAAACGTATGATCCGCAACAAGAAAGTCATCGTGGTGATGCCGGCCTACAACGCGGCCAAGACCCTCAAACAAACTTACGATGAGGTTCCGAAGGACATCGTGGATGAGGTAATTCTGGTGGACGATGCCAGCCGGGATGACACGGCCAAGCTGGCCAAGAAGTTGAAAATCAAGACGCTGGTGCATCCCCAGAATCGGGGTTACGGGGGGAACCAGAAAACCTGTTACGAGGCGGCTTTGAAACGGGGGGCGGATATCGTCATCATGCTTCATCCCGACTACCAGTACACGCCCAAGCTCATCGCTCCCATGGCCCACCTTTTGGCCTCGGGGCTTTATGACGTGGTCCTGGGTTCGCGTATCCTGGGCGGCCAGGCCCTCCAAGGGGGAATGCCCCTCTATAAGTACATCAGCAACCGGTTTCTTACCCTTGCTCAAAACCTGCTCATGGGCGCCAAGCTTTCCGAATACCACACGGGCTACCGGGGATTTACCCGCAAGGTTCTCCAGGCCGTGCCTATGGCGGTTAATTCGGACGATTTCATATTCGATAATCAGATGCTTTCGCAAATCCATTACCTGGGCTTCCCGATCGCCGAAGTCACCTGTCCCGCCAAATATTTCCCGGAAGCGTCCTCCATCAATTTTTTCAGGAGTTCCACCTATGGATTGGGATGCCTTTGGACGGCCCTTCAATTTAGGCTTACGAAAATGGGGTTGGCTCAATCCAAGCTTTTTTCATTTGATGTGAAGAAACATTAATGAATTTTCGCCTCGATTTTGAGAAATTGATTTCCAATGAAAAATTTCGCATCGGATTTTTGATCGTTTTTGCGGCAACCGTTTTCTTCACCAAGCTGGGATTAAACGGCATGGCCAATTTCGATGATTGCTTTTACGCGGAAAAGGCCAAGGAAATCCTTCAAAACCACGACGGGTGGATTCTCACCTTCAACCATCGTCCGGCCTTTGAGAACCCCCCCTTTTTCATGTGGTTGATCGCTTTGAGCTTCAAGGTTTTTGGGATCAGCGGTTTTGCCGCCAAGTTTCCTTCGGCATTCATGGGGCTTTTGAGTGTTCTTCTTGTGTATGTCATGGGAAGAAAGCTATTTAACCCTTGGTCGGGGTTCTGGGCGGCTTTCATCCTATGTACCACTTATCCTTTCTTCAAATATGGCCGTCACGCCATGATGGATGTAACTCTGACTTTTTTCGTGCTGGTGTCCTTTTATTTTCTTTTGTTAGCGCTGCGAAAGAATTCCTGGTTTTTTCTTTTATGGGGTTTTTCCATTGGCTGTGCGGTGTTGATCAAGAGTGTGTTAGGTTTCTTTCCCTTGGTCATCTCGGCTTGTTTCGTTGTTGGGACGGGTTCCTTGAAAAAGCTGTCGAATCTACCTTTCGTTTTAGGTTGTCTCATCTGTGTTGCTTGGGGGGGGAGTTGGTATGGCCTTGAATATTCCCGGTTTGGAACCGAGTTTCTCTCGGCGCATTTTGGATGGCTGATCTTTCAAAGGGGGTTCACGCTGGAACCCCAGCCCTGGACCAAACACCTAAGTTATTTTTTGGACCTGCTGACCTATTATTGGCCCTGGCTTCCCCTCGCGGTGTTGGGTTATGCCTGGGCGGTTCGGAAAAAGTTTTGGAAGGATGAAACTCTTTTGTTGTTGGTTCTTTGGCCGGCCATTTATATCGCCGTCATGTCCGCCATGAACGCCCGAATTCTCTGGTACATCATGCCGATTTTTCCGGCCCTGGCCCTCCTGTCGGGGCATTTCCTCGACCAGCATCAAACCGAAAAAGGCCGTAAATCGGTTGGCCAAATCATTGTGGCATTTGGGTTAGCGGTGGTGGTTTGCGCCAATGCCTTGCCTTTTGCCCTGGATAAGGACCGGGAAAAGGACACTCGAATTTTGTCCCCCTACGTCAAACACTTCGCGGAGGCAGGGGACGCGATCGTCGCCTTTCATGAGGATTTCTACGGACTGAACAACGCGCTTCTTTTTTATTCCGATCACGCCGCAGACCCGCTTTTCAGCACGGCGGAGCAAGTGGCCGGGGAATTGAAAAAGGATCATGCGGTTCTTTGCGTGGCCCACCGGAGCGACTTGGCGGAAATAGGTAGATTATTTCCCGCGTGGCATCCGGTCAAATTCGCTGATAACCTGGTCTTGATCTCAAACCGTAATCTGGATTTAAGCCAGGTTCAAACCGGGGGAGGCCCATGGGAAAACTAATTCTCGCCATCGACCAAGGCACCACTGGAAGCCGCACCTATCTGTTCAACCAAGCCGGTCGGGTAGTGGGGAGCGCCTACCAGGAATTCACCCAACATTTTCCAAAACCCGGCTGGGTCGAACATGACCCGTTAGAAATATGGGATTCGGTGGAAGCCACGGGCAAAAAGGCCCTGAAAGCCGCCGGGGCCAAACCGAAAGATATTGCGGCGATCGGCATCACCAACCAGCGGGAAACCACCGTTATTTGGGACCGAAAGACCGGCAAACCCATACATCGCGCCATCGTTTGGCAATGCCGCCGCACGGCCCCACGTTGCGATGAACTGAAAAAGCGGGGACTGGAAAATAAATTCAGGTCCCGAACGGGATTGGTGCTGGACGCTTATTTTTCGGGAACCAAGGTGGAGTGGCTTCTGAAAAATGTTCCGGGCGCCCTGCAAAAAGCCAAAAGAGGTCAATTGGCCTTCGGGACCATCGATACTTGGCTTTTGTGGAAGTTAACGGGCGGGCAAACCCACGCGACTGATTTTTCCAACGCGTCCCGTACCCTTTTATTCAACATCTTTTCCAAAAAATGGGATCAGGAGCTTTTGCGCCTGTTGGGGGTGCCAGCCACCCTCCTACCCAAGGTTCAGGCTTCGGCAAGCCATTTTGGTGAAACTTCCGTCAAAAGTTATTTAGGCGCGGGGGTTCCCATCACGGGCATCGCGGGAGACCAGCAAGCCGCTCTTTTCGGCCAAGGGTGCCACGAGCCGGGAACTTTGAAAAATACTTATGGAACGGGTTGTTTCCTGCTTCTCAATTTGGGGAAGAAGCGACTTATTTCCAAGAACAAGCTTTTGACAACTCTGGCTTGTGACTCCAAGGGCCAACCCGTTTACGCCCTGGAAGGGTCGGTCTTTATCGGGGGAGCCGCCATCCAATGGATAAGGGATGGACTTCAATTGATCAAATCCTCGCCCGAATCAGAATGGATAGCCGCTTCGATCAAAGATACAGATGGTGTTTATCTCGTCCCAGCTTTTGTGGGGCTGGGCGCACCCTACTGGGATTCCCATGCTCGCGGCGCGCTGGTAGGGATTACGCGCGGTACGAAAAGGGAGCATGTCGTCAGGGCTGCGTTGGAATCACTCGCCTACCAAACCCGTGATCTGGTGGAAGCTATGTTCAGGGATGCTCATTTGAAACTGATGGAATTGCGGGTGGATGGCGGAGCCTGCAAGAACAACCTGCTCATGCAGTTCCAGGCCGATCTGCTTAACATCAAAATCAACAGGCCCAAGGTAGTGGAGACCACCGCCCTGGGAGCCGCTTTCTTGGCGGGCCTTCAAGCGGGTTTCTGGAAATCCGCTTCTCAAATCCACCGTCTCCGCCGGGTGGATCGGGTCTTTATCCCTAAAATGAATGAAACAGAACGCAAAAAACTATGGGGCGGCTGGAAATGGGCTGTAGGTCAGGTTCTTAGTCGATAAAATAACCTCTGCGCTAAAAATTCATGGGGGTACACAGGCAGTCGAAAAAAGTCTGTAAATACCGACTGTTTTTTGAAATCTCATGAATCCTATGTATCTGTGGCTAAAATCATGTTTTGATTTTTTAAATGTAGTTATAACTATGTTAGTTTTCCTTCAGGGCAAAATGTCTTTGGGGGTAGTTCATGAAGAATTGCCATTCCTGCCAAGCGATTTACGAACCCTTGCCGGGCACCCAGCCTGGTAGGGAAGAAACCTGCTCTTCTTGCGGAGTCGACCTGCACTGCTGTTTCAATTGTCGCCATTACGACGCCGGTTCCTACAACCAGTGCCTCAGTCGAACCACCGAACCAGTGAAAAACAAGGACAAACGCAATTTCTGCGACGAGTTCCAGTTTTCTGAAAAGGGGAAAAGCAAATCCGGCCCACCCGGCCCCAAAAGCGACATGGAAAACAAATGGAATGATTTGTTTAAATGACAGAGTTTGTCATTGCGAGGAGCAGCCCCAATCGGGGCGATTTGCGACGTGGCAATCTCAGTTAGTTTTTGCGGCATTTGAATGATTTTTAAAGGAGGAACTTATGCCCCCATTTTTTATCCCAGTCTTACTTTTAATTTTTCTGATCACTTTGCCCAGCGCGGGCGTCATCGCGTCCCGTGTGGGAGGCTGGTCGAAACTGGCCAAAGTTTATCCCGATGTGGTGCACTATGTCGGTGAGGAAATTGTTTGCTCCGGCGGGATGGGGATCGCCAATTATGGTTTCAGCCTCCTCCTGGGAGCGAATTACTCCGGCCTATCCATGAAAGTGACGCCGTGGTTGAGGTTGGGACATGAACCCCTTTTCATCCCTTGGGAGGACCTCACGTACGAGGAAATCCAAGGCGTGTTTTACCCCAGGGTGTTAATCAGCTTTAAAAAATGCCCGGGCATTTACCTTCGCATGCCCAAAAAGGACGCCCTGAAAGTGAAGGCCCTGGCGGGGTCCGCGAAAGCCTTCCAGAATATTTCTTGATCATTCACTAGTTTGGGAAGTGAAATTGAAAATCTAATGGTTCGGTTCAAGTCCAACTCGAGGAGTTATTAATTGATGTTGAATGTTGAAGAAGAAGTAAAACATTGCTTAAAAAAGGCCACAATGAATATCTCAGAAAAACTAATCGCTTGTTTATTATTGCTTTGTTTACTAGGCCCAACTTTGGCCCATGGACAAACTTACAAAGTATCATTCGAAAATTTGAAATTGAAAAACTCAGAAAGGATTCTTGGGTTCAAACTTTATTTTTACGATGGAGTTGTTAGAACTTTTTCCAATGCCCCGAATGATTGGAAAATTGTGCTTAATAACTGGGACGAGGAAGATCAACTGCATTGGACCGGCAGCCTAAAAGGCATGAGCGATCATGGTGGCGGTTTGAAAATTGAAGATTTCTTAAAAATCTTTGTCATCATGAACGTAGACCCTGATTCCAATTTGAAATTGGAAGTCACTGCTGAGGATTTTAATAAATACACCAAAAGAACAATCACGTTAACCAAGAAACAATTAGCTATAAAACCTGTAAATGATCAAACTGGTAAGAATTAATCGATTATCGAAGCATCACAAATTTTACGGTTCGCAAATTGTTTGCTCCGGGAAACCATTTCTCCTTCCAAACCGGCCCCTTTTTGGCCTTTTTTCGTATTGCCTCCACCAGCCCCCCTGCCCTATACTTCATCCCCCTTGGGGATTACCCCAGGGGTTTTCGTTCCCGCCTTCGGGCCCCAAGCCCAACGCAGGAACCCTGCTCCCTCCAAAGTAATCAAGAGAGGGGGCTACCCTCGCCTCCGGCGAGGAATCCAAAGGGAGGTAGTGCATGAGTCTTATTAAGTACGACGTCATTTACATTTTGGACCCCAATTCAACCGTCGAAGAACAGACGGTCGTGTCCACGAAGGTCGAGCAAATCGTGGCCGAATCCAAGGGGACCGTTCTCAAGAAAGAAGACTGGGGAAAGCGCCGTCTGGCTTACCTGGTGCAGAGGCACCGGGAAGGCCACTACGTATTTTTCCACGTCCAAGTCACCACCGAAGCGGTCGCCGAGTTGAATCGTAACCTGCGCCTGCTCGAAAAAGTCATCAAGTTCATGATCGTGAAGGATACGATCAGCCATCTGAAGCCCCGTCCGAAGCCGATTCGCAAGGCGCCGGAAGAGGGAGCTGCGGTTCGGCCCCACGCGCCCACCCGGCACTCGGGTCCATCGGCCCCCTATTCTTCCCATTCGTCCAGCACCTCGTCATCCGCGCCCTCTGCCCCGGCCGCCGCTCCCGCCCCGGCACCCGTTGCGCCCGCCGCTCCCGCAGTTCCTGAGGCCCCGGCCGCCCCGGCCGGAGAATAACCCTGACCGATTGATGAGGGGGTTGCCATGCCTGATTTGAACAAAGTTTTCCTCATGGGAAGGTTGACGAAGGATCCCGAGCTTCGGTACACCGCCGGCGGTGCCGCGGTGGCCAATCTGCGGGTCGCCATCAACCGGGTTTATTCGCTGCAGTCGGGCGAGAAAAAGGAAGAGGTCTGCTACGTCACCGTGGTGGTGTGGCGCAAGACCGCCGAGGCCGTGGGCGAGTTTCTCCACAAGGGCGATCCCCTTTTCGTGGAGGGCTACCTGCAGAGCCGTTCCTGGGAAACCGAGGACAAGCAAAAACGCAGTGTCATGGAAGTGGTGGCGGATCGCATCCAGTTCCTGAACCGCGGCAAGGCCGGGAGCGGCGAGTCCGCCCCCCACGCGGAAGATGAGGGAGCGCCCCAGGGCGGACCCGCCTCTTCAGCGAGCGGTAGTGAGGAAGATATTCCCTTTTAACGATTGAGCCGGACCCCTTGCGGGTCCTGATGAACCCCAAACCAACCGAACTTAAGGAGATAGAAAATGGAAGAGAGAAAAGAAAGAGCCCCCCACCGACCTGAGGGAGGCCGCCGCGAAGGTGGCACCCGTGAAGGCGGACCCGGAGGCCGTTTCCGCCGTCCCCGCCGCAAATCCTGCCGTTTCTGCCAGGACCGAGTCGTGGCGATTGATTACAAGGACTACAACCGCATCCGCACCTTCGTTTCCGACCGCGGAAAGATTGTGCCCAGCCGTATGACCGGCACCTGTGCCAGCCACCAGAGGGAACTCACCCAGGCTATCAAGCGGGCCCGTAACATCGCCCTCCTGCCTTTCGCCACGGCGTAACAGGCGGAGAAGGAGCCGGTTTTGGATTGGGTTTTCGCCATTGGTCTTTGGTTCCTGTTTTTTGGAGCCATTCTCATCATTAGTGGTCTGGCCATTTTGTTCGCGCTTCTGCGCGGGGCCAGGCCCAATGGGGCCATCCTGGCCGGTTCCCTGGCTTGTGGTTTATTCTTTACGGTTTTCTTTGGCCTGTCCCTCATGGATGGCAAGGGCACGGGCTTGAAGGAAATGCAGGGTTACCTGGATCAAAATCTTCGGGATCAGATGACGGCCTTGAAGTCGGAGGGGGTCCCTCAAGACAAGATCGATGAAAATCTGGATTGGGCGGAAAAGTTCGGAGTTCAGGCCTATCCGGCCTGGGTGGCTCTGACCGCTATCTGGTTCAGTTTCATGGCTTATTACACGCTTCCTATTCTTTTCCGCCGGTTCAATTCCCGCGTTCCCGCGCCCCTGCCCTTTCGATATTGGATTATTCCCGAACCCCTCGTTTTTGGGTTCATCGCCGGGGCACTCCTGAAAATTTCCGTGAAGTACATCAGCGGTCCCAATAGCGGATGGATTGAAATCCTGGCGGACAACCTGCTGGTCCTCTTTGGGTGCCTCTACATCATGGGGGGCTTCAGCATCATTTCTTATTACCTGCAAAAATGGAACATACCCCTGGTTTTCCGTTTCCCCCTTTATCTCATCCTGATTTTCCTGTTCGAGCCCCTCTTTTGCCTGGGGCTGATGGACGTTTGGATGGATGTGCGTAAGATCAAATTTCCCCCCCTGGAGAAAACCGCATGAAAGTACTATTAACCAAGGATGTGCCCAAGATCGGGAAAAAGGGTGAGATTTTAGAGGCCAAGGAAGGCTATGCCCGCAACTTTCTCATCCCCAACGGTTTGGCCGTAGAAGCCACCGAGAGCGCCATGAAGCAGGTGGAGGCCCAGAAGAAAGCGTTCGATCGCAAAAAGGAAAAGGAAAAAGAGGCGGCCCAGGCCCTGGCGGTCAAATTGAAAGGCTTCACCATCACCCTGCGACATAAGGCGGGGGACGAGGGAAAATTATTCGGGTCCATTACCTCCGCCGAAATCGCGGAAGCCCTGAAGGCCAAGGGTTTCGACATCGACCGAAAACAAATCGTGCTCGACGACCATATCCGTTTGGTGGGCCACCACGATGTTTCGATCAAATTGCACTCCGAAGTGACCGCATTACTTCCTGTGGAAGTGATGAAACAGTAGGCTTCATCGGTCAATTGGGGATAACCGGGGAAGGCCCCGGTTTCGCGGGAAGACCTTCGGTGGATATGGGGATAAGTTTTAAGCTGTCTGGATAACTTTTACATTCTTTTTAAATAATCCCATCCCATTGTTCTCACCTCTATTAGAATAAACAAACAGTTCGCCGCGCCATTACCAACCTTATCCCATCGGAGTTTTCATGGAAGTTGCCCGTAAAAGTAACCCCCCCGCACCCTACCCCAATAGCGCATCCGAGTTTCGCGTTCCGCCCCAGGATTTAGAAGCCGAGCAATCGGTGCTAGGCGCCATGATGCTTTCCTCCGACGCCATCCGCACGGTCATTCCCCTGTGCCGGGAGGAGGATTTTTACCGGGAGGCCAACCGGAAACTTTTCCACGCCGTCGTAGCCCTGGATGACCGCAAGGAACCCGTCGACATCATCACTCTTTCCAACGAGCTCAAACGAATGGGGGATTTTGACACCATCGGAGGGGTCACGGCCCTGACGGCCCTGGTGGATCGGGTGCCCACCGCCGCCAACGCCGAGTTTTACGCCCAGATCGTGAAGGAAAAGTCCGCGGCCCGCAAGCTCATCAGCGCCGCCACCCAGGTGGTCTCGGACGCCTATTCGGACGCCATGCCCATCAAGGAACTCCTGGACAGCGCCGAGCACCGTATCTTCGAGGCCACCGAGCTTCGCGAAAGCAAGGATTTCTCCAGCATCAAGGAACTGATCGGGGATTCTTTCGAGTATGTCAACACACTCTCCGACCAGCAACAGCACATCACGGGGGTTCCGACCGGCTTTTACGACCTGGATGACTTGACCGCGGGATTCCAGCCTTCCGAAATGATCGTCATCGGGGCCCGCCCCTCGGTCGGGAAAACTTCCCTGGCCTTGAACATCGCTCAGCACGTCTGTATGGGAACCAATCAGCTTCAAAAGAAAATTCCCGTGGGTTTCTTCTCCATTGAAATGACCGCCAAACAATTGGCCTTGCGCTTGCTTTGCTCGGTGGCCCGCATTGACCTGAAAAAAGCCAGATCCGGCTACCTGAGCGACCATGAACGGGCCCGATTGGTCGGGGTGACGGGCCAGTTTTACGAAGCCAAGCTGTTTATCGACGACACCTCCTCCATGAACGTGCTGGACCTCAAGGCCAAGGCCCGTCGGCTCAAGCGTGAGCACAATATCGGAATACTTCTCATCGACTATCTTCAGCTCATCCAGGCCGGGATTCGTACCGACAACCGCGAGCAGGAAATCGCCTATATTTCCCGCCAACTGAAGGCTTTGGCCAAGGACCTGGATATCCCGGTCGTGGTCTTGTCCCAGCTTTCCCGTCCCCAGAAGGGCGCGGAAGAAAAAAGGCCGGTCCTGTCCGACTTGCGAGAGTCCGGTGCCATCGAGCAGGACGCGGACGTGGTCTTGTTTATCCACCGGGAATCGGAGGGCTCGGACGGGGAAAAGCAGATGCACAAGCACGAACTGGTCCTGGCCAAACAGCGCAACGGCCCCACTGAAAACATTAACGTGGTCTTCCGCAAGGAATACACTACTTTTGAATCCGCCTCGAAAGTTTCCGAGAAATAAAAACGGAGTAAAGGAAAGGCCCATGCCAACCCAAACCCACACCCCCGCCTGGGCCGAAATTTCTCTCCGCGCCCTGAAAAGCAATTTCATGGCGCTCGCCAAGATCGCCAAGGGCTCCCGAATACTCCCGGTGGTCAAGGCCAACGCCTACGGCCATGGAGCCGTTCCGGTTTCCCAGGCCCTTCTTCAGGCTGGGGCCAAGATGTTGGCGGTGGCCACCGTGCAGGAAGGCGCCGAATTGCGGGCCTTTGGCGTGGATTGCCCCATCCTGGTTTTAACCCCCACCCTCAAAAACGAAATTAACGATCTTTTGGAGAATGGATTGACCCCCCAGGTCAGTTCACTCGGAGGAGCGCTGGAGGTGGCCCAAGCCGCCAAAAAAATGAAGGCCGGGTCGGTGCCCATCCACGTCAAACTCGACACGGGTATGGGAAGATTGGGCGTCAAGTTGAAGCGGGTATTGGAAGAAATCCAAGCTATACGACAGGTTCGGGGTTTATTGGTTGAAGCGGTCTATACCCATCTGGCGACCGCTGATTGGACCGATCCCAAATATGCCTGGAACCAGATCACCCAATTCAATCTAGCCCTTGAAACTTTGAGAAAAGAGAACGGCTTTTTTCCTATGACCCATGTGGCCAACAGCGCCGCGCTGTTGACTTACTTTCCCCAGTCGGCCGGCACCTGGGTAAGGCCGGGGATCGCCCTCTATGGCATTTATCCCAACCCGCTATTCAAAAATCGCGTCGCTTTAACCCCCGTGATGCAGGTGAAGGCCCGGATCATTCATCTAAAAAAAATCGATAAGGGCCATTCGGTAAGTTACGGGCGAACCTACACGGCCAAAAAGCCTGTTTCCGTTGCAACCGTGGCACTGGGATACGCCGATGGGGTTCACCGAAACCTTTCCAACAAAGCGCAGTTCTTGGTGGGGGGGCGGAAGGTTCCCCAGATTGGAACGATCTGCATGGATATGTCGATGCTGGATGTTACCCGAGTGAAGGACGTCAGGGTGGGGGATGAGGCGGTCTTTTTTGGACGCCAGGGAAAGGCCCAGATCGGTGTGGAGGATCAAGCGGCCCTGGCCGGGACTATTTCTTACGAGCTTTTGTGCGCTGTGGGTGAAAGGGTCACCCGCGTTTATATTTAGAGTCAAAATCATTACCAAAGATTCCACCACGGAGGCCCAGAGACACAGAGAGTAATCGGGTGTACAAACAAATTCCATCTCTGTACCTTTGTGGTAAAGAACCCAATGAACCCGTCACTATTCATACGCCAGGTCGGCGCCCAAACCATTTACTTCATCGAGGAAGCGGGGCATATGTGTTTGCTCACGCTTCGAATTTATTTGTGGATGTTCAGGAAACCTTTTGACTTCCGGTTGATCCTCCAGCAAATGGTTCGGGTGGGAGTCGATTCGATCCCCGTGGCCATGACCACCGCGTTTTTCACCGGCATGGTGGTGGCCCTTCAATCGGGCTACACCCTGGAAACCAAAATGAAGGGAATTTCGCAGTTTCTGGGGGCCGTGGTTTCGCTTTCCATCGTGCGTGAGCTGGGCCCCGTTTTGACGGCCATGGTTTTAGCGGGCCGAATGGGGTCAGCGGTTGCCGCGGAAATCGGCACCATGCAGGTGACCGAACAGGTGGATGCCCTTTACACCCTGGCCGCCAACCCGATCAAGTACCTGGCCGTGCCGCGCTTTCTGGCCTTCACCCTCATGATGCCCCTCTTGACCCTTTTTGCGGACTTCACGGGTTGGCTGGGCGGCCTTTTTGTCTGCACTCTCAAGTTCACGTCTTCCACTATCTATATCGATACCACCCAGCAGGCATTGGAAACAGGGGACATTCTGGGGGGGCTTGTCAAAGCCATGGTTTTTGGAAGCATCATCGCCATCGTTTCCTGTCGGCAGGGTTTTGCCACGACCAACGGGGCGGAGGGTGTGGGCCGGGCCACGACCAACGCGGTGGTTTATTCCTTCATGTCCATCCTGGTTTCGGATTATTTCCTTACCGCCATACTCACCACCCTCAAAATTTAGGCGCCCATGAACCCACCCATTCCCATTATCCAGTTGAAGAAAATCTCGAAGCGGTTCGGCAAGTTCGTGGTGCTGGACGAACTGGATCTGGAAGTGTTTCGGGGTGAGACCCTGGTCATCATCGGCAGGTCGGGGGTGGGGAAAAGCACCATCCTAAAGCATGTCGTTGGTCTCATGACCCCCGATTCGGGGCAGGTGTGGGTGGAAGGCCAAGAAATCGAACATATGGCCGAGGTCGAGCTCAACGAATTGCGGAAAAAAATGGGGGTGGTCTTTCAAGGTGCGGCCCTGTTCGATTCGCTGACGGTGTTCGAGAACGTGGCCTTTCGCCTCCTCCGGGACTTCGAGATGCCCCGGGAAAAGGCCTTGAAGATCTGCCGGCAGAAATTGGAACTGGTGGGGCTAAAGGATGAGGTGGCTTCCCGCAAACCTTCCCAGCTTTCCGGCGGGATGCGCAAGCGTGTGGGGCTGGCCCGGGCCATCGCGGTGGACCCGGAAATCATCCTTTACGACGAGCCAACCTCGGGACTGGATCCGGTCACCTCGGAAGCCATCAACGAACTGATCCTGGAAATGCAGAAAAAGCTTTCGGTGACCTCCATCGTGGTCACGCACGACATGCAGAGTGCCTACAAGGTGGCGAACCGAATCGCCATGATATATGATGGCAAAATTATCGGTTTGGGCACGCCGGAAGAGATCAAACGGAGCCAAAACCCCTATATCCGGCAGTTTGTGACGGGAAGCGTGGAAGGGCCGATGCCCATCCGATAAAGAATTAACCCAAAAAGCTTTTACCGCGGAGACGCGAAGAAAACCGGAAAAAGCATAAGACGAATATTTGATGTTTTATTCGGATAGATTTGCCCTTCTTCGCGCCTTCGCGGTCCATGTTTTTTAAGTTTTAATTCGGGGAGATTATGGAAGAATCCCAGGCATCCGTATTGTCCGAAGAGTTTAAGGTGGGCCTGATGGTTGTGGCCGCCGGGCTCACATTCATGGTGGCCATTCTCTTCGTGAACAATTTTCATTTCTCGGCATCGGGTTACGTTGCCCGAGCGCGTTTTAGTTTCCTCGGAGACCTGAAGAGCAACGCCCCGGTTGAATACGCCGGGGGCATCAAGGTGGGCGCGGTTGAGGATATCCGTATCGTCGACGGACAGCCCGAGGTGGAATTGCGCATTACCGAGCCCAACTTTCAACTTCGTAAGGATTCCCAGGTCGCCATTTATAGCGCGGGACTTCTAGGGTCTCGTTATGTCCAAATCTCCGCCGACCTGGGGACCGGGGAACCCCTAGGACATGGGGATGTGCTAATCGGCGTAGACGCCAACAACCTGGATAAAACTTTCAGCCAATTGGGCGATGTTTTGGAAACCTTCGAACACTTGATGGGCGACCCCAAGGCGAAGGAAAACTTCCTGAAAACCTTTGAGAATATGAATAAAACCACGGAAAATCTTCTGGCCCTGTCTGAGACAAGCCGCCAAAAGGTGGAACGGATATTGGACAGTCTCCAGGATTCCAGTGGAAAAGCTGACAAAATCGTCAACAGCGTTCAAAGTGTGGCCAGGAGTTTGGACACCTTGACAACCACCCTGGATAAAAAACAGATTCAGGATTCGATCAAAAACCTGAATTCCGCCCTCAAGACGATGAACCAGCTGGCCCAGAATATCCAGAATGGCCAGGGAACGATTGGCTTGCTGGTTTCCGATCAAAAGACCGCTGACGATATCCGGGACATGGTGGAAGACTTGAAGGCCCATCCGTGGCGCCTATTGTGGAAAAAGTAGTTTTTGTGTTTCGTTCGAAACTAAATCAGGAGGAATTAAATGAGGATGTCTAAACCGCTGGCGTTAAGTTTGGGGCTTCTGCTTTTGTTCGGAACCGGAATTTCAAGGGCCCTGGCTTTTGAAGGGGTGGTGGATTACCACATTTCTTCCGGTGACCACCAGATGGACATGGAGTACCTCATCAAGGGGCATAAAATACGTTTCAATGGAAACGTGAAGTCGCATAACAGCGCGGGGATTCTTGATCCGGACGCCAAGACCATCACCATCCTGATGCCCGAGCAAAAAAGGTACATGGTCCAAGACCTTACCGATTACAAAAAAATGGCTTCGCAGGCCCAGGGCAAATTTTCCGATACGGGCAACAGCGAAACCATCCTGGGGCACAACTGCGAGGAATACCTCTACGAGTCCAAATCGGGACAGGCCCACATCTGGCTTGCCTCCAACCTGGGCTTTTTCGGGGGGCTTTTTCAGGGCCCTGCCTCCAAAAGCGGGAGCATGGATGCCTGGGTGAAGATGGCCCAGGACAAGGGGCTTTTTCCGATCAAGTCGGTTTATAACGGAACTGACGGAAAAGAAAAGTCCACCATGACAGCCACCAAGATCTCAAAACAAACCGTGGATGACAGCAACTTCCAGGTTCCGCCTGATTACAAAGAGTTGAAAATGCCCAAGGTGGACATGAGCCAGTTGGCCCCGAACGCGGGGAACATGCCGATGCCGAAAGTGAATATTCCCGGCTTTTGAGGCCGGTTAATTTAAGGAGGATGTATGATCACGCATAAGATCGTGGCTTATCTTTTCACACTGGCTCTGGGTTATTGGGTATTGACCCTGGCCGACAAACAGGTGGGCTTGACCCAGAAGATCGGAAAGGTTATCGGCTGGATTATCCTGATTGTCTCGCTTTGCGGGCCGCTCTGCATGCTGGGTTCTTGCCTGTCAGGCCATTGCGGATCAATGGACCATTGCTGTTCGATGTCCTCGATGCCGGGATGCCAAATGGAACAGGGGGGCATGAAAGACGGTTGCCCTATGGGCGATATGGGTAAGATGGACGGGGATAAGGCATCTCCAGCCACCCCAACGACAAAGAAAAAATAGTTCTGGTTCCGCCTTCAAAAGGCCCTCGAAACGGGGGGCCTTTTTTCTTGAAAACGAAGGTATACAAGTGTATTATCCCCTAAACTCTTGGATCGGGGTCCGTTATGCCTAAAACCAAAACCCAATATGTCTGCAAAAACTGCGGGGCCAAGTCCTATAAATGGCAGGGCAAGTGCAACCTTTGCGGTGAATGGAACACCTTCGCGGAAGAAGTCATCGACACGGGTAAAACGGAAGAAAGGGGTCGAAAACTGGGAAAATCGTCCGATGCGGTTGATCCCGTCTCACTTTCGGACATCGAACTATCGGACGCCTTTCGGCTCCATACGGGAATCAATGAGTTTGACCGGGTGTTGGGCGGAGGCATTGTGCAGGGAGAAACCGTCATGATCGGCGGAGATCCGGGAATCGGTAAGTCCACGCTTCTTTTACAAGTTGTGGACCGGCTCTCGCGATTGCCGAATCACCAAGAGGGCAAATGCCTATACGTGACCGGCGAGGAATCAGCCCAACAAATCAAGCTTCGCGCCGAAAGATTGGGGATCCGGTCCAACCATCTCTATATTTTTCCCGAAACGGATGTCATGGCTATCCTGGCCCAGATCGAAAAGACCCGGCCCGTCTTGACCGTGATTGACTCCATTCAGACGCTTTTTTTGTCCAATATTCCCTCGGCTCCCGGAAGTGTATCCCAGGTGAGGGAATCCGCGGCTCGTTTGACCTACCTGGCCAAACGGGAAAAGCTTCCTCTTTTCTTGATTGGTCACGTCACCAAGGAGGGAAGTATCGCCGGCCCCATGACCCTGGAGCACATGGTGGACGCGGTCCTTTATTTTGAGGGGGATTTGCGCCGCCAGTACCGCCTGCTCCGCGCGGTGAAGAACCGTTTTGGAAGCACCCAGGAAATCGGCATTTTCGAAATGAGAGAAGACGGCCTGGCGGAAGTGGACGACGCCTCCAAGGCCTTCCTGGAAGATCATTTCACCCACAGCTCCGGCTCGGTCATAACCGCTAGTCTGGAAGGAAGCCGGCCTCTTCTATTGGAAGTGCAGGCCCTGGTAAGCCCGGCCAATTTCGGCGTACCCCAGCGGCGCTGTTCGGGCATCGACCCGAACCGATTGGCGCTTCTGTTGGCTATCCTTGAGAAAAGATTGGGCATGGCGATTTCATCTCAGGATGTTTTCCTGAATGTGGCGGGAGGAATAAGGGTCGTCGAACCTTCCATTGACCTTTCGGTGGCGGTGGCGGCGGCATCCTCTTTCCGGGAAGTTCCAGTGGCTTCGGATGTGCTGGTGCTGGGCGAATTGGGATTGTCCGGCGAGGTGAGGGCGGTTTCTCAGATCGGGCCACGGTTGGCCGAAGCGGCCCGGTTGGGTTTCAAACAGGCCGTGATCCCTCAGGGAAACATTAAGACGGTATCACTTCTTCCCGACGCGACCCTGGAAATTCTTCCGGTCAAGACCCTGGCCGAGGCGATTGGGATATTGGTGCCACGTTGATCGGATAATTGTGGGGATGGGTCAGAAATAATGACCTATTCTTGGGAAATAAAATCGACAAGGAGTTGGAATGCAGTGCAAACCGGGAAAAAGTACTTTTATCCCATTCGGGTGTTACCAGCCGGTGTCGTCCGTGAGTTAAGATTCATTTTCTGACAAGCCTGGTTGAAACTTCACCGTTGTTTCGGTTTTCTGGAAAGAAGCACCTCCATTTGTTAAACTGCACCCCCTATGAATAAGATCAAATCCTCCAAAATTTTCCCCTGGGCGGCACTCATCGTGGCGGCCGGCCAGTCCACTCGGCTGAAAGCCAAGGTGGCCAAACCTTTTTTGTTTGTGGATCACCGGCGGACCCTTCTGGATCTTTGCCTCGAATCCTTTTCCAAAATTCCGGGGTTGGCTTATGTAGTCGTTGCCACCCGTGAAAACTACATGGAAAGAGCCATCCAAGCCATTTATCGCTATAAATTGGAAGGGGTCGTGACCAAGGGCGGGGTGGAGCGCGAGGATTCGGTCCTGGAAGGATTGCGGGTCATGCCCAAGGCCATTAAATGTGTATTGGTTCATGACGCGGCCAGGCCCCTGGTAAGCCCCGAAGTCATCCGCCGGGTTCTGGAAGCCACGGCAGCCTCGGGAGCGGCTATACCGGTCGTACCGGTTCGAGACACCCTGAAGACCTTTTCGGGAAATCGGATAGAGAAAACCCTGGATCGGGTTCATATCCGGGCCGTTCAAACTCCCCAGGGTTTCAAACTCCCGTTATTGAACAAGGCATTCCAAAAGTTGGGCCGACGGGCGTCGAAATTGACGGATGACGCCGCCGTGGCGGAAGCCGCAGGTTACAGGGTCAGGATGGTGGAGGGCGATGAATTGAATTTCAAAGTCACGACCGCCTATGACCTTCAAAGGGTCAAGGATCTGGTTTGGCGTACCACCGATGGCCGGTAAGTCCTCGCCTTTTTTCATTATATTCGTCCCATAAAATAGGTCCTGGTCATCCGGCGAGGCGCATTTACCCCGGATTTGATAAACTATGCGGCCATTCGGGGCGTGTCATTAGTTTCAATTTCTGGGGCGGGGAGTAAAACTTGAGTTATCGGGTTGGAACTGGATATGACGCTCATAAATGGGGCGAGGGAAGGCCCTTTATCCTTGGCGGGGTTACGATTCCCCATTCCAAGGGCCTCGTAGGCCATTCGGACGCCGATGCCCTCTCCCACGCCATTTGTGACGCCCTTTTGGGTGCCGCCGCCTTGGGCAATATCGGTCAATATTTTCCCGACTCGGACCTTAAATGGAAAGGGGCCGACAGCCTTTTGATTCTCAAGGAATGCGGGCGGATGGTAAAAACCACGGGTTGGCTGATTGAAAATATTGACGCCACCATCATTTGCCAAAAACCCAAGCTGGGGCCCTATCTGGTATCGATGGTCAGGATGATCGAAGAAACCCTTCAGCTCAATCCCGACACCGTAAACGTAAAGGCTAAAACCACCGAAGGAATGGGATTCGAGGGCAGGGAAGAAGGCATTTCCGTTCAAGCGGTCGCGTTACTCGAAAGATCCAAGGGATAATCATGCCAGACAAAGTCCGAGTTCGTTTCGCGCCGAGTCCCACCGGGGACCTACACCTGGGGAACGTGCGCACGGCCCTTTATAATTGGCTTTACGCCCGTCATACGGGCGGCGTTTTTATTCTTCGAGTCGAGGATACGGATAAGGTCCGTTCCACCGATCAAGCATGCGAAAATCTCCTGGATATCATGAACTGGCTTGGCCTCAAGTGGGACGAAGGGCCCCGGGTGGGCGGCCCCCATGCCCCCTATAAACAATCCGAGCGTACCGCCCTTTATGAGGGGTATCTTCAAAAACTGAAGGATTCCGGAAAGGTTTATCCCTGCTATTGCACGGAAGAAGAGTTGGAGCTTGAACGCAAGCGTCAGTTGGGCCGCGGCCATATGCCGAAATACGGCGGGAAGTGCAAAAGATTGCCTCCCGAGGAAATAAAGGCCCTGAATGACAAGGGAACCCCCTCGGTGTTGAGATTCATCGTGCCGCCGGGAGAGATCGTGGTTCAGGATGAGGTTCGGGGCGAGGTCCGGTTTCCCGACGATCAAATCGGCGATTTCGTTCTGACACGTTCAGACAAAAGCCCGACCTACAACTTCACGGTGGTGGTGGATGACGCTTTGATGGAGGTTACCCACGTAATTCGCGGCGAGGACCACCTCTCCAATACCCCCAAGCAGATTCTTTTGTACCAGGCCTTGGGGTTCAAGATTCCCAAGTTTGCCCACCTTTCCATCATTAAGGGGCCCGATGGCCAAAAACTTTCCAAACGTCATGGCGAGACCAGCGTGGAAAGTTATAAGGCCAAGGGTTACCTGCCCGAAGCTTTCCTCAACTATCTGGCTCTTCTGGGATGGGCCCCCAAGAGCGGGGAAATCCTGACTCTCGAGCAAATGGCGGCCGAGTTCGACTTGACGCATGTGGGCAAGAGCGGGGCGATTTTTGATCCCGTTAAACTCCATTGGATGGGAACTCAGTACCTCACGGAAAACAAATACAGTTTGGACGATTTAACCCGGGCCCTTCTGCCCTACCTCGTGGACGCTCAATACATCACCCGGGAACAGGCCCGTATCAAATTCGATTGGCTCAAGGCGGTGGTAGACACGGTTCGGACGAATCTGGGTTGTTTTTCGGATATTGTGAAAGAAACCCATTATTTTTTCTCGGACGAGCTTCACTTTGATCCGGGCCATACGGAAGAAATGCAAAAACTCAAACCGCTTCTTGAGACTTTTCAGAAGGCCTTCAATGATTTTACGGGTGATTTTAACGGGGAAAATTTCCTGAAAATTGTGAAAGAGGTAGGTAAACAGTCCAACGTCAAGGGAAAGGCCTTGTATCATCCGCTTCGGTTGGCCCTGACGGGACGAGAGGATGGCCCGGAATTGGTGAAGATTGGGCCCCTGCTGGAAAAAACAAAGGTGGTTGAAAGATTAACCGTTTGGACAACCGGGGAAGTGAAGTAACTTTTTGTTGAGGAATCATCATGTTCAAGTATTTTAAATCCTTATTAGACCGGGACCCGGCAGCCCGCTGGTGGGAACTGCCGCTTTATCCCTGCGTTTACGCCATGTTTTATCACCGCCTGGCCCACGCGCTCTGGGCCATCCGGATTCCATTCATCCCGCGCCTCATCTCCCAAATTTCAAGGTCCCTGACGGGGATTGAGATCCATCCCGGGGCCCGGATCGGAAAATATTTTTTCATCGACCATGGAATGGGGACCGTCATCGGCGAAACCTGCGAGATCGGCGATAACGTCACCCTATTCCAACAGGTCACCCTGGGAGGGACCGGCAAAGAAAAGGGAAAGCGCCACCCCACGTTGCGGGACCACGTCGTGGTGGCCACCGGCGCCAAGGTGCTGGGAAACATCACGATTGGGGAATTCTCGAAAGTCGGAGCTAACGCGGTCGTCTTGACGGATGTTCCCCCGCACTCGACGGTGGTGGGAGTTCCCGGCCGGATCGTCCGATTGCGGGGAAGCAAGGACGCGGCGGGAGAACTGGATCACAACAAACTGCCCGATCCGCTGATCGAGAAATTGGAACATTTGGAAAGGGAACTGGCTCGCTATTCCGGCTCTTATGTGCCACGGACTCCTAAAAAGAACAAAAAGTAAGTAGTTTGTTAAATCCAAACCCGGATTCGGGTAAACCGTTCACAGGACCCCATGCTTAAAGTCACCAATACGCTTACCGGAAAAAAAGAAGAATTCCTTCCGCTCAATGACCGCCAGGTGAAGATGTACGTCTGCGGCCCGACGGTTTACGGCGACATCCATATCGGCAATGCCCGTTCCCAGGTCAATTTCGACGTCATTCGAAAATACCTGGTTCATTCCGGTTATCAGATGACCTATGCCGTCAACATCACCGATATCGACGACAAGATCATCAAGATCTCCCTCGACGAAAAAAGAGAAGCCAAGGAAGTGGCCGAGACTTACACCAAGGCCTTTTTCGAGGTGATGGATCGCTTGGGCGTCCAGAAGGCCAATCTGCAGCCACGCGCCACGGATTTCATATCCGAAATGGTAGGCCTGATCGGGGAATTGGTTCGGACAGGCCATGCCTACGACGTTCCCTCGACCGATTTAGGAAAAGACGTGTTGTTTGATTCGACGAGTTTCAAGGCTTATGGCCGGCTTTCCGGCAAGAATCTGGATGATTTGCTGGAAGGCGCCCGAGTCGAGAAAAATGAAAGCAAAAAAAACCCCACCGATTTTGTTCTTTGGAAAGCCAGCAAGCCCGGGGAGCCCATGTGGGATTCCCCTTGGGGCAAGGGCCGGCCGGGATGGCATATCGAGTGTTCGACCATGGTGCGAAAGTTGTTGGGCGATTCCATCGACATCCATGGCGGGGGAGTGGACCTGATTTTCCCGCATCACGAGAATGAGATCGCCCAGTGCGAGGCCCTTACCGGAAAACCCTACGTGAAATATTGGCTCCATAACGGATTTATCGAAATTTCCGGCCAGAAGATGAGCAAATCATTGGGCAACATTTGGAAAGCCAAGGACGCCTTGGCCGAATTCAAACCCGAGGTCTTGAGATACTTTTTCTTGAGCGCCCACTACCGAAGCGGGCTCAACTATGACCGGGAAACCCTGGAAGCCTGCGGGCGGGGCCTGGAGGAATTCAACCAAACCTTTCAAAGGGTGGAGGAAGCCCTTGCTTCTTCCGATGGCGTGGAAGTGCAAGATCTTTTGAACCTTCGGCTGGCGGTGGATGAAGTGGAAGCCAAGTTCAAGGAAGCCATGGATGACGACTTTAACACTCCCCGGGCCCTGGCGGTTTTGTTTGACCTGGCCCGCGAAACAAGAAGGGTCTTGAGCCAATCGCCCCAAATGACGGCAGGGGCCAAAAGTCTTTTGGGGGAAGCGGCCTCGAATTTGATGGGGCTGGGCGGGTTGCTGGGAATCGTTTCCAACCAGAAGTCGGTCATACCCGCCGAGGTGGAAGAATTAGCCCGCGCCCGATCTCAAATGAAGATGGAAAAGCGTTTTAAAGAGGCGGATGACATTCGCAACAAGGTTCTTCAAATGGGGTTTGCCATTGAGGACGTTCAAGGCGGAAAATTTAGGATCTTAGCCAAGAAATAATCAGCCCAGACCTGCAAAGTGGGTTCTCCATGAGCGAAAAAATCTACGGACGCAACCCGGTGTTGGAAGCCCTTCGTTCGGGTAGCCGCGCGGTGAACCATGTTTTTCTGATGCAGGGTTCCCGGGATGGAGTTCTCAACCAAATCGAGGCCCACGCGAAAGCCAAGGGAATTCCCATTGGCGTTGAAACCCGCCATCGGTTAGATACCCTCGCCGGAACCGACAAACACCAGGGTGTCCTGGCGGTCGTGGAGGATTTTCAATACGCCTCCCTTCAGGATGTACTCGATTTAGCCCGGAAGAAAAATGAGAACCCCTTCTTGATCTTGCTCGATGAGATCGAAGATCCCCATAACCTGGGGGCCATCCTCCGCTCCGCCGACGCGGCGGGAGCCCATGGGGCCGTCATCCCCAAGAACCGGGCGGTGGAGGTCAATTCGACCGTTCTCAAGGCTTCCGCCGGGGCGGCGGAACATATCCCGACGGTCAAGGTCACCAATTTGAATGAGGCCATACGGGAACTCAAAGAGGCCAATGTCTGGGTTGTGGGAACGGCGGGGGAGGCCACCAAGAATTTTTACGAGTACGATTACAAAAGCCCGGTCGCCATCGTCATTGGCAATGAGGGAAGGGGACTGCGGCGGTTGGTGGCGGAAAATTGCGATGAATTGGTGCGGATTCCCATGGCGGGAAAGATGTCCTCTTTGAATGCCTCGGTGGCGGCTGCCTTGTTGCTCTTTGAGGTTGCCCGCCAGCGGAATTGGGGGCAGGGAATCAAGGGCGAAACCAGATCGGTTCCCGTTCCACCGCCGCCTGATTTTCCGGTCACCTATGATCCACCGGTACCCGAACCAATGATCGTCAGCAACCCGCCGGATTTTTATTCTCCCCCCGATAGGCCCTTTTTTCGTCCAGGCCCTGATCCGGGTTTTGAAACGCCGGTTGAGGGGCCTCCTTCGAAGCTAGATGGACCCTCCCCGGAGGGGTTGGATGAAACGCCCGGAAACGATAAGGGCGGCGGATTCCGATGGTAAAATGAGGGGTCGGAGTTGACGGGGAGGGGCGCGATTTTTATAATCCGCCTTCTTTTCGGTTCCGAAATTCGCAAACCAAAAGCTGGGGTAGCTCAGTTGGTAGAGCAGCCGCCTTGTAAGCGGCAGGTC
>CAZGKT010000043.1:0-31329 GCA_964525605.1 uncultured bacterium
AGATCAAACCCAAGGGATCTAGGGAAGTCTTTTCGATAGGGATGGGCGAAGGGCTTGTTCCCTTTTTCCAAGAGGGGTGCTTAAAAGGCATTCTCTCAGGCGTTCCACGTCTTCATCTTTGATGGCCTCAAATTGAAGGCCCCCGCCGGTTGCGTTGGACCATACCACTTCGGCGTAAGCGCCGATCGTATGGGAATGATCGGGCAGGTATATATTCATTCGAAGGTTGCTTCCCACGGGTAAGGTGTGGTCGGCCACCAGGTACATCCCGCCCAGACTTACATCCACGCTATGGCTGATTCGTTCCTCTTTTTGACGATCAAGGATCGTGGTGTATTCTTTTTTGTTGTTGAGGACCAGGTATTTCACATGCATTTTCAGAGAAACCCGGGGATGAACCCTTTTATCGATGACGATATCGGCTTCCGGCATGCTGGAAATCCTTTCAAAATCCTGACTGGGAGATGTTTTTCTTCACTTCATTTTCAGCCTGCAGCCAATCGTTGAGTTCATCGCCCTCTATCCCGCCCGTCATTCGCTTTTGGCGAATCTTATCGGCCAAGCGCGCCACTTCGTCCCAGAACCTTTGAAAGGGGGACATGGTTTTGGTTTCATGTTCTTCCGGGGTCATCTTTTTTATCCCCCTTTTAATGAAGGGTGTCGTATTCGCTCTACGAGATCAATTTATCTTTGGGGAAATTGGGACATTATGACGGCGCTCAGTTTGTGGAAAGGTTTGCTGAAACGAGAAGGGCAAACGAATGGAAGTGCACAAGAACTGTCTCCCAAAAGGGTCCGTGGCGATAAAAAACGGAAGGCCGAACAAATTTATTGGTTGAGATCCATCGACTCCAATGGGTAATTGGAGTCTCTTTGGGGACCCCTTTCTAAGGGAATATAAACCATAATTTTTTCCAACACCCCGACTGAATCCTGTTAATCGCTGAATTGGTTGCTCTGGATTGGAATAATCCAAAGATTGGTTTAAGCTCATGGCCGATGTTTTGTTTTTACCGAAAACGAGTGGGATTCGAAAATGAAAATCGGTGTGGCGATGAGTGGGGGGGTGGATTCCTCCACGGTTCTGGGACTCTTAAAAGAGCAGGGCCATGACGTGGTGGGCCTGACGCTCAAGATATTGCCTTGTGAAATCACGCCGGGGGAAAACGGGGCGGTGAAAGTCGAACAGGTCGAGCCCAAGGGTCAACGGTGCTGTTCGGTGGAGGATATTCAGGATGCCCGCAATGTGGCCTTGAAGCTGGGGGCGGCCCATTACGTCAACGAGGGGCTGGATGTGTTTCGGGCCAAGGTGGTGGATCGGTTTTTGGATGAGTACGAGCAGGGGCTGACGCCCAACCCTTGCGTGGAATGCAACCGTTTCGCGAAACTTCCCCTTCTCCTCAAGCAAGCCCTGGAACTTGGCTGTGAGAAACTGGCGACCGGCCATTACGCGCGTCTGGACCAGGACCCGGCCACGGGCCGCTGGCGGCTTCGCAAGGCCTCTGATCCCGATAAAGACCAAAGCTACGTTCTCTATAAATTGAACCAAAAACTCCTTTCCCATCTCTTGTTTCCCCTGGGCGAAATCACCAAGCCGCAGGTACGCGAAAAGGCACGGGCCTTGGGCCTGAACACCGCCGAAAAACCTGAGAGCATGGAAATTTGTTTCGTGACCCAGAAAAGCTACCGGGATTTCGTGAAAATTCACCGGCCCCGGGCCTTCGTGCCGGGAAATATCGTGGACATCGAGGGGAATATCCTGGGCCAGCATGAAGGCGTGGCCGGTTACACCATTGGACAGCGCAAGGGAATGGGTTTATCCGGCGGCCCCTATTTTGTGGTGGAACTCAATCCCGAAACCGCCACGGTGGTGGTGGGCCGGGATGAGGACACGCTGGTGAAAGAATTCACGGTGGCGGAAATGAATTGGGTGGCCTGGGAGCCGATCACTTCTCCCCGGGAAGTCCTTGCCAAGATTCGCTATCGTTCGGTCGAGCAACCGGCGGTTCTCACTCCCGATGGACCGGGACGGGTGAAGGTGGTTCTGAAAGATCCGGCCCGGGCGGTCACGCCGGGCCAATCGACGGTTTTTTATGAAGGGGACGGCGTTATCGGCGGCGGTATCATCCAAAAACCCCAGGGCCGTTTATCGGTCCATGCGAGCTTGCGGCAAGAAGCTTGAAGGGTTTTTATTCTTTTCTTCAAAACGATTGCAGGTATAATTTTCCAATGACTTTTAAACCTTCACCCCTCAAAACCACCCTTTTCCTGATCTGCACCCTTTGTTTTTCCGGCCTTTTCGTCCCCGCCCTGGTACCCCAGGCTCAGGCCCTTTTCTGGGAAGACGATAACGGCCAGAATGACCCTAACGAAGTAAAAACCCGGCCCGATCATTTCGACCTGTTTGACTGGATCGGGGATTTGAATCAGGACGCTAAGATCAAAGAATACCGTCAAATGGATAACCATGACCGGGGGCCCAGCGTCAATAATGACGCCCGGTCGCTGGAAATTGTTTCTTCGGGTATCGTGGGCCTGGCTCTGGGGCTCGTCGCCGCCGACCGTTTTACGCCTGAGGGCGACGACCAATACACGGCCAACATGTTCATCGGCGGGGCTGTGGGGCTCTGCGCGGGGATTGTCGTCGGTTCCATGATCATGCCCCACGACTATGAGGTGGACCAGAGAACCCAGACCGAATATCTTCGCAGCAACCAGGCTTGGCTTTTGGACCCCGCCAGGCTTCAGTTGGCCCAGGCCTTCCACCCCACGCAAACTGCTTTCACCGTTAAATTTTAACTTTTAATTCCCAGGGAAGCTTGGCGGTCACCCTCCCCTGAAAGAGGCTCTTTTGCCCGTTTATATCCGCGTCAAATTAAGGCCGAAAGAAGAGGACCGGCTTCTGGCCGGCCACCCCTGGGTCTTCGCCAACGAGATCGAAAAAGCAACCAACCTGTCCCAGGGAACCCTGGTGGAGGTCATGACTTCCAAGGGCCAACCCGTCGGAAGGGGCATCGCCAATCCCTCTTCTAAAATCATCATCCGGCTCCTGACCCGCGATTTTTCCACCGAGGTGGACGAGGCCCTGATCCGCAGGCGCGTGGAAGAAGCGGTGGCCCTGCGCAGGCCCCTTCTTACCTCCGGCGAAACCGACGGGGCGCGGCTCCTTTTCGGGGAAGGGGACGGCCTGCCGGGCTTGATCGTTGATGCCTTCGGCAAAACGGCCGTGCTTTCCTGCTTCAGCGCCGGGCTGAAGCCTTATCTTCCGGTCGTGACCGAAACGCTGGTGAAGCAGGGCTTTCTTTTCGTATATGAGAAAAGCGTCGGGGAGACCTGCCAGAAAGAGGGAATGCCCGAGTTCCAGGGTTGGCTGACCGAACCGGGCGAGTTTCCGCTGACTTTTAAAGAAGGTACCGCGACCTTCAAGCTTCGGCCGGACCAGGGACAGAAGACGGGTTTCTATCTGGACTTCCGGGAAGGCCGCCGCCGCTTGAGTTCTCTTGCCAAGGGAAAAAGAATTTTGGACGCCTTTTGCTACACGGGCGCCGCTTCCATCCAGGCCGCCCTCGGCGGCGCGAGGGAAGTGGTGGGTTTAGAATCGTCCCAACAGGCCGTGGAAGAAGCCCTGGAAAACGCCCGGGCCAATGGGGTCGAGGGGAAAACCCGTTTCGAGAAAGCCGACAGCTTCAAAGACCTGAGGGAACTGCGCAAGTCGGGCGAAAATTTTGACGGAATCCTTTTGGATCCGCCCCCCCTTGCCAAGAGCGTGCATGAGATTCCCGAAGGAAGGCAGGCCTTGAAACGCCTGGTTTCCCTCTCGCTGGGAATCTTGAACCCGAAGGGGTTCCTAATCGTGGCTACCTGTTCCCATCATTTTCCCTGGAATGTTTTGGAAGCCGCCCTCAACGAATCCATCGCGGAATCAGGCCGATCATTCCGTTTGCAAGAGCGTTTGACCCAGCCTTCGGATCATCCCATCATCCTGTCGGTTCCCGAAACGGAGTATCTCCGAACAGTGGTTTTGACCGAATCCGCTTTTTAAGCCATTCGGTATAATGGAACTTCAATAAGGAGCTTTAGGAAACATGAAGATACTGGTGACAGGCGCGGCGGGTTTTATCGGTTCCCACCTGGTGGATCGCCTCTTGCAAGAGGGCCACACGGTCGTGGGAGTGGATAGCTTCGACATTTTTTATTCCCGCGCCCAGAAAGAAAAAAACCTTTATCAGACCCTTTTGCACCCCCAGTTCCAGTTGGTCGAGGACAACCTGGCGACCATGGCCCTGGTGAAAGTCCTGAAGGGCACCGAGGCGGTGGTCCACTTGGCGGGTCAGCCGGGCGTCCGTGGTTCCTGGGGAACTTCCTTTCACCGATATGTCACCAACAACCTGCAGGTGACCCAGAGGCTGTTGGAAGAATCCAAGGGCAACAAGCTCAAGCGTTTCGTGTATGCCTCGTCCTCTTCGGTCTATGGGGACCTGCCCCCCCTGCCCGGGGAGACCACGGCCATCCTGAACGAGGAAATGGCCTGCAAGCCCCGCAGCCCCTACGGGGTCACCAAGCTGGCCGCCGAAAATCTTTGCCAGCTTTACCACCAAGAATACAAACTTCCCACCGTTTCCCTCCGGTTCTTTTCCGTTTACGGCCCGGGCCAGAGGCCCGACATGGCCTTCAACCGGTTTTGCCACAGCATCCTGCATGACGCCGCCATGAGCATTTACGGCGACGGGAAACAGGTCAGGGATTTCACCTATGTGGACGACGTGGTGGAGATCATCACGTTGTCTCTGACCAACCCAGAGGCCGTGGGACAAATCATCAATGTAGGCGGGGGTTCCCCGGCTACCCTGATGGAGGCGGTGACGATCCTGGAAGAAATCAGCGGAAAGATTTGCCCCAAGACCTATTTGGAACGCCAGAAGGGCGATGTGTTTTCCACCCGGGCGGATACCGCCAAACTGGAAAGAATATTCGGCGTCAAACCGAGGATTCCCCTGCGGGAAGGCCTGGCCCGGGAATGGGAATGGCTCAAGAAGTTCGTGGAAGCCGAGGACGAGGAGCAGGCCATCAAGGCCCAGATCCAGCCCATCACGGGCGTGGACCACGCGGCCATCGAGGCCGCCAAGGTGGATGAGAAGCAGGCGAAGAAAGCGGCCCGCAAAGAAAAGTCCGCGAAGAAAAAGGGAGCGGCCGCTCCCTCGACTGCTCAGACGGAGCTCGCCGTACCCGAAAATCCAACGGCCCCCGAAGAACCTCCTGCCTCGACCGATGCGCCCTAGAAGACACCGCCTGTGACCCGCCGGCTCAAGATCGCCCATGTCATCACCCGCCTGGACCTGGGCGGCGCCCAACAGAACACCCTTTACTGCTGCGCCCATCATGACCGCAAAAAATACGATGTGCTGCTTTTAACGGGCGTGGGCGGGTTTCTCGACAAGGAAGCCCGAAAACTCACCCGGGTCAAAACCTATTTTCTCACCGAACTCAAACACCCTGTGGCCCCCTCCTGGGACTGGAAGGCCTACGGCGCCCTTCGCCGGATATTGAAGGATGAAAGAGTGGATCTAGTACACACACACAGTTCCAAGGCGGGCATCCTGGGTCGATACGCGGCGCGTTCCGCCGGGGTTCCCCACGTGGTCCATACCGTTCATGGCTGGGGGTTCCATCCCCGCCAGGCCGCTCCGGTCCGAAACCTTTACCAGTTTCTTGAAAGAAAAGCGGCCCGGCTGACCGATCGGATTATTACCGTCAGCGACGAGAACCGGCGTACCGGGTTGGAAGCGGGAATCGGAAACGAAAGCCAATACCGGGTCATCCACAGCGGGATCGATCCACAACTTTATCGGCTCAGCCCACCCGCGGTTTTGCAAGCCCGAAAAGAATTCGGAACATTAGACCGCCCCCGGATACTGGTGCTTTCCAACTTTAAGAACCAAAAATCCCCATTGGATGTGGTGCTCGTGGGAGAAGCCTTGAAGCCGCTTTGCCCGGACTTTTTACTTCTTTGGGCAGGCGATGGACCCCTGGGAGAGAAGATCGAAAAGGAAATAGCGAAGAGAGGGCTGAAAGATAATTTCAGGCTTTTGGGATGGCGGGAAGACATTGGAAAGTTATTGGCCGCCACCGATGTTCTATTATTGACTTCGCTTTACGAAGGCCTGCCCCGGGTTGTGCTGCAAGCCATGGCGGCGGGAAAACCGGTCGTGGCCACGGCGGTGTCGGGAACCCCTGAAGCCGTGCGGGATGGAGTATCGGGGTTTTTGCATCCGCCCCATGAGGTTTTAGGGATGGCCCAGAGCCTGGCGCGGATCCTGAAGGATAAAACCTTGGCCAAGAAATTGGGGGTGGCGGGGCGCAAAGGATTGAAGGGAAGTTTCCTGATTGCGGAAATGCTTGCCCAAATCGAAGATCTCTATACGGAAGTAGTAGATGAGAAAAACCCGAAAGAGGGATGAGCCCTTTCCTAGGTGGACTCCCCCGCTGAAAGAAGTAGAATGGCTTTAAATCAGCCGAAATAAGGCCAGAATTTTCCATGAAACCCGTCTTAACCAACCCGACTTTTCCCAAGGACCCGATCGGCCGTCTGGTCGGACTGATCTTCCTGATCCTGATTCCCCTGGTGACGCTCCTGCCGGTGACGCCTGTTCCCGCCTGGCTGACCGAGGATTGGATCATGCGTTGGGTGAGTTTGCTGGTGTTTCTGTTGTGTCTGGGAGCTTCCTGGGCCCGGCGGGAAAACCGATCGATCCTCGTGTTGGACCTTCCCGATTTCCTTCTGATCCTCTTGTCGGGTTGGATTCTCCTGTCCGTCAAGAATTCCAAGCAGGCTTTCGACAGTTTCTACGCTTTTAAAAGCTATCTCGCCCTTTTGCTCTGGTGGTTTTCCCTGCGAACCATCTGGAAATTCTGGCCCGGGGTTTGGGCGTGGTTTGAACGGGTCTTTTTCTGTACGGCCATAGTCGCCGCCTTCGTGTTGATTGCCACCACGACTGCGCATGATTTGTTCCCGGGACGTTTCGACTGGATATTGCCTCGACAGGGTCTTTTTCCCAATCAGAATATCGCCGCCGGGTTTTTAGGATTGGCGCTGGTTTGGTTCACGCTCAAGAAACTTCGGGGGGGGACTGTTTCCGCGGTGGGGTTGAGCTTCTTGCTTTTAGGCTGGGGCCTCACCGAAAGCCGGGGCGCTCTGGTGGCCATGGTGCTGGCCGTGGTTCTATTTTGTGTTCTTCATATGGAAGAAATTGAAGACCGGATGCACCAATGGGAAAGCCGGCAATGGATCGTCTTCGGCTTCTTCGTTATCTTCCTGGCCTTCTGCGTCTCTTTCATGATCAACCGTCTCTTTCATGCCATGGAACTGGACCCACGGGCATTTTTCCGCTTCGACGTCTGGTCCTCCGGATGGCAAATGGCCATGGAACAACCCCTCTGGGGTTTTGGGCCCGGCACCTTCCAATCGGTTTATCCCTCCTTCCGGGCGGATTTCCTTTGGAATACGGTGACCACCGCGGCCCACAATGAGTACCTGCAGGTGGCTGCGGAGTGCGGTTGGCCCGCCTTGGGGCTTGTCCTCTTGTTCCTCTGGTCGGTGATACGCCAGTTTTGGGTCCGAACCCGCCAGAGTTCCGCTTTCCAAACCCTGGACCTCTCGGTGCGTGTCGCCGAGACCGTTTTTTATTTGATGCTCATCGAATGCGCCCATAATTTCGTGGACTTCACTTTTCATGAATGGTCCCACCGGCTGGTGATCCTGGGGGCGGTGACTTTTGCCCTGGCTGAAAAACCCATCCCCGAGGACCTGCGCGCGGATTATCGCTTTTCCCTCCGTGCTTTTCTGGCGGGGAGCGCCATCCTTCTGACTTTTTTGGTCTGGAGCCTGGGGGTGGGAAGCTACCGGGACTATGTCGCCCGGATGCTGGACCTGCGGTCCGCCTCCCTTTACCAGGCCAATCTCTGGGATCAGGCCGAGCACCAGGAGCGCAAAGCCCTTTTCTATCGTTCCAACTACGGGGAAAGCTGGAATCTGCTGGGTGTTCTTCAGGACGCGAAGGCAAGCCAGAACCGAGTGTCGGGGGAAAGAGAAAAACTATTTCTTGAGGCCCAGGGCGATTTCCAGAAGGCCATCGATTGTTCCCCCTATAACCGGGATTTCCGGGACAACCTGATCCAGAGCCTTATCAAGCGGGGTCATTTGGACGAAGCCTTGGACTTAGAGACCCAGCTTATAAGAACCGGCCCCCACATGCCCATGGGCTATACCAACCAGGCGATGCTTTTGATCCGTCTCGGGCGGGCGAGGGAAGCGATCGGCCCGGCCCAGCAGGCCATCGACGAGTTCCCAAACTTTCTTCCCGCTTATCTGTTCAAGGCGGAGGCGTTGGAAAAATCGGGCAAGAAGGCGGAGGCCCTGCTGACCTACCAGGCCGCCCAGGACATGCTCAAGGGTTTGGGGATGGCCGATCCCTCGGGCCAGGTGGCACCCAATATTGAGAGGCTCGAAAAAGCCCCATGACCCTTCCTCCGAAGGGTTCGCCCGCCCGCTGGGGATATCTTTTTCCCTGTCTTCTACTCCTCAATGGTTTTCTCGTTTCCCCCTTTCTCGGCTGGTACGACACGGGAGAAATGGTGGGGGCCACGGCCTGTCTGGGGATTTCCCATCCCTCCGGCCAGGTGCTTTTCCATCTGTTGGGCAAGGGCTTCCTGCTTTTTCCTTTTTTCACCCCAGCCTGGAAACTGGGATTCCTCTCGGCTTTTTGCTCCGCCCTGGCGTCTTTTCTTTTCTGGCGGCTGGCCTGCCGCTTATCGCCAAAAACCCAGACACAGGGATGGATGGCCCTTCTGACCCTGGTCTGGAGTTTGAGCCTTCCCTGGTGGCGGTATTCCCTGGTTCCCCTGGTTTACGCGCTGTATTTGTTGATGGGTCTTTTTTTGCTTTGGGTGTTGGGGGTGGAGGGGGATTCCCGGCAGGCCCGTCGACGGGAATGGCTTTTTCTATTTGTTTTGGGTGCGGGTGTTGTTTTTAGGCCGACGCTTTTTTTCGCCCTGCCCTTCGGCGGGGTTCTCCTCTTGTGGAAAGGCCGGGGCAACGGGGAAAGAATCCTCAAAAGACTGGTAGCGGGGCTCTCTCTCTTTATTCTTGGTTGGAGCACGGCCCTTTACCTGCCCCTGCGATCCGCGCTGAAACCCTCCATCGCCTTCGCCGATGCGACCCGCCTGATTCCATTTCTGAAAGAGGTACTGGCGCTCAAATTCTCAAATTATGTGGGCACGGTTTCTGTTCAGAACATCCTGACGGTTTTTTCCCAGATGGCGGGCCATTATTGGACGGACCTGACTCCTCTGGGAGTGGCCCTGATCTTAGGCGGAGCTTATGCCGCCATCCGGTTTAGGCGGGAAGTTCCCGCTTTTTTGTGGGCGGCCCTCGGGTGGGCGGCGCTGGAGACCTTATTGGTTTTTACGATCCCTTTTCCCACCTTTGAATCTCATCAGGTTCTTTTCAGCTGGGCCGTGGCGGGGCTTTTGTCCGCTTTCGGATTGGGACGCCTGGAACCTTTCATTGCCCGAAAGCCCCTGGGACAGAAGATCGTCCTACTGGTTCTCTTCGTTTGGGCCCTGGTTCAGGCCCTTTCCCTTGGGCATCTCTGGGAACGCAGGTCGGATCGAAGCGCGGATGATTACGCCCGAAATCTTTTGACCCTCATGGGCAAGGACGCCCTCTATTATCCCAGTGAAGAAAACGAATATTTTCCGCTGGCGGGTTACCAGGAATCGTTCGGATTTCACCGGGGCGTGGATCTGATCGAACCGGGAACCCCGCCTTCCCAGATCGCGCCCCTGATCCAATCGGCTTTATTGAACGGAAGAAGATTTTTCGTCACCCGCAAGTATCCCTTGGCCCCGGGATTTTCATTCGAGACCTGGGGACCCCTTTACCGAGTCGTCATGGGAAATATTCCCGATCTTTCCACACTTCCCTTGTCGAAGGAACCGCCCTTGGCCGCCTGGCACAAGATGGAATTGCGAAAACTGGAAGTGATTCCCCCCGAAGTGGAAGCGGGCGGTATCCTCACCCTCCATTACCTTTGGGCGAGGAAGGGGCCGGGAACGGAAGATGGAGCGGGCCAGGTGATGGTTTTGTTCCTGGATGAAAAGGGGAATTATCCCCTGAAGGACGGGGTCTTTTGGCTGCATGATATTCATGAACCCCCGCTTTATTCATTCGCCCGTCTTAAACCCGGAAGGGCTTATAACGAGGAGAGGGTTTTGATGATCCCGTCCGATTTTCCTCCCGGCATCTACCGGGTGGTGATGGCCTTCCAAAAGACACCGTCCGAAATTCGCTCAGGCCATGAATCCTTCCGAGAGGAATTTTATGAACGGGCCGCCGCCCAAAATCTGGAAAAATTCACAGGCCGGGGCGAGAAACAGGCCCTCGTTCAATTCAGTGCCGGAGCGGCAAAGGGCGGGGATGATTTCTGGCCCGTGACGGAAGGGGTGGTGATGTCCGGCGACAACCGTTTCGCCGAGGTGGGGACGGTCCGAATCGATCCTATTTCGGGTGAATAAGAAATTATAATTTCCCATCCTTTTGATTTTAATCATCCTCTCCCTATAAAATACCCCCCCTCACCAAAGCCTTGAAGGGATCCCTATGTCCGACTCACACCCGCATGCCGCTCAAGCGGGGGCGCAACCTCCCGCCGCTCCGGTCAAACAGCAATTCGTCAATTTTGGCTTTTATAAGGTCTCGGAGGAATTTCGGGCCTTATCCGATTCCAAGCGCAAGGCCGCCAAGAAGTCCCTGGTTAAGGCGCTGGAATCCTTTAAAAAAGACGGCATCCTTTTAACCTATTCCACCCTGGGCTTCCGGGCCGATGTCGATTTAATGTTTTGGCGCATCAGCTATGACCTGGATAGTTTCCAGCGAAATAGTTCGGAGATCATCAAGAGCGAGATGGGCCCCTATTTAAAAACCCCCGCCTCCTACCTGGCCATGACCAAGCGAAGCATCTATATCGATAAGCACACCCACGAGGGGCAGGACGGCGCGCGCAACCAGGTCGTGCCGGGTAAATACAAATATATCTTTATCTATCCCTTCGTGAAGTCCCGGGAATGGTATCTCTTGCCCAAGGAAGACCGGCAAAAGGTCATGGACGAGCATATCCGCGTCGGAACCCAGTACCCCACGGTGAAGCTCAACACCACCTACAGCTTTGGACTCGATGACCAGGATTTCGTGGTGGCCTTTGAATCGGATGAGCCCAAAGATTTTCTGGACCTGGTGATGGCCTTGAGGGAAACCCAGGGATCCAAGTACACCATACGGGATACGCCCATCTACACCTGCCGGCTGCTAGAACCCGAGAAAGCTTTGGATTTGCTGGGATAAGACATAACCCGACGGAAACAGAATAAAATTTTGCCACGGATGTATGGGATTTCTAGGATAAGAAAATCAAAACTTAAACCACAAGATTTCGGATGAATGGTCTAAGGTTGAAACCATCCAATCCATCCCCTATATCTGTGGCAAACAAAGATTTGTCCGTCTTGTTGTAGAATCCTTCTCTTGTAACTTCTTCGGTTGTTGAATCGTAATTCTAAGGATAACCGTGGCATTGTCCCGAAAAACCACTTCTTCCCCCGAAAAAAAGAGCCCCGACCCATGGGATCAAGAACAATGGGTTTCCTGGGAAAAGCTCATGGTGAAAATCCAGGCCGGGGACCAAGAGGGTTACCGCCAATTTTTGGATGAGATCGGGCCGGTACTCTTTAACTTTGTCCGCCGCAGGGTATTCAACCAGGAACTGGTGCCGGATGTTTATCAAGAGGTCCTTTTGACGCTTCACAAAGCCCGGCATTCCTACGAGCCTGGTCGTCCCCTGGGGCCCTGGCTGTTCACGGTGGCCCGCAATTCCATGCTGGACGCCATGAAACGAAACCGCCGGTTTGCCGAAAGGGAAGTACCGAGCGAGATCCTGCCGGAGGTTGTTCGGGAGGAAGAGGACTCCAGTTTAGGAGACGAACTTCACCAGGCGTTAAAGGGCCTTCCGGAAGATAACCGGGTGGCGGTGGAACTCTTAAAAATAAAAGGAATGAGTTTGGAAGATGCGGCGAACCAATTAGGCATCACGGTGGGCGCCTTGAAGGTCCGGGCGCACCGGGGATACAAAGAACTCAGACGGATCTTGACGGAGAAGAAACCATGAAATCTGGAAAACCAACCCGTCCTGTCCCCGACATGACCCGTTTCCACGACCAGTTGGTCAACCGCATCGTGATCGATTCAAAACCCTCGCCAACTGTCACTCCGGCTTTCGCCCAATGGGCCTTATGGTTCGCCGCGGCTCTGATCCTCTCGGGAATCGCCCTGGGAATGATGGGGATGGACCCCTCGGAAACGCTTCTTTCCCTTCCCCTAGGACTATTCTATGTTTTGGTTCTTTTTGCCGGCGCTGGTTTGGCGGCATGGGAAGCCATAGCCTCCAGTCTTCCCGGCCGTGAAAGGGGAATGATCCGAAAAGGTTTTTCCCTTCTTTTGTTGGCGGTCATTTATATCCTCCCGTTTTTTCTTTTGAACGGGGGCGGCCAGGCTTTTGACCCCTGGAAAGAACTGGTCGAGGGCTGGGCTTGTTTCCGCGCGGTATCCCTGGTCGGTCTGGTTCCCTGGGTGTTTTTAGGTTGGAGGCTTTCGAAGAACGCCGCTTTCCATCCCCTTTGGACCGGGGCATGGAGCGGGGCTTCCGCTTTCCTGCTGGGTTCCCTGACGGTTCAAATGCATTGTCCCAACCTCAATTCGGGCCATATTTGGATGGCCCATCTTCTGCCGGTGGCCCTTTTTACCCTTGTCGCTGGATGGATCGGGGCCTTCTGGTTCTCCCGCTGGAGAAAGAACTGAAGAAGTGGGTTTGTTTTTCACTGCCCCTTGAAAAAAAGCATATATTTCCCTTTATTGACATGGAATTAACACTCTTCATATAATTCGCTCATGAAGGTCGTACTACAAGATGTAGTGGCTGCGGTCGCTAAAACTACTAAACTTGCCAAGCCTGATGCGCAAGTGGTTGTCCGTCGTATTATCAAGGTTCTTGCGGACGGATTGATAAGCGGACAAAGAATCGAAATCAGAAATTTTGGGGTCTTTCAGACCAAAACCGTCTCGGGCCGAAAGGGCCGGGATCTCAACCGAAACCTCGTCATCGCCCTTCCACCCTATAAAAAGGTTTCCTTCAAGGCAGGAAAAAATCTTCGGAAGCTTTTCCGGAATTTGCCGGATGAGCCCAAGGTCTCAAAAAACGGGCAGATGGAAATGCCGATTTTTTCCGAAGCCCCAGGCGGGACGGAAGCCCTGGCCGGGAGTCTTGGCCGTTCATGATTAAAACGAAAGGGGGTCGCATGTCCACCACGGTTCATTACTTCGGTAAAATCAAAAGCCTGGATATGATCCGTGATCTCCAGGAAGAATTTCGCGAGATCGCCCAGGTTTCCGGCTGGACCCATGAATTGGTGGACCATGCCTATTCCCACGAGGGAGAAGCTCCCTCGGGTCGTTTGACGCTCAAGGGAATCCGCCTGACCCTTCAAAAAGGATCCACCCCTCTCCAGCTCACTTTCGACAAGGATGGCTACCTATCCCACATTTATTACGAGAAAAACACGGAAGTCCCCGCGGTCAAGGGAAAGAGCCAGGTTCCCCGCCAATTTTTACATCAGGTTCACACTTCCACCACGCTCGGCCCGGCCGAGCCCATGCTCCATATCTCCCTCGTCAAGTTGTTGGACTACGTGAAAAAGCGGTATGTGCCCAACCTGGAAGTCATCGACAACACGGGCTACTGGTCCTCCCGGGACGAATCGGCTCTGGCGCCCAAGCGCCTTGAGTACGCCCAAAAGTAAGGCCTTTCCCCAGCCGTTCCTTTTTAAGGGAACGGAATTATTTCCCACCCGGCCCTCCCATTTTTCCTCCATTAAATTTTCCCGGGCAGGTTTGTTTTTATTCGCCTTGTGCCTGTTCCCGTGGACTCTTCGCGCGCAATCCATTCAAGCCCAATTGGGGCGTTGGTTTGCCCAGGGGGACGCGGACCGGGCCCAGGAGGCCATTCTCAACGCGGTTGAAAAGGACCCTTCCCAGGTTTCCCTTTACCTGGAGTTGGCGGACTTGAAAAAAAGCCTGGGGGATTGGCCGGGAGCGGTGGACGCCTACCAGGGTTTTCTTTCCCGAAAAGAGGACTGGACGGTACGGGCCCGATGGGCCTTAGCCCTGGGCCAGATGGGCCGCTGGTCGGACGCAGAAGGTCCCCTGCAAACGCTCCTGAAAGATCATCCCGATGATCCGGACCTACTCTGGGGCCTGGCCCGGCTGCGAATGTTTCAGGCGGTCTTGAAACAGGTACCGGCGGGAAAACCCCGGCAGGAAAAACTGGAGTCGTCCCGGGATCTTTTTTCCCACCTGGCCCACCTGGAACCGGACAACGCCCTGGTGCGGTTTGACCTGGCGGAGGTTTGCCGGCATCTGGGGGATTATGATCGAGCCCTGGCGGAATACCAGGCCGTGGTGAAAAGGGACGCCAGCACCAAGAAGGCCTACCGCTATCTGGCGGAAATCTTCGCCCTGAAAAAACGCCACGCGGAAGCGATCCAAATGTTCGAGAAGGCCCTGGCCATCGAACCGGACGACCCGGAGTTGAAAAAAGAATCGGCGCAGGAAAGCCTGATGGCCCCCAGCGTGGTTTCCCACCGCAAGGTCGAGCGTCTGCGCCAATGGGAAGAATGGAAAGCCCCGTCCGAGACGCCGATGGCCGCTTCGCCGGTCACGATCCGGGTAGGGCTTTTCACCGGCTTGAAGCATCTTCTCTTTCGCTGTTCCTGCGACTTGGGAGTGACCACTCCGGCGGGAACGGCGGTCACGGTTCTTCCCGCCGGCAGTTATGAAATTTTCTACCTGCCGCCGCCCCAGACCGGCCGGGGGTCCGAAAAATGGACGCTCGGCGATAGCCATGGAAAAACCTGGATCAAGTTCCGGCATCGGTTGTATTTAACCCCCCGGAATCCCCAAATCCCCTTCGAGGTGCACGCGGTTCCTTCCAACACGGGTTATTTTTACGCCCGGGAAGAGGATCGGGCCTATCGGGGCCTGATGGAAATTTCACCCCGAACCGGAACCGGCTTTCAGGTCATCAACCGGGTCTCCCTGGAAGAGTATACGGCAGGGGTTTTACCCGCTGAAATGTCCTGGCAATGGCCCGTGGAAGCCCTGCGGACCCAGGCCATCGTGGCGCGGACCTATGTGCTTTCCAAGCTGGGCAGGCATAACGCGGAAGGTTTCGATGTCTGCGACAGCGTGCATTGCGAGGTGTACCGGGGCCTTCGGGCCGAGCAAGAAACCACCAACCAGGCGGTCAACGCCACGGCGGGACAAATCCTGACCCACGGAGGGCAAGTGGTGCCGGTGGCTTTTTCAGCCCAGTGCGGGGGCCATACCCAGGACTACGAGGAAGCCTGGGGATTCAAGGCGCCCGTCGTGGGAGTTCCCGATTACGACCCGGATGAAAATCCCGGCCTGGAATTTCCACTCTCCCCGTCACGGTTGAGGGATTGGTGCCGGGAGGAACCTCCCGCCTATTGCCGGATGCCTTCTTTGAAAGGGTACACGAACTACCGATGGAAAAGGATCGTGACGGCAAAGGACCTGGAAAACAGACTGCCGGAGGTGGGACGTATCCGCCGTTTGGTGGTGGAACGGCGATCCGTGGCCGGTTGGGCCGAGTTGCTGAGAGTGGAGGGAACCGGAGGCGTGAAAACCGTTCACGGGGACATCATCCGGCGTTTCCTGGGGGGGCTCCGATCCAGCCTGATCTGGATCGAACCCCAGTGTGATAATCGGGGCTGGCCGGTGGAATACGTCATCGAGGGGGGCGGTTGGGGCCATGGAGTGGGTTTGTGCCAGGTGGGTTGTTGCGGAATGGCCCTGGCGGGAAAGAAAAGTCCCGAAATACTCGCACATTATTTTCCCCTCGCCCAGTTGACGGCTTATGAACCCAAGCGGTACGTTGTGACTCCTGCCCCGGAACCGGAAGAGACACCCGGGATGGACGAGGGATATTAAAGGTTTTCGGCGGCTCCGCGGGCGGGGGAAGAACGTCGGAACCCCGTGGTTATTGTGCCCTTTGTCAAAATCCTAACCGTCTTTGAAGAAGGTAAAATGATTCCTCCCAAAAACAGAAATAATAAATTCAAGGCTGGAATCCTCCCTGTCCTGAGCTTGTTTCTTCTTGCCCTGTCATCCTGCGCGGATATTTCAAAGGAGGTAGGGTCCGGTTCGAAGTCCGATGTGGAAGTTCGAGAGGGAATCACGGGCACGGAACAGAATCCCGCGGTGTTGGACCCTTTCACGAAATACGAGATGGTGATGACCGGCGGTGAATGCCGATATCTGGTCATGAAAATCCCCAGCCGCTGGTATTGGAAGGCTTTCATTACCGCCGCCGATCGGGACGAAACCCAGAAGGGACATTTGGAGGCGGAAATCGCCCAGGGGAATCCTGCCTGGGCTCCCCTGCCCGGGACTCTTTTCAAAAAAGATTTCAATTTGAACCGGGGGGAGGGAGACCAGGCGGTTTTGGCCGCTGGAAATTCGGGTCCGGATCGGTTGGCCCTCCTGAAATTGTGCCAGGACGGCGCTCCCTTGATCGTCACCCTGCAAAGTGAGATTTCCGCGACCGGCGCCCTCCTGGCTCCGGACGTGAACGGCCTGGCCACGCCCACCCCCGAGCCCTGATGCCCTATTATTTCGCCTATGGAAGCAGCCTCCTGCGGGCCCAGATGGAAAGGCGGCTCATGGGCAACCGTCCCCATACCCGGGCCGTCCTGAAAGGGTTCCGCCTGGCCTTCATGGGCCATTCCATCGAGCGCAAGGGAGCGGTGGTAAACCTTATGCCCGACCCGACCCGATACGTTCCCGGAACCCTCTATGAGCTCGACGAGATCATGATTCATTACCTGGACCGGGCCGAAGCGGTGGAAAAAGGCACTTACCAGCCCTTGGATGTGGAGGTGGATATGGAGGACGGAAGTAAGGTCCCGGCGGTCTGTTACCGTCAGGCGGTTCCCGATCCTCCCCTGGGACAGCCCAACCTGGGCTATCTGATGCAGGTCAAGCAGGGATACCGGGAATGGGGTTTGCCCGACGAGATTTTGGAAGAAGCGCTCACTCTCAAGTAAAATAGTGGGTAATGTTTACGGCACTCGGTAGGTTCACGCCTGAATCGGGAGTGCCCCCGCGTTGTGTTCATATCGTGGTCAAGTCTTCGGCCGATTGGGAGGTATTACGGACGATGCTTATATTAAGGAAGGGCGACAGCCTTCATATCGCCAAGGAACTCATTGAAAAATCCGGCCTCCAGGACAGTTTGATCCTTCTGGAATCGGTCAAGCGTTCCCAATCCGTTCCCACGGGAGATCTGCTGAAATTGCTCCTGGCCCTCAGCGCCTGCAACCTGGTCCAGACCATGAAAGAAGAAATGATCGACCGCGAAATCCTTCCCGATGACCAGCTGGATATTACCGATGATTATGTGGCCGAAACCCTGCGACGCCAGAATATCCTGAAAATGAGCGACGGCGCTGAACTCATGGAAAAATGCGTGGAAATACTCTACCTGGTCGGGGAATTGGAGATTTTTTGGAAAAACGACGACGACCCCAAAGGGCCCGGGCCCCGCTACTATTGCGTGAAGGAAATCCTGCGCCGGTTAGGCAATGAGGAAAACTTTCCAATGCGCGACTCTCTCTTCGAGTTCATGTATCTCCAGCACAAGCACTTCATTGATTATTTCATGAACCGGCTGAAAACCGCCGGGGCATCCTGAGTTTTGCCGCCGAGCCGCGGGATTTTGATCCGAAGCATCCTAAATGGTTTGGTGATTTTAGGCCTTGGTCTCATAGCCGATGGCTGCGGACATCCTCAGGCTCCCGAGCGCGCGTCAGACGGTCTGGCCCTTACTCCCCCCATGGGTTGGAATTCCTGGAATACTTTTAAGGATGGGGTCAGCGACGCGTTGCTCCGCCAGGTCGCGGACGCCATGGTGACCAACGGAATGCGGGACGCGGGATACCGATATATCAATATGGACGACGGTTGGGCCCTGCCCCGGCGCCACAACGGCCATCTCCAGCCCAATCCCTCGAAATTCCCCAATGGCCTCAAAACCCTTTCGGATTATCTTCATGCCCGGGGGTTCAAGTTCGGCATCTACGCGGATCGCGGCACCCGAACCTGTGTCGGACTTTGTCCCGGATCTTATGGCCACGAAAAAACCGATGCCCAAGATTTTGCCGACTGGGGAGTGGATTACGTGAAGTACGACAATTGCAACCCGGCCCTCCTTTCCACCCAGGAAGGGGATTACCGCCGGATGCGGGACGCGTTGAAAGCGACCGGACGGCCTATCGTTTTTAGTCTCTGCGCCTGGGAATTTAAAGGTTGGATGCCGGAGATGGGGCAGTTGTGGCGCACGACGGGCGATATTACCGACAACTGGAACCGGATTCTGGACATCCTCGATACGAATGAAAAAACCGCCGCCCTTGCCAAACCGGGGAAATGGAACGATCCCGACATGCTGGTTGTGGGATGCGATGACGTGGCCGACCTCCAACATGGCCGGGTTTTCAGCGACATGCCCGAGTTGGCCGGCCATCCCGGCCTGACGGAAATTGAAAGCCGGTCCCATTTCAGCCTGTGGGCCATGATGGCGGCGCCCCTCCTGGCCGGGAATGACGTGATCCATGTGCCCGAATGGGTCCGGGAGATCTTGGTCAACCCGGAAGTCATCGCGGTGGATCAGGATCCCGCGGGCCATCAGGGGGTGAAGGTTTGGGCGAATGGCAAGGGCTTGGAGGTTTATTCCAAAACCCTCCAAGGCGACAACACAAGGGCCGTGGCCCTGTTCAACCGCACGGATCTGGATGAAAACATCACCGTGCGTTGGTCCGACCTGGGCCTTCCCGCAGGACAAGCTTCGGTTCGGGATCTTTGGAAACACACCGGTCTGGGAACTTTTACCGATCGGTTTACGGGTTTTGTCCTCCCTCATGAAGTGGTTTTATTGAAGGTGGTGAGCGTGAAACCGAAACGAGCACCGCTTTGAGATTCTCAGGCCTTTCAATGGTTTCCAATAAAAAGTCCATCTTTCCAACATGGTTGTCAGCGACCTGCCGGACGAATTTGTCATAAAACCACAGTCTTGTTTCGTGGGGTGTTCCGAAATGTGGATAAGTTTTTCGGCCCCGAGTTTTTTCAAAAAAAAAGAGGTTCCGGCTTGAAGGTTCGAGCCCCTGCCATTAATCTTTCGTCTCCGGGAAACCTTTTCGGCTTCGTCAAACCCTGAAATGCTCGTAGAAGCCTTTCCTGGAGACCGCGCGGTTGGCCGCTCGAACCGCAAAAACTTATCTTTCGCTAAGGAGCCTATCATGTCCTCATCCCGCAAAAAGATCGCCTTATCCATCGGAAAGGAAGTTTCTCCCGTGGAAAATTACATGACCGAACCCGGGCACGAAATATTCGGTTCGCTCGTCTTCAACGACCAAACCCAGCAGAAATATCTTTCCAAGGATGTCCTCAAGAAACTGCGCGCCACCACGATCAAGGGTGAGCCCCTGGATCCCTCCATCGCCGATCAGGTCGCCCAAGGCATGAAGGAATGGGCCCTGGAACACGGCGCTTCCCACTATACCCATTGGTTTATCCCCCTGACCGGATTGGGAGCGGAAAAGCACGATTCCTTCCTCGAATACGCCGCCGATGGCGGGGCCATGGCCGAGTTTTCCGGAAAAACCCTCATCAAGGGCGAGCCGGACGCCTCTTCCTTCCCCTCGGGCGGAACCCGTTCCACCTTCGAGGCCCGCGGCTACACCGCCTGGGACCCCTCCTCCCCCGCCTTCATCCAAAAAGAATTGAACGGCGCCACCCTGACCATCCCCACGGCCTTCGTGAGCTACACCGAAGAAGCTTTGGACTACAAAACGCCGCTGTTGCGCTCAGGGGAAAGCCTTTCCAAACAAGCCCTCCGCCTGTTGAAGCTGTTTGGCAACAAGACCGCCAAGCATGTGTTCACCAACATGGGACCCGAACAGGAATATTTCCTGATCGACCGCAAGTACTACGAGCTGCGCCCCGACCTGATCGCCGGCGGCCGTACCCTCTTCGGCGCCGCGCCCTACCGCGGGCAGGAATTGGAAGACCATTATTTCGGTTCCATCCGGGAACGCATCCTCGCCTACATGATGGACCTGGACCGGGAACTCTGGCGCCTGGGGATTCTTTCCAAGACCCGTCATAATGAAGTGGCGCCCGCCCAGTTCGAGATGGCGCCCCTTTACGCGAAATCCTCCCTCGCCGCGGACAACAACATGATGGTCATGGAACTCATGCGCAAGGTCGCCATGAGGCACGGCCTGGTCTGCCTCCTGCACGAGAAGCCCTTCAAGGGCATCAACGGAAGCGGCAAGCACAACAACTGGTCCATGGGAACCGACGAGGGCGAGAATCTGTTGGAGCCCGGCACGACCCCCCACGCCAACGCGCAGTTTTTGGCCTTCCTGGTGGCCATCATCTCCGCCGTGGACAAGTACGCGGAACTTTTGCGCATCGCCATCGCCGGCCCCGGCAATGACCACCGTTTGGGCGCCAACGAGGCCCCGCCGGCCATCATTTCCATCTTCCTGGGCGAACAGCTGCAGGACATCATCGGCCAGCTGGAAAAGGGCCCCGCCACCTCCAGCAAATCGGGCGGAACCATGCAGTTGGGCGTTTCCACCCTGCCCCCCCTGCCCAAGGACGCCACGGACCGAAACCGCACCTCGCCTTTCGCCTTCACCGGCAACAAGTTCGAGTTCCGCGCGGTCGGTTCCTCGGCCCCGATCTATTGGCCCAACGCGGTTTTGAACACCATCGTGGCGGAGTCCATCGACCGGATCGCCACCGAGCTGGAAAAGGGCGGGGACCTGAACAAGACCCTGGCCACGATCCTTCAAAGGGAAATCAAGGAACACAAGAAGGTTCTCTTCGACGGTAACGGTTACGCCGAGGATTGGCACGCCGAGGCCGCCAAGCGGGGTCTGCCAAACTTAAAAACGACCGTGGACGCGCTTCACGCCATGCCCAAGAAGGAATACAAGGAACTTTTCGCCAAGTACAAGGTCCTGAGCGAAAAGGAGTACGAAGCCCGCGAGGAGATCACCTGGGAGCGATACGTCAAGGTCACCAACATCGAGGCTAACGCCACGGTGGATATCGCCCGCAACCTGATCCTGCCTGCGGTTCTTTCCTACCAGAACCACCTGGCCCAGACCATCAGCTTGACGCAGTCGGTTTCGAAAGCCGGTCAGAAAGGCCAAGCCGCTCTGCTGGATGAGGTGGCCAAGGGAGCCAGCGACCTTTACGAAGCGACCGAAGCCCTGGATGCCCTCCTTGAGAGCGCCAACGGCGGGTCGAGCCTGCACCAGATCGCCGCGTCCTTCAAGGACTCGGTGATTCCCGGCATGCTCAAGGTTCGGGACATCGCGGACTGGCTGGAAACCATCGTGGATGACTCGCTTTGGCCCCTGCCTAAGTACCGGGAGATGCTTTTCCAGTACTAATCGGTTTCGTTCAGAAGCAAAAAAGGGCCGACCCTTTCAGGGCCGGCCCTTTTTATTTATCGGGGAGCCGCGTTGAAACCCGCGTTTCCCTGAAACCCTCAACCGATCGGTTTGAACGGATTGGTAAACACGGCCGCCTTCCCCAATTCGTTCTCGATTTCCAGCAAGCGGTTGTACTTGCAGATGCGTTCGCTTCGGCAAGCCGACCCGGTCTTGATCTGTCCTCCGCCCATGGCCACCGCGAAATCGGCCATGAAGGCGTCCTCCGTCTCTCCCGACCGGTGGGAGATGACGTAATTCCATCCCGCCTTCCGGCACATCTGGATGGCCTCGATGGTTTCGGTGACGGTTCCGATCTGGTTGAGCTTGATCAGCACCGCGTTGGTGGATTTTTCCTTGATCCCTCGGGCGATGAACTTGGTGTTCGTCACGTACAGGTCGTCTCCCACGATCTGGATCTTGCCTCCCAGGATTTCGGTGTGTTCCTCGAAACCCTTCCAGTCGTTCTCGGCTAATCCGTCCTCGATGGAGACGATGGGGAATTTTTCGACCCAGCCTTTGTAAAGATCGGTCATTTGCCGGCTGTTCTTTTTCCCTTGCCCCGACTTGGCCAGGTCGTATGCCCCGTTTTCAAAGAAGGAACTGGCCGCCGGGTCCAGGGCGATGCCCACCTCCTTCCCGGGTTTATAGCCCGCCGCCTCGATGGCCTGGACGATCACCTCCACGGCTTCCTCGTTGCTTTTCAGGTTCGGCGCGAAACCGCCCTCATCCCCCACCCCCGTCGAGTAGTTTTTCTTGTGAAGGATTCCCCGGAGGGCGTGGAAAACCTCGGCGCCCCACCGGAGCGCCTCGGCGAAATTGGGAGCCCCGATCGGCATGGCCATGAATTCCTGCAGGTCCACGCTGTTGTCCGCGTGCTTGCCGCCGTTGAGGATGTTCATCATGGGCACCGGAAGCCTCACGGCTCCGGTTCCGCCCAGATAAGCGTAAAGAGGAAGCTTGGCATCCAGGGAAGCCGCGCGGGCCACCGCCATGGAAACACCTAGAAGGGCGTTGGCGCCCAGCTTGCCTTTGTTGGGCGTTCCGTCCAGTTCGATCATGCGGCGGTCCAGGACGGCTTGCTGGCTCGCGTCCAGGCCCTTCACGGCCGGGGCAATGGTCTTGTTCACGTTCGCCACGGCCTTCAACACGCCCTTTCCTCCGTAGCGTTTTTTATCCCCGTCCCGAAGCTCCACGGCCTCGTTTTCACCCGTGGACGCGCCCGAGGGTACGGAAGCGCTGGCGGATATGCCGTTGTCCAGCTCCGCCCAAACCCGGATGGTGGGATTTCCCCTGGAATCTAGAATTTCCAATGCCTTCACCGAAGCGATCTTCGCCATATCATTCTCCTTCATATAGGTTGAACTGCCGCGACACCAAGGGTTTCACTCCCTTCCATAGTTCAATAAGTATAGGTACCGCGTGGTTGGGGAATCATGACCTTACTCATGAAGGAAGCCCCTTCATATTCGTAGGGTTTTAGCGTTCTTATCCGACGGGTTCGTGTTTGGGGTGAAGGCTCGACTCCCAACTCCTCCTGCCTTAAAGTAAACTTCCAACCAGGGTTTTGTTCCGAAATAGAGGATGCCGATGAAACAAATCTGGATCACCCAGCACGGCGGGCCCGAGGTTCTCCAGCTTCGGGAAGGTCCCCCCGACCCGCCGGGCCAGGGGCAGGTGAGGGTGGCGGTCAAGGCCGCCGGAATCAACTTCGCCGACCTGATGGCCCGCAAGGGACTTTACCCCGACGCGCCCAAGCCCCCCTGTGTGGTGGGGTACGAGATTTCCGGCGTGGTGGAGGATGTGGGCCAGGGGGCGGACCCCCAATGGGTCGGCAAACCGGTCGTGGCCTTCACCCGTTTCGGCGGTTATTCCGAAAAGGTTACGCTTTCCCAAAACCAACTCTTCGAGAAACCCTCCAACCTCACCTTCGAGCAATCGGCGGCCCTGCCCGTGAATTACCTCACGGCTTACCAACTCGTCGTGGTCATGGGAAGTTTGCATAAGGGCGAAACGGTTTTGATCCACAACGCCGGGGGAGGCGTGGGCCTGGCCGCGTTGCAACTGGCCAAGCATCTAGGCGCTGTGACGTTGGGCACGGCCGGCCCGGCGAAGCATGAAACCTTGAAGCGGCTGGGGTTGGATCACGCGATCGATTACCGCTCCGGCGATTGGGCCGACCGGGTTTGGGAACTGACCCTGGGAAAGGGCGTCGATTTGATTTTGGACCCGATCGGGGGAGCCTATTGGAAAAAGAACTACAGCCTTCTACGCCCGACCGGACGGCTGGGTATGTTCGGCGTTTCCGCCGTCTCGGAGAAAAAATCCCCGCCCTTCTTGGCTTTCCTGAAACTGTTGACTCATGTTCCCTTCTATAACCCCATCACCCTGATGAACGCGAACAAGGGAACCTTCGGGGTCAACCTGGGCCATCTTTGGGAAGAGGCGGACAAGACCCGGGGCTGGTTCACGGAAATCTTGAAGGGCGTCCATGAAGGATGGATCAAGCCCCACGTGGACCGCAGTTATTTCTTTTCCGAGGCCGCCCAGGCGCATCAATTTATGGAAGAACGCAAGAACCTGGGCAAGGTTCTCCTGGTCCCCTAGCCATGAAAACTTCCCGGGCCATCCAAGAGATCCTGAAAATCATTCCCCCGGGTTTCCCCCGGCCTTTTGATTTCCTTCAAAAGGGAACACCCATCCGGAAGGGACTCCAGGCGGTATCAATGCTTGAGAACCCTGGACTTGATCAAGAATCCAATCTTCTTTTGAAAGCCGCCCTTTATCTTTATTTTGACGGGTTCGAGGAAGCCCATTCGATCGCGCAGAATCATGAAGGGGTGGGGGGAAACTGGGTCCACGCCCTCCTGCACCGAAGGGAACCGGACGCGTCGAATTCCAGATACTGGTACCGCCGAACCTCGATCCCCCGCCCCCTGAGCGGGGAAATCGGCCGGGAGGTTCTGGGGTTGCTGGAACAAAAACCGGTTCCGGAACTGGAAAAGCTCAAAAAGAAGGTTGCGGCGTCTAAATTATGGGAGCCTGAGATCTTCGTGGGTCTGGCGGACCCATACGTGAAAGAAGATCCCGCCTCACCGGTATACCATCTCCTGGCCCGGATACAGGAAGCGGAGTGGAGGGGTTTGTTGAAGCATCTCCTAGGGTTTTGACCCCGCCATCCCAACCAGAATAAGGGGAACAACGTGAACAAAGCTTACGGGTTATTGATTCTGCCTCTGTTATGGGTCTTATCGGGGTGCGGCAATTCGCCGACCGCCAGTTCGGGACCGGCCGTGATCGTTCTCAATACCTGGAACGGATCTCCCGAATCCAGCAATGTGGTCAACGGTTCGGACGGCTTTGAGATCACCCCTTTCCCCGGGTCCAGCCTCTCCAAAGTGATTTTGTGGATGATCGCGAACCAGACGGGAACCTACAACTATGGGCTTGTAGTCACCGATTATTCCAAGAGCAATAGTTCCATCGGCAGTTCGACCACCGGGTCCGTTTCCATTCCCAACGATTCTTCCTATCACCCGGTCACCTTTACCTTCAGCGGAAACCCGGGCGTGAACAAGGGGGACGCGATTTCCTTCACGGTCAACATCCAAAGCTCGCCGGGGGGAAGTACCAGCGGTTTTTGCACGCAAGCCTCGAGTTCCGGGAACACCACGATTTACGAAACGAGCGGACTGGGAACACTCCTGGGAACGGGCGTGGCCGTCGTGGTTTACGGCAATAGTTAAAGCCCTTCGGGAAAACGGCTCCCTTTTTATTTTCAGGGAAGCTCCATATTTCTTTTAACGGTTGGCCGATGATAAACTGCCTCCCATCCCAGGGAGACAACCATGCACTATTTTGACCACGCCGCTACCACCCCCCTTGATGAAAATGTTTTGGAAGCCATGAAGCCCTACCTGATCGGGGATTTCGGAAACCCTTCCAGCGTCCACCATTACGGCCGGGAAGCCCGGGCCGCGATGGAAAGGTCCCGCGAAACCATCGCCGCCACCCTTTCCTGCGATCCCAAAGAAATCGTCTTCACCTCGGGGGGAACGGAAAGCGTCAACAGCATCCTCAAAGGCGCCGCCTTCGCCTCCCCTCCCCGGGCCCGGCATTTGATTGTTTCCGCCGTAGAACACAGTTGCGTTCTGGAGTGCGCCGATTACCTCACGAACCACGGCTACAGCGTGACCACGGTGGGCGTCGATGCGCAGGGCCGGGTCAACCCCCAGGAAGTGGAAAAAGCCATCCGCCCCGGGGAAACCTTTCTCATATCCATCATGGCCGCCAACAACGAGGTGGGGACGATCCAGCCCATCGGCGAGATCGGGAACATCGCCCGCAGTTACCAGGTCCTCTTCCATACGGACGCGGTCCAGGCCTACGGCAAGATTCCCCTGGACCTGGAAAAACACTCTATCGATTTCCTCTCCATTTCCGCCCACAAGATTTACGGCCCCAAAGGCGTGGGGTTTCTCTACCAGCGCAAGGGGAAGGAACTGGTGCCCCTGGTCCATGGCGGAGGCCAGGAAAGGGACCGGCGCGGCGGCACGGAAAACGTGGCGGGCATCGTGGGGATGGCCGCAGCCGCCCAAAAGATTTGCGGGGATACCCTGGAGCAGGGCCGGTTGAGGGTTCTCGTCCAGAGCTTCCAGGTCAGGTTGAAGGAACTATTTCCCGACCTGCGGATCAATGGTCCGGAGGATACGAACCAGCGCGTTCCGGGCCTTTTGAACGTCAGCCTCAAGGGCCAGCAGGGAGAAACCCTGGTGCACAGCCTGGACGCCCGGGGTTACGCCCTTTCTTCCGGGGCCGCCTGCGCGGCCGGGTCCGCTCCTCCCTCCCATGTCCTCTTGGCGATGGGCCGAACCCCCAAGGAAGCCAAGCAGGGGCTCCGGTTCAGCTTCGGCCGTCACAATACAGGCGAGGAATTGAACGAGTTTTTACAGGGATTCCCCTCGGTGATCCAGGGGCTGGAAATGATGAGTTCCTTCCTGGATGAGGAAGAACCCTCCAAAGAAACTGGCAAAACGAAATAGGTCGCCGCGAAGGCACGAAGTAGGGCAAACCTAATCGTTTTGTTCAAAGATGGCAAAAAAATTTGAGCTGGTTCGGGGTCGAAAAAAGGTTTTCTTATGCCGATTCCCGAAATTAAAAATATTAAGGAAATCGGCACTATACCGACCTCTTTAAAAGCCTCATCGAAGGTCGGCATGGCGTTTTCGCGGTGAATACTTACCCGTTTCCTTCTGTTAAAATAATCCCGCCTTAAAACTCGACCCGAAAGGCCTTTTTTGTACACCCGAAAACTCGGTTTTAAAATCGCGGTCTGCGTGGCCGTCTGCCTCTTCCTGATCGAGGGGATTTTCGGATACCTCGAGATTCGCAACCAACGCCAGGTTCTTTTTGATCGGCAAGTGAAGTCCATCCTCACCACCACCCAGGCCCTCACTCCCGAACTCATCCGGGACATCCGCACCGAAAAATTTACCGCCCTTTCCCAACTTGTTTCCGAACTGACCGATCAATACGGCATCTACGCCTTTACCCTTTTTGATCCCCAGGGAAAGGTGTTCGTCCACAACCTGGGCGACGCCAGTTATTCAGCCTCGCTGGACGACCTGCGCCATTCGCTCAACGAGGTCCAGGTCCGCAAAGAACCCATCCAAGAAACCATCCAGACGCCTTCGGGTCTTGTCCTGCGGTATGTCAATGTCCTCCAGGACTCGGAAGGGGCCGTGATCGGGGGAATCCGCATTGAGACTCCCCTTTCCAGCGTGGATCGGGAGATCCATAGTTTCATCGTCCAGACCTTCCTGAAGGCGGGGCTGGCGGCCCTGCTGGTGACGATCGTCCTGACCGCCCTCCTGGTTTATTTCGTGGTGAATCCGCTGGATGCCATCCGCCGGGAAATGACCGCCCTGGCCCGGGGCGAAGCGGACCTGACCTACCAGATCAAGGTGGTCTCCCGCGACGAGGTGGGGGAAATGGCGACCCAGTTTAATTTATTCATCGGAAAAATCCGGGCCATGGTGTCCCGGGTCAGCGAACATTCCCAAAGGCTCTCCGAACAGGTGCAGGGGATGACCCAATCCACCGCCGAAGTGAGCGCCATGAGCGAGGATGTCTCCACCACCATCCAGCAGATCGCCCGGGGGGCCGAAGACCAGGCCACCAAGATCGCCGAGGTCCACCATCTCATGCAGGAAATGCAGGACTCCATGCGGGAAGTGGAGAAAAAGGCCGGCGAAGCCTCCGGCGCCGTGGACAAGGCCACCCTCACCGCCCAGGCGGGGGGCAAGATGGCGCGGGGAACCATCGAGCGCATCACCTCCCTGAACGAGACCATCCTCAAGAATTCCGAGGGCATCCACCGCCTGGGAGGCAAGAGCAAGGAAATCGGGCGGGTGGTGGAAATCATCTCGGGCATCTCGGAACAAACCAACCTGCTTTCCCTCAACGCCGCCATCGAGGCCGCGCGGGCCGGGGAACAGGGCAAGGGGTTCGCCGTGGTGGCCGATGAGATCCGAAGCCTGGCCGACCGGGTGGGAAAAGCCACCGAGGAAATCGGGTTCCTGATCCAGGAGATTCAGGATGAGACCCAGGTTGCCGTGAATTCCATGGAAAAAAGCGCGAACGAGATCCAGGTCAGCCGGGACGGCATCAAGAAGATGGAGAAATCGCTGGATGAGATCGTGGAGGTCATTGAGAACGTGGTGACCTTCACCAAGACCATTTCGGACCTGACGGCCCTCCAGACCCAGCGGTACGGAAAGATCGTCCACAGTATCCAGGATATCAACGCGGTCTCGGAGGAATCGGCGGCCTCCACCGAGGAAGTTTCGGCCTCGACCGAGGAGCAGACGGCCAGCATGGAGCAGGTGACGGCGACCTTCAAGGAACTCTCCGCCATGGCCGAGGAACTGCGCCAGATGGTGGAACATTTCAAGACTCAATGATTTCTGAAAACAAGGGCTCGGAACATCCGGGAGCCTGGGTTCTCCTTTGGCTGGCCATCCTGGCCTTTTTGGTTTTACTTTCCCAATGGTCCCGCCTGTCCTATCCCCTGGGCGACAACGAAGGCTTTTACAGTTTCTACGCCCTCCAGATGGGGAGGGGGCTCCAGCTTTACCGGGACCTTTGGGACCACAAGCCGCCCGGTTTATTCCTCCAATATTTCCTGCTGGGCCGGTTCATGCCGTTGGACGAGATCCATTTGCGCCTTTACGTCTGCGGGGTCCATTTTCTCAACGCTTTCCTTTTGATCCGGCTGGGACGTTTGTTGGGTTTTGACCGGCCGGCGGCCTGGGGAGCGGCTTTCCTTTACGTCTTGTTGCTGTTTCCCGCCCTGCTTCAGCCCTGGTCCGCGGAAGCGGACCTGTTGGGTTTGCCTTTTCTTTTGGCCGCCCTTGTCTTGGCCTTTTCCCCCGGCATGGCCGGCGCGTTTATTTCCGGAACCTGTTTCGCCCTGGCTTTTTTGACCAAGCAAAGCGCGGGGCTGATCCTGCCGGCCTTTCTGGCGGTTCCGGGGTTGAGGGAAAAACGCAAAGCGGGAGCCTGGGCGGGCGGAGCGGCCTTCGGCCTGACGGCCGTTCTTTTTCCAATCTTCCTGGATGGGCGATTCCCCGAGTTTTGGAACTCCTTCGCCCGATTCAACCATTACTACGTGACCAACAGCTGGAATTTTTTTCTGACTTCCCGGCCTTATCGGGATTTTGAAACGAAGTGGCTCCTCGCTTTCCTGCTCCTTTTCGGCCCGCCCCTGGTCGGGTGGATTCCGTTCCTATTCCTCAAACCCGCGCCGACCGAACCGGCTCCTCCCCGTTTGTTCCTGGGCCTCTGGTTTCTCGGGGCCCTGGTTTCCTGTTTCTTGAGCGCCTATTTCTTTTCTTATTACTTCATCGCCTTGCTCCCCCCCCTGTGCCTCGCCCTGGCTTATGGATTGCAGAAGGGGGTGAAACTGAAAATTCTCCGGGCGGGTATCTTTTGCGGATGGGTTCTGGGGGTGGCCCTCAGTACGGGGCTCAATGTGGACGGGGTGGGTGACAGGATCTTTAGCTATTGCCAGTACGCGACCCAAAGGTATGAGGCGGATAAGGAATTAGGCACCCTGATCCGCCAGCAGTCCGTTTCCCGGGATCGGCTGTTTTGCTGGGCCTGCGAGCCCACGGTCTACGCCTACGCGGGCCTTCCCATGGCGGTCACGCGATCACCGGTCATCAATCACCTTCGTTTTCTGGCGGGAGACGCGGCGCAGGCCCCCGCGCGTTTCGCGCAAGAACTTCCCAGGTTCTGTGTCTTATCCCACGATCCCCAGGTTTTTCCCGTCCCCGATTGGCTTCTCCAAAACCTCCAGGAGAATTATGTTCAGGTAAATTTCTCGCCCGGCACGGATACCCAGGGGTTGGATTTATATGAACTGCAGAATGAAGGAAATTAGGGGATGAGGAAACTGGCCGCGTCCTGGTCGGCGGGGGTGAGGGGCTTCTGGCTTTCCAGCAGGGCCATCTGGGTCTTCCAATAGACATAGGCCTGCTTCGCCTCGGGGGCGCTCTCGGGGTTGGTGGCGTTCATCTGCCGCTGGGCCTGTTCCACCTCGCCCGAAACCTTGGCCAGCTTCAGGTTGAAATTAAGGGCATCCTGCTGGGCGGCCGTCTTCGCGGGGTTGGGCTTGTACTCCGCCAGCAGATTTTTTTCGATCTGGTCGATGGCCTGTTCGAGGGCCTTGACCGTGGCTGAATTGACGGATAGAGGGTCCATATTTTTAACCTTCCGGAAACCTGGGTTTCCCGTTCTTACCTCCCCTAACGGCCGTTTGGGATAAGACTTGAATCCCAGATGGTCCGGGTTTGAATGACCTTTACACCCATTATTCCCCGGCCTCCCTTGCTTCGCCCGACGGGACCCTCCTAACATTAAACCTGTTGATATTTCGAACCTAGGAGTTTCCATGCCGCTCACCGAAGGAAGTCTCGCCCCCGATTTCAAGTTGAAATCCACCGATGGAAGCGTCGTGGAATTGTCCCGCTTCAAGGGAAAGAAGAATGTCGTCGTTTATTTCTACCCCAAGGACGACACGCCGGGCTGTACCAAGGAAGCCTGCAGTTTCCGGGACGACCTGCCCAAAATCATGGAAAAGGACGCGGTGGTCTTCGGCGTCTCCACGGACGGGCTGGAAAGCCACCACGCGTTCCACACGAAGTTCACCCTGAATTTCCCGCTCCTGTCCGACCACGACGGTTCGGTTTCCAAGGCCTATGACGCCTTCAACCCGGAAAAGGGGATGAGCCGCAGGGTCACCGCGGTGATTGATAAGGAAGGGAAGATCAAAAAATACTTCGCCCAGGTGAATCCCGAAGGCCACAGCCGGGAAGTGCTCGAAGCCATTCATTCGTAGTTTTTTAAAATGTCTTGTTGGTTTAGGTGTCATCGCGAGGAGCCGCCCCAATCGGGACGGTTGGCGACGCGGCGATCCCAGTTCGCCTTTCGCGTTTGTCTTTTTACGTCTTATTTAAACTGAGATTGCCACGTCATAAACGTCCCCTATACAGGGACATTCCTCGCAATGATAAAAAACAAGTAAAAGGTGGAACAAATGAAAACATATGTCCAGAAGGTTCAATTCAAGGCCACGCCCAA
>CAZGKT010000044.1:0-31211 GCA_964525605.1 uncultured bacterium
TCCGGGAAGGCGGACACACTGTGGGCGCCGGAGTTGTCACGGAAATCATTGAATAACGAACACTTAAGAAAAGGCGAGGGAAGAATGGCCACGGCCACGAGTCAAAAAATCCGCATCAAGCTTAAAGCCTACGACCATCGGTTACTCGATCGGTCCACGGTGGAGATTATTGAAACAGTCCGGCGTACTGGAGCAATTGTGTTGGGGCCTGTTCCGTTGCCAACGGAAATTAACCGTTATACGGTACTTCGCAGTCCCCATGTGGACAAGAAGTCCAGAGAACAGTTTGAAATCAGAACCCATAAACGTTTGGTAGATATCGTTAATCCAAATCAGAGAACGATTGATTCTCTAATGAAACTCGACCTACCCGCAGGGGTGGATGTCGAGATCAAGTTGTAAGGAAATAACCATGAGCGAGAGCGTTCAACCTTTAATCGGGAAAAAATTGGGACAGACAACTTTTTTTGAAGATAACGGAAAAGCTACTCATGTAACTGTTTTGGAAGTTGGCCCCTGTGTGGTTATCCAGAAAAAAAGTCAAGAAAAAGAGGGTTACAACGCTCTTCAGTTGGGTTATGGGGAAAAGAAGGAAAAACACACAACTAAATCGCTCTTGGCTCATTTTAAGAAATCCGGTGCAACTCCCAAAGCTGTTCTGCGTGAAATTCGAGTCGAAGATGTTTCGCCTTTCCAAGTAGGGCAATCCCTTACGGTTGAGATATTCAAGAACGTCCAATGGGTTGACATAACTGGTGTCACCAAGGGAAAGGGATTTCAGGGTGCGGTGCGACGGCATGGTTTTCGCGGTGGCCGAAATTCTCATGGAAGTATGTTTCATCGTGCGCCAGGCGGTATTGGAGCTTCTTCCGATCCTTCCCGTGTTTATCCAGGAACCAGAATGCCGGGTCACATGGGAACAGATAAAAACACAATACTGAACCTTCGGGTGGTCAAGGTGGATTCAGATAATAATCTCCTTTTCGTTAAAGGGGCCGTTCCGGGGGCCGAAGGCGGTCTCATTACGGTGCGTCCTAGCGTAAAGAAGCAACAGAAGGTGAAAACTAATGCCTAAAGCAAATGTTTACAATGTGAGTGGCCAAACAACGGGCCAGGTTGATCTTCCTGAAATCGTGTTTGGTTTGAAGCCAAGAGAACATCATTTGTGGCGTAGCATCACCACGCATCTATCCAACCAGCGGCTTGGAACCGTAAAAACCAAGCGCAAGGGAGAGGTATCCGGTGGTGGTAAAAAGCCATTCAAACAAAAGGGAACGGGTAATGCACGTCAAGGATCAATCCGAGCCGTCCAATTTGTCGGGGGTGGGATTGCTCATGGTCCTAAGCCTCGTGATTATTCGAAAGATCTTCCTAAAAAAATGAGACGACAGGCGCTGGCCGAATCACTTTCAGATAAGGCGCAGCAGGGAAAGATTTTGATTGTTGAAAAAGTTCAATTTGAAACACCGAAAACGAAATTAGCCCTTGGGCTTTTAAAGGGATTGGGACTCGAAGGTAAAAAATGTCTGCTGGTTTTGGATCATAATCACCTGCCGACTTTTAAAAGCTTTAGAAATATTCCGAAAACAAAAGTTTTATTCCGGGAAAACCTTAACACCTACGAAATTGTCAACCATGAGATTTTGGTTTTGACCCAGGAAACTCTAAAACAATTGCTTGCCCATGGTTCTGCGCCGACCAAGGAGAAGGCACAATGAAAAAAATCCAGGAAGTGATTGTTCGCCCTCTAGTGACAGAGCGCAGTACCCAAATGAGGGAAAAGGGAAAATATTCGTTCGAGGTCCATCCAGATGCGACGAAACAAGAAATTAAAAATGCTGTTGAACTTATTTTTAAGAAAGAGAAAGTTGAAGTATTAAAAGTCAATACAACAAAGGTTCCTGCTAAGGTTCGCCGTTTCGGGCGATTTTTATCAAAAGGGTATCGTTGGAAAAAGGCGATTGTGACCTTGAAACCTGGGCAAAAAATAGAATTCTTTGAGGGGGCATAACTATGGCCATTAAAGCTTATAAACCTACTTCCCCCGGTCGACGTGGCATGACTGCCATTTCTGGCGAAAATTTGACCAAAAAAGACCCCGAGAAATCCCTGGTAAAACCACTCAAGGGAACGGGTGGACGCAATATGTACGGACGGATTACGAGCCGACACCGTGGCGCGGGACATAAACGTCAATTTCGATTGATCGACTTGAAGCGGGATAAACCTGGAATGACGGCTAAAGTTGTGGCGTTGGAGTATGACCCTAATCGCTCATCGCGTATTGCTCTCCTTCAATATTTGGATGGGGACAAGCGATATATTTTGGCACCAGATGGTTTACAGGTTGGAGATCAGGTGCTTTCGGGCCCTGGCGCAGATGTTAAACCAGGGCATGCCATGAAATTGAAAGATATTCCTCTGGGGTCAATGATCCATAATATTGAAATACGCCCTGGGAAGGGTGGGCAAATGGTGCGCTCTGCAGGAGCGGTAGCCCAGTTGATGGCTCGTGAGGGTGAGTACGCCACGATAAAATTGCCTTCCGGTGAAATGCGATTAATTTTAGTGGAATGTATGGCTTCCGTTGGTCAGGTGGGAAATTTAGATCATAACAATGTGACCATTGGTAAAGCAGGTCGTATGCGTTGGATGGGTGAGCGACCCCAATCCCGGGGCGTAGTGACCCGGCCTGGAGATGGACATCCAATGGGAGGCGGTGAAGGAAAATCTTCCGGTGGTCGTCATCCCACAACTCCCTGGGGAAAACCCACTAAGGGATATAAAACTCGAGAAAATAAATTAACCGATAAATTTATCGTGAAGCGCCGAAAATAGAGGCGAGAAACAGAAAGGTTAAGGGCTAGGCAAACATGAGCAGATCGCTGAAGAAAGGTCCCTATGTGGACTTGAAACTTATGAAACTCGTTCAAAAAATGAACAGAGGAAACGAAAAAAAGGTTATTAAAACTTATGTTCGGCGTTGCGCTGTTCATCCTGAAATGGTGGGTCATACATTCGCCATTCACAATGGTAAGAAGTTTATTCCGGTATTCATTACAGAAAATATGGTTGGCCATAAATTGGGTGAATTCGCTCCGACTCGTACCTTTAAGAATCACGGACAAGTCAAAAGCGAAAAAGCTGTGGCTTTGAAGTAAGTCGAGGAGAAAACATGCAAGCACAATCTGTTTCTCGTTATACAAGGGTTACGCCCCGCAAAGCCCGCCAAGTGGTGGGGTTGATCCGACGAAAACCCGTGGTTGAGGCTTTAAATATCTTGGCTTTCACCAAAAAAAGAGCTGCGGGTGAATTATCCAAAATTTTGAAGGCGGCGGTTGCCAATGCCGGCCAAAATTCCAGAGTGGATCTGGAAAAGTTACGGATTCATTCCATTCAGGTTGACGGCGGACCCATGATGCGAAATACCAAGCGATATATTACTCGAGCCATGGGTCGTGCAAGTGCTCTTCATCATCGAACCAGCCATATCAAAGTGGTTGTGTCGGATGAGGGTAAGTAAAATTTTTAAAATTTCGTTTGGAGGCTCTTTTGGGACAGAAAATTAACCCAATTGGATTGAGAGTTGGAATTATCCGTGATTGGGAATCCTTATGGTTCAATGCTAAAACGGCAAGCTACACACAAACTTTGCTCGAAGACATTGAAATTAGAAAATTCGTCAAAATGAGATTGAAACACGCTGGAATCGCCAAGGTCATATTGAAACGCAAAGGTGAAACAGTGGAGGTGGATATTTTTGCATCCCGTCCAGGGATTGTCATTGGGAAAAAAGGTTCTGAAGTTGACAAACTTAAGGAAGAACTAAAAAAATTCACTAAGAAAGAAGTTCGAATTAACATAAACGAAGAAAAGCATCCGGAGACAAACGCCACACTTATTGCAGAAAACGTGGCAGGTCAACTGGAAAAGCGGGTTGCCTTTCGGCGAGCCATGAAAAAATGTATTCAAAGTGCACTAGATGGCGGAGCCAAGGGGATTAAGATCATGTGTTCAGGCCGTCTGGCTGGAGCGGAAATAGCACGAACCGAGTGGTACCGGGAGGGACGAGTTCCGCTTCATACCTTAAGGGCAGACATCGATTTTGGAGTAGCCGTGGCTAGCACAACCTATGGAACGATTGGCATTAAGTGCTGGGTGTTTAAAAAGGAAATTTTTGGTTCAAAAGACAAAATGGTCGAAGAAGCACCTGTTCCAAAAGCTAGGCCTTCCCACCGGGAACGTCGACAACCCGAAATCAAACCACAAAAACCCCAAACCCGGGTTTAATAAAAAGAGGAATCAGAAATGTTAATGCCAAAACGCGTGAAATATCGCAAAACTATGAAGGGTCGTATGCGGGGAAAAACCAAAAATGGTGCCGCTTTTGCTTTTGGTGAATATGGATTGAAATCCATGGAAGCCAGTTATGTCACAGATCGGCAGATTGAAGCGGCTCGAGTGGCCATTAATCGTCATATGAAACGGGTTGGAAAACTATGGGTAAGAATATTTCCTGACAAACCGATTACCCGCAAACCTGCTGAGGTTCGAATGGGTGGTGGTAAAGGCGCACCTGATCATTGGGCCGCAGTGGTAAAACCAGGACGTATTCTTTTTGAAGTCAGCGGCTGCCCAGAGCCCATAGCGAAGGAAGCTTTTGTTTTGGCCTCTCACAAGCTTCCGGTCAAAACAAAGTATATTTCTCGCGCACAGGGAGGAGTTTGATGAAAGCCAAAGAAATTCGCGACTTAAATGTAGAACAACTGAAGCAACAAATTATAAGTAAAGAAGAAGAACTTTTTAATCTCAAAATTCAGCTGTCTACCAAACAATTGGAAAATCCTATGAAAATCCGCGAAGCACGGCGCCAAGTGGCCAGATTGAGAACGATACTTCGGGAACAAGAAAAAGGCTCGAAGGCCTAAAGGAAGGGAAAGTATGGCGATGGAAGAGAAACGCAAAGAAGGCCGTATTAAAACGGCTGTCGTCTTGAGCAGAAAAATGGATAAAACGGCGGTGGTATCGATTGGGAGGGTAATCAAACACCCTCTTTACCAAAAATTAATCCGGAAACGCAGCAAGTTTAAGATCCATGATCCAAAGAATGAAACCAAAAAGGGCGACGTGGTTCAAATTGTTGAAACTCGACCAATCAGTGCAGACAAGCATTGGAAGCTTTTGAAGGTGATTAAGAAGGCCGTGGAAATCGAGGAGGCTAAAATATGATTATGCCCCAGACCATGCTCAACGTGGCCGATAACAGTGGCGCCACTAAGATCATGTGCATCCATGTCCTCGGTGGAACCCGACGTCGCTATGCGGCGATTGGTGATGTTATCGTCGCTGCTGTTAAAGAAGCTATACCCGGAGCCGGTGTTAAAAAAAGCGAAGTAGTCAAAGCCGTCATAGTTCGCCAAAAACGAGTTTACGTTCGGCCGGATGGCTCCAATATCCGGTTCGATGAGAATGCCGCAGTCATAATAAATGATCAAATGGCTCCGCGCGGTACACGTATCTTTGGCCCAGTTACACGTGAATTACGGGATAAAAATTTTATGAAAATTATTTCCTTGGCTCCGGAGGTTCTTTAAGTCATGCATGTTCATCGAGAAGATACGGTAATGGTGCTGGCGGGTAAAGATAGAGGCAAAAAGGGTCGCGTGATCCGGCTTTTTCCCAAAACGGAAACCGCTTTGGTGGAAAAGATCAATTTGGTAAAGAGACATACTCGTCCTAATCAGCAACTTCCCCAGGGGGGCATTTTAGAAAAAGAGGCTCCGATTCATATTTCGAACCTCCAGGTGATATGTGGAAAATGCGCCAAAGCCACCCGTGTCGCACATAAAACACTTGCCGACGGGAAAAAGGTTCGTTCTTGCAAAAAGTGTGGAGAAATTCTGGATAAGGAAAAGTAAAGATGGCCACAATCACAAGCACGATCTTAAAAGAAAAATACTACAAAGAAATAGTTCCGGCTTTGATGAGCAAGTTTGGTATTGCAAATATCATGCAGGCCCCTAAAGTTGAAAAAATTGTTATTAATGTTTGTGTTGGAAAAGCGGCATCAGAAAATAACATTAAGTTGTTAGACATGGCAGTGGATGAATTGGCGCTGATTAGCGGCCAAAAGCCGTCCATTACTCGATCCAAAAAAGCTATTTCCAATTTCAAGCTCAGGGCAAACCAGCCTTTGGGAGCAAAGGTGACCTTGCGCGGAGACCGCATGTATCAATTCATGGAAAGACTTTTCATGATAGCTCTTCCGCGAATCCGCGATTTCCGTGGAGTTCCCACCCGGTCATTTGATGGAAGGGGAAACTACACTTTAGGACTGAAAGAACAGATAATTTTTCCTGAGATTAATTTTGACAACGTTCAATCGATTCACGGCATGGATATTACCTTTGCCACTTCGGCTAAAGATGACGAAAAGGCTAAAGAACTTTTGAAGCTGATGGGTATGCCGTTCAGAAACTAGGAGAATCAATGGCGAAAAAGTGCTTGATTAACAAACAGAAGAAGAAACCAAAATTCAAGGTGAGGGCGTATCACCGTTGCAATCTTTGCGGTCGGCCACGTGCTTATCTTCGTAAATTTGGAATGTGCAGAATTTGTTTCCGTAACCTCGCTGGCGAAGGAAAGATTCCCGGCGTGGTTAAGGCAAGCTGGTAACAGGAGAAATCATCATGGCAATGTCGGACCCAATCGCGGATATGTTGACTCGGATTCGCAACGCAAACCATATGTATAAAGAAAAGGTGGATGTCCCGTTTTCAAAATTAAAATTGGAAATCGCTCGGATCCTGTCTGAAGAAGGTTTTATCAAAAATTACAAGGTGGTTGAAGATAAGGGAAAAGTATCTGTTATTCGAATATCGATGAAATATGGTGACAAGCGGGAAAGGGTTATTTCAAGAATTGACCGCGTAAGCCGTTCGGGACGCCGTCATTACACTGGTAAAACAACCGTTCCCAAAGTAATCGGTGGTTTGGGAATAGCCATTATTTCCACTTCAAAAGGGGTTTTAACCGACCAGCAGGCTCGCCATCAGGGTGTAGGCGGGGAAGTGCTTTGCCTTATTCATTAATGGTTTTGTTTTAAGAAGAATCAATAGGAGAAGTCATGGCTCGTATCGCCCAAAAACCGTTTGATTTACCGTCTGGGGTTAAGGTTAAAATTAACGGAAACAATGTGACGGTGGAAGGCCCCAAGGGTTCTTTGTCTCAAGAAATCCTTCCGGGTTTGAAAGTTGAAGCCATCGAGAACCAATTAAAGGTTTCGATTGTCGAAGGCATACAGGGTGAATCCAAAAAAGTTGGGGCCCATCATGGATTAATCCATGCGCTCATCAAAAATATGGTGGTCGGAGTGTCTACGGGTTTTGAAAAGAAATTGGAAATTCAAGGCGTGGGTTACCGGGCAGCTTTGGAGAAGGGAAAATTAATTATGTCCCTCGGGTTTAGTCATACGGTGGTCATGGAACTGCCCAAGGGAATCGCTGTGGATATAGAAAAACAAACGCTCTTAACGGTTAAAGGAATTGACAAATACTTGGTGGGAGAAATGGCCTCGAAAATCCGCCGAGTAAAACCTCCCGAGGTTTATAAAGGAACGGGTATTCGCTACATGGGAGAACACGTCCGCAAAAAGGTCGGTAAAACCGGCGCAACCGGCAAAGCCGGCGCTAAATAGAGGAGTTACTCAATGCAGTCGCAATTGCAAAATCATAAAAGAAAACATCGACATGAACGGATTAGAAAAAAGCTTTCCGGTTCATCGGAACGGCCGCGCTTGGTTGTTCACCGCGGAGCAAAGAATATTACGGCTCAAATCATTGATGATTCAAAAGGGATTACTTTGGTGGCTGCCGCAAGTTTTGACCATCAGATGAAAAGCCAGGTGAAAAATGGCGGAAATGTACTTGCAGCCAAGGCGGTGGGTGCGCAAATCGCAAAGCTTGCGAAGGAAAAATCCATAGATCAGGTTGTTTTTGACCGGGGTGGTTATATATTCCACGGTCGTATCAAAGCCTTGGCTGAAGCTGCTCGTGCCAACGGCCTCAAATTTTAAAGAAGGAATACCATGGCTCGAATTGATTCAACAAAACTTGATTTGAAAGAAAAAGTAGTTCATATCAACCGTGTCGCCAAAGTCGTAAAGGGTGGACGGCGGTTTAGTTTCTCAGTCCTAGTTGTCGTTGGCGATGGCCATGGTTTTGTGGGTATTGGGACCGGAAAAGCCAGTGAAGTCCCGGATGCTATTCGAAAAGCGGTGGATGACGCCAAGAAAAACCTGATTCAGGTGCCTTTGAAAGGGGTCACCATTTATCATGAGGTTATTGGCATTTTCAAGGCTTCAAGGGTTCTATTAAAGCCCGCTGCTCCTGGAACGGGCATCATTGCTGGAGGCGGAGTGCGGGCTGTCTGTGAATTGGCGGGGATTCATGATGTATTAACCAAATCAATACGTTCCGATAATGTCTTTAATGTGGTTCAAGCGGCACTGAAGGGTTTGAGCGAAGTTCGCTCTCCTGAAACGGTCGCTGCCCTGCGGGGCAAGACAGTTGAAAGCCTTTTGGGACCGGTGAAGCCATGACTGAACTTAAAATCCAACTCATCAAGAGTCTCAATGGACGTCACCCCCAGCATATTCGAATTGCCGAAGCGTTAGGGTTACGAAAAATTCGTCAAACCGTTGTGAAACCCGATACAGCAATTATCCGGGGAATGCTGACCAAAATAGATTATTTAATACAAATCAAAAAGTAAAAAAAGGCCCGGACATGAAAATTACGGAGTTAAAACCCAAAAAAGGATCGGTTAAACGGCGGAAAATTGTCGGAAAAGGCCCTGGCTCTGGGCATGGAAAGACCGCGACCCGGGGAAACAAGGGACAAAACTCTAGGACGGGTGGTGGTGTTCGTCCAGGGTTTGAAGGGGGACAAACACCCATATATCGTAGACTTCCCATTCGTGGTTTTAAAAGTTTAGACAAAATACACTTTGAAGTTGTGAACGTTGGTGTTCTTTCTGATTTTACGTCCGGATCATCGGTTACGCCTGAATTGCTCAAGGAAAAAGGGTTGGTGAAAAGTGGAACACTAGTCAAGGTTCTGGCGGAAGGGGATCTAAATGTTTCCCTCAACGTTAAGGCCCATGCTTTTAGCGCATCCGCTATTGAAAAAATTAAAGCCGCTGGCGGAACCACGGAGGTTTTGTAAGTGTTTTCGGCTTTTGCCAATATCTTTAGAGTGCCCGAGCTTAAGAATAGAGTCATATTTACATTTTTAATTCTTTTAGTTTATCGGGTCGGAATCCATATTCCCGTTCCTGGCGTTAATGAAGCGTTTTTGAGCCAGTATTTCTCGGGTCAAGGTGGAGGAATATTAGGTTTTCTAAACCTCTTCTCTGGGGGCGCGCTGAAACAGGCATCCATTTTCGGATTAGGGGTTATGCCCTATATCAGTATGTCCATTATTCTTCAGCTTTTGACCGCAGTCATTCCAACCTTGGAAAAACTCTCCAAAGAAGGCGAAACAGGTCGTCGAAAGATAACCCAATACACACGTTATGGAACAGTGGGACTCTGCTTTATTCAGGGAACAGGAACGACCTACTTATTAAAGTCTTTTGGGGAAAATGCTATTTACCATTGGGGTATCGCTTTTCAAATTATGGCTGTTTTGGCCCTGACAACCGGAACGATCTTCATCATGTGGTTAGGCGAACAGATCACCGAATACGGGGTTGGAAATGGCATTTCATTGATTATTTTTGCCGGCATCGTGGCTGGACTTCCCGGAGAGTTAAGCGCTACCTACCGTCTGGTACGGATTGGTTCAGTAAGTTTATTTTCTGTTATTTTTTTTACCGCATTTATTGTGGCGACTATTGCCTTCATAGTAATTCTACAACAAGGCGCTAGAAAAATTCCGGTCCAATATGCAACCCGAGTGGTTGGGCGACAAGTTTTCAAAGGTCAATCCACCCAACTTCCGTTGAAAGTTGACTATTCAGGGGTTATTGCGGTAATTTTCGCTTCTTCGATTTTAGTTTTTCCTGCACAAATAGCCAGATATGTGCAAGGTGTTCTATCTGAAAGAGGATTAGATCAAAGTTGGGCATTTGGAATGATGGATTTTATTACTAGAAATTTTGCTCCAGGTGCACTCATTTATTACGGGTTATACTCACTTTTGATTGTCTTCTTTTGCTATTTTTATACGGCGATTGCTTTTAACCCGACCGATCTATCTGAAAACATGAAAAAATATGGTGGTTTTATCCCTGGAATCAGGCCGGGTCAACAAACGGCCGAATTTATCGATCGAACCTTAACTCGGATCACTATTTGGGGAGCGCTTGCGGTTTGCGTTGTGGCGGTTATCCCCGAACTTATCACAAGAAATTTAAATATCCCGATTTATTTTGGAGGAACATCCCTTCTCATTATCGTTGGGGTAGCTTTGGATACGATGAAACAAATAGAATCACATCTTTTAATGAGACATTACGATGGTTTTATGAAAAAAGGCCGTTTGAAGGGACGGAGTGCATTCTAATGAGGATCATTTTATTAGGCGAACCAGGGGCGGGAAAGGGAACTTATTCAGCTGAATTGGTTAAAAAATATTCCATTCCTCAAATATCGACGGGCGATATGCTTCGCTCGGCGGTCAAAGCGGGCACTGAACTTGGTATTAAGGCCCAAGAATTTATGAAACGGGGTGAATTGGTTCCGGACTCCGTGGTGATCGGTTTAATCCGAGAAAGGATTAAAAAAGAAGATGCTCAAAATGGATTTATCCTTGATGGGTTTCCAAGAACCGTCCCTCAAGCGGAGAGCTTGGAGGGGATGCTGAAAGAAATGAAGATTAAACTCGATTGTGTTTTGAAAATAGAAGTAAGCCGTGGGGTTTTGATTCGTCGACTAACCGGAAGAAGGGTTTGCCCAAGTTGCGGATCCACGTTTAATATCGAAACAATGAAACCACTTCGGGAAGGCATTTGCGACAAGTGCGGAAAAGAGCTGATTCAGCGTGCCGATGATAAACCGGATACCATCGAGAATCGGTTAACCGTCTATCAAAAAGATACTGAACCTTTAATATCTTATTATGAAAAAAAGGCCCTCTTAAAAAGGGTTTCCTGCGAAGATATCTTTGAATTGTCTTTTCCAAGGATTGTTGAAATGTTGGAAAAGGTGTCCCAAGGGTCGTGATTACAATCAAGACCGAATCGGAATTAGCACTGATGAGGGTCAGCGGAAGGGTGGTGGGGGAAGCGCTCTTGGAAATTGAACATAAAATTCGTCCAGGGGTTACAACCCAAGAATTAGACCGTTTTGCGAGGGAGTATCTAAAAAAGAATGATTGTGTACCAGCATTTCTGGGTTATCACGGTTACCCTGCCACTGTCTGTACTTCGGTGAATGAACAAGTAGTTCATGGAATTCCGGGTCCCCGCGTCTTGGAAGATGGGGACATAGTCGGAATTGACTTGGGGGCTTATTACAAAGGCTATTGCGGGGATTCGGCAAGGACTTTTGCCGTAGGGAAGGTATCTGCTGAAATTGCAAGATTATTGCAAGTGACCCGAAAGGCTTTAGACATTGGGATTGACCAGGTCAGGGTCGGGAACAGAATTTCGGATATCGGTCATGCCATTCAAAATTTCGTGGAATTAGAAGGTTTTTCGGTTGTTAAAGATTACGTTGGGCATGGAATTGGTCAGGCAATGCACGAGGAGCCTCAAATTCCCAACTATGGGCGGCCCCATCAGGGTGCCCGGATCGTAGAGGGAATGTGTTTAGCGCTAGAGCCCATGGTCAACATGGGGATGGATGAGGTTCAAGTTCTCGAGGATAGCTGGACAGTCATAACGAAAGATGGTAAATTCTCCGCCCATTTTGAGGATACCATTGCTGTTTTGGCCGAGGGGCCTCAAAACCTAACCCGAGTCGGATAATCTCCTCGGGATGGAGGCATATGGCCAAGGAAGAAGCGATTTCGGTAGAGGGAACGGTGATTGAGGCGCTTCCTAATGCTAGTTTCCGAGTGGAACTGGAAAATAAACATGTGGTTCTGGCTCATGTTTCGGGAAAGATGCGAATGAACTTTATTCGTATTCTTCCAGGCGACAGGGTCACGGTGGAATTGTCTCCTTATGATTTGAACCGGGGTAGAATTACTTATCGGTTCAAGTGAGATATCAATAACCACAAAGATTGAAAGAGGGCTGAAAAATGAAGGTTCGCTCGTCAGTGAAGCCGATTTGTGATAAATGCAAAGTGATCCGCCGCAAGGGTGTGGTGCGTGTGATTTGCACCAATCCCAAGCACAAGCAACGTCAGGGTTAATCGAGGAGAATTATGGCACGTATAGCCGGAGTGGACTTGCCGAAGGAAAAACGGGTGGAAGTAGGCTTAACCTATATTTATGGTATAGGACCTAATCTTTCACGAAAGATATTGGCCAAGGCGAACGTTAATCCTGATGTAAGGGTTAAAAACTTAAAAGAAGACGAAGTTTCAAGGATTACCAACATCATCAACACGGAAAACGTTAAGGTGGAAGGTGATTTGCGTCGTGAAATTTCCATGAACATTAAGCGTTTGATTGATATAGGCACTTACCGGGGAAGCCGACATCGAAAAGGACTTCCTGTGCGTGGACAACGAACGAAAACGAATGCCCGTACTCGTAAGGGGCCTAAAAAGACAGTTGGAAGCGGACGTAAAAAAGAAGAATAAATATTTGAAGGCGCCCGATTAAATGCGGGAAATGAAGGAGAGAGCGTGTGACAGAAAAATCGGAATCCAAGGAAGTTAAAGCAGAGACCCCGGCGGCCTCGGATAAAACTTCACCTTCGGCGGCTTCCAAAAAAGGTAAAAAAGCCCCCAGAAATGGTGTTGTGCACATTCAGTGCACTTTTAACAACACATTAGTGACTGTCACAGATCCCCGCGGAAATGTCGTAGCCTGGTCTTCCGCCGGATCTATGAATTTCAAAGGGAGCAGAAAATCCACCCCTTTTGCCGCTCAAGTGGCGGCTGAAGCGGCAGGTAAAAAAGCGGTGGATGCTGGTATGAAATCAGTGGAAGTTTTTGTGAAAGGTCCGGGGTCGGGCCGAGAAGCGGCCATTCGCGCCATTCAAACGAGCGGTCTGGTGATTTCTATGATCAAGGACGTGACCCCCGTCCCCCATAATGGCTGCCGGCCGCCCAAACGCCGGCGTGTTTAAAGGAGTTTTTGAATGAGTGATCAATCCGTTTGCCGGATTTGTCGGCGGGAGGGGATGAAACTTTACTTGAAAGGCACCCGTTGTGAAACGGACAAATGCGCCTTTGAAAGGCGTGCTTTCGCGCCTGGGCAACATGGCCAAAAACGTCGGAAAGACACCGAATATGGGCTTCAGTTGCGGGAAAAACAAAAAGTAAAACGTATCTATGGCTTGTTTGAAAAACAGTTCCGCCGATATTTCGTAATCGCTTCGCGAAAAAAAGGAGTCACCGGCGAAACCCTTCTTCAATTGCTGGAACAGCGATTGGACAACGTTATTTATAAAATGGGATTTGCTGAATCCCGCAACCAAGCCCGGCAAGTTGTCAGGCACGGACAGGTTTTGGTCAACGGGAAGAAAGTTGATATTCCCAGTTATTCGCTCAAAGCGGGGGATAAAGTTTCGATTCGGGAGCAGTACAAAGATAACGTTATTTTGAAGAAAGCAATGGAACAACTCCAAAAGAGGGGTGTTCCCGGATGGCTAGAAGTGGACACTGACACTCTATCGGGTGTTTTTAAGAAGGTTCCGACCAAGGAAGAAATTGCCTTGCCCGTGCAGGAACAACTCATTGTCGAATTGTATTCAAAGTAACTAGGAAAGACCCACGCAGGAGGGATCATGCAAATAGGTAACGTTCAGATTCCAAAGTTTCTTGATTATGAAAAGGAAACCTTAACCCCAACTTATGGAAAATTCATTGCTGAACCTTTTGAAAGAGGTTACGGGCATACGATTGGAAATTCTTTACGAAGAATTCTGCTTTCTTCCATATCGGGAGCGGCTGTCACTTCTGTCAAATTTGAAGGGGTCTCCCATGAATTTTCCTCTATTCCCGGAGTGGTGGAGGACACGACAGAGATCATCTTGAACCTTAAGGAACTCAAAATAAAAATGTATGGTTCTGGTTCTAAGACCTTGAGGCTTAATGTGAAGGGTGAGCGAAAAGTGACAGGGGCAGACATCCAAATAGATTCGGATGTAGAAATTTTAAACCCTCAGTTGCATTTAGCTACTCTCACGGAGGAAGACGCTCTTTTAGATGTTGCCATTGAGATCGCGGAAGGTCGCGGTTACGCTCCAGCTGACCGAAACAAGCGAGAGGGCCAGTCCATCGGAGTTATTCCCATTGATTCCGTTTTCACGCCCGTTACTCAGGTTAAATATTCCGTAGAATCAGCTCGAATCGGGCAAATGACGGACTTCGATAAACTAATTATTGAAATTTGGACGGATGGGCGTATTCATCCCGAAGATGCCTTGGCCCATTCGGCCAAAATCATGCGGGATTCAGTTCAGATATTTATCAATTTCGAAGAAGAACCTTCCGCTCAGGATGACGCGGTCAGTGAGGAAGAGGAACGACTTCGTGAATTGTTAAACGAAAGCGTTGAGGAACTGGAATTGTCTGTTCGATCCGCCAATTGTCTCAAGACGGCAAATATTAAAACCATTGGGGATCTGGTCCGAAAAACTGAAACAGATATGTTGAAATACAAAAATTTTGGCCGGAAATCGTTGAATGAAATCAAAGAAATCCTCGGTGGAATGGGATTATCCTTTGGCATGGATGTGGATTCTATCCTCGCCAAGGGTAAAGCTCCTGTACTTCCCCGAGTTGAAGCCGCCGTTTAACCCCTGAGGGTCCAATAGGAGAAACAAATGCGTCATAAGTCCCACCATGGTCGGTTAGGGGTTCAACCTGCTCATCGAAGAGCCATGGTACGAAACATGGTTACCTCGTTATTGAAACACGAGAGAATCAAAACGACAAAGGTTCGGGCCAAAGAGGTTCGTCGTTACGCTGAAAAAATGATCACAGCCGCAAAAAAAGAAACTTTAGCATCAAAACGTGAAGTTTTGGGCTTTGTCCGTGAAAGGGAAGTTGTCAACAAACTTTTTAAGACCCTCATTTACCGTTATGCCCAGAGAAAAGGCGGATACACCCGAATTTTGAAGCTTGGTTATCGCCCCGGAGATGGCGCTGAAATGGTGTTTCTTGAGCTGGTAGATCGGCCCTTAGAAGAAAAACCGACAGAGCCTTTATCAGAAAAGAAAGCGAAGAAGGGAAAACAAACAACGGCTGAAACAGGAACTACTACCGAAGAAACAAAAAAAGTTAAAGAGCCGGCAACCTCGTAAAAAGGCAGTTTTAAGGTGATGCGGAAAGCTAAAGGAGTTTTCTTTTGACCCCTTTAACTCATGAACGTAAAATGGAAAACCATGAAATATAATCTCAGAAAAATTATTTTTCTCCTGGCGGTTATCGGTTTAATCCTTGGAAAATCAATTGTTTCAGCCCAATTATCCGACCCTGGGCTTTCAGGAAGCCTTGAAACTAATCACCAGACTTATTTTTATAAAGACCCCAATAAGGCTTTTCTTTTGGCTTTTTTCCCTGGATTGCTCATTCACGGCTATGGCCACTTTTATGCAGATGATTACATAACAGGAGATGTTTTACTGGGTGGGGAAGTTATTTCCGTACTGTCTGTGGGTCTTGGCGCTCTAATCAAGTCAGATACGACAACTTTTTCGGGTGGATTGCTGGGGGATTCAACCAATGCCGGTAATATTGGCTCTAATCTTATATGGGGTGGAATCATAGCTTTTGGAGGCTTTTGGATTATTGATATGGCCCATGCTCCTACCGCGGCTCAGGATTTTAATAACGAACATGGTTTAAAACCAGTTGTTTTCTTTGAAAATGACCATCCGGTTTTAGCCATGGCTTGTAAGTTCTAATTTTACCTTCACAACCTTCCGTACCTTCCTTTCTTTCCATGTGCTTTAATGCGTTGAAATATTTATTTAATTTTCGCCAATGTTCCTAGTTTGTTGAAGCAATTAGAAGAACTGCGGTAAAATTATGAGCATTTATAGAGGAGGTTCCATGATAAAGACTCTTCGTTCCTTTCTCTTCGGGTTGATTTGGCTGTGTGCAGTAAACGCTTTAGCCGGATCCATTTCATTTCAACAGCCGGTTTCCCTTTCAACAGGGGTTTCACCTCGAGGGCTCGTTCTGGGCCGTTTTACGGGAACCTCCGCTCAATTTCTGGCTGTTGCCAATTTTGGATCCTCGACCTTTATTGGCCAATCAACGCCCCTAAGTATTATTTCCAAACAAACTTCTACCGTCCAAGTGTTTTCGCCAAGCCCAATCGGACTAACTCCTTTTGCCCAAATTCCTGTAGGAAGGAGTCCAAGAGGTTTGGCGGTAGTTCCAGATACTTCTGGAAATGATAACCTACTGGTTTCTTGTTATGATTCCGCGCTTTTGCAAATGTATCGTTGGAATGGCTCCCAGTTTCTAAAAATGGATGAAAGCCAAACGCTTTTTCAGCCGGTGGGAGTCTGCTATGGAATTACGAAAGCAGGAGGTGTCCCATTTGTGGTTGTGGCGAACTATGGAGCCAATCAAATTTCCATTTATGAGATCAAAAATGGAAAATTCGGAATCCGGTATGATATTACGGTACCTGCGGGTCCCACTCAGGTTGCGGTAGGGGATTTACATGGCGACGGAATCAATGAAATTGTGGTTGCGTGTTTAGGGACTGGCCAATTGGCAATTTTGAGTCCGGCGGCCACATCCCCGAATGATCTTTCCACCTTCACGGTTAGACAAACCTTATCCCCGGCCCCTGGTGCGGATCTTTCCGATCTTCGAATCGTTGATTTGAATCATGATGGAAGATCGGATTTAGTCGCATCTGATTTTGCTAAAAGCATTATCTGGATTTATTTCCAACAAAAAGACGGAACCTTGGTCCTTCAGCCTCCCATGACCACCAATGGGAACCATCCGAACGGCTTAACCGTTGCAGATTTGGATAAGACGGGTTTTCCGGTAATCATAGTGGCCGATAGGGATTCGGATCTGGTTGATCTTTATCAATGGAATGGAATTAATTGCCAACCCTTACAAAGCCTGAAAATCGCTTCCGATTTGGATTCCAATTTTGGCCCCGTTGAGGTAGCTGCATTAGATACCACGGGCTCAGGGTTATTAGATCTCGTAACAACTCATATGCGTTCTAATTCCATTAAAATCTTATCCCAAGTGGTGGAGGCAACTACTTCTCCCACGCCCTTGCCGGATTCAATCGCCGTCAATGCCTTTACAGAAAAAAACACATATTTTTATCCTAACCCATTCCGAGATGGACATCTTACTCTTTCATGGGACTTGCCTTCGCCCCAGACCGTGGAATTAAGAATATTTGATCTAACTGGCACTTTGATTTATTCCCAATCGATTGGAAAGGGTCAAACCCACGCAGGAATAAATCAAATTACATGGAATGGAACGAATCTGCGGGGGGAACGACTTGCCAGCGGTCTCTACATTTACAAGATAACGGTCGGGAACCAGACGATTACGAAAAAACTAGCCATCATTCGTTGACCGCTGGCTCCCACAATGACCGTTGATTTAAACGGAAGCGGGTTGGGATTCAGTGGAGGATTCGTCCTTCTTGAAAATCTGGTTTGAATTTTTATGCGCACCCTTTGTGAGACGGTAACCCGCCGCTTCAAGAGCTTGCTTCCAGCTTCCAAATTCCCTCCGGGCGGCCGAATAGAGCGCCAGACGGTCTCGGTAGGTCGTCAGAAGATTTTTCGATTCAGCCAGACGGACTTGCTCTAAAACTTCTTCTTTCGACCATTTTGTAAGTTTTTTACGCCGCCGGGCTTTACCAGCTTCCAGGATTTGATCATAATCGATCCCCGCTGCCTTAACGGCATTGGCCCAGCTGGAGAAATAACGTCTTGAGCAGGCGGCCGTGAAAAGTGGGATATAATTCTTCGAAATATTACTCGCCGAGATATCGGTAGATTGGCGCTGTAAATCTTTAATTGTCTCCACAATTTTTTCTTTTGACCATTTCTGCTTCATCTCTTTCCTCCTGATGGGGTTTTTGGTTGGCGTTGGAAAAGCACTTGCTATGAAGCTTAGACTCATAATCTGAGCAACGTTATGTTATATTATGATATGTTTATTTAAAGACACTTATAAAGCTTATTAATTCGTATATTTATAAAACAAACAAGACAACGATTAAAATTAACATACATCCAAAAACTAATTTATGTGGCAAATCATGGTTTGATAAAGCTTTGAAAAATGGTGCTTTTTGTGCAGTTTTTAATCATTATTCGAACGTGACCCATAGGTTTTATTGCGTTATTGCTACAAGTTTGAAAAGATGAACCGCTTTGAAAAACCAAAGGAATCGTGAACGTGCCATTCAAATGGGTTCTAGGTTTTCAGGTCTTACTCTACCTAGTTCTTTCGTTCTCTCTTTATTTCCTTTTTATCATTAACATTCCGCTTTTCGAGGAAACCCACGGCTTATTGGCCCTTAATGAATGGTCCGATCTTTCGATGTCAGTCTGGATTAAGGGACTCATCGCTCTTTCGGCGGTATTGGTTTCGGTTCTGGGTACCCTCCTGGTGGGATGGATTCCGAGTCTTCCCTCGGGAGTTATTGGAAATCTTTGGACATTAACCTTTTTTTTCCTTTGGGTGGACACGGCCACTGCGCTCACACGGGAAGCCCATTCGCTCTCCTATCTGTGTGTATTAGTTTTGGGAGTTCTATGGGTTCGGTTATATTTTCATTTTTTAGGGGTTTGCAACCTTGGGGAGGATGAAAAAATAGGAGAGATAAAAGTGACCCAAGTTTGGGTCAGCCAGGGTGTTTGGGGTTGGATGGGGTTCTATTTCGGACTATCAAGCCTTCTTTTATATCAATCCCTTCGGTTCATGGGTCAACGAATACCTTTGGCCCTTGGGGCTTACTTTCTTTGTTTTTTAAATTATCTTTTAGTGCTTCACCTCAGGAAAATATCCGGCGGAAAAATCGAGGGATTTTCCAAGGCGGCCCGATGGTTTTTTTCTACCTGGATGGGACTTTTAATATTTGGCCTTGTATTTTCGATTTTGCGCCGCTGAGGAAACATTTAGGGGTAATCTAATCTATCGGACTAGCACCCGTGGGTTTCTGTATGGGAAATATTTTTAGCTCAATAAACGAAAATCGCATTATTTTATTGGAACCTAGCGATCTGTCCGTTCATGCAATCTGAGCTTTGTTTTTATTATTTTGAATTAGGTGCTTTTAGATTAATCGAGGAGCCGAAGGATGGCCTGGGAAACTGTATTGGTTCTTTTCATCGTTTTGTGGGCCATTGGCAAAGGATGGCGCTATTTTGTTGAGGTTTCTGAAGATTTAAAAATTATCCGGATTTTGGAACCCTGGTTTTGGTTTTTTTTTCTTAATGTTTTTTTAAGTCTAGTGACAGGATCTTTCGAGTATCGTTTTCTTTCTTTGGGCTTGTTTCTTCAAGTGGTGCTTTGCACTTGGTTCGCCATTTCCATTTCCTGGATCATTCAGTCCTGCCCTCATAAGCATTACATTCTCCAGCCAAGTTGGTTTGCTCACGGAAAAAATCTTCGTTTTTGTGCCCGGTGCGGGACTCGATTATTCAGGGAAAATCATTCCGAAATTATTAAATTAAATCAGCCATCCATGGCTTTACTCCAAGTTCCACCCTCCCTTCTAAAGTATGTTCTTTTTTGGATGTTTCATTCTTTGTTAACTCTAGTAGTTATTTTCCTAGCCCTGCGGATGGTCAAGAACCCTGATTTACAAAACGATGTGGCCATTGGTGCGGTTGTTCTAATCGTCTTGACGCCTTTGGCCTTTTTTTTCTTCGGCCGGTTCAAGCGTTCCGTTCAACGACGGGAGGGATTGATCAGGTGGGAAGACATAAGGGGCTTTGCTTTGATTTGGATTATCCTAGCTGTCATTTTTTTTATCATCATTCAATGTGCAGCCTCTTAAATTTAATTAAATTTGACTTTGGATTTTTTATCATTGCCCTTATCAATTTATTTTAAATTTCCAAAAGCTTCCCTTTATCCAGTTTTAATATTCGTTTATTCATTGTTTTTCTCCTTTGAAAACCTCCAAAAGGGCATTTGGAAGCCTCTCTCTTGACACTTAAATCCAGGGAAGGTATATTTTTGACACGGAAATTAAGGAGTCTTTCATGACCTTCGGAACGGCAATTACTTTAGTACTCTTGGTACTGGTACTTGTATTGCGTCCGGAGGCGGTTCGCTCCTAAAGACGGCTACCAAGCCGCGGAGCCCCGCCAGGGGTTCCGCGGCTTTTTTATTTTAAGCCCCGGTTTTCCCCTCCCAAGGTTCCCTCGACATGGTTTCCATAGGGTTCATCCCAAAAAGTCGTTTGTTTTGTGGGGTTTTTAACCACTATTTATCACCTGAAAAGGTGAATTATTGTAAAATCTAGCGCTTTCCCCCCGCAGGGGAGCCATTGGAGGATCAAAAATGTCTCAACATAAACCCAAATTGAAAACTGGTGCCCAGATGGTCGTGGACATCATGGTGGAAGAGGGCGTGGAAATGCTCTGGGGCCTGACCGGCGGGGCCGTTCTTCCCATCTTTGACGCCTTTTACCAGAACAGCGACCGGATCCGCCTGATTGACACGCGCCACGAGCAGGGAGCGATCCATATGGCCGAAGGTTATGCCAAGGCCACAGGAAAAGTGGGCGTTTGCATCGCCACCTCTGGACCGGGCGCGACCAACCTCATTACGGGTTTGACGGACGCCCTGATGGATTCCGTTCCCCTGGTGGCCATCACCGGCCAGGTGCCCTCCGCACTGATCGGGACGGACGCGTTCCAGGAAGCCGACGTGGTCGGAATCACCCGTTCCTGCACCAAGCACAATTACCTGGTGAAAAGCATCCAGGAATTGCCCCAGATCCTACGAAACGCCTTCTTCATCGCCCGGAGCGGGAGGCCCGGACCGGTTCTGGTCGATATCCCCAAGGATATCGCGGCCTCCTCGGCGGAAGTGCCCTACCCTAAGCACGCCACCATCCCGCTTTCGAAATTCGTGCCGACGATCGATTTATTCCAGCTCGATAAGATGACCGAATTGCTCCGCCACGCCAAGCGGCCCCTGATCTACGCGGGGGGCGGGGTCATCAACGCCGGGGCTTCCGAAGCCCTCTACAAATTCGCCCGCAAGACCAATATCCCGGTCACCCTGACCCTGATGGGTCTGGGCGCCTATCCAGCTAATGACCGCCAGTTCATCGACATGCTGGGCATGCACGGGTCCTACCGGGCCAACATGGCTCTGTCCCATTGCGACCTGCTGATCGCGGTCGGCAGCCGCTTCGACGACCGGGTGACGGGCAAGCTGTCCGAGTTCTCGCCCCTGTCCAAGAAGATCCACATCGACGTGGACCCGACCTCCATCGACAAGAACGTGAAGGTGGACGCCCATGTTCTGGGCGACATGAAGACCATCCTGGAAGCGCTGACCAAATCGGCCGGCTCCCATGATTACGACGAATGGTATGACCAGTTGGATTCCTGGCACGGGAAGCATCCTCTGGCGTTCAAGCAGAACCCCAACGGGCCTATCCTGCCTCAGTTCGCGGTGGAAGAGATCTACCGTCTCACCAAGGGCGATGCCATCATCACTACCGAGGTGGGTCAGCACCAGATGTGGGCGGCCCAGTATTACCGCTTCAACAAGCCACGCCGATGGATCACCTCCGGCGGGTTGGGGACCATGGGCTTCGGGTTCCCGGCCGCCATCGGGGCCGCCTTCGCTTATCCGGACGCCACGGTGATCGACATCGCGGGCGACGGCAGCTTCCAGATGACGCTCCAGGAACTGGCGGTCGTGAAACAACATAACCTCAACGTGAAGGTCATCATCCTCAACAACAAGTTCTTGGGGATGGTCAAGCAATGGCAGGACCTGTTCTTCGATAAACGCTACGCTTCCACGTCCATCCCCGCCCAGCCGGATTTCGTCAAGCTGGCCGAGGCCTACGGCATCCAGGGTTTTCGCGCTGAGACGCCCAAAGACGCGACGCAGACTTTGGAGAAGGTTTTCAAATCCAAGGATCCCTGTGTCGTCGATTTGACCGTCGATCCGGAAGAGCATGTCTATCCGATGGTGCCGGCCGGAGGATCTACAAAAGACATCGTCCTGTCGAGGGCCATGGAAATAGCCAAGATCAGGGCCGAAGCCAAGCCTCATGCCGCCAAGGCGAAGGGAGACCGCAAATGAGACATACCATCTCGGTTCTGGTCCACAATCACAGCGGGGTCCTGTCCCGGGTGTCCAACCTTTTCTCGGCCCGAGGCTATAACATCGACAGCCTGGTGGTCGGGGTGACCGACGATCCCAAGGTGTCGCGTATGACCATCGTGGTCCGGGGCGACGACCGTGTCATCGACCAGGTCGAAAAACAACTCAACAAGCTGGTGGATACCATCCGGGTGATCGACCTGACCCAGGACGATTTCATCGCCCGGGACCTGGCCCTCATCAAGGTGAAAGCCGATCCCCCGTCGCGTAGCCAGGTCATGGAGATTGTGCGTTGCTTTGACGGGAAGATCGTGGACGTGGCCCTGAAAAGCTTCATCGTCGAAGTCACGGGCAAGGAGAGCAAGATCAACGGCATGATCGAGCTTTTGAAGAACTATGGCATTATCGAGATGGTTCGCACCGGGGAAGTGGCCATTTCCCGGGGCAAGAAAGTCCATGAGGAAGAGGAAAAGCAGGTCAAAGTGAAGGCTGGAAAGGCCGGACAGTCCAACCTTTAAAAGCCGTTGGGCCGATCGCGGACCGTCAAGCGCCGCATGAGGTTCTTGTAACAAGAAAACACGCTTTCGGGCGAAACATCCAAGGAGAATGAAATGGCGAAGATCTATTACGAGCAGGACGCGGATCTGAATGTTTTGAAAGGAAAAACAGTCGGCATCATCGGCTACGGCAACCAGGGCCGTAACCAGGCCCTGAACCTGAAGGATTCGGGCATCAAGGTGCTCATCGGCGAGCGCGCCGAAAAGCCCATCCAGCAGGCCCGGGCGGATGGCTTCGAGGTCACGGACGCCAGGGAGATCGCGACCAAGTCGGACATCATCCAGATCCTGACCCAGGATGACCTGCAGGCCAACATCTACAAGACCGACATCAAGGCGAACCTCAAGGGCGGCAAGGCCCTCATGTTCTCCCACGGCTTCAATATCCATTTCGGCCAAATCATCCCCCCGGCGGATGTGGACGTGTTCATGATCGCCCCCAAGAGCCCGGGTCACCTGGTCCGCTCGACCTATGTGGAAGGCAAGGGAGTCCCGGCCCTGGTGGCCATCCACCAGAACGCCACCGGCAACGCCCTGAAGATCGCCCTGGCCTACGGAAAGGCCATCGGCTGCACCCGCGCCGGCATTTTGGAGACCACCTTTAAAGAAGAGACCGAGACCGACCTTTTCGGGGAACAGGTGGTCCTTTGCGGCGGCCTGACCGAGCTCATCCGGGCGGGTTTTGAGACCCTGGTGGCCGCGGGCTACCAGCCCGAGGTGGCCTATTTTGAGTGTCTCCACGAAGTGAAACTGATCGTGGACCTGATCTACGAGAAGGGCATTTCGGGCATGCGGGACGGGGTTTCCACCACCGCCAAGTACGGCGATATCACCCGGGGCCGGCGCATCATCACCGACAATACCCGGCATGAGATGCAGCGCATCCTGGCCGAGATCCAGTCCGGGTCCTTCGCCCGCGAATTCATTTTGGAAAACCTGGCCAACCGCCCGGTCTACAACGCGCTCCTGAAGAACGACTCGCAGCACCTCATCGAGAAGGTGGGAGCCCAGGTTCGCAGCATGTTCAGCTGGTTCAAGAAATAGATCGTCAGCTATTGGCGGTTAGCCTTTAGCCATTAGCAAGGATGAATATCCTCATCCAAAGCTAAAGGCCAACCGCAACCGATGGAGGTTTGGAAGTGAGACTGCCGTTCATGCCTGAAACCTGGATCATGGTCCTCCCCGTCCTGGGGGCGGGGATGGCCCTGTTGGTCTGGGGAAGAGCTACGGGGAACCTCTGGTTGGATCTCACGGCGGCCTTAATCTCGTTGGTGGCCCTGTTGATCCTGAATTTCTTTAGGGACTTTGAACGGAAGCCTTCCCAACCCCTGGGGCCCCGGGAAGTTGTCAGCCCGGCCGATGGCAAGGTGGTGATTCTCACCGAGGCGGTGGAGAAATTCCACCTGAAACAAAAGGCGGTCCATATCGCCATCTTCATGAACCCCCTGAACAACCATGTTCAGCGGGTCCCTTTCGACGGAAAGGTCGTCAAGAAGGCCTATTATCCGGGTGAATTCCTGGCGGCCTATGACGACAAGGCCGATCTGGTGAACGAACAGTGCCACCTGGTGGTGGAACTCAAAGGCGGCAAGGGCTTTAAAAGCCCGGGCCGTGTCGTTTTGAAGCAGATCGCCGGGTTGCTTTGCCGGCGGGTGAAGACCGACCCGGAAACGGGCGCGGTCCTGGCCCGGGGCGATCGTTTTGGAAGGATCTTGCTGGGGTCCCGCGTGGATCTCTTCTTACCGAAGGGCTTCAAGCCTTCGGTCAAGTTGGGAGACCAGGTCCGGGCCGGGGTGACGGTTCTAGGAGAGTTCTAAATGGCTTCGCCGAGGATCAAAAATATAAAAGTAGAGGTCCCTGAAAAGATCGCAACCTCACGCCTTCGCAAAACCATCTACTTGCTCCCCAACAGCATTACGGCGGCCAACATGGTCCTGGGCATCTGGTCCATCACCTGGGCCATCAAGGATTCCCTGACCCTATCCATGTTTCCGGCCCATGACACCATTCCCTATGTCATGCCCGCGCGCCTCATCGTCATCGCGGCTTTTCTGGATTTATTTGATGGCATAGTGGCCCGAGCCACCCACACGACTTCCAAATTCGGTCAGGAATTCGACAGCCTGTCCGACTTGGTCTCTTTTGGGATGGCGCCGGCCATCCTCATCTACCTGTCGGTTTTACGTTACATGGGCGATTGGGGCCTGGCCATCATCTTCCTGTATGTCGTTTGCACGGCCATCCGGCTGGCCCGTTTCAATGTCCAGGCTGCGGTAGAGGAGAAAACGTCTTTCATGGGCCTACCCAGCCCGGCCGCGGCGGGTATCCTAGCCAGCTATGTGCTGGTATCCCGCTGGTACGGCTTCTACGACAAAGGCATCTTCCTGAACAAGGTCATGGGCTGGTACGAGGAAAATCTGAACGCTATTGAACTGCCCTGGATACCGATCCTGACGGTCGTGATCGCCCTGGTCATGGTTTCGACGATCCCCTTTCCGAGCTTGAAAAAGTTGAACAAAGAATTCATCAAGCCTTGGACCCTGGCTTTCATCGGTTTGGTCCTTATCTCCCTGGTGGAAGCTTTCGAATTCACCTCCTTCACGCTTCTGACCATCTACCTTTTCTGGGGCATCATCAAGTTCCTGACCAAGAACAGCCTGGGTCGACTTAGAAAGCCTGCCAAGGCCAATCCCAAAGTCTGAGCGGTTTCTCTCATATGACTATTCACCCCAATAAGACAAACGAGGTCCAAAAATGAAAACAAAAAAGAATTCCTCAACTACCCCATCCTCCTCCACCGGAGAGAAGGTCTACATCTTTGATACGACTTTGCGCGACGGGGAACAGGCTCCTGGAGCAAGCCTGAATACCGCCGAAAAGATGAAAATCGCGGTCCAACTGGAAAAGCTGGGGGTCGATATCATCGAGGCCGGTTTTCCCGCCGCCTCTCCCGGTGATTCCGAGGCCGTGGAAAAGATTTCCCGGACCCTGAAGAAAACAACCATCGCCGGTCTCTGCCGGGCCATGCGCAAGGATATCGACATTTGCGCCAAGGCCCTGAAAAGCGCCAAACGTTCCCGCATCCATATTTTCATCTCTTCCTCCGATATTCATCTAAAGCATTTGTTCCGCAAGAGCCGGGAAGAGGCCCTGGATGCCACGGTAGACGCGGTCAAGTACGCCCGTAATTTCACCGATGACGTGGAGTTTTCGGCCCAGGACGCTTCCCGATCCAACCTTGATTTCCTGTGTCGCATGGTTGAAGCGGCCATCAAAAGCGGGGCCAAAACCATCAACGTGCCGGACACGGTGGGTTATGCCATCCCTACCGAATACGGCCACATGGTCGCGACCCTGAAAAACCGGGTACCCAATATCAGCAAGGCTATCCTGTCCGTACATTGTCACAACGACCTAGGGCTGGCGGTCGCCAACTCCCTCTCGGCCATTCGCAACGGGGCCCGACAGGTGGAATGCACCATCAATGGCATTGGGGAAAGGGCGGGAAACGCCAGCCTGGAAGAAATTGTCATGGTGCTGAAAACCCGTCATGACCTCTACCCTTACCAGACAGGAGTCAACACCAAGGAAATCTACAAGACCAGCCGACTGGTCTCGACCCTGACGGGTTTTATGATCCAACCCAACAAGGCCATTGTAGGCAACAACGCCTTCGCTCATGAGAGCGGTATTCATCAGGACGGAATGCTCAAATACCGGCAGAATTACGAGATCATGACTCCCGAATCCATCGGCGTACCCGAAAGCCGGTTGGTTCTCGGCAAGCATTCGGGCCGACACGCCCTCAGCAAGAGACTGGAAGACCTGGGGTATAACTTGAACCAGGAAGCCATCGACATCCTCTTTGCCAAATTCAAAGATCTGGCCGACAAGAAAAAAAGCGTCTATGACGAGGATATCGAGGCCTTGATCGAGGAAAAGCTGGAAACGGCTTCCAACCAGTACCAGCTGACCTATCTTCATACCTCCGCCGGCACCACAACCCGGCCCACGGCCACCTTGAGGCTCAAGAAGGGCGAGGCCGAGGTGGAGGAGGCCGCCACCGGGGACGGGCCGGTGGACGCGGTGTTCAACGCCATCGACCGGGCCACGGGTTTCAAGGGAAAACTGGAAAACTATTCCCTGAAGGCCCTCACTCAGGGCCGGGATGCCCAGGGCGAGGTCACGGTCACGGTAGCGATAGGCGAGGATGAGGCCAACGGAAGGGGCGTTTCGACGGATGTCATCGAGGCTTCCGCCAAGGCTTATTTGAACGGCGTGAACAAACTTCTTTTAAAACACGAGAAAAAAAGCGCCAAGACATCCTTCAATATCCAGAAGGGCCTGAAGCTTTAGTAAATAAAACTTTTACCGCAGAGGCGCGAAGGCCGCGAAGAAAATCTTTTTAGGCTTTCTCCGCGTCTCCGCGGTGAAAATGAGGTTGTTATGAATTACCACATCGTTGTCCTTGCCGGAGACGGGATCGGCCCTGAAATCTGCGAGGAATCCAAAAAGGTCCTCAACCGTATCGGGAGCGTGTTTGGGCATAAGTTCGAATACGAACCGCAGGACGCGGGGGGCATCGCCATTGATAAATTCGACAACCCTCTGCCGGACCACACCCTGAAAGCCTGCCAGGCGTCCCAGGCGGTGCTGAAAGCTCCCATGGGCGGTCCCAAGTGGGACAAGATTGAAAATAAAAAAAGGCCCGAGGCGGGCATTCTGGGGCTCCGCAAGGGGTTAGATCTTTACGCCAACCTACGCCCGGTAAAACTCTTTAACGCCCTGAAAGAAGCCTCCACCCTCAAGACCGAAGTCATCGATGGGGTGGATATGCTGATCGTGCGGGAACTGATCTCGGGTATTTATTTTGGAGAGCCCCGGGGTATCTACGGAGAAGGGAAGGACCGCTATGGGGTCAACACCGAAATCTACCGTACTCCCGAGGTCGAGCGTATCGTGAAGTTGGCCTGTGACCTGGCCCGCCTCCGCCGCAAAAAAGTGACAAGCGTTGACAAATTCAACGTCCTGGAATCTTCCCGGCTCTGGCACGACGTGGCGGAAGAGGTGGCTAAGGGTTATCCGGACTTGGTCTTTGAGCACCAGATCGTGGATAATGCGGCGATGCAGTTGATCCTCAAACCCAAACAATTCGATGTGCTGGTGACTACCAATATGTTCGGGGATATCCTCTCGGATGAGGCTTCCATGCTCACCGGTTCTCTGGGGATGCTGCCCTCCGCCTCCCTCGGGGGCAAGGTGGGTCTTTACGAGCCTTCTCACGGTTCGGCGCCCGATATCGCCGGAACCGGCAAGGCTAATCCCTTGGCCATGATCCTTTCAATCGGGATGATGCTCAAATACAGTTTCCACCTGCAAAAAGAATCGGACACGGTGGAAGAGGCGGTGGAAAGAGTATTAAACAAGGGTCTACGGACGGCGGACCTAGCGAAAAAAGGCGAAAAGAGGGTGTCCTGTTCTCAAATGGGCGATGCCATCTGCGCTGAAATCGGCTAAAAAAGGCGAAGGCGAACTGTGAAATTATTTGGGCTTATTTTTTTAATCGCGATTCTTTCTTTCACCGATTTGGTTTTAGCGCAAACGAACCCCACGCCCACCTTGCTTCCCGCAATTTTGGCCACCAACACCTTTACCCCGATCTCAACTACGACATTCACTCCCACCCCGACTCGAACAGCCACCTTTACCACCACTGGAACCCAGTCTCCTTCGGCCACTTTTACCAAAACGCAAACGCCCACCATTACCCCCACGTGGACCTTCACCCCTTCCTCCACACGAACCTCAACAAAAACCCCCACTTTGACCCCAACTTTTTCCGTCACCGGGACCCGGTCTCCTTCTGCCACATTCACGAAAACCAATACGATTACCCTTACGCCCACTTTTACTCGCACCCTCACCTCTACCCTCACTTCTACCCCCACGATTACCCGAACACCAACTATCACGCAAACTCCCACCATTACTCCCGGCGTTTTCAAATTTGATGTTTCCCCCAAACCTGACGCGCAGGGAAGAATTAGTTTCGGCTGGGAGGTTAATATTCCCTGTGAAAGGGTGTATCTGAAAATTTATTCTTCCGGCTTCAGACTGGTCCGGGATTTTGAATTCAACAAACTCGACAGTCCGGACTTCCTGACTCGGGGAACTCACAAGTTTTATTGGGATGGCAAGGACGAACAGAACCGGCGAATGCCCCCGGGCTCTTACCTCTGCTTCATCGATATCAACTCGAAGAAAAAAGTTTACGAGGCCAGTTCCAAAACCGAGGTCCCCTGACCTTCCCCTTTCTCTGTCCCGGTTCTCAATCATCCATAAAATAAAACCGGCACTGTACCGATCTCGTTGAATTTTGGATTGGAGGTCGGTCTGGATTGAAACCTCCCGCAAATATGCTATCCTTTGCCATTCCCGGCCAGGCCGGTTATCAAGGACATTCCATGAAAAAGAAAACTGTAGCTGTCATTGGCGCCACAGGAGTGGCGGGCCAGCAATTTCTGGCTTCTCTTTCGGGCCATCCCTGGTTTGATGTGGTGGCGCTGGCCGCCAGCGAGCGTTCCGCGGGCAAACTTTTCAAGGATGCCATCACCGACGCATCCGGCGCATTCCGCTGGTATTGCCAGGAACCTTTGGACCCCGCTTTCGCCGGGATCATGGTTCAGGACGCCTCCAAACTGGACGCTACGAAAGTGGACCTGATCTTCACGGCCGTTGAGTCGGATGCCGCCAAGGACCTGGAACCCCGCTACGCCAAAACTACCCCGGTGGTTTCCACCGCCTCCGCTTTTCGGTATGAAAAAGACGTACCCATCTTCATCCCTGGAGTGAATGAGAGTCATGACGCGTTGATCCCGGTCCAAAAAAAGAACCGGGGCTGGAAGGGTTTTGTGACGCCCGTTCCCAACTGCACCACAACCGGCTTGGCCATGACATTGAAACCCCTCCATGAGCATTTCGGCATACAACAGGTTCTGATGACCTCCATGCAGGCCTGTTCAGGCGCGGGCCGGTCTCCCGGGGTAATCGGTCTGGACATCATGGATAACGTCATTCCCTACATACCCAAGGAAGAAGAAAAGGTCGAAAAAGAAACCCAGAAAATATTGGGAATCATCAAGGGCGAAGAAATCATCTCGGCGCCTTTCCCGGTTTCGGCCACCTGTACTCGGGTTCCGGTTTTGGAAGCTCATACGGAGGCGGTTTATGTTTCCCTCAAGAAACCCGCGACCGTGGACGAGGTCAAGAAAGCCATGCGTGAATGGGGCAAGGATTTCATCGCCCTCAAGCTCCCGTCATGCCCGCCCGCCCTCATGGAAGTCACGGATGACCCCTTCCGGCCCCAGCCGCGGCTGGATCGAGACAGGCAGGGCGGGATGGTCACCTCCGTCGGCCGGGTACGGGCGGATCACGCTCTCGCGAATGGCGTAAAGTTCATGTTGGTGTCCCATAACACCAAGATGGGCGCCGCCAAAGGGGGCATGTTGGTGGCGGAGTACCTGATTCAAAAGGGTCACATCTAGTTATCGATCAACCCGCGGTTCGCCTTTGTTTTTGGAAATTCTTTGGTGAACCGAGGATTTTTTATTTTTACTCTCCCTTTGTTTTTTCCACCCGACTCTGTATAACGCTGTCGTTCGTTAGGGGTTGGCCATTGAAATTGCCAACCGAAAACTGATTTTAAAAAGGGAGGTTTTTATGCAAGAACGTTTGGGTGTGATCACGTTTAAAGGAGGGCCCCTGACTTTGTTAGGCCCTGAAATCAAGGTAGGGGATTCGGCTCCCGCCTTCAAACTTTTGAACAACAGCCTCCAAGAAGTAACCCTGGACCAATTTAAGGGAAAGACTATCCTCCTGTCCGTGGCGCCCTCACTCGATACGCCGGTTTGTTCCATGCAGACCCATAAATTCAACAAGTCGATAGGGACTTTGCCCTCGACGGTTGAGGTTTTGACCATCACGGCCGACCTGCCCTTCGCCCAGGCCCGTTTTTGCGGGGCCGAAAATATCCAAATCAAGACCTTGTCCGACCATCGCGATATGGCCTTCGGAAACGCCTATGGAACCCATATCAAGGAACTGAGGCTTGAAGCCCGATCCATCTTCGTCATCGGCAAAGACGGCAAGGTGAAGTACGTGGAAATCGTCAAGGAAGTCACGTCGGAACCGAATTATGACGCCGCTTTGGCCGCCGCAAAGGCGAA
>CAZGKT010000045.1:0-30253 GCA_964525605.1 uncultured bacterium
TAAACCCTTCCGTTCCCAGAAACACCCCGAAAAAGTCATGGCAAAAGGCTAGGGCAATAACGGCGGGGGCCAAGGCTAAGAGGTGGGTCATTCGGACATGCTTCTCAAACATGTAGAGAAAACCAACGGAAAGGGCTGAAACCGTGTCAAAGGGGGTGACGGACGGGGAAATGATCCCCAAGACCTCTAGGGTGAACTTAAAGCCCGAATAGACACCAAAACCCACCAAGACAGGGGGAGTGTGCTTCTCAATTGCTTTAAAAAAGTTTCCAAAATTCATGGCGGGTTTTTCTTGTGTTGTATTTGAAACTCTCGAACGCTTTTACTTTTATGCCTGTCGCCCAAAGTTGGCAAGTTCATAAAAGACCAAAGGTTAAGAAAAACCAGGAGTCTTATTCGTGTCTTATTCAGTCATGTTTAGCCCTGGATTGCCAAGGATGACCATGGTTGTCCATGGATACAAAAAAAGCCTTTGTCCGCTAGACTCGCTAAAGTCGTTGCAAACAAAGGCTTTTGAAATTGGCCTGTGACATTGATTTTTTAAAATGGCGGGGTTGACGGGGCTCGAACCCGCGACCTCCTGCGTGACAGGCAGGCGCTCTAACCAAACTGAGCTACAACCCCTCGCAGGTGAAAGAAAAAAGCAGGAAGGAAAATCCTTCGCTTTGTCACTGACGCCAGGAGGCGCCCCCCATTAGGGAAGCGAAACGGACGGTTATCGTATAGGGGTGAGGGGATTTCGTCAAGCGCTTGGAGGGACCGTTCAAACCTTCTGCGGATCCAGGGCTTCCTGAACCTGGGACTTTTGAAGCTTGAATTTCTTAACCGCGAAACGGGAAACCGAGTTTTTCAGCACACTTTTAGCCGAAAGTTTATAAAGATATTCGCCCTCCCCCAGTTTGCCCGCGTCCCAGATGGAAACAGCGTAGGCCCCGCCTTCCTTCTTTTCTTCCACCTTATCTATCAGGGATCCCGTGGAATCAAAAATTTCCAGGGTCACATGGCAGTCTTCTTTCAGAAAATAATATATTCGAACTGGGCCCGGGAAGGTCGGGTTGGGGTAAAGGCCCACGTCCTCCACGAAGGTGGAGAAGGTTTCCCGAGAGGAGGCTACCGGTATATCCCTCAGGGCTAAGACGGGAAACTGGTCGCTCACAAGACGAACTTCATAACGGCCCTCGGGCAAATCAGGAAACTTGAACCGTCCCTGGGCGTCAGTAATGGCCACTGCCCCATCCCGGTTGGCCCGAATCACCTCGATTTTGGCCCCCACCACAGGCGTAGTCCCGTCCTTGCGGAGGAATACCCCCATCAACTGACCCATGCGCCGAATGAGAATCCGCCGACGGGCGATCAAGTTCCCTATCTTCCCTTTTTTCGTTGCCGGCGCCACGTGTAAATACCAAGTGCCTTCCCCAATATCTTTTAACTCAATGGTTCTCTCGGTGGTGAAAGGATCCTCAATCGAAACTTTCTCTACCTCGTTGAGACTGAGGCGGTAATGAACCCCGCCGTTCTTGAAACTCCCATCGTGGCGGTCTTCCAAAAGGAATACCGGGTTGTGTTGATTGACCGGTTCGTCCTCCCGGGGATGAGTGGGGCTATGGATGACAGGCGGCGGCATCTCGCCGGCAGCGGTTTTCACCATCGCGTGGGTCGGTTCGGATAGGTTTCCCGCTTTGTCCCTGACCATGACGTGCAGGTACCAGACCCCTGGGACAGATGCTCGTACGGAAAACTCGTCTTCCGTGGTCCGCTGGGCCTCGTTCGGATTGGGACGGGTTTCAGGTTCCTGGTCGAAAAGATAATAATAAGCGTCGAAACCTGAAAGCTTGGTTGCGGAAAAAAGTTTGAATTCCACCTTCGAGGAAGAGTACCAGCACTGGGAATCCGGGTGGCTTGAGGAGGAAACCTGGGGCGGCGCCGGTTTCTCAACGTCGATCTTGAGGCGGTAATGGGCCGATTCTTCGCTAAGATTGCCCGCCTTATCTTTGGCAACCACGTGGAAATACCACACCCCGCTTTGGAGGTCCTTCAATTCCTGACGCCTCACATCGGTGAAAGATGCTTCTTCAATACGGGGCCGGGAATTGGGGCTTTGGTCCAGAAGGATGTAATAACCCGCGATACCCGTTGCGTCCGCCGGGGCGTCCCACAAGAGAACCGCCAGGGCGCTGGAACTCCATTCCTCACTCGAATGGGTCGGGCTGGACAGGACTGGCACTCCGACTCCATGGTCCGATATGCAGACGGCGACCTGATTGCCTTCATGTTGTTCATTGCCCATGCGATCCACAGCCTGGACGCAATAGTAATAGGCGACTCCATCCCTCAAACCTTCCCCCGGGTCAAGGAAGGCAACCCCTTTTAACTCCCCATCCACGGTAATCTTTTCCCTAGGTCCCCCATCCACCCAGCGATAGATCCGATAAAAGTCCGTGCCCGAGACGGTGTCGACCACCGGCGTCCACTTCAAGTCAATATTGCCCCCCGCCTGGGGGACAGCTTTCAATTGGGTCACCGGGGGAGGGGGGGAAATATCGACCGTCACCGAGGCCATCTCGGCAGGAGGCCAATTTTCCTGGTTTCCGGCCCCATCCCGGGCGCGGCATCGAAAGCTGAAGCGTATTCCATCCTGCGCCTGAAAGGTCATTCCCCGGTCTGCGACCCGGCTCAGGTAATCGGTCCAGTTTCCCTTGTCACCCGTTTTGATTTGCACATCATAAGATTCAATACCGCTCAGGTCGTCCACACTCTCCCATTCGAGGGCGACCTGGGTACGATCCAGGATGGGGGGTAGGGATTTCATGCGGGTACGGGGAGGTGTGGAATCAATCAAGATGGCATAGTGAGCCGCTTCCCGACTCAGGTTTCCCACCCGATCCTTGGCGACGATATGGAAAAAATACCTTCCATCCTTCAAAGCCGGGGTGGTGAGGGAAGTTTCGGTTGTCCACTTTCCCTGGTTGGGGCCTGGAATGGTATGGGGCTGACTATCTAATGAAACGTAATAGCCTTCCACTCCCGATAATTCCCGGGGCGCTTCCCAAATGAGCTTGGCCGTATTGGTCTTGACCCACTGGTTGGGCGGATGGGTGGGGCTTTTGACCATGGGGGCCTGGGCTTCCGAATCCACCAGCGCTTTGAAACGAGCGCAAGGGCCCAGGTTGCCGGCTCGATCCTTGGCAATAACGTGCACAAACCACACCCCGTCTCCAGGCAGGGTCACCACGGTTCCCCGGGTTGCGGTAAAGGCCATTTCCCGTAAAACCGGGACCCAGGACTCTTCCTGGTTGGAGAGAAAATAATAACCTTCGATGCCCGACAGGTCCTCCGGGTCATTCCAGACTAACTCTACCCGGCGGGCGGCATACCATTTGTCCTTCTGGGGATGGGTCACGGACGAAATCTCCGGGGTCCCGGCCGCAGTATCCAGCCTCACTCGGTAAAGAGCCGGGTCTTTCCCCACATTGCCCGCAGCGTCCTGGGCCACCACGGCCAGGGTAAAGTTTCCATCTCGGGGGATATCCAACGCGATCTCGTTTTTTTCGGTGAAAAAACCCTTGTCCGGACCAGGCAGGGGCTTCGGGTCCTCGCCAAAGAAATAATAAAAACCGGTTACCCCGGAAAGGTCATCGGGAGCCGTCAGTTTGAACAGGGCCTTCGGATTGGAAGACCAGCGTTCCAGGTCCGGGTGGGTCTCGCTAGAAATGAAAGGCCGAGCCACTTCCGAATCCACATGCACGGGAAAATGTACGGCTTTCCAATCCACATTACCCGCCTTGTCTTTGGTGGTGATGTGGAAATACCAGAGGCCGTCATCCGTCACCTCGAAAGAAACGAACCGTTGGGTCGTGAAAAGGGAGTTTCGATCGTTCGGAACGGTGTCGGCCTTGCGGTCGATGTTGTAGTAGTAACCCTCGATCCCTGAATGGTCGAAAGGGTCCTCCCATTGGATTTCCACCCTCCGGTTTTTGTACCAACGCCCCGTTTCCCCATGGGTGGAAGAAGCCACCTTGGGAGGACTGGCCAGGGTATCTAGACAGATTTTGAAATGAGCCGCTTGGGGAGAAAGGTTCCCCGCCAGGTCTTTCGTGCGCGCGTGCGCGTACCAGATGCCGTCCGACAGGTCTTTGAAGTTAATCTGTGGTTTCAGGGTATAAAGCGCGCTGTCGGCCTGGGGTAGAGTCTGGGGTTCGCGGTCGAGCAAATAGTAATACCCCTCCACTCCCGAGAGATCGGAAGGGGGTTGGATGAGTATTTCCACCTGGTTCACGGGGTACCATTGTTCTTGTTGGGGATGGGTTATGGAGGAAAGAGCAGGCGCCAGCGCCTTGGTATCAATTTTGAGGGACAGATGGGCTGCCTCAACCCCCAGATTTCCGGCCAGATCCTGGGTGGCGACGTGCACAAACCAGAGGCCGTCTTCCAGAGGCCCCAGGGAAAGGCGCGTATCCGTCACAAATGCCCCTGCTCCGGGACCGGGAACGGTCAGCCCTTCCCGATCGGCCTTGATAAAATAACCCTTCACTCCCGAAAGATCCTTGGGTTCATCCCAAACGATGAGTGGCGTGGGATTGGCGACCCATTTATCCGTTTCCGGATGGGTGGGGCTGGAAAGTTTCGGCGGAGGCGGGGCCACGGTATCCACATTGACTTGGTAATGGGATGCCCGGGTACCGATGTTGCCTGCTTCATCCACCCCCACGACATGCAGATACCAGACTCCCTCCGTGACGGGCAAAACCAGCCGGCGTTCCTCGGTATAGGAAGCCAAAGGAGGCGAGGGGACGGTTTCCGGCATTGAATCAAATAAGAAGTAATAGCCCCCCAATGGCGAGGGGGGATGGAGAAAAAACTCCACCTGGGTCGTTCTTTCCCATTTCCCCGGCTCACTGTGAGTCGGCGAGGAAATAACCGGAGGCAGAACCGGCGGGGTTGTGAAGGTTGCGATTTCACTGGCCGCCAGTGAGGTGGAACGATTGGCGCTAACCACCTTGAACTTGTATTCCGTTTCGGCCTTGAGATCGGTCAGGGCAAAACGATGACGCAACTGGGGGGTCTTGTCCGCCACGGATCTCGCCAATTCCTCTTTTTCTCCCGCGACGCCGTAAAAAACCTCGGAAGATGCGGTCAGGTCAGAGGTCCATGTTATCAAGGCGGAGGACGAGGTAAGCTTTTCCACCTTAAGTTCGGTAATTTCGGGAATACCAGCCCGGTCAAAGGTGGAGCGCAGGAGCGCTCCTCCATTCTCAGTGGACGCGAAAAGGAAGTCGTTGAAAACCGTAAAGGCTCGAACACCTTCCTCGTCGCAGGCGTAGGCGGTGGTCCAACTCTCGCCGTCCTGGGTCTTGAGGATTCGGCCCGAGTTGCCGGTTCCCGCGTAAAGCGCGTTCTCGAAAACTTCCATGCAGTACAGGTTCAATTCCCGGCTGCTTTCGTAGGCGACCTGCCAGTCCCGTCCGTTGGTGGTTCGGTAAACTCGCACCCCCTTGGGGCTGGAGGTTCCGGCGTATAAGGCACCGTTGAATTCCCGGAAGCATTGGATGAAATGCTGTCCCGTAGCGGAAACTTCCTCCCAGTTCAAGCCGTCCTGCGTGGAAAACACCAGACCCGTGGGATAGGTCCCCGCATAGAGCCTGTTTTTGAAGATTCCAAAACAGGTAACGGCCACTTCACTCAAAATACCCACCGTGTTCCATTGAAGACCGTCGAAGGCGACGACCTTCCCCTGGGAACTCGTGCCCGCGTAAAGACGGTTCTTGAAAACAATCAGGGAATGAACCCGGTCCTCATCCGTCGTGAAAGCTTCCCGCCAGGTTTCCCCATCCATCGTGGCGTAGATGGACCCATTCAGGTTAGTGCCCGCAAAGAGGGAAGGCTGAGATCCCGGGGAGGCATAGGTGCAAAGGCAGTAGATCTGGGTGGTGAAATCTCCCGCCCCTTCAGCAACATCGGCGGTGGGGGCAAAAAACTTGGTTTGATTGAGGGTGACGGGAACATTCTTGAAACTACCCGGGGCGGCGCTCGTCGAACGAAATACGCTGTCCCGTCCTGTCGCGGCGAAAAGCGAGCCCTTATACTCGGCGAGGGCGTAGAGGGTAGGAATTTCTGGAAATTTCTCCAAAGTGCTGAAGGAGGCCGGTGCGGCCGTGGAAAGGTGCAGATCCATCACGCTTTTAAGGCGTTCCAGGGCTTCCTTGGAGTTTTTTCCCTGGGCCTGAACCCCGGGCAAAAGGGGGCAACGCGCCAGGATCTGCCCGTTGGCCCGGGTTTCCATTTCGATCGGGAACTCATAGGGGAAGGTTTTTTTCAGGATTTTTTCGTCTTTTTTCGCCACATCTGCCCCTGGTGGATTTCTTGATCGACTAGCCCGTTATTTTAGACAATCGGAGGGAGTGGGAACAGCACCAACCCAAAAAAACGGGAGTCCTTGCGGAACCTCTATATAATCCATTTTCAAACCCGGCGGATTCACGCCGAGGGGACGAATGGTTCAAATGTCCTTTTCAGGAAATAGCCCTTTGAAAAAAATTGAAATCATCGATCTGGTCCGCAGTTTCGCCATTTTAAGCGTGCTGGGGTACCATCTGGCGGGATCCCACCTGGTCTCACCCTCCAATCTTCCCCAGTGGGTTCAATGGGTTTGGTCCAAAATCGCCTACAACGGCTCCCTGGGGGTTTCGGCCTTTTTCGTAATCTCGGGTTTCCTCATCACCCGGTTGATTGCCCAGGGATCAGGTGGACTCGAAAAACCCGGACTGAGGGCTTTCTATTCCCGCCGGATTGGGCGCATCGTCCCTCTCTACCTGCTAGTCGTGTTGACGGGTCTTTTTTTGCTTTTCGGCCTGCCCTTTCTTAATTCCAATGCATTCAACGATACCCTTCAGGTAGGCCGGGGACCCCTCCAGCCCCTTTTCTGGATTTCCGTCTTCTCTTTTACCGTGAATTGGTATGTGACTTTTTTCGATGCCCTGAACCCGGTGGGGGGGGCGTGGGGCATCTTATGGACCATTTCAATTGAGGAGCAGTTTTACCTTTTCTATCCTCTCCTGTTGGGTGTTATCAAAAATAAAAGACAACTGACCCTGGGCCTTGGATTCTTCATTGTCTTCGGCCTCCTCACCCGCTTCATCAACGTCTGGTTTTATCCGCAAGTCATTTCCTACAACTCGTTTCAAAGTTTTGACCAGATCGCCATGGGCTGTCTTTTATATCTGGCTTCGGACCAATGGGGGGCGTTTTTGAGAAAACAAAAGGCGCTATGCCTCATCCTCCTTATCTCGGGAGTTTGCCTCGCCACCCTCACCTATACCCATGTGCCTATCCGGCCGGAATTGCTCTGGGCCATCGGAAACCGCTTCTTCTTCAGTTCGGGAATCTTTCTTATGCTTTTAGGGTGTCTTCACCAAAACTGGTTCGAGGGAACCCTTTCCCACCTATTGTCCCTTCCCGGACGAATGAGTTACGGAATATATATGATTCACGTTTTGGTTCTTTATTTACTTTGGGACCTTTTGCGAGACCAGAATTTTTTATGGGTCTTGGGGGTCTTCACGGTCATCACCCTGTCGATCGCCTATGTTTCTTATCGATTTTTCGAGATGCCGATGAATCAATTCATTCGCAAAACATTAAACCCGAGTGGTTTAAAATAATGCCTGATAAAGTGATTCCCGAATGAAGCAAAACAAACCCTTCCCCAAACCAAACCCGCGTATTCAGGAAGCCCTGGACCTGCATCAATCAGGAAGATTGGCGGAAGCGGCGGAACTCATCAACCAACTATTGATTTTCTACCCCAAGAACGCCCAACTATTGACCCATTTGGGAACCATTTGTCTTCAACAGGGAAACACCGAGCAGGGTGTCCGAACCCTCGAGAAATCATTGCTTGTCTCGCCCCACCAGCCCATGGCCCATCTCAATCTCGCGAATGGATTGGCAACGCTCAAGGGGTTTGAAAAGGCCCTCATCCAGTATGACCGGGCGATCGCCCTTCAACCCACCGCCGAGGCCTATTTCAACCGGGGAACGGTGCTGCGGGAACTCAACCGGCCGGAAGAAGCTCTGGCCAGCTTCGACCACGCCATGACGCTCAAACCCGATTTTGCCGAAGCTTATATCCATCGGGGATTGGCCCTCCAAAAACTCAAGCGGACGGAGGAGGCCTTGATCAATTACGACCGGGCCCTCTCCCTCAAGCCTGGCACTGCCGAAGTGCATTTCGACCGCGGCAACGCCTTCATGGAACTTAAGCGAATGGAGGAGGCCCTAGCCTGCTTTAACCAGGCCATCTCCCTACGCCCCACCTTTGTCGAGGCCTATAACAATCGAGGTGCTGTCCTGCAGGATCTCGATCGGCCGGAAGATGCCCTCGCCAGTTACGAAGGGGCCATCGCCGTCCAGCCTGCCCGCCCCGAGGCCTATAACAATCGCGGCACAGTTCTTCGGAAACTCAAAAGACTGGAAGAGGCGCTCGCCGCTCATGATCAGGCCATCGCCCTCAAACCCGATTTCGTCGAAGCCCATAACAACCGGGGCGCGGTTTTGCAGGAACTCAAAAGGCTGGACGAGGCGCTCATCGCCCATGACCGCGCCATTGGCCTTCATCCCGACTTTGTCGAGGCTAATTGGAATAAAGCTTTGCTGAAACTTCTCATGGGGAATTACCTGGAAGGCTGGCGATTATATGAATGGCGAAGCAAACCGCGCCATTTCGCCCAGCCCCTCTGGTCGGGAGATGAACCACTCGAGGGACGAACCCTGCTGGTTCATACCGAACAGGGGTTTGGCGATGTTATTCAGTACGGTCGTTATGCCCCCCTTTTGGAAAAACGGGGCGCGAAAGTGATTCTGGAGGTTCCGGGGGCACTTCTGCCGGTCTTTTCCACCCTCCCGGGAAATCTCACCCTCGTTGCAAGCGGAAAGGCCCTTCCAAGCTTTGATCTCTATTGCCCCTTAATGAGTCTTCCCAAGGCATTTAAGACGACGGTAGAAACAATTCCAGGAGATACCCCCTACCTCTTTGCCGATCCCATTAAGAACACATCTTGGTCGGAAAAACTGGGACCAAAGGCCACGCCCCGTATTGGACTAGCCTGGTCGGGGAAAACCCTGCATCCCAACGATCACAACCGAAGCATTCCATTTGAAGCCTTATCCCCCCTATTTGATTTACCTTTCGAGTTTCATTCCCTTCAAAAGGATTACCGGGAAAAGGTTGGAGAGAAGTTGAAAAACCTGCCGAACCTGCAAGACCATCACTTGGATTTAAACGACTTTTCGGACACGGCGGCGTTAATCTCCGAAATGGATTTGATCGTCTCGGCGGATACGTCGGTCGCCCATCTGGCGGGTGCCATGGGCAAACCGATTTGGATTATGATTCCCTACCTTCCGGATTATCGTTGGTTATTGGATCGGACGGATAGCCCCTGGTACCCAGCCGCCACCCTTTTCCGGCAACCAGCTTTTGACGACTGGAAATCGGTTATTTCGGCTATTGTTCGGAGGCTTCAAGAGGGGTTTCAACCTTCGCGACCGTAAAGGCTTTCTATTCCTGCAGCTTCTTTTTCCATTCCACCAACAGATTCAGGGCTTCCCGGGGGGAGAGATCATCCGGATCGATACTTTTCAGCTCCTCCAGGACCGGATGGGCGCCGCCCTGACCAAAAAAAGAAAGCTGAGCGAGTGATTTTTCGGGAGAATTATTTTCAGAAGATTCCAAAACTTGAGATTCACCCGCGAGAGGCATAGTTTCCGGAGTCCCCTTGCTGGCCCTGAGGCCTGTTCCAGACTCCAGGGAGGTTAAAATCTTTTTGGCTCTTTCCACGACGGGCCTGGGAACCCCGGCCAGACGGGCCACCTGAATGCCGTAGCTCTTGTCCGCCCCGCCTTCCACGATCTTGTGAAGGAAAAGCACCTGGTCGTTCCACTCCCTGACCGCGATATTGAAATTTCGAACCCCCGGAAACGCCGCAGCGAGTCGGGTTAACTCATGGTAATGCGTAGCGAAAAGCGTGCGGGCATTGATCTTTTGCGCCAGGTATTCCACGACCGCCCAGGCAATGGAAACCCCGTCATAGGTGGAGGTTCCCCGTCCTACTTCGTCCAATATCAGGAGACTCTTGGGAGTAGCGTGATTGAGGATATTGGCGGTCTCGACCATTTCCACCATGAAGGTGCTTTGTCCCTGGGTCAAGGAATCCGAAGCCCCTACCCGTGAAAAGATCCGATCTACCACCCCGCATTTCATTTCCTTGGCCGGAACGAAAAAACCCACCTGGGCCATGAGGGTTAATAGCGCCACCTGACGGATATAGGTGCTCTTTCCCGCCATGTTGGGGCCTGTAAGAACGATGATTTCAACGCCGTCGGCCCCCAGTTTAGTGTCATTCGGGACAAACTGGTCGGAGGATAGCAGGCGGTCCAAAACGGGATGGCGACCCTCCGTGATCACCAGCTCACGGGAATCGTCCACCTCGGGGCGGACAAAGCGTCCCCGGTCCGCCACGGAGGCCATCCCCGAGAAAACATCCAATTCAGCGAGGATGCGGGCGACCCTCTGGAGTCGGGACAGCTCCTTGGCCACTTCACCGCGAATCTGGTCGAAAAGCTCGTACTCCAGGCGATTGGCCTTGTCTTGGGCCCCGAGAACCTTCCCTTCCATTTCCTTGAGTTCGGGGGTAATAAACCGCTCAGCGTTTACCAGGGTTTGTTTTCGGTGATAGTCCTGGGGAACCTTGTCCAGGTTGGCCTTGGAAACTTCAATGTAATAGCCGAAAACCGAAGTGTAACGAACCTTCAGTGAACCGATGCCGGTTCGGTTTTTCTCTTTCTCTTCCAGTTGGGCGATCCAGTTTTTTCCCTCAAGGGAAGCAGCTTTTAATTCATCCAGACGGCTGTCGTATCCCTTGCGGATCAGGCCGCCTTCCTTTAAGGCCAGGGGCGGCTCGGGGTCAATGGCCTTCTCCAGCAGACTTTGAACTTCAATCAGGTTATCCCAACCGTCCTTTCGTTCCTTGATCCATTGGCATTTAAAGGAGGAAAGGGCCCGGTGAACCTGGGGGAGAAGCGTCAGGGTGTTTTTGAGAGCCACCAGGTCCCTGGCATTGGCGGTCCCGCACCCCACCCGGCCCGAAAGCCGTTCCAGGTCGGAAACCTGGCGAAATAGCTCGCGAACCGATTCCCGCTCTTCCAGATGGGCGAAAAATTCTTCCACCGCGTCCTGCCGACGTTTGATCTCGGAAACCGTAGTGAGCGGCGTGGTCAGCCACTGGCGCAGAAGTCTCCCGCCCATGGAAGTGACGGTTTCATCCAACACCGACAAGAGGGTCCCTTCCCGGCCCCCATCCCGCATGTTGCGGAGGATCTCGAGATTCCGCTGGGTTGTCGCGTCCAAGACCATTCCCTCCCCCACTTGAAACGTGGTGAGTGAAACCAAATGGGAAAGAACGCTATGGGTGGTTTCCTTGATGTATTGAAGCAGCGCCCCGGCGGCCCGGACGGCCTGTTCCTCGCCTGAAAGACCGAAACCGTCCAATGTCTTGACCTGGAAATGTTCGAGAAGGGCCTCCTCGGCGCTGGTCAGGGAATACTTCCAGTCCTCCAGGTGAGACAGCTTGACGCCTTTTAAGGTTTGAAGGAGCTGGCGCCATTCGGGGGCTTCCGGCTGGTTCTGGGCGGAGAGGATTTCGGAAGGATTAAACTTGAAGATCTCATTGGCCGCCTTGGCGTAGCGGGCAGGCCCGTGAAGCTCGCACGTCTTGAATTCGCCCGTGCTCACGTCCACCACCGCCAACCCCAGTGAAAGCGGGGCGAAGGCAAGGGCGATCATGTAGTTATTGGTTTTTTCATCCAGCATGGAGGCTGAAAGCACGGTCCCCGGCGTGATGATCCGGGAGATATCCCGTTTCACCAGGCCCTTGGCCAGGGCCGGATCCTCCATTTGCTCGCAGATGGCGATGGAAAAGCCCTGTTTGACGAGCCGGGAAATGTAATTCTCGGCGGCGTGGTAGGGAATTCCCGCCATGGGGACCTTCTGCCCCTTGCCTCCCTCCCGGGCGGTCAGGGTGAGGTTCAAAACCCTCGCGGCCGTCTTGGCGTCGTCAAAGAACATCTCGTAAAAATCGCCCAGACGGAAGAAAAGGATTTCCTCTTTGTGGACCCTTTTCACGTCCAGATACTGCCGCATCATGGGAGTGAGATCTTCCATGCAACTCCTTGGCTGAAAGAAAGTCTTTAGATTTATGTCTTGGCCATTGGCTAAGGGCTAACCGCCGATAACGGGTTGGGTCAGTCTTCCACCACAAAAGTCTTGATGCGCGTCTTTTTCGTGAAGGCCTGTGAGGCTTTCAGGGCCGAGGCATGATCGGGGAAATTGCCCATCCGCACCTTGTAAAGGGGATAGGCCATGTCTTCCGTCTTCATTTTCAGGACTTTCAGGTGATAACCGGCCCTTTGAAACTTCTTGAGGGTGGCGGCCATGAATTTTTTGTTGCTGTAAACCCCGATCTGTACGTGGAAAGGATTGGCCGCGTTGGTCTGAGCCGTGGCTTCGGATGCTGTCTCAGTCGTTGAAATATCGGAATCGGGAGTTTCAGCCGGAACGGGGGTATTCCCGGGAACCGCCGCGAGGTTCTCCGTCGGCGTCGGCGCAGGGATTTGAACGATCGGAGTGAGCGAGGGGTTGATTTTTTCAAGGGCCGTCATCCTTTGCCCGGCATCCTCCGCCTCTAAGGCCCGGGGATACTGGGCCAGCAGGTTGGTATAGGCCGCGTGAGCCTGCACGGTTTTTCCTTCCAATTCATAGACCCGGCCCAGCCGGTAATAGACAAGGTTCATTTCGCTGAAGAGGGGATAACGTTCCATAACCCGCAGGTATTGCTTCTCGGCCAGCGAATAGAGGTTCAACTTCACGTAGGTGTTGCCTTCCGCCAAGAGGGCCTTGGGCGCCCAAGGACTTTCTGGGGAATCTTCCGCCACCTCGGCGAACTCGGTCACCGCTTCCTGGCATTTATCAAGCGAATAGAGGGAACACGCATACCAGTAGCGGGCTTCAGGCGCCGAAGCGCTTTGGGGATGGGTTTTGAGGAATTCCCCGTAAGTCAGGGCCGCGTCCCCATATTTATCCGCCAGGTAAAATCGCGCCCCCAGGTCCTTCTGGGCCTCCGCCCCCTCGGGCTTGTCGGCATATTCCTGGGCCAACTGGGCGAACTCTTTGGTGGAAGCGTTGAAATCCTGTTCCATTCGGGCCAGCAACAACTTGGCCTGAGGAATCATCTGATCCATGGGGTGCTCGGCCACGAAACGGGAAAAGTCTTCACGGGCCTGATCGTAATTTTTCTGGTTGAAATAGTCCTTCGCCTTGGCAAAAAGGGATTGGGCGTCCTCTCCTGAACCCGGGGTCGCGTTCGGCGTGGCAGTTTGGGCCAGAAGCCCAGTCACCGAGGTCCAGAGGCAAAGGGTCATCATTAAGAAGCTTTTCAAGAAACTTCCTCCCGGACAATTTTTCCGTAAAGACTGGCGATTTTACTTTTTTCCACGAGAACTTTCACATTGTCCCCGGCGCGCAATGCTTTGGCCGGAAAGACAACCGTACGGTTTTGCCGGGTCTTTCCGTAAAAGGCGTCGGGCGTTTTGTCGGCTTTCCCCTCTACCAAGACCTCTTCCGTCAGGCCCACCCGGGAAAGGTGGCGGTCAGCGGCGTGTTTCCAGGCCCGCTCGTTCAACCGGGCCAGGCGTTCGTCCTTCGCTTCCTCAGGTACCTGGTTCAACATGCGGGCCGCCGGGGTTCCCAGCCTGGGGGAATACTTGAAACTATAAACCAAGTCGTAGCGGACCTCCTCCAAAAGCCGGAGGGTGCCCTCGAAATCCTCATCCGTTTCGCCCGGAAACCCTACGATCAGGTCGGTGGTAAATGCCAGGTCCGGGATTGCCCTCCGCAAGGCCTCCACCCGGCCCAGGTAATGGGCGACCGAATACTTTCGGTTCATGCGTTTCAAGACGGCGTCGGAACCGCACTGCACCGGCAGGTGAATCATCTCGCAGACGGAGGGAGTTTCGGCCATGGCCTGGATCAGGTCGTCGGAGAGGTCAAGGGGATGGGAAGTCATGAATCGCACCCGCTTGATGCCGGAAACCCGCCCGACCTGGCGCAACAGGTCCGGGAATGAAACAGGTCCCCGATCACGCATGGCCATCCCTGTATCGATATCAATTTTTTTATGAGAACTGGGCAGACCGTAAGAATTCACATTTTGTCCCAGAAGCATGACTTCCTGGACCCCCGCAACAGCCAAACGGGTGACCTCACTCAAGATATCTCCCGGCGGGCGAGAAACTTCACGGCCCCTCGTAAAAGGCACCACGCAAAAGGTGCAGAACTTATCGCAACCCTTCATGATTTCCACGAAGGCCTTGTGCGGTGCAGATAAGCGCTTGGGATCGTTTTCAGGGAAATAAGCCGGGTCAAAGTCCGCCAGCACCTGGGGTCCGATGCCTTGAGAAGCTCGGGTAATCGCCTCGGCGGCCCTAGGGTACTGGTCCGGCCCCAACACCAGGTCCACCTGGGGAGCCCGATCGATGATGTTTTCCTTGTGGCTGGTGGCCATACAACCCAAAACGCCCAGAACCCTACCCAGCTTTCCATTTTTCCAATCGGTCAATTCGCCCAGCCGGGAAAAGATCTTGTCCTCGGCGTGCTGGCGGACCGAACAAGTGTTGAAGAGGATCACATCCGCGTCGGCGCTGTCGCGGGTGAGCGAATATCCCTCACGGATCAAAAGGCTGGTGACATGGTCCGATTCCACCACGTTGGACTGGCAGCCCAGGGTTTCGAGATAAACTTTTTTGGACAATTTTTCAGACAGAACGGGTTCCATATCATCCTTAAAAAGATTGGAAGGAGTCAGATTCTAAAGACTTTAGGGGGATGTGGCAACCGGGCGTTAATGGGGATGAATCAGCCGGAAAGCGACCCAGAGGGCCAAGAGGAGGATCAGGGCCCTCAAAATCCATCGAGTTCGGTTCACTCCGGAATGGAGTTCCGAACCTTTCTTGGGGGAGGGCCAATATTGCTCGTACAAATCGCTCCCGACAAAGGGTTTCCCCGCTTCGTCATAAATTAAAGGAAGATTGGCCCCGCAGGCCCCGCATATGCGGTTTTCGGGAATGTTCATGGCCCCGCAGCGAAGACATTGGACATCCCGATTTTTGAGGTGTGGTTCCATAGAAAATCTTTTACTTCATTCCCGCCAGGCGAGTGAGCACCAGCCCCATCTTTTTGGCTTCCTCGATCATCTTCTTGTTGGTGTAGATCACTTGGAGCTTTTTGTAGATATCGATGACTTCCTGCTTCTTGTTCTGCTTCAAGTAAACCTCGGCTTTTTTCTTCAAAGCCTCCACATTCTCGGGATCAAGCGCCAGAATGTTGTCCAGATGGCTCAAGGCGGGGTCCAGTTTGCCCTCGGTCATGGCAATCTGGGCCAACTGAATGTAGATGGAAAGTGCCTCGGCTCTTTTGCCCGTTTGAAGCAAAACCCTGGCCTGGCGATGCAAAAGTTTGTTGTCGTTGGGTCTTAAGGCCATGAGACGATTCAGGTAGTTATAGGCTGAATTCCAATCCTTGGTTTCCTCCGAAAGACTCAAAAGTTGTTCCACCAGTTCCCCATCCTCCGGGTTCTTGGCTAAAAGCTCCTCGAATTTAGCCTTGGCTTCCTTGGGTTGTTTGAGTCCCAGCATAATTTTCGCCTGGAGAAGCGCCAGCTCCCCATTTCCGGCCGCAACGGAAACCTCCGCCGTGGCTTTTGCCTCCTCATAAAGCGAAGCATTGTAGGCCACCAGGGCCAGTTTGGCCCCTTGAAGGGAAATCGCCTCCCGATCGCCCTTTTTCTGGGCCAGGGTGAAAAACAGTCGCAAGGTTTCTATCCCCTCGGGGTCCATGAGGGTTATTTTGCCAGCCATTTCCTGGGCCGCGTCCAGACGACCTTCGGCGAGGTGGATATCCGCAATGGCCTTGAGCTGGGCTGAGGCCTCGGAGACCCGGGCTTGTTCCAAGAATAAATTTGAAAGTTTTTCCCGGTAGGAAAAATTGATCGGTTCGGCCGCGATGAGTTGCTGGTAATGGGCGATGGCATCTTCCACGTTCCCGTCGGAAGCTTTTTGCTCGGCTTCCTGGGATTTGGAGATGGTGCGGAATTCTTTTTTGAGCTCGGGGGGGATTTTATCGAAATTGAGTTTGGCGATTTTCTTTTCGACATTAGCGATCTTCAGGGGCAGGCCCTGGCTTTCGAAAAGCGCCTTGGCCTTTTGGTAGGCTTGAAAGGCCTCCGCGTCGTCCTGTTTCTTGGCGTAAGCATCGCCCATCATGTTGAAGAGGTGGGCGTCCTCCGGATTGTCGGCGAGGAGCTTTTTGTATTCCTCAATGGCCTTGTACCACTCTCCCGACTGGACATAGAGGAAGGCCATCTTGATGATAATCGCCTTGTCCTCGACCATTTCCCTTCCTTCCTTTTTTCGGGCGGGCGGTTGCCCTCAGCGTTTGAGACCCGTGACGCTGTAGGCCAGGACCTTATCGGTTTTCCCTTTGACCTTGATGGGATCGAGCATGACGGCATCGATTTTGTGCTTCACCTTTTCATACGTCGCGGCCGATATCAGGATCTGCCCCTTTTCGGCCACCGATTCCAAACGCTGAGTGAGGTTCACGTTGTCCCCGATGGCGGTGTATTCCATCCGCTCGTTGGAGCCGATATTGCCCACAACCACCTCACCTGTGTTGATGCCGATACCGATATTGACTTCCTTCTTGCCCTCGTCGCGCCACTTGGCCTGGAGTTCCTTCATCTTCTCGCTCATTTCCACCGCAGCCAATACCGCCCGTTCGGCGTGGTCGGGATAATCAATGGGAGCCCCGTAAACCGCCATGATGGCGTCACCCATGAACTTATCCAGCGTTCCCTCGTATTTAAAAATGATGGCGGTCATGGCGGTGAAATACTCGTTGAGAATATGGACAACCTGTTCGGCCGATAAGGCTTCGGACATGGGCGTAAAGCCCCGGATATCGGAGAAGAAAATCGTGACGACCTTTTTCTCGCCCCCCAGCTTCAACCCATCCTTATGCTCCAAGATGCGATCCACCACGCTCTTCGTGACATATTTGGAAAAGGCGCCCTTGATGACTTCTTTTTCCCGGAGGGATTTGGCCATGTTGTTGAAGGCATCGGTGAGCTCACCCAGCTCGTCCGCCCGTTTGATGTTAATTTTCTGGTCAAAATCCCCTCCCGCAATGGCCGTGACGCCGTTGACCAGGAGGCCGATCGGCTTGACCAAGAGGGTCACGAAAACAGCCATCCCGATGATTCCGACGAGGAGGAAAACCACCGTAGTCAGGACGATGGCCACTCCGACATAACGCACCACCCGGGTGATGGAATTCTGGTTCATCCCCACGTGAACTTCGCCCACTTTGTCTTTGTGCCCTTCGGCCGTGTTGAGGACAGGAGCGGCGATATCGTAATAGGTCTTGCCCCCCTTCACATAGGCCTGGGTCAGCACGGTTTCATCGCCCAGAACCTTAACACCCGCCGGGGGCTGGTAAGCGGTATGTTCCATGACATTTTTGATATCGTTGTCGGCCAGGATAATCCCGTTTTTGCCGACGATTTTCACGTATTCCAAGTCGTCCTTTTTGACCTCGGCTTCATCGGGCCAAAGAAACTGCTGGACCGCCTCATTGCCCACGTTGGAATAGGATAGGAGTTGCTCTTGAAAAGGAGAAAGGCCCGAGGGAACGTCCCGGGTGGATTCATTGGCTTCCATCTTCATGGCGTCTTTGGCGGATTGGAGGAGGGGAAGACTGACATCCTCCGCGGCCGTGGCTGTGACCGCCCCTTGGGCGGTGGTTTGGGCCGTCACCATCTTCAAAACTTCATCCACGCTGTTGGAGGCCAAACTGCGGGCCTGGGATTCACCACGGTCCAAAACCTGTTTAATAAGGGTCTGTCGGGTCTGGTCCACAACGAGCCATGTCACCACCCCCATCAGGGCGCAAATGAGAAGGGTTAAAACCAGGATAAATTTGACGCTGAGGGGGAAAAGATGGTGTTTTCGAACTGGTTTGGGCTTGGAGGGGTCAATTGCCGGTTCGGATTTCGGGCTCAAAATGAGGCTCCCCTGAATGGAGTTGGATCAGCTCCGTTACTATACGGGAATACCTTTTATAGTGTCAAACCGTTGCGGGTTAAGGGTTTGTTTCACTTGGGGAAGGTTCTCCGGTGGTCGAATCCGCAGAAGGCTCCATCGTGATTTCTGCTTCCCCCTCTTCCACGGGAGAAAGACCCAGCTTGGTTTCTCGCCGCCTCAACTCCCCTTCCATTTCCTTGAGAAATTCTGGAGAGGGCCTGTCCCCCGCCAATTCCTGGATCTCCGAAACTTTGGGAAGATCGGAAAGATCTTTGAGGCCGAAATGGATCAGGAACTCATGGGTGGTGCCGTACAACAGCGGTCTTCCCGGAGTCTCCGCCCTTCCAAGGATTCTTATCATTTTCTTTTCGAGTAAGGACTGGATGAGGTTGGTTACCTCCACCCCCCGGATGGCCTCCACCTCAGCCCGGGTCACGGGTTGTTTGTAGGCAATGATCGCGAGGGCCTCCAGCGAAGCCTTGCTCAGCCGGGTTTTGGAGATGACCTTGTAAAGCTCCTTGGCATAGCGGTGATACTCGCTCCGGGTAACCAACTGGTATCCCTGAGCCACGCCCACCACCTGGAAACTGCGGCCCAGTCCTTCGATTTCCGCCACGAGGGACTGAAAAGCCTGCTCGATTTCATCTTCCTTTGCGTCCTTCAGAAAGGAAGCCACCTTTTTGGCCGATAGGGGAGTTTCGCTGACAAAAAGCAGGCTTTCGAGAATTTGCTTGAGCTGTTCAATTTCCATGGGGATTAACTTCCTTATTAGTTCTATTTAAATCTTCCGCCGGCGAACCGGTCGGTCCTTTATTTTTAAGCCGTCTCGGTTGGTGGTACCGGGGGCGTGGGCATATCCGGTTGAACCAGGATCACCTCAATTTCCCCGAAAACTTTATTCTGCACCACCCGAACCAGTTTCAAGCGTATCAGTTCCAACAGGGCCAACAGGGCCACGATTTTCTCTGTTTTGGTGCGGCAGGATTCGAGGAAGGGCCGAAATACGACCCGCGGATTATCCTGCAAAACATCCATCAGGTCGTTAATCTTTTGGCTGACCGTAATCTCGGGCCGGGTCAATTCGGCGGTCACGTCTTCCTGGGCGTGGATCAAGATATCCTTGTAGGCGGCTAGGAGGCCGAATAGGGTAACTTCCTCCAGCCGTTCCTCCTCCTCACCCTCCTTCTGTCCGGGAGGAACGACCCGGGGCAAAAGGTGTTGGCGGCTCTTTTCGAGGTCCAACAGCTGGCCGGCGGCGTCCTTGAACTTCTTGTATTCCAGCAGGCGCCGCATGAGCTCCATCCTGGGGTCTTCCTCCGGTTCGTCCGGTGTCGGATCCATGGGAAGAAGCATCCGGCTCTTAATCTGCATCAAGGTCGCGGCCATCACCAGAAAGTCACCGGCGATTTCCAGGTTCATGGCCTTCAAAATTTCGAGATAGGCCAGGTATTCATTGGTGATGCGTGAGATAGGAATATCGTAGATATCAAGTTCGTGTTCCCGGATGAGGTGAAGCAGAAGATCCATGGGCCCGTCGAAGGAGGGCATCGTGATCTGGTACGTGGCCCGTTGATCCTCAGGATGAAGGATTTCTTTGATCCCGACCATCCGGATATCGGAGGAAAGTTGAATGGCAAAAGCACTGGGCGTCGGGGTGTCGGGTTTTTCTTCGGTCACAAGCCCCCCCCGCCCGACAGTTCTTTCTTGATCTTTGAGCAAGGAATACCGGTAGCTTCGTAAACCTGCTCGAGGGTCTGGGCCGCCGTCCGGCGCGCCTTGCGGGCGCTCGCGATCAAAACTTCCTCAACCTCGTCCGGTTTCTCGTCCAAGCGCTTTCTTTTTTCTCTCATGGCGCCGCCAAAGGTTTCTTCCAACTTGGTTAGGAGTCTTTTTTTTGCGTCTCCGTAGCCCATGCCCCCTTTGCGGAAACCCTGTTCCAGTTCAGCGTATTCCTCCGGTTTGGCAATGAGCTTGTACAGCTGGCAAATCACGCTCTCGTCCGGGTCCTTGGGTTCATCCACGCCCTTGGAATCGGTAATGATTCCCTTGACCTTTTTCTTGATCTCGGCGGGCTCTCCAAAGATGGGCAGGACACTCGCCTCGTCGCTCTTACTCATCTTGCCCCCGGTCAACCCCAAAACCTTGGGAGCCTCGCTTAAAACCCCTTCGGGAAGCTTGAAAACATCCCGCCCGAATGTGTTGTTGAAGTATCCCGCCATGTCGCGGGTCATTTCAATGTGCTGGACCTGGTCCTGCCCCACAGGCACCTTGTCGCTTTGGTAAATCAAAATGTCGGCGGCCATGAGAACCGGGTAGAAGAACAATCCCACCGTGGGCGTAATGCCCCGGGCAACCTTGTCCTTGAAGGAATGCGCCCTCTCCAGCAAGCCCATCCCGGTGACGGTGGAAAGAATCCACGCCAGTTCGGTCACTTCCGGAATGTCGCTCTGCCGAAAAAGGAGCGCTTTGGACGGGTCTAACCCCAGGGCCAGGTAATCGGCGGCAGCCATGAAGGTGTAGCGCGAAAGTTCTTCTTTGTTTTGGACCGTGGTGAGGGAGTGGTAGTTGGCGATGAAATAAAAACACTCGCCCTGATCCTGCAGGCGGATGTGGTTGCGAATGGCCCCAAAATAATTACCCAGATGCAACCGACCGCTAGGCTGCACCCCGGAAAGATAACGGACAGGTTGGGGGGACGAGGAATTGGAGGACACGTTCACCTCTTAATTATAAACGCCGGAATAGTTTATCCGAGATTGATGTATTGGGCTAAGTGATCCAGGCCCACCAAATGAAGGCCGAGAAACAGGCCGGAGACCACCGGGTCAAAGATGTAATTAAACACGTTTCGGAACATGAAAAGAGCACCCAACAATATGACGGCGCCATAACGGTCTACTTGGGAAAGTTTATAGGCCCAGGGACCCGGTAAAAAGGCCTTCAAAATCCATGATCCGTCCAGGGGAAAGATGGGAATAAGATTGAATACCGCCAGGGCGAAATTAATCCAAAAGAAGGTGTTAAAAAATAGGACGAAGCTGTATTCCGCCGAGGAACCAGGCTGAAAAATTTGTGTGAGGTCCAATAGGGCAAAAGCCCCCAAAGCGACCAGGCAAAGGCTGAGGTTAGCCAGGGGCCCGGCGAAAGCCACTAAGGCCCCGTCTTTACGGGGGTTCTTGAAATTCTCCGGTGTAATGGGAACAGGCTTGGCCCATCCGAAGAAAAAACTGCCCGGAAAAATAAGGCGTAGCAGGGGAAAAAGGATTGTGCCGATCGGATCCGCATGGGCCATGGGGTTCAAGGTCAAGCGTCCTAGCATGCGCGGGGTCGGGTCCCCCAGGTGGTCCGCCATGGCGGCATGGCCGAATTCGTGCAGGCAAAGGGAAAACAAGAGGATGGTGAAATTCATCAAGACCAGGATAATTCTCTGCTCGTCCAATGCGCTTCCCCCTGAAAGTCAGTAAAAAGTGGGGTCAACTTTACTTGAAGAGCCCTTCAGGCGCAACCCGCTTTCCTAATCCGAAAACCCAAGAAATGCTTTTTGGAAATCCTTATTTCGCAAATTTTTCTTTAACCCATTTGAGGCTGGCCCGCTGGTTCTTGAACTTTCCATCCAATTGGCCGTTCAAGGCCTCCAGCAGGATATAGGAGTATTGAAACCCCGGTTCGATGCCCATGGCTTGAAGATCCCTCCCCCTGACCCAGGCCTTGGAGGTTTGAACCTTGCGCAGATAAGCTTCCAGCCTTTTACGGAGGGATGCGGGGGATGCGGCCAAAAGAAAGCTTTGAACCTCAGGCCGGAGGGGGCATAGGTAACTATAGATACGGCTCATCGGCATGTTCTTTTGACCCAATTTTTTCAATAAAGAAGGATAAGCCTGGGACGACTGAACCACGATTTTCTGTTCAGATCGGGAAAGCATCAGACGTTTGGCCAAGGCGTTAGCTTTTTCTTCGGTCGGTCCGGACAGAAGGGCCTGAAACCATACCATCGTTTCCTCATCCAGCTTGATCTTCAACTTGTGGAAAAACGCGATGGAAGACGGGATATGGGATAAGAACGAGCTTGTTCCCGGCAATACATCCAGCGAGGGATGAATATGTTTCAATACGCCCAGTTCCTTCAGCCTTTTCACGGCCCTTTCAGGATGGGGTTCTTTGAAGATAAGCCGAAGTTCGTTGCGAAGTCTTTCTCCCGAAACCCGACGGATAAACTCACCCCTTACCGACTTTAAGAGCCATTTCTGGGTTTCAGGTTCGATTCGGGTTTGGAACCTCTGCTCAAAGCGCACGGCCCGGAAAATACGGGTGGGGTCGTCCTCAAAGCTCTTCGCGTGGAGAGCCCGAATACGCCCGTTCCGGAGGTCTTGGAGGCCGTTAAAGGGGTCCAAGAGCTGGAGAAAACTGCCGGAAGAAAGGCTGAACGCCATGGCGTTCAAGGTGAAATCACGCCGGTAAAGGTCCTGGACGATGCCGCTTTTTTCAACTTTAGGCAGGGCTCCCGGATGGTCATAGGCCTCGGTTCGGGCGGTGGCCACATCCACCTTGCCGAAACCCGGTACTACCACGATGGATGTTCCGAATTGCGTGAAGGCCTCCACTTCCGAACCAGTGGCATGGGCCAATTTTTCGGCGAAGGTGACCCCATCACCCTCAATCGTGATGTCGATGTCCACACCATGCTTTTTAAGAAAAAGATCACGGACAAATCCACCCACCGCATAGGCGGTCTCGCCCCTCTGTTCGGCCAGGCGTCCGATCTTTTTTAATAACGAAAGGGTCTTGGGAGGAATTCGGTCTTTTAAACTTTTCATTTTGAGCCTCGGCAATCGTCTTTGATGCCATCCAACGCTACACGTTATACCCCTCTTCCGAGGAGAAGGCATTGGAAAGATGCTGAATGCGGGGAATCCCAAAAATATTTTTCGAAGGGGATAACGCGACCACGTCAAAGCGAACGTTAAGCGTTTCACTGGAATGGCGGGCCAGGTAAACCGCCGCCGCGGCCGAGACCCGACTGACCTTTTGGGTTGTCACCGCTTCCAGGGGCGAACCGTGGGAAAGGGTTTTGCGCCGTTTCACCTCGACGAACACAAGCGTATCACCCTTTCGGCAGACGAGATCGATTTCCCCCTGGGGGACCCGGTAATTGCGTTCCACGATCTGGTACCCCTTGAGCCGAAGGTAAACGGCGGCGATGGCTTCGCCCCGGCGGCCTTCCCCATGCGTGCTCAACCGAACACCTCCCAGACCCTTTCACCGCGAAGACGCGAAGAAACGCCGAAGAAAGAGACGATTAAAAATAAAGATTTTTTTGGTTTCAAAACGAAGGACAAGGCCATGACCTCGATTAGCCACCGATATATGGAATGCATTGGATGGACCAAGAAAAGGATTTATATCTTTGGGATTAAAATCCTATGAATCCTATGCATCTGTGGCAAATTTGATTTTGGACAGGTGTTTATATCCATTTTATCCTGGATTCTTGAACGCGGCTTTCAACTTGGTCGCGCGTTGGGAATAGACTTCCCTTAACCCGGCCAGATCCGATTCGGTCAGGGTTTCACCCGCGAGGCGTTTCAAACTCAACCCAGCCTGTTTCAAGGCAACAAGGGTGGACGTTTCCTCCAATTTGCCCTTCCAAAAACCGAAGGTCCCCCGAGGGTCCTTCGCGGCTAGGGTTTGGGCCACGGGCGCGAAACTCAAGCGATGCTCGGGGCAAAGGCCTTTCTCCTTGATCGCCGCCAGGTGTTGTTCCGTACCATAACCTTTGTGGGCAGCGAATCCATAACCGGGATATTGGGCGTCCATTTCCACCATCATCTTGTCCCTCGCCACCTTGGCCAGAATCGAAGCGGAAGCGATGCTCATGGAAAGGCTGTCCCCGTGATTCATGGCTTGTTGAGGAAGATGCTTGAAGCTGGGGAGAGGCATGGCGTCGGTGAGTAATCCGTCGGGCGCAACCGGCAAGGCCTGGATGGCTCTTTCCATGGCCAGACGGGCGGCCTGGTAAATATTGATTTGGTCGATTTCCTTGGCGCTGGCCTGGCCCAAACCAAAACCCAGGGCCTTTTCGCGAATGACCTTGTCCAACTCCTCGCGCTTGGCGTGGGTTAATTTTTTTGAATCGTTGACGCCGTTCATTAACAAACCTGGAGGCAGGATGACCGCGGCGGCCACCACGGGTCCGACCAACGGTCCCCGTCCGGCCTCGTCCAGGCCGGCGATGAGCTTGCACCCCTTCAAGGCCAATGCCTTTTCAAATTTCAAAAGGACAACAAGCCGTTCTCTTTCTTTTAGTTCTTGTTGGAGGCGTTTCTCGAACTTGAGAACCAGTTTTTTCGCGGCGGGACGGGAATCATTTGAAAGTTGTGACTTCAGGAAATCCAAAGCCTCTTGCGCCGTGCCTTTTCGGGAGGCCTCGAGCTCAAGGCTCTTGAGTGGCGGCGGGCTGTGCATTGGCAGACGGTGTCGAATTGGCCTTGGGGGATGCCGGGGCATTGACCGAGGGGGTCGGGCTGGCCTTGGCGGTTGCCTGATCCTCATCTCCAACAGCGAAAGCCTTGGGAGCCTTGGTCAGGAGCGTCAAGGGAGCCGACTCGCTCAAGACACGGTCGTTGAACTTGAGAAGGGCCTTTAACACCACCGGGTAGTCCGGTTTTTCATCCTTCTTCATGCGGATCAGGACATTGACGCTCTTGAGTTCGGAGGAAGCGATGGTTCCCACCTCCAAATCCATGGCATTGTCCTTCACTTTCCACTCGCCGGTCACACTCGCGGGTTTTTTGGCGGTGGGCGCCTGTGCCGCCCCTGCCACGGGGGTTTGATTTCCAGCCGACGCGGAAACAACCGTGGGAGTCGGAGTCGGGCTAGCCGTGGGGCTGGGGGTCGGGGTGGAACCCGTCATCCAGGACGCGGGAGTGGGGGTGGGTGTATCGGAAGAGGGCGGAACCATTTCGAAACCCTGGGGAAGGGGCAGTTCAAAGGTCGCCAGGGGCGAGGTTTTGGGACTCTGGTTTTGAAATGTGAAATTAAGCGAATAATAGGGTTTGGTCTTGATGGGTTTCTGGGCGACCTCCCCCTTAAAGAGGAAATCGAATTTGGCCATCTGCCCGTTTGGTTGGAACCGCAGGATGGTTCCATTTGCGCCGACAATGAAGCCAAGATCGCCAGAAAAAGCCACGGCGTTGAGGGAGGGCTTGCCGGTCGGCTTGACGTGGGAAATCCACCGGGTGCCGTCGTAAAAGGTAAGGGTGCCATCCTGGCCCACGGCCCAACCGTTGTCCTCATCCTTCATCCAAACGTTGTAAAGATCGAACCCCGAGAAGGCGGACCCCATCTTGTTCCAGGTGGTTCCGTTGAAATTAAGGATGGTTCCGAAGGCGCCCACCGCCCAGGCCTGAACATCGTTGATCACTGAAACGCTGTTCAACCGCTCGGTGGAAGGGCTTCCCGAAAAGGGCTGCCAGGTCTGGCCGTCGTACTTGATGATCGTGCCCAGGTTGCCCACGGCCCATCCAAAGTTTTCATCGGAGAGGGCAAGGCTGTAGAGGTCGCTTTTGATGGTTGAGGGACTTGAACCGGCAACAGTGACCGGAATGGTGCCCCAGGAAATCCCGTTGAACTTCATGAGGGTTCCGTTGGAACCCACGATCCAGACCGTGTGGGATTTGGTCACCGCCACATCATAAAGGGTTTCCACCGTGCCCGAGTCAGGCTGACTCCACTGACCATTGTTGTAGTAAAGGATTGTGCCGTGGGAACCCACGAACCACCCCTCGTTCTCGTTAAGGAATGCCACCGCGAGGAGATTTTCATTTTTGGCGTAGCCGCTATCCACCCGATCCCAGGTTTCTCCGTCCCATTTCAGAATGGTTCCGTTGTTGCCGCAAGCCCAACCTAATTTTTTGTTCACCAGGCAGACACCGTTCAAGGCATCGGTAACAGTGATGGTGACGGGAAAGGAAACCCAATAAATCACATCCGAGTCGGCGGCGGTATCCGCGTCCGCCTGGCTGGCTTTGGCCGGAGTCAGGGGGCTGACCGCGCCACTACCCGTGCAACCTGCCAGCAGCCCCAAGGCAAGGGCGGCAACGAGAAGAAAACCAAGGGTAAGGGGTTTCAATGGATTTTTCATGAGGGGCTATCCTACCTTTGACGCTTGAGGCGTTCAAGCAGGGTCGGAGAAACAAAAAAACCGCCCCCGCGTTTGAAGCGAGGACGGTTTGAAAAACAAAGGCCGATTCTCAGGCTTTTGGCGTTGTCTCGGCTGGGACGGGAGTCGCCGCAGGCGCGGACGATTCCGTGGCAACGGGAGCTACTGGTTCGGGAACCTGCGTGGCGGCCGTTTCGGCTATTTCCTCGCCCGGCACCTTGACGGCCCGTTTGCTCTCTTGGATACGGGCGCCCTTCTTGGTGAGTTTCTCGCGAAGGTAAAACAGCTTGCCCCGGCGAACCTTGCCGGAACGCAAGACCTTGAGCTCTTTGATCATGGGCGATTGGTAAAAAAAGGTTTTCTCCACTCCGACCCCATAGGACAATTTGCGGACCGTGAAACGCATGCGGGGGCCGCGGCCCTGAAGGCCGATCACCACGCCCTCATAGGCCTGGATCCTCTCTTTTTCACCTTCCTTGATGCGCAGGGAAACCTTGACCGTATCCCCTACTTTGAAGGGGATGGCCTTGCGAATGACCTGAGTTTTTTCGAATTGACGGATTGTTTCGTTCATTTTTTCCTCTCACGCACTGCCCTGTGCAAACCGGCCAAACCGGGTTTTTCCCGGCCGTTCAACTCTTCCCGCACTTCCTGGATCAGCCGTTGGTCCTCGTCGGAGAGGACGGCTTTTTCCAAAAGGTCGGGCCTTTTATGGATGGTGTTCTTCAGGGACTGTTTTTTTCTCCAACGTTCAATCTGGGCATGGTTGCCCGAAAGCAGAACCTCCGGCACTCCCCTCCCCTTGAAAACGCGGGGACGAGTATAGTGGGGATAGTCCAATAATCCATTAAAAAAGCTGTCCTTCTCGACAGATTGCCGGTCGCCCACCACCCCTGGTAAAAACCTCACCAGGCTGTCCACCAGGGCGGCCGCGGCGGGCTCCCCGCCGGTCAAGACAAAATCCCCCAGGCTGATTTCTTCATCCACCTGGTCCATTACCCTCTCATCCAGCCCTTCGTAATGCCCGCAAATGAGAATCAGGGAGGGGATTTGGGAAAGTTCCAGGACTTTCCGGTGATCCAACCTCTGGCCCTGGGGCGAGAGTAGAACGGTCCTCACTCCCTGGCGCCGCCCCTTCAAAGCTTTCAGGGCCTTGAACAACGGCTCGGGTTTCATCACCATCCCGGCTCCGCCCCCGTAGGGAACGTCGTCGGCCTTGTGATGTTTATCCGTCGCCCATCTCCTCAGGTCGTGAAGTTGAAGATTCACGGCCCCATTTTCTTGCGCCCGCTTCACCATGGAAACGGTGAAGGGTCCCTGAAAGTAATCGGGGAAAAGGGTCAGGATATCAATCCGCGGTTTCCGCATCGATCTCTTCCATAGGGTCCGCCACCACGACCTTCGCTTGAAGGTCAACGCGCTTCACCACCGTCTTTAAAACCGGAAGGAGGATTTCTTTTCCCTCCCGCCTCACCACCAATATCGCGTTGGCGGTTTCATCCATGACTTCCTCGACGATCCCGAGAGGCTCGCCGGTGCTGGTTTCCACTTTCAACCCCATTAAGTCACTGACATAAAATTCATCGACGTTCAGGGGAGCCCGGTCCGCCTCAGGAACGGCCAGAACCGCGCCCCGGAGACTTTCCGCCTCCTCCACACCCTCAACCTCCAGGAGCCGAACCACCGCGTCCCCGTCGTTATGCAAGAAAGCCCTGCCGACGGTGACCTTTTTCAAGACCTTTCCATCCCTCATCAGCGTGAGGGAGGGGCAGTTTTTCAATCGATCCAGGCCCGAACAGGAAAGGTAGAGTTTCACCTCGCCCTTAAGTCCGTGAGGCCGAACGACCGTCGCAAGGACGATCCAGTCGATTCGTTGGGATTCGGGAATCGGGCTTTCGGGGTTACTCAACGACTTCGAGGGAGAACTTGAGACCGTGCTTGGCGCACGAGGCCGAAACCAAAGTTCGGAGGGCCTTGATGGTGCGTCCCTGCTTTCCGATGATCTTGCCGTAGTCTTCCTTGGAAACCCTCAACTCCAGCACCGTCGTGTCGCCTTCCATGCGCTGTTCCAGAGCCACTTCCTCAGGCTTATCCACAAGGGCCTTCGCGACTTTTTCGATCAGTTCTTTCATAAACATCCTTCCATCTATTAAGGCTTACGTTCGATAACCCGTTGGCGGTTAAGCCTTAACCGTGTTCTTCTTCAGAAGTCCCGCAACGGCGGGAGTCATAACCGCGCCCTTTTTCACCCATTGTTCCAGGGATTCTTTTTTGAAATTGACAATGCTGTTGGCCGCATTCTTGGGATTGTAAGAGCCCAAATCCTCGACCCGGCGGCCCTTACCCGACATGCGCTCATCCACCACAATCAGGCGGAAGAAGGGTTTTTTGCTGCTGCCCATACGTTTTAAACGAATCTTGAGGGACACAATGCCTCCTAAAAACATGAAAAATCTTTAGCCGATAAACGTTCGGCCCCGTTTCCATCCTATAAAACATCGGTTTTAGGGAAAGGAGGAAGGATTCTAAAAACCGAACCTGCCTTTGTCAAGGAAATAGGCCCTTTTCGGGGTTTTGATGGTTAGAAAAGGTGAGACTTCGAGGTTTTTAACTTCAGCAGGGTCAAAATCAAACTTTTCACCCTAAGGAAAGCTTTGATTTTGACAAGTTCAGGGATGTTTATAAAAAAATGGAGCTGGGGACCGGGCTTGAACCGGCGACCTGCTGTTTACGAACAGCCATCTCAAAAAATAAAATGCGCTGTCAGTGTCTCCAAAACCATTTACTACCAACAACTTCCGCAGGGTGCCAAAACTTCCGAAGAAGCTATTGGCTCACACTTGTCATATGGTTGTCATTCAACTTTAACGACTTGTCATTCAGCCTTAACTGTTCCAAAGCCTTATGACGATCAATCCTATCCACCGCATCATAACGCCTGAACATAGAGGTCGTCTTATGACCGCTGATGCTCATGATCACGTTGTCTGGAACCCCGGCCTTCCTCATGTTCGTGACGGCGCAATGCCTGAGATCATGGAAATGAAACCCCTTGATCCCAGCCCGCCTACACGCCGAGTTGAAGTTCGTCTTTATGTCCAAGATGCGTTTACCCTTGAAGGTAAACACGTATGGGCACCCCAGGGTTATAGGAATCTGCCGAAGCATTTCCGCCAACTCTTCGTCCAGAGGCACTTCCCTTTTCTCCAAGGTCTTGGTATCAGTCGCTTCCAGGACAATTACTTTGTGCTGAAAGTCCACCTGATCCCAACGAAGCCCCATGATTTCCCCCTTACGCATGGCGGTCACATAGGCTAATTGCACGAAAATCCTTGTACGTCCCGAGCAATTTTCCAGTAAACGCTTGTACTCGTCAGGGGTCAGCGTCCTATTTCGCGGCGTTTCCTTAAAAAACTTAAAGAACGAAATCGGGTTTTTCTCAAGCTGGCCGTTTCTTATCGCTCGATTGATAATCGCCTTCAAACTAGCGATCTCACGGTTTAGGCTTGAGCCCATTAGGGTTGGCCTTTGTTTTCTCCTGAACGTGACGTATTCCTCGACCAGGTCCAACGTCAGGCTTTCCAATGGCCGGTTATCGAAAAATTTTCCAAGAGTGGCTATCATCTCGCCATCCCTCCTGAAAGTTTTCTTCCTCGACCTTGAGTAAGCAAGGAACCCTTCAGCAGCCTCGTTAAAAGTGATCTTTGGCTTATCAACATCCAAAAATTTATGTTCAACGATGGCCTGCATGTGTTGGGCCAAAATCTTCTTGGCCTTTTCCAAGGGTATTTCTCCCAGCCTTACCCTATTTCGCTTCCTTATCCCTCCTTCCTGGATGAAGTAATCCAGGAAATATCCCCAATTATCTCTTCGAAGATGTTGGGGTAATCCGTGAACATTAGGTTT
>CAZGKT010000046.1:0-29961 GCA_964525605.1 uncultured bacterium
GGTGATATTCAGGGAAAAGGTCAAGGGCCCGCAGGTCTGTACCTTCACCAAGGGCAGCTTGGCCCCGCTTGCCCGCAACCGGGCTTCCAGCGCATGGAACCCCCGTGCGCATTCCGGGCTAATTCCCAGGGAGGAATCCAGTTTCCCAGAAGAGAGGACGCTTTCGTATGCGGCATAAAAATCAGAACAAGCCTTGGCTGGATCCTCCAAAGGGTCCAGGGTTAAACGACCCTGGATCAAGTCCACGGCGACCCCGGGCAAACCTTCGGAATATTGACAGATCATTTGTTCCCGAAAAGAGACTTTCGGCAATTGGGGCCAATGGGGAGCCTGGGGCGAGTTTGAGAGAATCAGGTCTAACGCCGGTTCCGTCTCCACATAAGGAAGACTTCCGATACCTGTCGCCAAAAAGTTTCCAAGATCCATCGATTTCTCCGGAAGAACGAAGCCAAGATTCAAGGAAGGCGTGATGCGGGGTTAGATACTTTCGCAAATCATAACATCACTCCTCGATCGGCCGAAAAACGAATTTTGGCAAGCTTTTCAAAAGACATTCCACTCAAACTTCCGGTCAAAAAAACGCCAGGTGATCCGGCTTGGAGTGTTTCCCTCCCCACCCAGGCACTATTCTCATAGGCAACCTCCAAACGGATTCCTACAATAACCGTCATTCAACGGGCTTCTCCTGAATGACCTGCCCAAAAGCGATTCACGGCAACTCGCTCCGTATCAAGGTCTGCCGCCCTTATTGAACGCTCATACAGGGAACCATCACGCGGAGGCATCTGAATGGCCAATCGGCTTTCAACCCCTGGGACCCTGTCATTCCGATCCCTTCTGGCCCTTTTCTTACTCTATTTCTTGGCACCCGCTATTTCCTGGAGCGCTTCCCCCGCCCCATCGGATGATGACGCCTCGAACGACGCCGATATTTCCGCCACCCCCGTTGCGACCGATGTAACCGGTTCCAACAGCCTGGAAAACCTGCATAAAACCGAGGTGGTCTATACCGCCGCCACCAGCGAAGAAAAGACCACCGACGCCCTCGGGTCCACCACCATCATCACCTCCACCGAGATCAAGGTGGGCGGGTTCCGCACCCTCGACGATCTTTTAAGTTATGTCCGGGGTTTTTTCATCACCAATGACCGCAATTACAGTTACGTGGGCCTTCGCGGGTTTGGGTCTTTGGGAGGCTACAACTCCCCCATCCTCCTGTTGGTGGACGGGCACAAGATCAACGACAACATCTACGGCGAGTTTTACTCCGATGAGGCCGCCATCGTCGATATGGATACCATCGACCATGTGGAGATCATCCGGGGGCCCGCTTCCGTCGTCTACGGGAATTCGGCTATTTTTGGCGTCATCAACGTCGTCACCAAGCAAGGCAAGGACTTGAAAGGCATGATCCTTTCCGGCCAGGGGGGGTCCCTCGACACGGTGGGGGGGGGTGTGCTTGACGGCGGGCAGACCGATTCGGGATTGCAATGGACCCTGCAGGGTTCGGCCTATTACAGCGGAGGCAACGCCAGCCTTTATTTCCCCGAGTGGGACACCCCCGGCAACAACGTGAACAACGGCATCGCCCAGAATTGCGACGGCGAAAACGCCCAGCACGCCTTCCTTCACCTCATCCTGAACGATTGGAGCCTGGAAACGGCCCTGATGCACCGGTACAAGCAAATTCCCACAGGAGAATATGGAACCGACTTCGACAACCCAAACAGTTTCACCGAGGACACGGATTTTTTCGCCGAGCTCAACTACCGCCACGGCGACCCGGAACAGGGCCAGTGGCGGGGCCGGCTTTCCCTGGACATGGCCGACTATACGGGCAACTACATCGTCTCCGGGATCACCAACCTCGACAACGGGGATGGAGCCTGGGCCACGGGCTCCCTCCAATATGTCTTCACGCCCTTTTATCGAAACAAGTTCACGCTGGGCGCGGAATTCATCGACAATTTCGAGCAATGGCAAAAAAACTTCAACCTGGGAATGGAGCCCTACCTCAATGACGCTCCTCAGTCCACCCAGTGGTCCTTTTACGCCCAGGACGAGATCAAATTAAGGACCAACCTGCTTTTGTGCCTGGGGGGGCGGTATGAATATTTCTCCACGGCCGGGGGCCAGTTCGTTCCCCGCGGCGCCCTGATCTGGGACCCGGTCCAATCCACGGTCTTGAAACTCGTCGCCGGCGAGGCCTACGCCGCGCCCAACGCTTTCCAGCTCTATTACGACGACCTGGGCCCCCCCAACAACCCGAACCCCAACGCCAGCCAGGATGAAAACGCCAACTTGAAGAACGAGGTGTTTGAAACCTACGAGTTCGACCTGGAACAGGCGCTCAACCTGAACCACCGGGTCCTCTTCTCCCTGTACCACTACGTGGGCGAGAACCTGATCCTGGGGGTGCCGGAAGCGGACAACCCCAACGTGAATGTTTATGAAAACATCGGCCACAATTCGCTCAACGGCTTGGAATTCGAGTACCAGTACACAAACGCGAGCGGAATCCAGGGCCGGCTCAGCTGGGCCTACCAGCGGGACCAGGACGACACCACGGGACAGGTCCTTCCCTTTTCCCCCCAGAATTTGGGCAAGACCAACCTGCAGGTCCCGATCGACGCCAGGCTTTTAACCGTCCAGGGCGAATGCCAGTTCACCGGGTCCAGCTTAGGCACTTCGGGCGTCTGGGTTCCTGACGCCACGATCTTCAACCTCAAGTTCTATTCCCCCCATTTCATCTGGGAGAACGTCGAGGCCAACCTGACCTTCTACAACCTCTTCAATACGGCCTACTACGATCCGGCGAACGACAACATTTATCCCCTTCAGTCGATTCAACAAAACGGCCTCGTGATTTGGGGGAAATTGTCTTACAAGCTGTAAAAAACGGGGCGTCACACAACTTTTGCCATGAGGATGTCGGATGAATCAGGCCGTACCAACGGGACAATTTAAACGGTTTACCCTCGTGATCTTTTTCGCGCTGGTAGGCCTGGCTCAGGGCGCGAACGTTTCCGAATACGCCCTCAAGGCCGATTATTTGTCCAACTTGGCCGAGAACGTGAAATGGCCCAAATCGGTGTTTGCCGATCCCGATTCCCCCATCGTGTTGGGCATATTGGGAGACGACCCTTTCGGGAAAACCCTGGACGATGAGATCAAGGGCAAAACACCGGAGGGCCGGGCCCTGAGCGTGAAACGTTTCGGCAATTTCGAATCGAACCAGATCGATGATTTAAAGAACTGCCAGATCCTTTACATCTCGGACTCGGAGCAGGACAACGTCAGGGAAATTCTCTCGGACTTGAACGGCACCCATCTGCTGACCGTCTCGGAGATCGATCAATTCCCCAAGATCGGGGGCATCGTCCAGTTCGTCCCCGAAGGGGATCTGATCGGACTGGTCGTAAACCCCAAAACGGCCAACAACGCCGGTTTGAAGCTGAGTTCCGAATTGTTGAAAGTCTCGAAGCATTACATGGAAGTGAACGCCGATAAGGTGAAGGCCCTTTATTACGACGGCATCCAGCTTTATATCAACGGTGAAATTAAAGAAGCCGTCCAAAAGTGGAAAGAATGCCTGCAGGAAGACCCGGAGTTCATGCCGGCCCAGGATAAAATCGCGACGGCCCGGGCCAAGCTTCGAAATATATCCCGAATCAGATAATCAGGCGCCAGGGTAAACCCGGCGCCGCCCGTTAAGTTTTTCCAAACTTAATTCACAAATCACAAACCGCTCAAAGCTACCTGCCCGCCGTTCCCATCTTGTCCAGCCGAAGGCGGACATAGTTGAGAGTCTCTTTTAGGTTGTAGAGCATGGGAATGTAATTCGAAGAAACTTTCACGCGATTCGCGCGATCCTCCACATGTTTCATGCGGGCCAGAAGCTCCTCCGTGGCCGGCTTGTTCCCCAGTTTGTTGATTTCCATTTCCACCCAGTAAAGCTCGCCGTAAAGCAGGAAGATTTTCCTCTGCATTCCCCAGCCATAAAGCGACGCCAGCCCCTTCCCCAGGGGATAGAGGATGCCCAACAGGGGAATCAAAAGGACCACCACCTGCTCCACGAGGGCCGCGAGCCAGAACGGCATATATCTTTGGAGGAAAGGCCGCCCCGATTTGTAGAAATGCCGGGCGTCGGAACTCAACTCGATTTCCAGCGCTTCGGGCGCGGGAAATTCTCCGGCCTTCTGGAGCACACCGGCGTGCGAATGGATCTGGGAAGCCGATTCCAGAAGCAGATATTGAAGGGCCGGATGCAGGTCCCCCCGCACGATGAGGCTGGTCTTGGTGGCCAGCAGGTTGGTGTCACGGGGGGGCAGGTTTTTATCCAGATCCGCCACGCCCGCCGGGATCATGAGCTTGCACAGGGAAGGAAAAATCGCCACATAGGCGTCCGCGCGCGAAAAATTGGCGAGGTCGATGCCGGGCGAGGTGATCAGTTTGCGGATGATGGGCGAGCCCCAGTTGAGCATCAAAATCGCCGCGTCCACCTTTCCCTGGATCAGGGCGTTCGCCGCGTCCTCCGGCTCCAGACTCAACACCTGGAAATTCTCGCTCGACATGGAATTGCGCTTGAGCAGTTCTTCCACCAAAGCCCGGGAATCGCTTCCGTCGGGGCCCAGGGCCACCCGCTTCCCCTTCAGGGCATATAAAATCCGGTCCGTGCCCACCTTGTGCGAGAAAACCCACACCGGTTCATACCCCAGCGTCCCCAGCGAAAAGAGCGCGGGCGAGTCGGTATCCGAAGCCACGCCCCCCTCCACAAAACCCAATTGCACGCCGGACTTGGGATCACGCAGTAGTTTGAGGTTTTCCACCCCTCCCGCGGTGGGCCGCAAGATCAAGTCGATGCCGTCTTTCGCCAGCAGGATCTTGTACTTTTTCCCCCAGTAGGCGTAGGAACTGCCCTCCGGGCCCGTGGCCAGGGTAATGGTGTGGGGCGGCAGGGGGTGAAGAGCGGAGAAAAGCCAGACGATGGCGATGAAAAGAACCCCGATCAAACCAAACAGGATGATGGCGGTTTTGCGGGGGACCAGATTGCGCAGGTGTTCCGGCTTGCGAATGAGGGGTTTCTCCATGAAAGGCTCCTTGAGGGGATGAAACGGATCGAACCTGGAAGGATGGCGGCCAAAGCCAAATGCCCCTTCCATCGGCCACCTAGTTTAACCTTTGGCCGCGAAATCCTTGAACCAAATTTTTAAAAGGAACGTTCGGGTAGAGACAGCCCTATCGATCGAAACTTACTTCTTCGTGTTTTTTCCCCGGCGGCCCTCGGCAAATTCGACTAAATAGCCGTCGGGGTCCAAAGCGGTGGCCGAACGTTCCCAAGGCTCATCGTGGGGCGGGGCATGAAATTTCACCCCTTTCTTTTTCAACTCCAGATATAGCTTATCCAGGTGGTCCGTCGTCAGCTCCACATGAAACGCGCGGTTTTGCGGGAAAGTCGTCGGGATCGCCCCCTCCCTTTTCGCCTCGGCCCAGGCTAGAAGGCCCACCGTGAACCCCTTGGGACCTCCGTGACGAAGCAGGGCGAAATGGGGCGCGGCGTTGATTTCGCATTTAAAGCCAAGCTTCTTCGTGTAGAAATCAACCGACCGCTTCACATCGCGTACAGTCAGGGTAAAACCTTCCAGCCTCATCGGGGTTCCCATGATTCTCTCCTTCCAAATTTCCACCCTGCTTTTTATTGTCTCTTGGTCGAGAAATCAAGTCTCGAGACATTTCCCCTGTCGAAAATAAAAAACCCAGGTCCTCTCGGACTTGGGTTCAATTTTTGGTCGCCAAATGGGGAATCGGCATTGTCCTACTTGGATTTAGCGGACGTCGGTTTCAGTTGGGCAGGCCCGCATCCTGAAACGTCAGATGGACCAATTCTTGAATCTTCGCGAAGGATACCGTCCATGTCCTCTGTAGAAAACTGTCCTCACTGATCGGCGTCAGGTCGATTTGGATCTTTTCAAGGGGTTGGCTCGTTTGGAAGGTCTTTCGTATCAGAGCCAGGGAAGAACAATCGCTACAGGGGGGCCTATTTCCGCATCTCCCCGCCGGTTTGGAATAGCGGCAGTCGATAAACTCACCCCACTCCAGATCATTGGCCTTTTCCCTTCCCGAAAGCAGAACATTTGAGAAGGGCAGGTTATAGGCCTTCACCCGGTTGGAACGATCGACTGCCAACATGGGCTGATCGAAAAAATTCAAAAAATCTGGGGTGGATAGGTTCAGCAATCGTCCGATCGCGGACGCAAAACAGCCAGGGCAAATTCCATGGGTCACATCCGTATTCTCGACGGGTTCTTTTGTTCCTAAACTTTTTTTGCAATACGAACAGATGCGTTCCATGCAAACCATCATAGGCTCAAGCGGATGGGTTTGAGACATTTACAGAGGGGGAAAAGTAGTTCGGCGATTTCAAACCAAGGTTTAACGAAACCGCTTTATTGAGATTCTCATTTTGATAGCTTTCTATTTCCCGTTTCCCCGCGACGCGCGGGGAGGGACTAGGAGGCTTGCGCGCTTTCCATCCCGAATCCAACCTTCTCGGTCAGGTAATGCTTCAGGTAAGTGTTCCGCACGATCTTGAAAAATTTTTCCAGGTCCGGTCCCGCGTTGGAGTGATCCAGCTTCAAGAGGCTCAAGGCGATATTGAAGGCCGTTTCCACGTGCTCATTTCGGAGGGCGAAATGCCGGGTGGCAAATTCGTTGTACTTGCGGATTCCCTTCAAGAAAACCTCGGCGGCCTTTTCGTCGCACTGCCCCAGGTAGTACTTCCCCATCAGGTAATAGACCTCCAGGTCCAACAGTTCCGAATGGTCGATGTTCTCGAACTGATTGACCGCCTCCACTTCGTTGAGTTTCGGGTTTTCCCGGTTGAGGCAGTGCTGGATGCAGAATTTGGCGAACCGGGCCCTCAGGCCCAGGTCGGCGGGGTTCTTTTCAACAGCCTCCTTGAACTTTTGAAACTCCATTCCGTCGGCTAATTTCCTGAATAGGTTCATGAGTGTCATGGCGCGGCTCCTTTCCAACTTCGTCCTGTGAAGCGCGGGGCGGGTGCGGCCGCCTTCGGTGATGAACCTAGGACTTCGAATAGGCCCCTGGGTTGGCCTTCGAGCGAGAGAAGGAAAACTCAATTCAATTTTTCAAAAGATCAGGCGGAAAAATATTGAACGGCCGACACGTAGGTCTATCAATGGAGGTATTTTATCGCTTCGGAACCCTGAGGGAAGTCGGCAGAATCAATTCACGGTAAATTCATCGGCCCGATCGATGAGGACGTTTACTTTGCCCAAGATTTGGCGGGTTCGTGTCGTAAAAAGTGTTGGATTTTTGTCTCAACCATGGCCGACGGGAAAATGCCCAAGCGGCGAGCCCGTTTTCAGCTGTCTTGAAAAAGATTGCCGAGGAGACCCTTGGATTTGGGGGTCTTGGCCTTCGTTGGTTTTTTATCGGTCATCCGGTTCCCGATGTTGTCCTCGGGGTCCGGTTCGGGCTCGGCGGCGGGGAAAATTTTCTTGGAGAATTTGGCTAAAACATCGGTGAGTGAAATCGTTCGGTCGGAGGCCTTTAACAGGTCCGAAGGCTGGGTGTCTTTGAAAAGGCAGATCTCCACGGAACGGCCAAGTTCTTTGACCATCTCAAGCACGGGCGCATATTCGGGGTCATCCGTGATGACAATGGCGGTTTCAAAATCTCGACTGGCGGATTGGTAAACCAGTTCGGCGGCGAAGAGGGGTTTTTCGCCCTTGGGTCGGAAGTTTCCATCTTGAATCTCTACCAGCTTTCCAAGCCGCAAATCCAGTTTGGGGGTATGGCGCAGGGAGTCATAAAAGCTATTTTGGCTTTTGGCCTGTTCGGGGGCGGTTTCGGGGTCATAGGCGGAATTAAAATAGGTGGTGCGGAAAAGCTCTCGATTTGGGCCGGCCAAAGCCTTAGAAAGCTCGTGGTAATCCACGCGGCTGGGCAGATTGTTCCGCTTGAGGCCGAAATAGAAGTTACTGCCGTCGACGAAAACAGCTACTTTTTGCATGAGAAGAACCCCTTTGAATTAACTTCGTGGCCGGTAATTTACGCAAAGAAGATCGGACAATCAAGGTTTAGACGGGGGAAGGGGCTCAATGGGGGCGAGAACCTAGAATCTTTTAGGAGTTTTATTCCCCTGCCTGGGCGATCTTTTTCTGGATTTCCTCGTCCCAACAATCCGCGTAGGTATCCAAAATCCTCTTCGCCGACTTGAATTCCCCGGCGGCCTGGCGCTTGGCGGCCGCATCCCCAGCCAGTTGGCCCGACAACAGGTCCACCTCCGCCAGTTCCTTCTGGTCCATAGCCATGCAAAAGGTATATCCGTTCTTTTGAAAGAGCTCATAGGCTTTTTCAGCCAGGGGCCTGGCTTTCCCCAGCCTGGCCTGATCCTTTTCCAAGCCGGCCAATGCCCTCTCCAACCGCGCCGCGTCCTGGTCATGCGTAGCTTCTTCCACCACCAGCGGGGTTTCCAGCCCCGCTTTTTCAAAATCATCCAGAACGGCCCGGGCCCGGGCCGTGGGGAAATTTTCAGCCCCCCCTTTGAGCGCCAGGTTTGCGTAGGCCGAGACCAACGAGTCTAAAAAGAACACTTTCAGGGCGTTCAGGTCCCCGGGCTTCAGGCTGGCCATCCCCGCCTCCATCAGGGGGATCGCCTGCCGGATATAAGAAGGCTGGTTCAATTTCGCTCCCTTGTGGTTCAAGGCCCCCGCCTGGGCCAGGCGGGTCAGGGCCAACTGCATCGAATCCCTTTGCGGGTCCAACCCCGGCAGAATCCCTTCCATCAAGTTCAGGATCAAGTCCTCCCTTTCGGTCCCGCAATCCAGGTTCCCCAAAACGCCCTCGATACTCGCCTGGTGAAGGTTGATCTCGGTCCAGATAGGCCGGCTGGCCTGGGGGTCGTAAAGCTTTTTCATGTCCACGAACCCCGCCAACACCGATTGCAGTTCCGCTCGGTCGAAGGTTTTCAACGCCATGAACTGCCGGCATTGCAGGGCGTTGCTTTGGCATTTGACCCACAGGCCCAGGTCTTGCGCCTGCGGCACCAGCTCCTGCGAGCGCTTAAAGGTCAGCAGGCTTCGGGCCATCAGGCCGTCATCCGAGGCGTACTGGCCCAGGTGGTATTGGGCCATCCCCACGTTGGCCAGGGCAAACCCCTCGCCGTAGGCGTCGCCCATGGCATGGCATAGACTCACCGCTTCGTCGGAATGCTGCAGACCCTGCTTCACCTCTTCCGGGCTCTTGTCCCTTTCGCCCAACAGGGCGTAGATGAGGCCCAGATTGGTCTCCGCGCTGGCATAGTCCGAGGGGGCATAGGTCTGGGCCGTGTGGGAGGCGATAGGCTGGTAAATGGCCAGGGCTTTCTTGAGGTCGGTATTGTCCGTCCCCCTCGCCCCCAGAAAAAGATAGGCGCCCCCCAGGCCGGTGCGCAGGCTCCGCCACTGGCTGGGTTGCAGGTCTTGGGTGATGACCCCCTCCGCGCTCTCAAAAGCCGCGATGGCCTCGCGCACCTTGTCCATGTCGCCTGTGCGGTGGCCCAGGTATTCCTGCGTCAGCCCCAGTTCAATCTGCAGTACCCCCCAATCCTCCGGGTCGTACTTCTTATTCACCCCCTTGATCCCCTTCTTCAAAACCTCTTCCCCTTCCAATAACTTCTCATGGTCGTTCTGCAGGGTGCCCAGACGGAACAGGCATTTGGCCATGATGTTCACCGACTCCATATCGGCGTAGGGGTCTTGCAGTTCCCGGTCGGCCGGGGCGGCTGTCGAAAGCACATCCCGGGTCAGCCTGACCGCGTTCTGAAGAGACGGGATATCCATCGTCTCGTTGCCGTATTCGGCCAGCAGGAAAGCCATGTTGCGCTTCACCGCCGATCGGGTGGAATCGGACATGCGTTTTTCGGCCGCCAGTCCCAGGATCGTGTTGATCTTGAGGATCATGGGTTTCATGGTCTGGGCGATGTACATGCCCTGGCTGATGTTGATCAAACCCCGCCAGGAGGAGGTCACCCAGTCCAAGACGTTGAGCATGTCCCCTTCCGACAACTGAGAAAGGTGGGTGTTTTCCAGCATCGAATAGCCCGTGTCCCGGGCCAGGCACCGGGCCCGGGCCGAGGTGGTGACGTAAAGGTTCCAGTCGTCTTTATCCAGGGGGTTGCGGTCGTCGCCCCAGATCAGCAGGTCCGCGCCCGTGCTTTCGAGGGTTTTCACCGCGTTCTCATGCCCTTCGATGTAGTCCGGGGTCACGCCCGCCCCCATTGAAACCGGCTTGGAAAGACGGAGGACCTTCAGCCCGAGGTCATTTTCCATGTGAAGGGCAATCTTTTCTTGAACCGCCTTGCCCTCTTTTACGGAATGGCTTGTCACCGCCGGCGGAGCCACGGCTATGAGAAGGTTTTCGATCGTTTCGCGGGTTCGCAAGGGGGCCTTGGGGGTCGGGTGGAACGAGAGCGCTTCAAGCCAGAGGGGGCGGGTGAGATCCGCCCAAAGCACCACGAGCAACACGAGACATAGACTAATGAGAATCGATAGCTTGAGTCGTTTCATATCGGGATTATCTTATCCCGAGCGGCGAAAAGGGGTTAGAACAGAAAAAGGGTGTTCACTCATCGAAAGACTAAAGGTCATCATTCGGTTGACCCGCCTAATTCCCTTTGATTTAACATTGGAAACTTCGCTGGATGGGTACACTGTGGGTTCGATGGATTTTACAGGAGAAGACATGCAAACCACTTTCGACGAGGAAATGGCCGGTCTCAAGACGAAACTATTATTGATGGGGAAACGGGTGGAGCAAGCCATCCGGTTGTCCGTCCAATCCCTGATGGAACGGGACATCAAGATTTGCCGCCGTGTCATTCAAAACGACCGGGACATCGACGACATGGAAATGGAAATCGACGAGATTTGCCACCGGATCCTCGCCCTTTACCAGCCTACGGCGGGGGACATGAGGTTCGTCACCAGTTCCATGAAGATCAACTCCAACCTGGAGCGCATGGGCGATCTGGCGGTCGATATTTCCGAGAGGGCCCTGACCTTGAACGAGGTGGAGCCTTTGAAGCCGCACCTCGAAATTCCCAGGCTCTCCGAGATCACCCTGGACATGTTGAAGGGCGCGCTCGAATCGCTTGTGAACCGGGATTCGGAATTGGCCAAAAGAGTCCGCGAGCGGGACGATGAGGTGGACGATATGAATGACCAGCTCATCCGGGTGCTGATTAGCTATATGCTGGATAACCGCACGATCATCAAACCGGCCCTCGACCTGATTATGATTTCGCGCTACCTGGAACGGATCGCCGACCACGCCGCCAACATCGCCTCGGATGTGATCTATTTATCCGACGGAACGGATGTCCGCCACCAACCGGCCGTTTCCGCCCCTTCCGTGTCCGCCAAAAAGACTTAATTTTCATTCCAATAATCCTCAACGCCTGAAAAAGCGACTTTAATGTTCTTCGTCCTTTTTGTTTTTCTTTGATAAATCAAAGACTTTCTTGGCGGACTTGGCGCGAGGCAAGTCTGCCCCCAAAGGGGGCGCATCGTGGCGGTGAAATTTTCGAGCTTTTCTGTGGTTCCTCCCTATCCGTACATCCGTAAATCCCAGTCGCGCGAATATTAACCGTTTATTTACATCCCCTTCAAATCCATCTTCATCACGGTCCTTATCCTCATCCCTTCACACGAACGAGGAGGGTTGTCATGCACAAAATCATGTTGATCGATTCGGATGTCGGGCATCTTCAGGGACTGATGGGTGTTTTATCAAAGAGTTTCAACATACTGGTTTGCAGCCGCGGCCAAAACGCCTGGGACTTGTTTCACTTTTACGAACCCAACGCCCTCATCCTGGACCCCGCCTCGGCCGGTTTGGACACCCCGAATTTCCTTTCCCGAATCCGCAGGAAAACCTGGCCCCATTCCATCCCCATCATCGCCATGACGCAGTTGAACACCCTCAAGCACATCGAAGAAAGTTTGGAATGGGGCGCGGATATGGTCTTTTCCAAACCCTGCCAGGCGGAAAAGATCTGTAAAAAACTCATGGCCTTACTGCCTGAAAAGGAACCCTCGGAAGAACTGGCACTGATCTAAATCGAAGGGAAAAGCCCGTCGAGCGTAGTTGGTAAGTTTAGGGTGGGTCAGGCACCTTTTTATACACTTCGACTCAGTGGAGAATGACGACCTTCCCTATCCGGTCAAATTTGCGAAGACCGTCGTCGATCGTCACCTGGTACAGATAAAGACCGCTGGCCACGGTTTGGCTTTGAAGGTTAGTCAGCCCCCAAATCAACGTATTCAACCCCGCCGGGCCCTGGGTGTCAGCGCTGTAGATGCGCTCCCCCGCCAAACTAAACAGGGTCAGACTGATCTTCGACGGCTGATCCAACGTCACCCGGAAACGGATCGGTTCCCCATTCCTTGACAGGTTGGGTGCAGGTACGATCCGCTCGGCTGTTTCAAAAGAGGTTGTGGGGGTATCCGTTACTGCCCCCTCGCCGTTCAACCGCAATTTCCCAATGGCGGCGCAGACCGTCAGCGGGGTGCTTCCCACCACCGTACTGCCGCCGCAGAGATAAGTGCTGTCCTGAATACCCACCACATAGAGGCCCGTGTAATAGCCGCTCGTGAGAGTGGCCGGGACCGACACCGATTGAACGACTGTAACCGGCTTACTCGAGGAAAGAGAGCCCGTATTGAAGGAGGAGGTACAGCCGTTCCCCCAAACGATGGTGGTCCCGTTCCCAAAACCGATGCTGTAGTCATCGGTTTGGTTTTGCTCATTGGTCGGCCCGAAAACGGCCGTGACGGAGAGGGACTGACCCACCGAGACACAGGCGGAAGCCGAGTCGGAAACGGTGATGGTCTTGAAAGGCGTGGGATAAAAGGTCAGCTGGACCGTCGGCGTGATCGTCGGGGTGCCGGTCTTAGTGGCCGTGAAAGTGATCGTGAAGGTCTTGGTGGGGGTGTTGACCGTGGGGGTAGTGGTGGGGGTTCCCGTCTTGGTCGCCGTATTCACGGGGGTCGAGGTTGGGGTCGCGGTTCCCGTTGCGGTTCGGGTGCTGGTCAGCGTGAAGGTGGCCGTCGCAGTCTTGGTGGGCGTGTTGACCGTGGGGGTGTTGGTCGGTGTTCCCGTTCGGGTAGAAGTTCCATTGGGTGTCGAGGTTCGGGTCGCCGTCCCCGTAGCGGTGGGGGTTCGAGAAGGGGTCGGGGTCGTCGTAAAGGTAGCCGTCAGGGTCGGGGTGGACGTGCGGGTGAAGGTGAAAGTCGAGGTCGGAGTCGAGGACGAAGTGGCTGTGGCCGTCGCCGTGGGGGTATTTGTCTCGGTGAACGTGAAGGAATTAGTCGAGGTAAAGGTAGGCGTTGCGGTTTGAGTATTGCTCGGTGTCGCGGTGCCGGTCAGCGTCCAGGTCCAGGTCGGGGTCGAGGACGAAGTAGCCGTGAGCGTGTTGGTAGTAGTGGAGGTAGGGGTGCTGGATGGTGTGTCTGAGGGATCAGGCGTGCTGGTGAAGCTAGACGTCAGGGTAGCCGTGACCGTGGGTGTGTTGGTAGTAGAAGGGGTTGGGGTGCTGGAGGGTGTATCAGAAGGATCGGGCGTGCTGGTGAAACTCGAAGTCACGGTAGACGTGACCGTGGGCGTGTTGGTGGATGTGGAAGACGGAGTACTCGTGGGTGTGTCCGAGGGATCGGGTGTACTGGTAAAGCTCGATGTCACAGTATCCGTAGCCGTGGGTGTATTGGTTGAAGTGGAAGTCGGGGTGCTCGTGGGTGTGTCCGATGGATCGGGCGTGCCAGTGAAACTCATGGTCGAGGAAGCCGTATCCGTGGGGCTATTGGTGGGAATTACCGTATTGGTGGACGTGTCTGAAGGGTCCGGTGTGGCCGTGAAGCTGGATGTGAAAGTCGTTGTGACGGTGAGGGTATAGCTCGAAGTCGCGGTCGGTGAGCTCGAGGGGGTGTCGGAGGGGTCGGGCGTACTGGTGAAGGTCGATGTCATGGTAACCGTGACCGTGGGCGTGTTGGAAGAAGTAGAAGTCGGGGTGCTGGTGGGCGTGTCAGAAGGATCAGGGGTGGATGTGAAACCAGAGGTCAAGGTCATCGTGACCGTAGGGGTGTTGCTGTAAGTTGAGGTTGGGGTATAGGTAGGCGTATCCGATGGGTCCGACGTGGCGGTCAAGATCGACGTGAAGGTAGTCGTGTCCGTGGGGGTATTAGTAGAAATGAATGTTGGGGTGTTGGTGGGCGTATCCGAGGGATCGGGTGTGCTGGTGAAGCTCGACGTCACCGTTGCCGTAACCGTCGGGGTGTTGGTTGAAGTGAAAGTCGGGGTGTTGGTAGGGGTGTCCGATGGGTCGGACGTAGAAGTAAAACTGGACGTGAAAGTGGCCGTGACCGAGGGTGTATTTGTAGAAGTGATAGTCGGGGTGCTGGTCAGCGTGTCCGAGGGGTCGGCCGTGGCCGTGAAACCGGAAGTGAAGTTGGTTGTCGCGGTTGGTGATGGGGTCGGGGACCTCGTATTCGTAGGTGTTATGGTATTAGTCCTTGTGAGGGTGGGGCTCGATGTATGGGTAGCTGTATGGGTCGGGGACCCGGGTGTTGGAAAAATCGTTTTGGTAAATGTGAGGGAAAGGGTGGGAGTGTAGGTCGCGGTCGCGGGTGTGGGGAAAATCGTTCTAGTAAATGTGACGGATAAGGTGGGTGTGTTGGTCGGGAATACCGTCAGGAATGGGGTAGGGGAGGATGTGACCGTAAAGGACGAGGTGTAGGTAGGTGTAGCCGTGGAGGTGACCGTGGGGCTGTGGCTAAAAGTTGCGGTGGGGGTTGAGGTATTGGTAACAGTGGGGGTGGATGTGGCCGTAAGGGTGGGCGTCATTGTGGGATTTTGTGGTGAATACCAGACGTCGTCCAACAACGATCCGGCGATTACCCACATCTGATTATTGTAAACAACGCTGGACTGTTGAGCCCGGGGTGCAAATTGGGCCGCCAGGGTCTGTGATGTCCAGTTCACTCCGTCCGGTGAAGACCAAACGTCGTTTAACGTATTCGTATTTTCTCCGGCGATCACCCACATCTGATTCCCGTAATTTAGGCAGGTATGGCTGTCCCTCGCGGGAAAAGCCGCGGCAGCCGTGGCTTCAGTCCAATTGGCCCCGTCGGAAGAATACCAGACGTCGTTTTTATCCGGGCGGGCGAACCCGGCAATCACCCACATGAGATTGTTAAAAACAACGCTCCCATGCCCCCACCGTGGGCTGAACGCTGCCGAAGCGGTCGCTTCCGTCCAATTGACTCCATCCGGGGAGGACCAAACATCATTAAACTTTTGAGAAGAGATCCCCCCTCCTCCGATGACCCACATCAAGTTGTTGTAAACCAAGCTGGTGTGATTTTCCCTGGGAGAGAAGGCGGCGTTCGCCGTGGCCTGCGTCCAGTTAGCCCCGTCCGTGGAATACCAAACATCGTTTAATAGGGAGCCGCCATTCCACCCGCCAATGACCCACATCTTGTTGTTGAAAACGAAGCTGCTGTGAAAGTACCTGCCGCTAAAAGCCGCGTTGGCGGTGACCTGCGTCCAATTCACCCCATCGGGGGAGGACCAGACATCATTTTTAAACGCATTGGCAAACCCCCCGATCACCCACATCAGTCCGTTGTAAACCACACTGGACTGGCCGTTACGTCCCTGAAAAGCCGCAGATCCGGTCGCCTCGTACCAGTTGATAGCCGCTGTGGGAGTCGTTGTAGGAGAGGGGGTGAAGGTAACCGTAATGGTGGGAGTCGAGGTGGAAGTTGCCGTAAGGGTCGCAGTGAGGGTTGGGGTGGGGGTAAAAGTGGTTGTGGGGGTCGGACTAAGAGTTGGAGTCAATGAAAAGAGGGGGGTGCAGGTGGCGTTGCCGCAGGGGTTGATGTAGGTATCGTAGGCGTTTTTCACGGCCCAAATGGCGTTGGCCCTCATGTAATAGGGGGCCCGCACATTGGAAAGGCCCGTCTGCCAGGCTTCGGGGGTTCGGAACCAGAGCTGGCCGAGGTTCCAAATGCTGTTGTAAAGGCTGTTTCCGATGTCGGTGGCCTGGTTGCTCATTCCCTGCTGAACCATCCCCGCCACCAGGCCCCAATCGACCCCCACCCAGGCTTCCTGGCTTTGGAACCAGCTGGTGTCGATAGCGCCCGACGAAGTCATCACATTCACCGCGCCATGGGCCCCGCCGTCAAACTTGTTCCAATTGTTGTCATGCACCGCTTGCCACGCATAATCGGCATTGGCGTCGGGGACGATCCCCGGAAGCCCGAGAGCTTTGGCATACCACTGACCCGCTAATTGGTCGCTCATGATCCGGTTTTGGGCGGTGTCCGACGACCCGTTATCAATGTTGTAGTAGGAACCGTTCCAAAGGGTGGCGAAACCCGTTTGCCCTGTGGTGAGCCAGGTTTGGTAGGCGGCGGCTTGGGATGAATTTCCCTCGGAATTAGCCATCGAAGCGGCCCCTTCGCAGGCCGCCAAAAACAGGCTTCCGCAATAGGCCGTGTCCCCGCTGAGTCCTATCTGGTCATAAGTGCTGTCCTGCCCCCCATTCGTATCCGATGGGTTGATATAGGGAAGGCCGGACGCGTCACATTGGCTGTGGACATAGGCCATGGCCGTTTGCACCGCCGGCCAGCAGTAATTGAGAAAGGCCGTATCCGTCTTTCCGGTTAATTCCCAATCCCGGTAAACCATGAGCACCAGTTTGGAATTCAAATCCCTCCAAAGATTGGTATTGAGATAGTTATAGGCGTTCCATTCCTGGAAAACGCCGTTCACGTCCCCAAAATCATGGGCGCAGGTACCCAGGGCCGGTGGCCGGGGCAGGGTTTGGGAGGGGCTCACCACCACGCTGTCGCAAAACTGTTCCACTTCCTGCTTGTCGATGCTGGGCCACATCATCGCCAGGGGCCAGGAACCGTAAAACCTCACATCCGAGGTGCCGTAGTAATCGTAGACGTAGCTTTCCAAACTACTGAACATGTCTGGGCCCGCGTTATAGGAACTGTTACCCACCTGCCCAGCTTCCCAGAGCGTACCGCCGGTGAAATAGTAATAGAGTTCGTTGAACAGCATCTGCTTGAGCCAGGCAGGATAATTTCCGTTGAGGACCCCGCTTTGCCAGGAATCAATGGCCGATTCCCAGGCGGGATAATGATTGAGGGCGTCAAAGGCGATGGCACCCGAGTTGAGCCCCGATTGGCCGTAGGTCCTCGTGTACTCCCGGTACCAAACAGGACCGGACCCGGGCTGGGCGAGGGGGATATCCCAGGCCACCACGATGGGAATTTTCACCGATTGCCCCGGCGCCAGGTTGACGTTAAAGGCGATGGCCCCGAGATTGTTGTTCCCGACCGTGTTGTTCAATAAACCCGTGGAAGAAAAAACGGTTTGAAGAGTGCTCACCGACGATGCGGATTGGTAGGTCACCGAAACCCCGGCGTTGGATTGAGTGGCCAGGGTGAATTCGCCCTGGGAAGGGTTGGTGGCGTTTCCCGTATTTCGGGTCAAGACCAAGCCCACATTTCCGCCCGAGGTGGTCACGGCCGCGTTGGTGCCACTAAATGAGTTGTCAAAAGTCAGCATTACGGCGAACACGCAGGAAACGGCCTGGGTGTTGGTGACGTCCCATTCGTAGATGCCTTCGGGATAACTGGACAAGGTGAGAGCGTTCGACAAGACGGTCTGGGGCATGATGGGTGAAAACTGGGTGACCGTGGCGGGCAAGGGAAATGTGGTACCGCTGTAGCTGACCCAAGATTTCGGAAAAAGGGAGGAGTAGGTGGCCTCCCCGCTTCCCAGGGTGGACGCGTTCAGCATTTCCACCACGGCCGATTGACCGGCGGGCTGTTGGAACATGTAAAAATGGCAATTAAAGTCGATGGGGTATGCAGGGTTGTTGGAAGTATTGGGGGCGGACGCGATATTCAGGCGGCTCAGGAAAAAGTCACCCGCGAAATCCCAGGTTAAGGTGCCCGCGCCAAACCCGCCCACGGGCGCGCCGTCGGTATAACCCCCGGCGTTGATGTCCCGGTTCCAGGCTTGGGATGGGATATTCGTCACGGCCAGCGCCGGGGAAAAGGCGAGGGAGAAGTAATAGAGGAAGAGAAACAGGAATAATCTTTTGATGGGATGGGTCGAAATGAAAAGAATTATTTTTTTAGAACAAAACATTCATACCACCGAATACATGAAAAATGGTTATCAGATATTGCTTTGTAATGAAACTAGTTTAACCCCATGACCTAAGAAGTCATTTTAAATACAGGTTAAATAACCCAAGCTTTAACATTTAACTACGCTTTATCTGCCGAATAACTTACCGACTGGACCCCGCCTCGGCCGGGTTGGACACCCCGAATTTCCTTTCCCGAATCCGCAGGAAAACCTGGCCCCATGCCATCCCGATTATCGCCATGACGCAGTTGAACACCCTCAAGCACATCGAAGAAAGTTTGGAATGGGGCGCGGATATGGTCTTTTCCAAACCCTGCCAGGCGGAAAAGATCTGTAAAAAACTAATGGCCTTACTGCCTGAAAAGGAACCCTCGGAAGAATTGGCCCTCATCTAAATCGAAGGAGAAACCAAGAGCGCGTAGCGGGGGTAGCGTGGGAGGACTATTTTTTAGGGTTTAATGATTTTCTTTGTCTCGGCATAAAGTAAAGGTAGCTTGTTTTTCAAAATATCGGCAATGATCTTAGAGGTTCAATGAGAACTGGGGAACATATCGCACTTCACAGGAGATGCTCTGGCGCAGTCTTGGCTTGATGCCATCCTCCAAAACGAGGTCCACGCCCCTTTGAAAAAGTCCCTCCAGAAAAAACTTCAAGTCCATGTAGGAATCGAAAGTTTTCCGTTCAAATTCCACCACAAAATCCATGTCACTGGTCGCAGAAGCTTCATCACGCGAGAATGACCCAAAAAGGCCAAGCCTTTTAACGCCTAACCGGCGTAAAGCTTCGTCTTGTGAATTCAATTTTTCAATAATTTCGATTTGGGTCAACATGGCCTCTCCAATGACATTATTTTAAAACGGGCCCCAACCCGCATCAAGAAAGGTTCCCCGGCGCTCCTATTTTCAACCCTAAAATCGGGCAATCACCTGTGCCAAGGCTATTGATTGAGTTTTGAAAACCGCCACTACTGCTCATTTCGTAAACCAGCGTTCCGGCCTGCCCACCGGAGTTTCAACGTAGGTGGGCCTGACCCCCGGAGTTGCCTGCTCCTCGACTTGTCCGCCAAAGCAAGTTAGGCGACGGCGGAAGCCCGCAGGGCGTAGTGGAGTAACGTAGGAGGGCCTGCCCCAAACAAAAAAAGCTTGGCCTCAAGTGTTCTCTTGAGGCCAAGCCCTAACGATCTACAACGGCGAACATCCCCTCGGTGAATAGGCCCTTAACGGATCAGCAGGGCTTTATTCGCCGTGTGGACGGCGGGGGTTCGGCTCACGCCCTTCTTCACGCCGCAGGCCGAGCTTTTTCCCGAATGGGAATGGGCGGGCCCCAACTGCGTTTTAGAATCCAAGGGCTGGCGGTCGGCCCAAACCGAGGGTACGGCCGAAAGGAAAAACAAGGTCGCGACGATGGCTGATTTTTTCATGTGACTCTCCTTTTCATTTTCGATTCTCCGCCCCGGTTTGAACCCGGGCGCGGGAAAACGCTGCGGCCCCTTACTGCTGGGGCGTGAATTCGGTGACGTTGTAATTATTTTCATCGGTCACAAACACATCCCCCGCGGCGTCAAGCGCGAGATATTGGGGGCTTGAAAAAACACCATGGCCGATTTCCTCCAGGTAGTTGCCGGAATGGTCCGTGCGGACCACTCGGGCATTGAACGCGTCCGCGAGGATGAGATCATGTTGGGAATCCTCGACGATCCCGGCGGGGCCGTGCAACGGGATGGTCCAGGCCGAGCCGGTGAAGGAGCCCAGGGCGTTCAAATTGGAATCCAAATGGACGACCCGGCTCGCGTCGAAATCCGTGGCGAAATAGGTGCCGTCGGAAGCCACGGCCACCCCCGCCAACGACGAGAAAGTGACCCCATGGGAGGTCGCCAATACCGTGTCGTTGAGCCAGGAGGTGATATAAACTTTGTCGCTTCCATCATCGGTAACGACCAAATCCCCGTTGCTCCTGACCTTCACGTCGGAGGCGTTGACGAGGTTCCCCGAGCAGATCCATTCGTAGCCGTCGGAATAATTCGTGGGGCCCAACAAGTAACTCACGATGGTCCCCGGCCAGCTGGCCGCGTAAAGTTCCACGTTTTGGTCGGCGTCCAGCGCGATCGCTATGCCGTTGGGCTGGTTCACCGGCAGGTGGTAGAGGTAAGTGCCCAAATTATTGAATACCTGGACATTGTTGTTCAGGTTATCGGCGACGGCGAAGTAGCCATCCCCGATGGCGATACCAATGGGATACTCAAACTCGCCATTGGTCCCCGAGGTGCCAGCGGTACCCATTGAAGCGAAGTAGGGATAGTTAAAGATGGGGGTCGGTGTAGCCGCGGGCCCCGAAGAAGTGGGGTTGGAAGCGGCATTTTTGCTTCCGCAACCCACCGACATCCAAGCGGTCGTCATGAAAAGGAACAACAAAAGAAACCATCGCATAAATACCTCCGATATATTTTTTGAAAGACGGGCGAGTATACCCACGGCCCTTTCGCCGAAATTTATGAGATTCGTCATACGTAAAAGCAAAGCTTTGGATTTTGGGGGGAGAATTTAAAAAATTAACTTTTCTGAAACACGGAGAAACGCCTGAATAGTCCTCAAGGATTTGTAATCGAGATTAATGGAAAGCATAAAGGATGACCTTCGCGAAGCATCCAACGACCATAAGAAACGTCGATATTGATTTCATTTGAGCCAATAGGGCTCACCCAAAAATCAGCGCCAAAACAACCAACCCCACCAGGAAAAGCGCGAGCGAACCTACCACCACCCCGAACAACAGCACCTTCAGCGCCCACCAGGCAATAATCAGGACCAAAAGGATCCCAATCACACTAAAGATTCCGCCGATGATTTTGAAAAATCCAATCCGGGAAATCACGATGAGCGCCAACAGCAAAACGACGAGGGTGATGAGTTCCCTGTTCAGGTAAAACTGCCCATAGGCCATGTGCCCCATTGAATATCCTAACAATTGGAATTTGGCTTCAATCCGCTTTAGAAGAATAAGGGTTCAGGATTGTAAAACAAAGGGGTCATTAATTCGGCGTTTTAGCTCGCCGAAAACACAAAAAAGGGGCGGCTACACGCTGTGAAGCGTGGAACCCGCTCTCTTTTCCTCATTAGGGCTCAATATCGATTTCTCCCAAATAATATTTCTTTAAACGTCCCAACCCATCAAAGTAAAAGGTAATCGGCGCGTTTTCTGTGAAATAGTTCGGATATCTACTTTTCAATATCGAGGATAAATGTTTTGTTTCAGGTGCATAGGATTCATGCAAAAAGCGTCTTTTTTCCAAAAAATCAATGACCCCACTCGGTGAGGAACCGGGAGGAAGTTGGTGGTCCAAGATCCATTCCCAATTATCCTTGAACATTTCGATCTTTGCTTTATGCGTTAAAAAGCCTCCGTAGCGTGCCTTGTAGGACATGAGAAGGCCCCTTGTTCTTTTACTTTTCACGTAAGCGAGGATCTGATCCAACAAAGCGAAAAGGGGTTTCGCATTAAGAGAATAAGTCTTTTTTTGGGCGCCCTGGATGAACCCGATTTCAAAAAGTAGGTCGGGATCGGGTATTTCCTGAGCCCTCGAATCAAGTGAGTATTTATTTGAGAGATTAATCATTCGATCTAGTTCTTCATCCAGGGGGATGCAACAAGTGGTACTTGTGGTGAAAGGACTTTGGTAATTCGTTATGGTTTGAATCTTTTCAAAAGCAATATCCATGTTGGATAAGATGAGAGGGGGCATGAGAACGGGTTTGTTATTCAGAGCCTTGAAATACAGGATCTTGAAATGAGAATCGATAGAAATTGGGGACGTTTGGACGGATTCATCGATTTGAACGGTGGATGGCCAAGAGGCACCTGAATTTGCGGTGACAAGATCGGGTTTAAAGGTCGTGGCTGAGCCACAAATGGCCGGGATCAATAGAATCAAAAAACCATAAATCCAAGAGCGGAAAATTGCCTCTAGGTTGAGACCACAAGCCGAAACCCTGGGATTGAGTGTGCCGATTTTCAATAAAACGATTAAGGAACCCGGCACTAAGCCGACCTCGTTCGAATGATATTTAATTATCGAATTTCATCCCAAATGAAAACTGATTGTTGGTTAAAGGTTGATCCGAAACCTTCTGCGAAACAAAAGTGTCCACACCGTTTGACTCTAAATAAAGAAACATGTTATTTCCAATCCTGATATCAATGCCTAATCCGAACCGTAACGCAAAATCCAGCTCGGATAGTTGGGTAGCGGTTTCGGTCGAGGTTTGGCCGGTAAAATTGTCCGTTCCGGTCAGGGCATCACTGATAAATTCAGTCGGGCCAACTCCTGTAATCAAATAAAAATCCACAGGATTACCGGCGCCCACCAACAAGAATTTTCCATTAACTAAAAACGTCAATGTATGGAACGCGCCACCCGACAAAGTGACACCTGGATATGTTTGGCCATACGGGAAAGTGCTGTATTGACCGCTTAAAACAATGGATGTCATTTTATTCAGCCCAAAACCATAAGCTAAACCTAAACTCCCCCCGGATGTCCAACCATTGGCAAAATCACTTGGGGCATAAGGGGATACAGCGGCCAAATTGAAGTAAAAGGAATTATGTATTTTGGTGTCAGAATTTAATAAGGGTAATGAAGGGGCTTCGATGGGGCTGGCGACCGCAGAATTATTTTCCGGGGCATCCACGGAAGGCGCTGACATATTTTGAGTTTTAAGTTTATCAACAAAAGTTTGCAGGGTTGGATTAGTGGCATTAATTTGCAGGCTCGCTTCACCATTTTGAATGCATTTTGGAATATCGTTCAAATGATAATAAGAGTAAGCAAGCAGTTGATAAGCCTGCCAATAGTTCGGGTTTTGTTGTACGGCACCCACTAAATAAGAAACAGCTTCTTCCCATTTACCCGCCTGGTAGTCGGTTAAGCCCGAATGATAATAATCGTCCGCGCTCTCGGCGAAACTGCCGGAAACATTAAAGGCAAGGAATGAAAGAAGAGCGAGGGTCAAAAACAAATACTTAGGCTTCATGAAAGTCTCCTTTAAATATTCGATGTTTAAAAAAATAGCGTTGAAACGTTACAGGAGTTGGAAAGCAGAGGTTATGAGGGGGGTCATAATTAGTAACCCCAGGGGCAACGGCGGAAGCCCAAAGGGCGTAGTGGGGTGGCGTAGGAGGGGGCATCGCATTGAGGAAAGTAGTTTATTTGTTCAGGTTTTCGGCGGGTATCCGCGAAAGGTATTTCTTCAACGCTTCCTCATCCTCCGATTTCATGGCCTCAAACTGAAGTCCCCCGCCGGTATGGTTGGCCCAGATCACCTTGGCATAGGCTGAAATCATTTGGGGCATCTTGGGAAGGGTAATATCGATACGAATAAGGCTGTGCTTTTCGAGGGTATGATTGGAGAGCAAATAAAGCCCCCCCAAAGCAATGTCCATGGCGTGGCTGGTTTTTTCATTTCGATTTCCGTCCCGGGCTTCAATCACCCGGTATTTGACGGGAATTTTGAGCGCAGAACGGGGATGGAGTCTTCTTTCGGGAGTCTGGTTTGACTCAGGCATGTGCGGATTCCTTGTGTGAAAAAGAGTGTGTAAGTATCAGGCGTGACTTTGATGTACGAAAAAAACCGCGATCGGAGAGTTTAAAAAAGCCTACCGTCTGGAAGAAGTGAACAGGATGCGGGTTACTGGATAAACCAATGACTTCTTTGCGGTTTTCTTTTTAGCGACTTTCTTCGCCAGGAAAAACGGCCTTCTCGGCTGATTCCCTAACACCTTACCAGAATAAAGGCTCAAACAGGAGAATGATTACTTATAGACCATCGTCTTTTTGAGGGACTGTTTTCTGCCGCTGGGATCTTTCCAAAAGGCCTCGATCACGAAGGATATGCCTTTGGACGGCTCATAATGCCCCTTGCCGATGGTCACCTTATCCCTTTGTCTTAGGATTGGGAAGGGTTTGGTGGGTTTTTGAGAAATAGAAGGCATGGGCGACCGGTCGTAGGGGGTTGTTGTGAAGGTCACTTCTTTAATGTCGACGATTCCATTATTTCGAACAGATAAATCGAACGAGCTGGAAGATTTCTTTTCCAAGGTGAAATGCACCGACCCGGCCGAGGGGTTCCACTGGGGTTTACTTGGGTTGACGTAGGGTTGACGGGCGGATTGAACCCGTGGGGCAGAAGCCGAGTAAGCCGGATAAATCTTCTTCGAGAAATAATACGAAACCAGCATCACGGCAAACACAGCCAAGGGAATAGGGGCGTGGGCATAGTCGCCGGATAGTAAATGCGAAGCGGTCGCCCCTAAGAACAAGAAACTATACCCCGCGTAAGCCCATTCTTTCATGCGGGGTAACTTGCCGGTCAAAATCGCGAGAGCCCCCATCAGCTTGGCGAACCCCAATATCTTCAAAAGATAAAGCGGGTACCCCAACAGTTTGAAGGCTTGAACCACCTGATCGGGCCCGCTGGTAAAAAGCTCAAAAATCCCCGACCCCGCCGTGGGCAATAGGAATAAGAGTGTGAAAACCCAGAAGAAAATGCGATTCGTTTTGTGGGTGGCCATGGCATGACTCCGTTATTTGTTTCTAGTCTAATAATATTGCTAATTTTTAAACAAGGGTCGGACTTCCATTTTTTCGGCGGAAGTCCAAGCCTGACCCCGCTTCTTTGTTACAAATTAACTCGAAGACCGGTTTGAAGCGGCAGGTATCCGGTATTCGAAAAATAATACTCCGTTTCCGAAACTTCCGCGATGAGCCGATAGTCCACAAACAGGGCCAGTTCAGGGGTGAGCTCATATTCGGCCCCCAGGCCCGCTTGAAAATCCATGGTCCAAACGCTCGCGGGGTTGTCGGTCCAATAAGTCCCATTGAAGTGCCCTTCGCCGATCCCCGCAAAGACGTAGGGTTTGATGAGTTGAAACATTTGAGCCTTGTACCGGATATTCGCCGTCCAAGCCCAGTGGTCGCTCACGGGGTTCGGCAGCCATTCGCACCCGAGTAAAAAACCCAGCCCGTCCGGAAATTCAAAACCGCCTTCCAGCATGGCCGTATCGTTGTTGGTATATACGGAATATTTTTCGGTGGGCACAACCCCCGCGCCGATCCGCAGGAAGGGTTGAATCCCCTGCTTCGGCGGGGCCGGGGCTTGGGCGGGGGCTGGCGCGTTTTCCTCAAAGGTTTCCTTGAGTTGCAAAAAGTTCACCGTCCAGCCTGAAAAATCGAAGGAGGCCTGACTGCCGTCGTAATTACGCACGGGTTCGTTCCCATTTAAATAGTATTCATTCGGATAGATCGGTTTGAAGGTGAGTCCCCGGTATCCCGCCCCCACCTCCAGGGAAGCGTCCCGGGCATCATTCAGGTAATAGACCAGGTCCAGCCCCCCTTCCCCGCCCGGGGCCGAACCGGTGTAATAAACATTCGACAGCCAATAAAAGCCGCCGGCCAGGTAGGGTTCCAAGCTCCACCGGGGCAACAAGGGGATTTCTTTCTTCAACCTCGCCCCGGCGCCCAGCGTGCCAACGCCGTAAGTATCGTAGGGACCCGTCGAGTTTTTCACCAAGACCTGACAATAGGGCCCCAGGGTCAGGTCATCCCAAAGATAAAAGTCGACGTTCATTTGAAAGCCGAATTGAGTTCCAGGGGTCACCCATGAGGGGCTAGGCGGATAAAGTTTTTGAATATCCGGGGTGCCGATGAAATTCATGGGAAAGCTCACCACATAGTCGAATAACCTTAAGGGAGGTCCCGTGGGGCCGGGGGTGGAGACGGCGGTCACCGGCTGGGGAGTGGCGGTGGGCTCTGGTTCCTTCGCGTCAATGGCCACCTTGAACCCGGCTTGAAGGGATTGGTAACCCGCGTAACCGGGCGAAAAGCCGTAATGCGCCGCCGTTTCTAAGAAAACGACCGTCCGTTCACCCACAGCCCATTCCGACCCAAGGCCCCATTGCAACGCGAGGGATGTGTTCCACGTCAGATACTCCGTTTGAAGCAATCCCAGGCCCCCGTAGAAATAGGGATTCACGAAGCTTTCCGCCCAAAAGCGCCGCCTTTCCAGGTTCACCGTGTAGCAATAATTCTCGCGCAGAAGATCCTGGCTCACGTTCACGTCATCCCGATCCACATCAACGAAACAGGCGAACCCATCGGGCGTATCCCGTTCAACGGATAGTGAAAGATTGAGCGAAGAACTACCGGGAATGGCGTTTTGCAGGTCAAAAGCGGTCCCCCCGCCCACTTTGAGAAACCATTTGTTGGAAAAATCGGGTTGGGCTATGGATGTCGGCAGGGCTGAAACGACCGAGGGTGTCCCCGTGTCCGAATGGGCCGGGAATAGGGGGAGGAAAAACAAAAAAATGAATGAAAACCACTTCATATAAACCCCTGCATATCAGGAACCGGCTTGGTTCTTTGTTCTCTCATCCATTATCGACGGGGATGAACCATACAGTTACTTTAGCAGGCTTCCACACGGTTGGACATGGGTGGCTACATCCCCGAAATAGGGTTTCGCTTTAAAGAGCCTGAAACGGGAATATTTTTTGTTCGGGGATTCGGTTCAGGGTAAGAATAAGCCGCAAATTGGATTCAACGATTTCGTCTTTTCGCAAAATGGATCATGGGGATCAGGCACCTTTTTTACCTTTTACCGAAACCCGGGTTGTGCGGTGAAATTTCCGGGTTTTTCAGCGGGAATAGTTCACCCCCAGGCCTTTCGCGTAGGGTACCGTGACGCCTGATATTTCCTCACCTGGCTTCGGTCCTTCCCCATCGATAAAGACACGGTTGAGCGTGGATTCGGAAATGATCCAGCCCTTGCCGATCAATTCGGTTTGCGCGGCCATCATCTTCGATTGCACGAGCGCATGGTTGGTTTCCCCGGGGGCAAGCGGGCCTTCGGGATCCAACTCCACGCGGTAGCGGTCCACGTCGCGTTTCTCGAAATCGCACATGGTCGGGTATATTTCCGTGCCCCGGCTCGTGATGCGCGCCAGTTGAAAACCGTGCGTCTTCAGGATGGGCTCCAGTTCCCGCGCGCGAACGATATAGAAAGACTGCACCAGCTTGATGCTTTCCCCCGCGAAATGTTCCACCTCGGCGACGGCGGCCTGAAGGCTACCTTGCTTCAGGCGGCCGCTGAAACGGGCGGAAAAATCATCACCCAGACCCATTTCAGCGAGGATCTTCCCGAAATTCGACCCGGACTTTTCCGGATGGGCCTCCCGATAGGCCCGAAGCAATCCCGCGCTATAGAGGCCAAAACCGCGGATCGACTGCAGACTGCCCGGCCGCCCTTCGTCGAAAAGCGAACCCACGTTAATCCCGGTCTCTTTTTCAAAGGCGGCCGCCACGGCCGGGTCCATTTTGGATGACGCCAAGTCGATCGAGCCGTCGGCCCGAAAGACCGGCTTCACGCCCGGATCGTCCACGAACATCTCAAAACCTACGATCTTCGATCGGGCGCGCACCGGGTTGGGCGGTAGGTTGCGCCTGGTATGGTCGACCCAATTCGGGCTGCCCGGCTCCATATCCCGGGCATATTGCTCATAAGAGGGCAAAACCCGCTCAAAGAGCGTCCGAACCGCGCCGTCGGCACGGTCCAGGGCGATCTGCTTGATGGTTTTTTCGGGGAGCGCATTCTTGATCTGCTTCAATTCAGTTATCTTCCCGGCGATCTTTTCCGCGAATTCCCGCGTGCCGAGCTTCTCTTTCCCCTTCGCTTCCTGGTAAGGGCCCTTCTTGATGTCCCCGATATAGAAACCATCCGCCAGCACCTCGAGAACGGCGGTTTTCATCAACCCCGCGGCGATGATATTTTCTTTGCCGCCAATGTGCAGCAGCATTTCCGCGGCCGCGTCGATCAGGGCGACCGGGTTGGCCAGGTTTTGGCCGGCGATGTCGTCCGCGGTGCCGCCCATCGTTTCGAACATGGAAACGGACCGGGGATTATTGGGATTGATGTTGTTGGAACTCACCAGCCCCACGCCGCCGGTGACCTTGGCGGCAATGTCCGAGCCGATATCGCCGAACATGTTGGTGGTCACGACCACGTCGAATTTCTCGGGCGAAGCCGCGATGGCGGCCAGGCCGTCGTCGATGATCATGAAGTTGGCTTCCAGGCCCCGGGCCCCCAGTTTTTCCCTGCCGTAATCCTTCGCGACCCTCTGAAAGGTTTCCCGAAACAATCCGCCGGTGATCTTGAGGATGTTCGGTTTTTCCAGTCCGGTCACTTTTTTCCGGCCGTCCCGCAGGGCGGCCTCAAAGGCGGCCCGGCAGATCAATTCACAGCCTTCCGGCGTCAGGTGGCGAAGGGCCTGCGGATAGTTGCGCGCGAGGCGGTGTTCGATCGAGGCGTAGAGGTCTTCCACGTTTTCCCGGACGAAAAGGATGTCGGCGACTTTCAGGGCGGGGGCGATGGGGTCCAGCGTCACGCAACGGCGGATATTGGCGTATTGCTCAAACGCCTTGCGGATGGTCACGTTCCGGCTCGGCTCTTCCCCCTCATCGAGCGTCCTGAGCGCGCCCTTGAGCACCGCCGACGCGCCGGCGGCATCCATCAGGGTTTGCTTTTCAAGGTCGGCGACAAGGCTTTTGACCGCCTGCAGAACCTCCGGCGTCAGCTTGGCCAGCAATTTCTTGTAGAAATCATTGAGATGGCCGCCGGCCTGGGCTTCCGTCTTGGCTTCCGCTTCAAGCCGCTGGGCCACGGCCGCCGGGTCTTCCGGTCCAAACTGACCCGCGTAGACGGCGGGCGCTTTGGCCTTCAAAAGCGGAAAAAGATCCTTCGCGTCCGGATAACCCAAACTGCCTTCGATATATTGGATCTCAACGCCGGTCGCGGCCAACACCCTTTGGGTCGCCTCAATGCATTCGGGCCCAATGCCCTGCCCCTTGACGAGGAGGATCTTATTGACCGGGTTATTAGCTTTTTTTTCGGTATCCGCTGTCGATTTCATGACGGCATCCCCTTTTGATGGTACCCCTACAAACCAGGCCCCGAGGTTATGGAAGTATGCTGAATATATAGAATGAATCCCATGCATAAAAATAGGGGTCACCCCATAAATAACGGTTCGGCTGTCCCAGTTGTCTTTTGACTTATCCCGGTTCGCCGGAAGGGTTTTGCGTGGTGATCAAGCGGTCTTGTCATGGGGCCACAGCTCCAATCGGCGATGAGTGCTAGGACAGGCTTGCTTGAATGGGTTGAAAGGAGTGGAAACGTTTAGGCGGGCATTTCCGGAAAATCGGGGATGTTCGCCAATAGCTGGTCCCAGGTCGGGAAGGTTCGCAGGGCCTGAACCACTTCCCTCAAGGGCTCCGGACGCACCCTCGGGTCGTCCCACTCCCCTTCCTGCTCAATCACATAGGCCAGCTTTTCCACCGGCGGGGTGAATTGGGCGTCCACCCCCGGTTTGTTGCCCCGGGCATCGAACCGGTACCAACCGATCCCCTTCAAATAAACCGCGCCGTAGCCATGCAGGTAATAGTTCCCTTCTTTATCCCTTTTCCTCTGGTAACAAAAGCCACCCGGGATTCCGCTGGCGCGTAGGCAAGCCACCAACAGGTGGGTTTTGGCGTAGCAATAGCCCGTTCCGTGTTCCAACACCTCCGAAGCCGAACAGGTGACGGGGTTGAGGGCATGATCGTGGCTGTGTTTGATCTCATCGCGAACCCATTCGAAGATCCACCGGGCTTTATCCGCGTCGTCCTTACAGCCAAAGGTCAGT